>NZ_JAQTZU010000034.1 GCF_028687615.1 Methylovulum sp.
GCCTGGAGCGATAAGGGGAATTGTTTTGGGCGTGAGATGGCGGCCTCCTTTCTTTAGTCTTTACTTTAAAGCTCAAGTATAATCCTATGCTTTAAATATGAAAACTTGTTGGGATTGGTATTACACGCCAAAGCCGGAACGCATGTGTCGTTTTTCCAACCACCTGTTGCGGTATGAATGGTTACGAAAAACTGGTTAAAGAATTATTGCCCCATATAAAATATTTTCCGTAGGTTGGGTTAGGCGATAGCCGTAACCCAACACTTCGGAGCGGCACACCGCTACGCTGTTGGGTTACGCTATCGCTAACCCAACCTACATTTACAGCTTTCTTGCGGCATGATTAGTTATGAAATACGGTTTACTGGAGTAAAAACAATGAACACCCAACTCTTACAACAAGCGAAAAACCTCAACATTAACGAACAAATAGAGCTGGTTGAAGCCATCTGGGACAACATTGCCAGCCATGATGCCACACCACCACTGACTGAATCGCAACGTGCGGAACTGGGCCGCAGGCTTGAGGATTATCTCGCCAATCCAAATGATGTACTATCTTGGCAAGAAGTGAAAACCGCCGCTATTCAGGAGTTAAAATCATGTTAGAAGCAACGCTTTCAAACCAAAACCAAGTTGTGATTCCTAAAGAAATTGTCGATTCCCTGCATTTACAAGCCGGACAAACGTTTAATGTTGTCTTGAAAGAGGATTTCATCGCGTTAGTTCCGCAACAAGCCATGCCAAAATCCTTACGCGGCATTTTAAAAGGTGCAAATGCCGACAACATTCGAGACCGTAGCGACAGGATATGATCATCGTTGACACTTGCGGTTGGATAGAATGGTTGACCGACGGCGTTTTGGCGAGTGAATTTGAACCGTATTTGCTCAAACCTGAACGGTTAATCATACCTACTACCATCCTATATGAACTGCATAAATGGATTTGTCGGGAACGATCTGAAGCAATGGCTTTAGAAATTCATTGCTTATACCCAACAGGCAAGCATTGTTGCCTTTACCCAAGCACTGGCGCTACGGACTTCGGCATTGTCACAACACTATCGCTTAAGCTTTGCCGATGCCATCATTTACGCAACCGCCGAGCAAGAAAATGCTGGGCTTGTTACGGCTGACGACCATTTTGAAAACCTTCCTAACGTCCGTTATTTTTCCAAAAAACAGACGGCTATTTAACCTTTGAGAACCTAAACCATGAACATCCTCATCGTCGGCAGCGGCGGGCGCGAACATGCCCTTGCTTGGAAAGCCAGACTATCACCTAATGTAACTAAAGTCTTTGTCGCGCCCGGCAACCCCGGCACGGCTTCAGAACCTGGCATCGAAAACGTCGCCATTGCGGTCGATAACATTCCGGCGTTGCTGGTGTTTGCCCAAGACAACGCCATCGGCTTGACCATCGTCGGCCCCGAAGTGCCGTTGGTGTTGGGCATTGTTGACCAATTCCAAGCCGCTGGGCTCAAGTGCTTTGGCCCGACCGCACAGGCGGCGCAATTGGAAGGCTCAAAGTCATTTTGTAAAGATTTCTTAAGCCGCCACGGCATCCCGACCGCCGCTTACCAAAGCTTCACCGACAAAGACTTAGCCATTGCTTACATCAAACAACAAGGCGCACCTATTGTCGTTAAAGCCGATGGCTTGGCGGCAGGCAAAGGCGTGATTGTCGCGCAAACCGAACAAGAAGCCATTGCTGCTGTGGAAGACATGCTCGCGGGCAATGCTTTTGGCGAAGCGGGGCATCGCGTGGTGGTCGAGGAATTTCTAGTCGGCGAAGAAGCCAGTTTTATCGTCATCGCCGATGGCAAACACGCCTTGGCAATGGCAACCTCGCAAGACCACAAAGCCCGCGATAACGGCGACAAAGGCCCGAACACGGGCGGCATGGGCGCGTATTCGCCCGCGCCTGTAGTCACGCCAGAAGTCCACGAACGCACTATGCGCGAAGTCATCATGCCCACGCTGGACGGCATGGCGGCGGATGGCATTCCGTACACGGGCTTTTTGTACGCCGGTTTGATGATCTCACCAAACGGCGCGATTAAAGTGTTGGAATTCAACTGCCGCTTCGGCGATCCTGAAACCCAGCCGATTATGATGCGGTTAAAATCCGATTTGGTGGAGTTGTGCTTGGCGGCGTTGGCGGGCGAATTGGATAAAACCACCAGCGAGTGGGATGACCGCGCCGCCTTAGGCGTGGTGTTGGCGTCGGGCGGTTATCCTGATGCGTATCAAAAAGGCGTAATCATTTCCGGTTTGGCGGCGGATGACAGCGACGATTGCAAAATCTTCCATGCCGGCACCGCGCAAGTCGGCGATGATATTGTCACAGCCGGTGGGCGGGTCTTATGCGCTTGCGCCTTGGGCGATAATATTGCCACGGCACAACGCAAGGCTTATGAACTGGCTGGCAAGATAAATTGGAACGGGATTTATTACCGTACGGACATTGGCTTCAAAGCCATTAAATAAGTAGGGGTTCATAACTTTTTTAACATTTATAGAATAACGCGAGCTGGAACGGGTTTGTTACCCGTTCCGTAACGTTTTTAGTACCTATAGCGATTTTGAAACCTTAAGGACGGGGTTTCAAAACCCCGCCCCCGGATTTTATAAATCTGGAAGCCCTGCCCTGCATTAATGGCAAATCAAGCATTTTCCTGCCCCGCCTAATGACTGGTTGTTGAATAATTGAACATAATCCCTATCTGTCTGATGGACTGAATAACCAAATAAACCTCGCCATTGACCTTAATCGGCAACCCATTGGGTTAGCGTAGATATTGCACTGCTTCCGCACTACCTGAAAAAATCATAGGCACCAACACAAATACCCGCCACTAGGCCGCCTGCTTCAGGGCGGCAGTTAGCCGCAAACCAACGATTGCCAGCGTTGCACCAGAGTGCATATCGCTATAAACTCTGTCACCGTTGAGGTCTTCGGTTTTGGGGGAATATTGAAATGAAATTTAAGAAATTACTCTTTATTGCACTTATGCTTATTGCCATAAAGTCATGGGGAAATTCCGCGCCTTGGGTCGGGGCGACTTTGGAAGGTTTGCCTTGCAATGGCGGGGGACAAGGCTTTGGGCCTTATGATTATAGCCACCGTGCCGGTTTAGATGAGCAATTACATATCGTAGAAGGGGCGCATTTTACGCCAGAGGTGGAAAATTTACTCAACGGTAAAAGCAGCACTTTGGAAGGCGACCTAAACTACACCCTCCGTGCTTGGCCCAACCACCATCGCGCCCTGCTCAGCATCATCAAATACCAACTCAACATCAATAAAAAAATAACCCCTGGCAAGCTATCCACGCCACCCGAATGTTATTTACAACGCGCCATTCGTTTTAGCCCCGAAGATGTTGGGAGTTACTCGTTATTTGGACACTATCTACGAAAAACCGGACATACGGATGAGGCCGCGAAATATTACCAAAAAGCCTTGGCGATAGACCCTAAAAATGCCAAGGTTGCCTATTCGTTCAGTTTTTTGTTGATCGACCTCAAACGCTATGAAGAGGCGGTCAAATACGCCAAAATTGCTTATCAGCAAGACGCTAAAACACCTAATGCTTTAAAACAAAAACTGGAGAAACTGGGGGCTTGGAAGGAATAACGCCATGTAATCTGACCTGTTGCCGATTAACGTTAAGTAGCGGGACATCAACCGGATAATAGCTCCAGATAGGCAGAACAAGCGTTGTCCCAAGTAAAATTTTTCCTTACTTTTTCATTAAGCCGCTTGCCCATTTGTTTAGCCAAGTGGCTGTCTTCAAGCAAATAGCCAATCGCATTTGCCAGTTCATCAACATTATCTGGCGGCACCAGATAGCCATTTTCGCCGTGATCTATAATTTCGGGGATGCCACCCACATTTGACGCAACAACAGGACAGGAATAGTAGCCTGCTTCTAGTAAAACTATACCAAATGCTTCACGACGAGATGGTAAGCAAAAAATGTCGGCTTCTTGGAAATAATCCAAGACTGATTCATGAGCCAAATTTTTAATAAAAACAACGTCATTTTTGCAATTTAATTCACTAGTTAAGCGTTCGCAATGCTCAAGATGGTCGTTGACAAAGCCAATTAAAATTAACTTTAAGTGTTTGTGATGAAGCTTTAATTTGGCAAAAGCTTTTATGAGGACATCTTGGCCTTTTATAAACTGAAATGTGCCTACATTCAGAATAATTTTTGAATCTTTGCTTATATCCGGCGGTGATTTTCTAGCATCTACTAAAGCCGTTTCCAGTTGCCCAATATCGACTCCATTATGTATTGTTTTAATTTTATTGGCTAAACGAGGGTTGTTGATATATTCGGAAAGCTCTTCTGACAAACGCCTTGAACAACTGACCATAAAATCAACGTTTCTGAACACATAATGCCATAGCCATTTTTCAATACCCGCTGATTTTTTCAACGGCAGTAGATCACTGCCGTGAAAAGACAAGATGATTTTCCCTTTAAACAAACCTAGTTTTTTTAGAAAAACAAAGTTGATGGCATCCAACGTAACATAATGGAGGTTGACACACTCAGTATTGGAAGCGATTAGGCGATGTAATTTGTAAAGCAATAATGGTGATTTGATTAAATAAATTGCCAACCCCAAAATTCCTGGGTTCCAACTAGGATTCGCGAGTAAAGAATAATGCACGGGGGTTTTGGCAAGCCCAAATAGACCGGATTTTTGGGCAATGAGTAGTTCCGGCTTTATGGCTTCATTTGTTTCCAATTTATTGATCAGATTGAAGACAACATGATTGACCCCGCCGGCGAAGTTTGGCTCCCAAGGTAAAATAAACAGCCATTTTTTAGACATTATTTATAGAATTTAAAGTTAGGGGACATCAAATATTATGGCCTTGCGATAACCACATAATTAAGATACTTCATGTCTTCTACATACTTCCCAAAAAACAAGCGCAATAAAAATATTTTTTTGCCTGACCAGTAATGTGGATTGATCCCAGTAATAGACTCAACCTTATAGCCAGCGTCAATAAACCATCGTTCCATACTTTTTTTTGTGAAAAATCTTAAATGTGTGTAATCCAATATCCCAGAATCTTCGTATTTCCAATCCATATCAATAAGAAAATGAATGACATTGTCGATATAGCGGACATTGGGCAATGAGCAAATAATACAACCGCCAGGTGCCAATTTTGTTTTGCATAGTTGCAGTGCGGGCATCGGATCTGGAAAATGTTCAAGACTGTCATTAAACGTAATCACATCAAAGTAAGCATCAGGCAATGCGATGGAAGGTGAAAATTCCCCTAAAATTGCATGGTCGAGATTGTCCCTAGCCCGTTCAATGGCACGGGTACTCAAATCGACACCCCAAACTTCAGCATTTTTTTCCCTTTTGACCAGTGCACCAAAATCCCCTCCTCCACACCCGACATCTAGTAGGCGATGGCATTTTTTGGGTAAAAAAGGGAGCATTTCTTTTCTGGGATTTGAAAAATAGCCTTTGCTTATTTTGTCGTTATAGGAATCAGCTAACATAATATGTCCTAATTATTGGGATAATTCGATACACTTAGGCATCGATTAATTTCTTTTTTCATCGTGGCTAACATCACATCGGTGGTCATTTTTTCCTCGAATGCTTTTCTTGCTTTTAAGCCCATTGATGTTGCTTCATCGGGATGGTTGAGAAGCCACTGAATGGCATCCGCAAGTTCATCGACGCTTCCTGGCTCAATCAATAAGCCACAATCTTGGATATAATGGGGAATGTCTGCTATCCTCGAAGCGATAATAGGTTTTGCCATCGCCATGGCATCGGTAAGTTTTGCAGGCATTTGCCCTAGACTAACGCTGACATTTTCCTGAGGTAACACAATTATATCTATTGCAGCGTAGTAGTAGGCTATTTTTGCCAATGGTTGCGGCCCAATGACCATAAGGGTGTTTGGATATTCAGCTAATAATCCAGATAAATAAGGCTCTGATATATCCCCTCCGACTATTACGAACAACACATCTTTTCTGTTCAATTTATTGATCGCTTCAAGGACTTTATGGACACCTTTAGCTGCTTGCGGAGTGCCAATAAAGCCAATGGTTTTTTTCGATGGATCAATTCCTAGATCATTAACAACATCTTCCCTTTTGTACATGCCAGGCTTCAGCCCATTAACTTCCCGGCCATGCGGAACAATAACCCCACCGTATCTGCTTTGAAAATAGCTGGAAACACAAAATGTGGCATCTGCCGAATGCCTAAACACATTCATTAACCTTGTTGCCCAGTAACCATTAGGATGTCTAATAAAATTATGAAATTTGACTTTTTTTCCGGGTAAAGTCTGGGCAATTTCGTCATCATCGACATCAAGGATAATAGGTGTTTTTTTTATCAAACGGTTGACTAAAGCAATGCCATAGCTTGGCAATCTTGGTTTGCAAGCAATAACCACATCGCCTGTAATTTGGCTTATCAATTTAGCCATGCTGGCAAAATAACCCGGAAAATAATCACCAGGTACCTGCTTAATTTCCAAATTTTCACTTTCAAGCGGAAGCCATAATCCTTTCCCCCAATTTGTCCCCGTCCCAAATGCCGTGCCCAATAGCTCTATCTCATAATCTTTCTCTAAGGCTTTGGCCAACAACAAACACCTGTTTGTGCAATTAGTCGATAAGTTCACGGATATTATGGATAATTTTATTTTTCTTTCCATACATTGCCCCCAAGGGAATCTTAATGTTTTATTTTTATTTGGCTATGTCACCGTTAATTATGGAAGCCTTAAACGACGCGGCTTTGAGAGAAAACTACAATCCGCATAAAATAAGGCTTTTCGCAGAAAATAAAATTTTGGTAGTCCTGCAATCGGAATGATTTGTAAAAAGTCAAGCCTACCGATTTATTGGGTCGAATGCCCGTACTTCAAGGCGTACAGTCATCGCAATATTTTATTGACAAATCTATTATCATTCCGATTGCAGGACTACCAAAATTTTTTCAACAATTAACGGTTATATAGCCTTTTATTTTGCTTAATAAAAATTTTTCAGCACCATCAGGATAACGGCTTGCCCACCACAAAAACAAAATACTCAACATGTAAGTAACCGCTCCTAAGCTTATTTCAATGGGCAAACGAATGATTTCCATATTAGCTATATAGTCATTTATAAACCCTCTGGTATAAGTCACTGTTGCCACCATTAAAGCACAAGCCAGAAAAGGCCTCCACAATACGGTAAGATAATCTAAAAACCTCAGTTTGATTAATCGCGCCACAATAAAAAAATTAATCGGCCAAATGACCAGGCTACTGTACAAGTAAGCTTCGGCTATACCCGTCACACCATGCCACTCCAACAAAACGATTAACAGCGGCAGGAACAATAATAAAAGATGGACTAAAGCAATCATCGTTAAAAAATGAGGCTTACCCAAAGCCATATAAAGAGAACCGGTATTAGTTTGCAGGGCAACAAATACTCCGGAGACCCCCAGAATTTGAATCAGTGGAATAGACTCCCGCCATTTATCCCCCAGCACCACAACAACCATTGAATCGGCGACTAACGCAATGCCGATACCTGCCGGAATAGCACATAAGGCAATCATCGATAATACATTTAAAAAACCTTGGCTGAGGGCGGCAGGATCATCGACCATTTTGGCATAACCAGGCATTACCGCGCGATTGATCGGTGCCACCAATTCGGTGGTCGGTAAATTGGACAATTCGTAAGCAATGCTATAAACACCAAGGGCATGGCTGCCAGCCACCTTACTGATAATAAAATCCGCCATGCGATGGTAGGCAAAAAAGATGGTGTTATTAACGAACAACCACATCGAAAAACCAAACAGTTCTTTGCGTCCGCTCAGACAAAAACGGGGGCGGTAAGGATGTACGCGATAACTGAGCAGCACTTCAAAAATCCTACCGGCTGACGCCCCACAAACTAAAGCCCAGTAATTGCGTAAGGTAAACGCCAAGACCATACAGACGGTAAACCCCACCAATTTTTTGGCGAGCAAAAAATAAAATTCTTTATGAAATTGTAAATCTTTACGAAACGCCACCGGGCCGATATTATCGAAGCCGCCCAGAAAAGTGCTGACTGCCAATACATAAAGGATATTTTCCAGGCGCGCCTCGTTATAAAATTGCGCCACAGGTATGGCGGCAACAACCAGTGCCAGTGCCAACAACAACCCAAAGATAACGTTAAACGTCCAGGCGGTGTCATATAAGTGGCGTTCGGCATTGGATTTTTGGATTAAGGCAACATCAAAACTAAAACTGGTCAACAACACCAATAAGCCTAAAAAAGCATTGGCCATGGCGACCAAACCAAAATCCCCTGGTTCCAATAAACGCACCAAAATAATGGTGCTGACCAACCCGATACTGCGCTCGACCATTTTAAAAGCGACCATCCATGCCGCCCCCTTGGCCATTTTATTGGAGATGTTGTCCATAGTGATTAGTTTGGGGTTGGGACTGTTTTGGGAAGGGGGTTAGGTGGGGTTTGTTGAGTTACGGTGGTTTCCAATAACACGACCAAGCTTGCCAAATGCCAAGGCAAATCAAAATAGGATAGGCTCAAAAAAGCCCCGCCAGAAAAATAAGCCAGTAAAGACACCTGGATCATTTTAGCCATGCTATTGATTTCACTTAGATTATCGTCTTTACTGGTGGCCTTGATTATTTTTGACAATTTTCTCCAGGTCATGAAGAAAATAGATAGGAATAAAATTAAACCTATCCAACCATGATCGGCCAAGACACTAAAATAAATGCTATGGGCGGCATGGACATCTTTGGGATTAGGCGCGTACAAATAAAAAGTTTCCAGGCTCCATGAGTCAAGCCCCATGCCCAACAACTGGTGGTTGGCGGCATTGAAGGCGTATTCCCAAGCATTTATACGCCCCATTGCAGAAGCGTCTTGGTCGTAAGTTTGGATGGTATCCATTCTTTGGAACCAAGATTCGGGCAAAAACAGCAACATCGTCCCTGAAATTATCAAGATAAGGATTCCAGAAACCATTTTTTTATCCGTTTTTAACCAAAAGAACGCCACTACAGTAGCGATAGCAAGCAACGCGCCCCGCGATTGGCTACCCAATACGGTAAACAAACTAAGGACAATGGCGACGAGCAAGCCTTTTTTTATCAGGCTTTTCCGGGAAGATTGGTAAAGATAAATCATTAATGGGATGGTCATTAATACGGCAACTGCCAAGCTATTATTATCCTCAATAAAACTGCTTTCCGGGCCCCAAACCCGATAAGAACCGCCGGTCAATAGCGTAAATAGCCCGCCTTTGACGCTGAAATAGCCCAAGGACAAGACAATAACCCAAATCAATTGCCGTATTTTTTCAAGGTCGGTCATCAGCATCATGGTTAAAAACACAATGAACTGGATTTTAACAATCCTTAAATATTGCGTTTGGGCCGCATCTGGAAAATAGGCAAATACCGTAGTCAAGCCCATAAACAAAACGAACACAATCCAGATTGTGGTCAAGCCATTGACCGGTAATTTGCGCGTGTCTTTTGACAAAACCATTGAAACCAATAAGGTCAAAGCGGTAATTTGTGCAAATGGCATATTGTAAGCAAATCCATACGCCAAGCGGTGGGGGTTCATATAACTGAGCCATGACCAAAGCAAGATACCAATATAGGGTTTTTTTAGCGTATAGACGCAACCAGCAAGGACGACAAAGGTGATAAATAGGTCGCGCATTGATTAGGGCTTCTTTATCGCCAGCATCGGCAGGCCAGGGGTCGCCACATGCCCCAACCATCGCAGGATGGCATTGTGTTTTATTAATTTTATGATGGTTTTTTGATAAGCCGGTTTCGTGTCAATATCCATGATGTCGAAGCGGTCATAAGAGTCCATGCCTAATTTCAAGAATTCATCCCGCAATTGGTAAAAACTGAACCAATTGACGGCGGGATATGTGGCATAACCGGCAATATCTGGCCGTGTGGTTCTGGCAAGGTTTTCAAAATGGCGTTTTAATTTGGCAGGATACCAGCTATAAAAAGGCAGGTTGAACTCTTGTTGTTTCGGGCATAATTTATTGGCGGTGCTGATATACAAAACGCCGTTCGGTTTCAATATCCTGGTAAATTCTGTAATGCAGGCTTCCCACTCAACGACATGTTCTAAAAGTTCGGGGGCGATACAAACATCCATTGATTCATTTTCCCAAGGCAAATGCGTCGCCGAACCCAAACAATAGTCTATCGTCAAACCTGCTTCATGCGCCCGTTGTTTAGCCAAGTCCAAGAGTGCTTCATTGACGTCCAGACCGTGGACATCATGCCCTTCCTGCGCCCACAATGTGCTCATCACGCCTGCGCCACAACCAATATCGGCAATAACCAGCTTTTGCTTGATCTTGCGGCTGGCAAGATTGCGCTTGATGCAGTTAAAAATCCCTTCCATGCGCTTGAGGCTGGCATCGCTTAAACTTTCCTTGGCGTAGTAATCGACAAATTCCTTATGTGTGCCGTGGTCGAAAGTGTCCTGGGCGTTACTGTCATCAGTATTCATTGTCAAAAGCCAAGTTTAGTTTTGTTAGGGGAATTTTATAAGTTGTGCCTAGCGACTATAAAATGGATTTAGTCCATTCACGGCGTATTTGGACGGGATTGCTGATACATCCATATCAATCTAAGCATAAACTTTATTGGTGTGGCATCCCAGGGGGTAAACCTTGGCAATTGCCAGATAGGGCTTGAACGGTTTGCCACACTAGGCTCGGTTGATAGCGCGGCCTGATACTGGCTGTTTTTTACCAGCCCGACTTGCCCAAGCCGGTAGTCCTCGCCCAGTTTGCCGTTAGGATACGCAAAATAACGGATGGTGGTGTTTAACAATTGCTCCAAAAAGGTTTTGTTTGCGTTAATTTCATCCATAGCGGCTTGGTCATCCAGTTTAGCCAAAATCGGATGGCTTACCGTATGCCCCCCGATTTCCATACCTTGCCCATGCAAGGCTTTAAGTTCCGCCGATGTCAGCATCAAATTATCAGGCAAACCCTTGACCAATCCGGCAATAAATTGGGTATGGGCCAAACGTTGCGCGGGTTCCAAATGCTTTAATTTTTTTAGGATTGCACTAGCGGTTGCGGCTTTTTGTGCTGGTGAGGCTATGGCAAATTCGCCTAGCCCGATGCCGCTCAAATCCAGGCTGGTTTGCGGCATCAGGCGGATCGCTTCGATAATGCTGTCATTCCACATGCGCCCGCCATCGAGATAACCGGACGCGATAAAAAATGTCGCGCTCAAGCCATGCTGTTTCAAGATGGGCACGGCATTGTGCAGGTTGTCCGCATAGCCATCATCAAAGGTGATGGTCACGGCTCTGGGCGGCAAACTGCCATTTTGTAAACGGGACACGGCTTCATCCAGCGGCAACACCGTAAAATATCGGGCCAACAACTGCATTTGCCAAGCAAACACCTGTTTATCCACTTCACCAGGACGCATAAAATCAGCTTGGTCAAGCACCCGATGATAAATCAGGATGAACAGTTTTTTTTGCGCCCCCACCCCGGATGCAAAGCTTGCAAAAGGCTTTAAGGCATTGAGTACAAATGGGAGTACAAATGCTTGCATGATCTGGTTTCTACTGGCAAAAGAACAGTTGGCGTCGTTCAGGGCGATATAATATCCCGGAGTTCAAACCCATTATAACGTTTGACGGCAAGTTTTCCGCTTTTGATTGCATGAAGCAGACTATTGCTGACCATTGCAGACACTTGGCCCGTCAATTTGGCTTATACAATGGGATTGCCGCAATACGTCCGTCTATGAGTTGCGATAAGCGTTGGTAAGCGGGGCTGCTAGTTGATTGATAACGGTTTTTGAACTCGGCGGTGTTCATGTGTTCGGGTAAATCCGTAGGATCAGGCATAAGATCGCGGTAATCCTTTATTTCCGAAATGGCTTTTTGCAGTTTGCGGGCATTTTCTGGTGATGAAGTGGCCAGTTCGCCAAAGCGGATACCGGCTTTGTCCGCCGCCAAATCGACAAAACTGAAACCACTACCGCCATCGGCGTCGCTAAGCTCCTTTTCTTCGCCGACCACTTTGGATATTTGACCATTCATCGAAGCCGTGAGCGCGGCCGAACCGATAAAATGCTGGGACAAGTCGTCTCTTTTGTACATAAATACCGCATAGTAAGGCATCTTAACCGTGTTGGAAGCAAAAAAACGTCCGGTTGTTTGTTTATTGACGTAATCGTTGAGCGCGAGAATCGCCAATTTATTTTCTTCAATGGCGTTGTGCAAGTTGGAACGTTGGTAGGCGAGGGCAAACAAGGGCTTGAGCAAATCGGCAAGGGACAAACGCCATTGGGGATCGTGTTGCCCGACAATTTCCGCCAATTTCCGTTGATACGCATTGAAAGCCGTGTTGTCGGCACCGGGCGAGAACAATTGGCGGGCTTGGACCAAGGTTTGCATATCAGAAAAATAAGTGACCGCAATTTTTTCCGGCGTTATTTTCACGGATTTTATCTGGCGCGTGGCGAGCAAAAAGTAATTGTTCAACGCAGAATGCCTGATACCGTAGTCAAGCAAATGCGCCGCCATCCCGGAGGGCAACAATAATTTACCAGCTTTAAATTTGGTGACCGTGGGCAGTTCCTGACCATCGACATTGCCTAGCCTGAGCGTGACGTTCAGGTATTTGCCCAAGCGGTTTTCCGGCAAGGTCGCAGTGACGATAAATTTAAGCTTGTTAGGTTTAAGGGAAATTTCCACCGCGCTTTTACTATAACGGTTCAATAAATAATTGGCGGCGAGATTGAGATCTTCCTTGCTGAGTTCCAAGGTGCTGATTTCGTCAGGCCGGTTTTTTGAACCTTCGCGCAGGATATTTTTAGCGCGTAGCATGTCTTGATGGCTTAATGACCAGCCTAGTTTTACCTCAGGATAGTCACTAACAGCAAACAAGACAATGACCACGCAGATAGCCAGCAGTATGCCCAGGCAATAAACCGGTATGCGGAGCAGATGCTTGATCATGCCGGTCAGGAAAACATCAGGATAAAGCCCGCTTCTTTGAGATACCCGGCTTCCTGCGCCAAGTCGGCATGGGTTAGCGGAGATTGTGCCAGCCAGCCTTCAGGAAATTTCAACACCATCTTGCTTTTAGTCAGGTTGATTTTAAATTCTGGCAGGTTCTCGTCATGGCGATTGCGCCTGAGCAGCACGGCCAATCTTAAAATGAGGGTGAGGTAAGGCGCGTATTGGTTCCAAGGCGCAGGCAAATTTAAAAAGCGGGAAAAGGAAAATCTACGCCGATGCGAGCGGATGATGGTCGCCAGCAAAATCTGGTCCTGTTTGGAAAAACCGGCTAAATCACCGTTTTCGATAATGTAGGCACTGTGTTTATGGTATTGGCTGTGTGCAATGTCCTGGCCAATTTCATGCAAATCTGCCGCCCATTTGATAAATTGCCGGCAATCTTCGTCATTGACAAACGCCCGTTGTGTGGTGGCATTATCTAAAATGTATTCGACAGTCTGCTTAATCCGCGCCGCATGTTGGCGGTCAGTGTGGTAACGCTCAACCAGGTTTTGCGTCGTTGCGGAACGGATATCGTGGTCATAGATGCGCCCTAATAAATCCTGGATCAACCCTTCCCTAAGCGCACCATCGGAGACGGTCATCTGCACGATATTCAAGCTCTTGAACGTCGCATAGGCAATGGCAAGGCCGCCAACAAACACCGGCAGACGCTCATCGTCCAACTCTGGTAAGTTAAGCTCGTTGATATGCGTACATTGGTTCACATGGTTGACCAGCAAATCCAACCCGGTGCGGGTAATGCCGTTATTGCTCCAGTTTTTTGCCGCCAAGACATTGGCAATCGCCTTCAAACTGCCGGATGCGCCCACCGCCTCATCCCAATTATTGCTTTGGAATTTGGTTTCGATAGGTTCCAGTTGCTGCTGGGCGAACACCACGGCTTTGGTGAAAGCCTCTTTGGACAGTTTACCGCCCGGAAAAAACCAGTTGCTGACCGACACACACCCCATGTGCAGGCTTTCTTTGTTGAGCGGGTTCTCACCACTGCCGATAATGTATTCGGTGCTGCCACCACCAATATCCATGACCAGGCGTAAATCGCCATGAGTCCCCAGACTGAAGGCAACCCCTTGATAAATCAAACGCGCTTCTTCTATGCCGGAGATGATGTGGATAGGATGGTTTAAGGCTTTTTCCGCTTGGGCGATAAATTGCGGGGCGTTTTTGGCGGCGCGCAAGGTATTGGTGCCGACAATACGCACACTTTCCGGCGGAAAATTGCGGATGCGCTGCCCAAAACGTTCCAAACACGCCAAAGCCCTGAATTGCGTAGGCAGATCAAGGACATTGTCTTTATCCAATCCTGATGCCAGCCTGACCATTTCTTTCAATTGGTCTAAAGTGATGAGTTTGCCGTTGCTTAAACTGCAAACAAGCATGTGAAAACTGTTAGAACCCAAGTCTACAGCAGCAACAATTTCAGGTGGTTTCTTTTGCACAGGGTTTCCAGTTTTGTCTACGGAGCTTATTTATTTCTGATAAAATCGTTGAGTTTAAGCCATCTGTTTCTACGGCCATTTTCATGTATGTATGTCGAATTTGTTCTTGCACAGGAGTATCGAGTGTACTGTGCAAGAACAAATTGGACACACATACGCCTATTCAATAGGTTATTAATCGTTTCAAAAATGCTTGCCGAAATGATTTGAGTGAGGATTTTCACCTCTTTTATGCAAGCACTTTTGAAACGACCAATACGCAGGTTAATTTAACTTATTTACCCGTTTCCGTTAAGTGTTAGTTTTATCATCTTGCCTTGGGACACCTTGCCCAAAATCAGAAAATCAGAAAATCAGAAAATCAAAAATAAAGCCCATTGATGAAAGCATTATCTATTCATAATCTTAAAAAAACCTATCGCAATGGTTTTGAAGCCTTGAAAGGCATAGACCTGGATGTGGAAACGGGCGATTTTTTTGCCTTGCTTGGCCCGAATGGGGCGGGAAAATCTACAGCAATAGGCATCATCAGCTCGCTGGTCAATGCCAGTAGCGGTTCAGTCAGCATTTTTGGCCATGATTTATTTAAAGAACGATCCAAAGCCAAAAGCTGCATCGGCCTGGTGCCGCAGGAAATAAATTTCAACCAATTCGATACCGTCAAAAGCATTTTGCTCAATCAGGCCGGTTATTATGGAACCCCTCGAAAACTGGCGATGCAACGCACCGAGCAATGCCTTAAGCAAATGGATTTATGGGACAAACGCGACACCATCTCGCGGCGCTTGTCCGGTGGTATGAAACGCCGCGTGATGATTGCCCGCGCTATGGTCCACGCCCCCAAGCTGCTGATTTTGGATGAACCGACCGCCGGGGTGGACATTGAAATTCGCCGCTCCATGTGGAAAATGATGGAAGAGGTCAACCAACAAGGCACGACCATCATTTTGACCACGCATTATCTGGAAGAAGCCGAAAGCCTGTGCCGAAATATCGCCATCATCGACCAAGGACGGATAGTCGAACATTCGGATATGAAAAGCTTGCTGGCACGTCTGAATGTCGACCATTTTGTGCTGGATTTGGCCCAGCCGCTACTTGCCGCGCCGGAGTTGGACGGCTTTAAGATTGAACAGATCGGCGACAAAATCCTTGATGTTGCCGTCCCCAAAGAAAGCGGCCTTAACGAACTGTTCAAGCAATTGTCCGAACGGCAAATTCAAGTGCTGAGCCTGAAAAATAAAACCAACCGCTTGGAACAATTATTTATGGATTTGGTTGACTCAAAAACAGGCAGGGCTTCCTCATGAATAATTTGATTCCGTTTCGGACGCTTGTCGTCAAAGAAATTTACCGGTTTGTGCGCATCTGGCCGCAAACCTTGTTGCCACCGGCGATCACCACGACCTTGTATTTTTTGATTTTCGGCAAACTGATGGGCGACCGTATCGGCACGATCAACGGGGCCAGCTATATGGACTATATTGTCCCTGGCATCATTTTAATGTCCGTGATCAGCCATGCGTATTCCAATGTCGTGTCTTCATTTTATTCGACCAAATTCCAGCGCAATATCGAAGAATTGATTGTCGCGCCCGTGCCGAATTGGGTGATTTTGGCTGGCTATGTCAGCGGTGGCGTCATGCGCGGCTTGCTGGTCGGCGTGGTCGTGGGATTGATCGCCATGTTGTTTGCCGATCTGTCCATACACAGTCTATTGATCACCGTGTCGATGGCGATATTGACCGCCACCCTGTTTGCCTTGGCGGGTTTCATCAATGCCGTGCTCGCCGAAAGTTTTGATGATATTTCAATTATCCCTAACTTTGTGCTGACCCCGTTAAGTTACCTGGGCGGCGTGTTTTATTCAGTCAGCATGCTGCCTGGCATTTGGCAAAGCATTTCCATGGGCAACCCTATCCTGTACATGGTCAATGCTTTCCGATACGGCTTTATCGGAATTTCGGACATTGACATCCAATTGTCTTTTCTGATGACCGGCGGTTTTGTTGTGCTGTTGACGCTGTTCAGCTTATATCTTTTGCACAAGGGCACGGGAATCAAACAGTAAACTGGCTCATAATGGCAAGTAATTGATTGGTCTTTTTTAACTTTTTATACACAATACTAAATGGAAGAATTTTTACCCGGACAGCGCTGGATCAGCAACACCGAATCAGAATTGGGGCTGGGCCTAATCCTTGACGCCAGTTTTAACCGTATCAGCGTGCTTTATCTGGCTTCTGACGAACGGCGCATTTATGCCCGTGACAACGCCCCCTTGACGCGGGTGGTTTTTTCGGTCGGCGACAGCATCGAATCGGTGGACGAAGAGAAACTGACCATAACACAAGTCATTGAAAATAATGGCTTGATGACTTATGTGGGCATAAATGCCGAAGGCCATGAAATCAAGCTCGACGAAGTGGAGCTAAACCACCGGATCCAATTCAACAAACCACAAGACCGTTTGTTCATCGGGCAGATTGACCCGAATGACTGGTTTTCCCTGCGCTATGAAACCTGGCGCAGATTGCAGCAACATCAGCAAGCCCCCGTCAAAGGTTTATTAGGCAGCCGCACTTCATTGATCCCGCATCAATTGTTTATTGCCCATGAATCCGCCAGCCGCACCGCCCCCAGAATTATGCTGGCGGATGAAGTGGGCTTGGGCAAAACCATTGAGGCCGGTTTAATCCTGCATCACCGCTTGATTAACGGGCTCAGCCAGCGAATTTTGATCATCGTCCCCGAAAGCCTGTTGCACCAATGGCTAGTCGAAATGCTCAGACGCTTTAACCTGCGTTTCAGCCTGTTTGACGAAGCGCGTTGCTTGGGGGAACAAGGTGAGGATGGCATGGATGAAGATTTTCCGCTGGAGACACCCAACGCCCAGACTAATGCCGGCAATCCTTTCGTCAACGAGCAACTGGTGTTATGCAGCCAACAATTTTTTGACCGTTATCCACAAAGGCAAAAACAGGCCTTGCAAGCAAGCTGGGACATGGTGATTGTCGATGAAGCACATCATCTGGAATGGAGCGAACAAGCCGCCAGCCCCGAATACCAGTTTGTCGAACAACTCGCTTTAACCACCCCCAGCCTGATCTTGTTGACGGCAACACCTGAACAATTAGGCAAAGAAAGCCATTTCGCCCGCTTACGCTTGCTGGACCCTGACCGTTTTTACAGCTTTGCCGCTTTTCTTGCCGAAGAAAAACAATTTGAACCCGTTGCCAATACGGCAAAAATTTTGCTGTCTGGCAATCCCTTGGCTGACGAAGACGCTAAGTTATTGGCGACGTTGCTTAAAGAAGACCATGTCGGCAGCTTGTTGAACAATCTCAACGACGCCGAAAAATCCACTTCCGCCCGCGCTGAATTGATCAAAATATTGCTCGACCATCACGGCACGGGAAGGATCCTGTTCCGAAATTCCAGACAAACCGTGCAAGGCTTCCCGGCGCGTGAACGTTATGCTTACGCGCTCAACGGGCAAGAAAACACCAGCGATTTGCAACACGACCCACGTTATCTTTGGTTGCTTGGGAAATTGACCTCGGCTGATTCCCCGCTACGCAACCAAAAAGCCCTGCTGATTTGCAAACATCCACAAATGGCGGTTGAATTGGAACAAACCCTCAAGAACCGCGCCGGCATTGCCTCGGCGGTGTTCCATGAAGGCCTGTCGATTATCGAACGTGACCGCGCCGCCGCTTATTTTGCCGACCAGGAAAGTGCCGCGCGTTTGTTGATCTGTTCCGAAATCGGCAGTGAAGGCCGCAATTTCCAGTTTGTCCATCAGCTGATCCTCTGGGATTTACCGACCAACCCTGATTTATTGCAACAACGCATAGGCCGTCTTGACCGTATCGGCCAGCAACATGTCATTCAAATCCACATACCGTATCTGGAAAACTCCGCACAAGCATTGCTGTACCGTTGGTATGACGAAGGCATGAACGCCTTCCGTGCCAACTGCTCCGCCGCCCGTCCCGTTGCCGATTTGCTGCAAGATGAATTGTCGGGCTTATTGGAACAGGCCGATGACGTGCAGATTGACGCCTTCATCGCCAAAACCCAAAGCCTGGGCAAAGACATTGAAGCACAACTGCATAATGGCCGTGACCAGTTACTGGAATTGAATTCTTTCCGTAAAGAGGAAGCCCAACAACTGGTCGAGCAAATTAAAACCTATGAGAAAGAAGGCCTGTTGTGGCCTTATATGGAAGCCGTATTCGAATGCTATGGTGTGGAAACGGAATTCCATTCGCCTGATTGCTACATCGTCCGCCCTGGCGACCATCTCCGTATCGCCCATTTTCCCAACTTGGACGAAGATGGCATGACCGTCACCGTCAAGCGCGAGTGTGCGTTGGCGCGTGAAGACATGCAGTTTTTGAGCTGGGAACATCCTATGGTCACTGCCGCGATGGATTTGATCTTATCCAGCGAAACCGGCAATGCGGTGGTCAGCGTCATTAAGCACCGCGATTTGCGTGCCGGACAATTCTTGCTGGAATGCCTGTTTATTGTCGAATGCAGTGCGCCTGCCGAGCTGCAAATAGGCCGTTTCTTACCCCACACGCCAATTCGGATATTGATAGACCAGCACCAACAAGATTTGACCGATGTGATCGGGCATCAACAGTTGCCGGAAACCGGCAAGGCCTTTGATAAACTAAAAATTGCCGCGTTCTTAAACAACCAGCGCGGCCCGTTAAGCAAATTGCTAAATAGCGCGGAAGAACAAGCACGGGTCAGGATGCAGCAATTGATTGCCGATGCCACGGCAAGCATGTTGGAATCGCTGTCAGCGGAAATAAAACGTATGGTCCGGCTGAAAAACGTCAATCCCAGCATCAAAGCCGAAGAGATTGAACAATTGAAAGACTTGACCATGCTCGCACATGAAAGCATTCAAGCGGCACAATTAAGGCTGGATGCGGTTAGGTTTGTGGTTGCCAGTTGATGTAACTGGATAATGCCTGCTCTGAGGCCACTCAAAGCCAATTTTGACAAACTGCATAAAACCAAAACAATTTTGGTCATTCTACAATCAACGGAACAGGAACAAATTTAAACCCGAACACCTTGCCTTGGAAAGTGTCCGGGTTCATGTTCTTGTTGTAGCACTTTGGACTATTCGCCCTTACGCGGAACCAAGTCAATATCATGAATGGTTGCTTCGCCAATAGTCTTTGTATAAATGAAGTAACCTGGGGCGTTGACAATCATTGCATCTTTAGTACCTGAAATATCAAGATGATAACTGCCCATCGCATCTGTGGCGGTGGTTTTTTCGCCAATGGTGACTGTGGCGGAAGAAATCGGGGTTCCGGTGGGTTTATCACGGACAACCCCATTAATTGGAATGGAAGAACATCCTGCCACTAAAGCTAACAGGGCAACGATGGCAACTGAAGAAGACATTTTTTTTCACGGCAATTTTCCTTTTTTGGGATTATGAATATAGATTATGGCTAATATTTTCTTTGGACTAAAAGGTTTACAAAACTTTACATATAATTTCAACTACTTAATTATTTAGCCCACAATCTTCATCAAAGCTTTTGTGCAAAAATCCACAAATTCAATTAATTGGAACGAATCCCTTCTTTTACGCTGTAATGGCTTTCAATATACCGTTGCACAATTTCCTGAAACTCTTCGGCAATCCGGTCGCCTTTTAGCGTCACGGTCTTTTCGCCATCTTCATAAACAGGGGCGACGGGGGTTTCTCCCGTACCTGGTAAACTGATGCCGATATTGGCACTTTTGCTTTCCCCTGGCCCATTGACCACACACCCCATCACCGCCACTTCCATTGTTTCAACGCCTGGATATTGGGTGCGCCAGACGGGCATTTGATCCCGCAAATAACCCTGGATGTCCATCGCGAGTTTTTGGAAATAATCGCTGGTGGTGCGTCCACAACCGGGGCAAGAGATGACCATAGGCGTAAACGAACGGAAACCCATAGTCTGTAAAATTTCTTGTCCAACAATCACTTCTTGGGTTCGGGACGTGCCAGGTTCAGGCGTCAGGGAGATACGGATGGTGTCGCCTATGCCTTGCTGCATCAATACGGATAAGGCTGCGGCGGATGACACAATGCCTTTTGAGCCCATGCCTGCTTCAGTCAAACCCAAATGCAAGGCGTAATCGCAGCGGCTCGATAAATCCCGATAAATGGCGATCAATTCTTGGACGTTACTAATTTTGCAGGACAAAATGATTTTATTTTTGCTAAGCCCCAGTTCTTCGGCTTTTGCGGCGCTTTCCAGGGCGGACAAAACAATCGCCTTGCGGGTAATCGCCGCCAAGGGTTCGGGATTGCTTAAGGCGCGGTTCTCATCCAACAACCGCGTTAAAACGGCTTGGTCAAGACTGCCCCCGTTGACGCCAATCCTGATCGGTTTATCATACTGGCAGGCAAATTCAATCATTTGCTGGAATTGCGGGTCCCGACTTTTACCGCGCCCCACATTGCCTGGGTTGATACGGTATTTATCCAAAGCGGCGGCACAATCCGGGTATTTTTCCAGCAATTTATGACCGTTGAAATGAAAGTCGCCAACAATGGGGACTAAATAACCTTTTTGATCCAACTGGTTGCGGATTTCCGCCACCGCTTTGGCAGCTTCTTCACTATTGACGGTTATACGCACCAGTTCCGAGCCTGCCGTTGACAACTCAATGATTTGATTGACGGTGGCATGAATATCGGCAGTGTCGGTATTGGTCATCGATTGCACGACTATTGGCGCACCGCCACCCACTTTGACATTACCAACCATAACAGGATGGGTGATTTTTCTTAGGCTCATGGACATACGATAAATCTTCTCAAGAAATTTTCAGAATTTGCAAAATTATACGCGATAGTGGCAATTGAGGCGATGAATTAGGGATATGATGTCTAATTGCTTTATCCTCCTTTTTTGTTTTCCACTTTAGTTCCGGCATCGGGTACAGGCACTGGCGCACTTTGGGGAGTGATGCTCTTTGGCGTATCGGTCTTAAGTGCTTTAGCTTCTTTTTCGCGGCGGGTGCCTTCCCCCCATAATGTGAGTGAAATCATTACCAGGACGGTCGAAATCACCAAAATTAAAAACCTGTCGGGTTTTTTCAAGAAAAATAAAGGCCACTTGGGCTTAATCATTCCGATTATAAAGAAAAGGATAGTCCATAAGGCCAAGTCGAAAGAGGCTGTTATCATTTTTTTACCTGTTAAGCATAGAGTTAAAGAAGACAGTATTACCTGTGTTTGATTTTTTGCAACACGAGGTTTGCAATGCGACTATTCTAATCATTCACAAGCCAATTTTCTGAATGATTTATAATCCGGGTTGCCTATGATTTATTTTAGTGCATTGGTTTAACAAGATTCATCGTACCCAAAAATTTTTACTATTTAATTGGAGGCTTTATGAGTGGTTTTGGTATTTTTGTCTTGGTGTTATTGGTATTTGCCGTTTTACTGGTGTTAATGAGCGTAATTTCCGTACCGCAAGGAATGGAATATACCGTCGAACGTTTTGGTAAATACACTAATACCTTAACTCCAGGTCTTAATATAATTTTTCCCGTTATTGACCGTGTCGGCAGAAGGATGGTTATGATGGAACAGGTTATGGATGTTCCATCACAAGAAGTCATTACCAAAGACAACGCCATGGTCACCGTCGATGGGGTAGTTTTTTATCAGGTAATGGATGCCGCCAAAGCGGCCTATGAAGTCAGCAAACTGGATTGGGCGATACTCAATCTGGTCATGACCAACATCCGTACCGTGATGGGTTCTATGGATCTGGATGAATTACTGTCACGTCGGGACGATATTAACGCCCGATTATTGACAGTCGTCGATGATGCGACCACACCGTGGGGCATTAAGGCCACGCGCATAGAAATTAAAGACATCGCCCCACCCAAAGATTTGGTTGAAGCGATGGGAAGGCAAATGAAAGCCGAGCGTTTAAAACGCGCGTCTATTCTCGAAGCTGAAGGCTTGAGACAATCGGAAATCTTACGTGCAGAAGGTGCTCAACAGGCGGCCATTCTTGATGCGGAAGGCCGCAAAGAAGCCGCTTACCGTGATGCCGACGCCCGTGAACGTTTGGCCCAAGCCGAAGCAAGGGCGACATTGATGGTTTCAGAAGCTATCGGCAAAGGCGACATCAACGCAATCAATTATTTTGTTGCCCAAAAGTATATCGAAGCCTTAAAAGGCATAGCTTCCGCCAACAACAGCAAGTTAATTTTTATGCCCTTGGATTCTTCCAGCGTAATCGGTGCACTGGGCGGTATCGGAGAATTGGCAAAAGAAGCAATGAACAAAAGCACTCAAGGCGGTAAATGACATTATGGAAGAATTTATCTTTGTTTTTTGGTATTGGTGGGTACTGGCAGTTATTTTTTTGGTGGTTGAAATGCTGGTATCCGGCTTCTTTTTTTTGTGGATGTCAGCATCAGCCCTAATTACTGGAATACTGGTATGGCTGGTTCCTTCAACCAACATGGACATGCAGCTTTTTGTCTTTTCGTTGTTGTCGATTATTGCGATAGCCAGTTGGAAAATATTCGCCAAAAAGACCTTGATAGTATCTGACAAGCCCTTGCTGAACAGGCGAGGGGAACAATATGTCGGTCGGATTTTTGACCTATACGAAGCGATAGAAAATGGTCAGGGGAAAATAAAGGTCGATGATTCAATATGGAAAGTATGCGGAGAGGACTGTGGCCTCGACTCAAAAGTCAGGGTGACAGCGGTCGACGGCACGGTTTTCACGGTCACCCGGGTGACCGAAGAATAATCGGCGGTTTTGATGGGTTTCGGGCAGCCAACGGCCTTTTTACCCAGCCCCGGCTCACTGTGGGGCCGCCAACGGGCGGGCAAAAAAAAGCCCGTCCATTGTGGGGCGGGCTTTGGGGGTTGGCGCTTGGCGATTCCCTACTTTCGCATGGCAAACCGCCACACTATCATCGGCGCTAAGCGGTTTCACTTCCGAGTTCGGG
>NZ_JAQTZU010000035.1 GCF_028687615.1 Methylovulum sp.
ATGACGACATTCTTGATGTCTGCTGTCAGGCTTGGAATAAATTTGCTTTGCAACCGGACGCCATTCGATCCCTTTGCTCTCGGAGCTGGGCGGTGTTGTCATAGAAACTTATTGGGATTGGTATTATAAACTATATTGTAACCTGTAAGTTATTTGTGGTTTGAATGCTTGCCATGCAAACTCAAATCACCGTACTGGAATAGGTCAGGAATCAATACCATTCGGCATAAACAAGTAGCCCGTATGGAGAATACGGGCTACTTGCTTCTAAAAATCCAGTGACTGCCAGATTAGGTTTTAACCACTACGCTTAATCGACCGAAACGGTGGTCGGTTTTAACGGCTCAACATCTATGTCAAAATTCATACGGATGCGCTTGGCGGCATTTTTCAGTTCTTTTTTGCTTTTAAAAGGCCCGGCAATGACCAAATAACCATTGTCTTTCTGGATCTTATGGGCGGGTATCATGGGGCCTTGGTGCGTGAGCATGACGGTGAGTTTTTGCGCTTCGGCCCCGTTATCAAAACGGCTGACCAAGGCCGCCCAATCGCTGGCTTTGATGGTTTCAGGTGCGGGTTGCTGATAAAGATGTTCGGGGTGTTTCAGCGGCATGGCCGTTGCCGCCAGATGAATTTCATTGGGGCTTTGGCTCAAAATTGGCGTGGGGATGCCGTCCGCCCGTTCGATAATTCGCTCGACTTTCTCCCAATCAACGCTGACATTTTGTTTGGCACTGATTTTCTTCAAGTCTTTCAATAGCTGTTTTTTCAATCTGGCCTTATCTCCGGCCCATTTAGACAAGGGTTTATTGGCTTCAAGATACAAGCTACCCTCCTGCCATGCCGTCAAATACGGTTGATGCACGATACGCACCGGTACGCCAATGGCGACTTTGTTAAACAAAACCTCAATATCTTCAGGATACAACTGCACACAACCGTGGCTGATTTGCATACCAATGCCATAAGGCTTGTTGGTGCCGTGGATCAGGTAACGCTCAAAGCCCAGGTTCATCGCATAAAGCCCTAAAGGGTTGTCCGGGCCCGGGCCTATCGAACCCGGCAACGGGTCGCCTTTCTGGGCGTGTTCCTGATGAATGGAAGGCGGGACATTCCAAACGGGGTTGGCTTTTTTGCCGGCAATTTGGGTAACGCCTGTTGGCGTATTCCAACCTTGTCTGCCGATACCAATCGGGTAGGTGTAGACTTTATTGGGTTCAGTTTTAGGGTAGTAAAACAGCCGCATATTGGCAAGGTTCAGCGTTATGCCCTGGTGTGGTGTGTTTGGCAGTATAAATTGTATCGGTAACAATACTTGGCTGGCGGGTGCAGGTGTCCACGGCTCGATAAACGGATTGGCATGGGTAATGTCGTTATAGCCCAGCCCAAAATGGCGGGCAATATCCGGCAAGGTATCGTTTTCGCGTGATTTCATCACGGCTAATGTGCCGATTAAGGTTTGGCCTTCTGTTAAGGCAAAGCCATGTTTTTCCACTGCTTCCGGCGCGACTTCGTTATCCACTTTGGCCACGGGTTCGGGTTGGGTTTGCAAGGGTATAATCTGGCAGCCGCTAAGGGACACACTGAGCAGGATGGCCCAAAGCAAAAGGCTGGCGGGTAATTTTGATAATGGAATAGTTGACATAGTGAATTTACGCTAGTTTCCAAGCTCCGGCTTGGGAATGGCTCCAGCTTCCAGAATTCTCGAAGCTGGAGCTTTTCGTTATGGGTTTCCAAGCCGGAGCTTGGGGACCAGAGAAAACGTTACGGACGGGATCGCAATAGGGTTACGGCAAAGTCCGCAGCCAATACGTTTTATGTAGGCTACAACGCCTACGAATAGCCTGTGGTAATCCCAAATGCAGCGAACCCAGCTTGAACCCTAACCATTTCAATCCTGTCCGCAACAGGGCGGAAGGAATCGCCCCAGGAGCGTGTTGCATCAGGTAACGCAGTTCCGAAACCACAAATCGCAAACCCTCGCCCGATGCGCCGCCAAACATCCGCTGCAACCACGAGCTTGTGTTATGGAACACACCAATATCAAAGTAACGTTTGAATTCGTCCCGTAAACTGTAATCATGGGAGTGGAAAACTTGGGCTTCGGCGCAGTAGGCGATCCTCCATCCAGAGATCAACATTTTTCCTGCCACATAGGTGTCCTCGTTCATGATGGTGTCGATGGGAAAACCACCGGCTTGCATCAATGCCCTCATTCGATACGCGGCGAAAGAATTGGAGATAAACACCGTTTTAATGCCGAAGCGGTTTTGATCCGCTAGGCTGCGCAACTGGCTTTCATTTGGATAATTGAACAAGCGTGCATGGGCGGCAATCGGCCCGGCGTTGCGGTGTGGAAGCTGGCGGCCATAAGCCGCGCCGACCCGTTCATCATCGAAAGTCGCCACTAATTTTTCGATGGCATCGGCGCTAACCAATACAGCATCCTGGGTCAGGAAAACAATAATATCCATGTCCGACAGCAAGCCCACACCGAGTTGGCGAGTGCCGCCGTGGTTAAACTCCGATTTTGGGATAACCCGCACAGTAAAACCTTGGGCGCGGGCCAGCGCGACGGTGTTATCGCTGGATGACGAGTCTATCAACAACAAACTGTCCGGTTTTCGGCTTTGTTGTTTGAACGCCTTGAGCCAAGCTTTCCAAAGATTTCCCGCATTTAAGGTAGGGACAATCAGGCCGATTTTATTCATAACACTTCCCCGGCTAGTGGACTGTGGTTTATTTCCTGATCCGCTTCCGTCAACGCTTGCCAAACCTTATCCCCCAATTTGACGGCATCTAGCTGTTGTTCGACATAATTTCTGCCGTTCGCAGACATGTGTTCCCATGCCGGACGGCTCAGGGCTTGGGCTTTTAGCAGTGCCGCACAAACCGATGCCGCGTTTCTCTCGAACACAAAACCAGCACATAAGGCTTCCAAACCATCCCAAGCCAAGCCTTTGGCGACCAGCACCGGACGGCCCGCCGCCATAGCTTCGGCGACGACATTGCCAAAGTTTTCGCGCATCCCGCCCGCTGCCTCCAAACCCGAAGGCAGCACCAGAAAATGGCTGTCTGCCAACAAGTCCATGACTTCATCGCGTTCCAAGTAGCCTTGATAACGGATAGCCCCTTGCGCTTGCCCGACTAAATCCAGAAACTCCTGAAAATAAGCGCCATCAACGCTTCTGCCCGCAATCACCAAGCGGTCCGCTGGCTGGCGCACTGTCAACCACGCCCTGATAAAGGCATTGATGCCTTTTTCCTGTTGGATATGCCCCAGAAAACACAACTGCATCCCTGGTTTGGCGGGATACGGCGCTACCGTAAAATCACCGCTGGCGATGCCATTGGGGACTAATAAAATACGGGCATCTTCGCCCAACACATCGCGTACCCCTTGCGCTTCGGTGCTGCTGGTGCAATGCACGGCTATCGCCCGGCGTAACGTCGGGAAAGTCAGGTATTGATAAAACCACCATTTGTGCCGTTTTTGCTTGCGGATTAACGCCACATGTTCCGGCATCAAACCACCGTGTACGGCAATCATGAACGGGCGGCGCAATAGTGTGCAAAAAATGGCCGCCAATGTCGAAGGCCAGGTGGCAATACCGTGGATATAAACCACCGGTGACTGTGAGCATAATTTGAACAGCTCAGGGATTGCCCCCAAACCCAAGCCCCAACGCCGGAAGCCATAGCAGCGATAGAGCTTGACTTTCACCTGTCCGCCAAGCTGGACATCTTCGGGGCGCAACGGCCCGTTAATGGATTCATCGGAAGCGACTAACGTTAAATGATGGCCGCGTTGCGCCCAAGCCTTGGTCAGCACGGCGGCGGTGACAGAAACACCGCCATAACCTTTGGCGGGTGGAATATGTGTAGCAACAATACCTACTTCCATTGCATTTCTCCTGATATGGATTGTGGATGAATCAATGACATTGCTCAGTCATTGTTGTGTTGTTAAAAGGAATTTTTATCGTTTTTTATCGTTCCCACGCTCCGCGTGATGAAACGGGACGCTGGAGCATCCAAGGCTACATTCCCACGCAGAGCGTGGGAACGATGGCAACAAGGTTATAAAAGTCATAAGCCAATCGTTTCCGGTTCAATAACAGCGTCGTAGGCTGGGATGAAGCGATAGCGCAATCCCAGCACCATAGGCCATCATGCTGGGGTTCCTTGCGTCACCCCAGCCTACCTTGATGGTATTTGAGTTCCCATTTATGCCCCAGAGAGGGTAAGCCGGAACTTGGGAGCCAGCGTTAAACCTGACGTGATAAATATCACCCGTGATAAGTCAAAAACCCCCGCCAAACCCCGACAAGGTTATAAAAATCATAAGCCAAGCGTTTCCGGTTCAATAACAGCACAGCCAAGCCCATTTTTACGCACGGCGCGACAAACATCTTGCGGAGGATGTAGTACAAAATGAACACGTCGTGCTGGTTGGCGAATTTACGGATATAGGCCCCGACTCCGGTTGAATACATCAGCATTCTGGCGGTACCGAGCCGATAATGGTCTTTATCGGGGTGATAGATTTTTATGGCTGGCGTATAAAATGCCGGGTTGCCCGCCCGTAGCAAGCGGTACAAAAGCTCAAAGCCTTCGCCACCGGAATATTTGGAGCCAATGCCAAAATCGTGATCCAAGTAAAACTGCCTTCTATCTAACCGATTTAAAGCAAAAAACTGCGTGAACTCGACTCCCATCATCTGAAAGCGTGAGAAATAATGGGCTTTGTGGCTGTTCACACCAATGCTGAAACGGCTGCTGGCAAGGTCATAAGAACCTGCCACCAAAATGGCGAGATCTTTGCGCTGACGGAATTCCGCAGCGACTTTTGCCAACACATCGGTGTCGTAAGCGCAATCATCGTCAGGGAAGGCGATAATGTCGCCTTTGGCAAAGTGAATGCCGTAATCCCTGGCCCGGGCGTTGCCGGTAAAATTGACTTTGATGTGGCGTAACTCGAAACAGCTTTTGAATTGGGCGACGATGCCGTCAATCTTGCCATCCTGGTTTTGGTCGATGATGATGACTTCAAAATGCGGATACGTTTGCTGTCTGGCTGAATCCAAAAAAGCCAATAACTCTTTGTCCCTGCCCAAGGTTGCCAATACCAGTGAAATGTTCATATTATCCTCCCGCTTGAATGCCGGACTTTGCTTGCACATAAATGGTCGCTTCATACCAAGTGAACATCAGCGCGAATTCCAACCCGGCAAAACCGTCCAAAAATCCACCCCGAAATACGAAGTGGTATAAAAATCGGGCTAAAATCCTCAGCCATGACCGCCCCAACAAAACACTGATCCGCCCGCGTGTTGTCATCACTGCGCCCGTGGTGGGCCGCACTTGCACTTCTTGTGCGGCTTTATCGACATGCTTGTGCATCCATTCAATAATCTCGCCGTTATAAAAGTAATGCTGATACGGAATCTTGGCATAAGCGATCCGGCAGTTGTCCATCACCGCTTCGCCGTGTCCGGTATGGTTGCGGACAAACCGCACAGATTCACGGCGCACCAGCCGTGGGTGATAAATCGGATAGCCGGGGGCGTGGTTCAAGCGTTTGCCGCGCAGATACAATATCGACGGCACCATGAGCACATCCATTGCCTCGTCAGCCGCCAGCTTGGTTTCAAATTCGTCATAAAACGCCTGCGGATAAATTTCATCGGCATCGACAAACAACAGCCAAGGTGTCCTGATGCCACAGTGCCGGATGGCAAAATTGCGCTGTTCGGCAAAACCTGGCCAGGGATGGGTAAAAATTTGGCAGCCACGCACTCTGGCAATGGCGATGGTGTCATCGGTGCTGCCCGAATCCACCAGCACAATCGGGTAAGATTCAGGAATCGCCGCCAAACAGCGCGGTAAATTGGCGGCCTCGTTTTGGGTCAAGATGACGATGGTCAACATCACTGCCTCGCTACTTTCGTTGGAATATGAAGCCGACACTTTAGATTTTGACCGCATAGAGATTGATGTAGATACCCAGTCCAAAGGCGTTCATTACGTTGGCAACCTGGGGCAGAAAAAACCTGGACAAACCGTCAACAAATGCTGCCAGCGTGCCTTTTAGACCTAATTTTTTCGATAGTGCGGTTAATGGAATCCGTGTAATTTGTTCGATTTTTACAACATGAAAACCGTTGCTTTCTACCAAGGCTCTCAGGCCATTTTCGGTGAAGAAATTGACATGTTCAGGCACCCATAAACAGGCGTTGTCTCCAGTACCGAGCAATTTAACTAAAAACGAGTTGTAGTTAGGTACTGCACAAGCCAAAACACCGCCGTTTGCCAGTAGTTTGGAGACTTTTTTTACTGCTTGATTGGGTGCTAAGAGATGCTCCAAAACCTGTGACATCATCACGATGCCAAACTGCCCGGATGGTTGATAATCTTCGAACATCATGGTGAGTGGTTCATCACCATTTAACTCTTTGAACACGGCGTTTTCGTATTGGCCTGGATTGATGCTGACGGTCTGATAACCCAGTTTTCTAAGTGCTTGCGTGTAAAAGCCAAAGCCAGAACCAATATCTAGAGCCTGTGAATTTACCGAACAGTTACAATGGTTAGCGAGTTGGCCCATGCGTCCGGCATCGACTGTGCAATTGGGAAATTCGGCCTCCTTGGCCAAGACTTGCTCCAGCGTCACCGCTTGGCTGAGCGCCTGGCCTGAGTATTGATAAATGGCTTTTAACCATTGCATTGTAGGTGGTCGGTTTAAAAAACCTGTACCACAGTTTTCGCAGCGGTAAATATGAAACTCTTTGTGTTGTGCCGCTTGAGTGTAATGGAAGTTTTTTTGCCGCCAATAGCGGATTTTCCCGGCATGGCAGGCCACGCATTCGTGTAAGACATCGCCATAGGTTGCGGTTGATGCGTAAATCATGGTGTTCTCCTTGTAATAATTGATGGTATTAGTGTGCTAGTTCCCAAGCTTCCGCTTGGAAACCAGCGTTAAATCAGGATCTCAGCAGTTTCTTCAGTCCGCTTTAAAACATCCTTATTGACAGTACAAACAGGCCGCCAAGGTCTGGCTAGCATTGCCAGAACCAACGCCTCTATCCCAAAATAAATTGGGTTAGCCATCGCCGCCCCCAATAAGCCAAACTCTTTCACCATCAGCGGAATGCTGATAGCCGCCGCCATTACGCCCGATAACCTGCCCAGTAACATCAATCGGGTGCATTTTTTCGCCAACAACGGTTGCGACACCACCGTACCTAGACAATGCAGCGCACAACCCACGGCGATGGCCGGCATTAACGCAACCGCCGGATGGTACGATTGCGCCAGCAGCAATAGTGCCACCCAGTCTTTAGTGATCAGCAGCAAGGCCACGCCGATGCTTCCCATCGCCGACACACACGCTATCCACAACCATAAAATCCGAAAGCCTTCGTTGAGTTGATTTTGTGCGCAGGCTTGGAAATAAACGGGTTGGAAAATGCGTAACAACACCATCGCGCTACGGTTAAAGGCTTCGTTGATAATCAGATAGGTCGCGGCATATAAACCCACGTCCGCAGCGGTCATGAAATAGCCGATGACATAACGGTCACCCAAGCCATTGAGCCAAAATATCAATTCCATTGGCAGCAATGGTAAGGCATAAGCCCAAACAGCGGCTGTAGGGTGGACAACGCTGTTCTGCCCACCTTTTGCCGGGTAAACAGTGGGCAGAACAGCCTTGCCCACCCTGCCGAAGACCAAAGACCAAACCGTGTTCGAAACAAAGCTCGCCGCGATATAGCCCGACAACACCCATTCAGCCTTTTGGCCCAGATAAATGACCGATGCGATAGCCAAGAGCGGACGCAAGATGCTATCAGTGGTTTGCCACAAACTGGCCCCGCGCTGTTTGCGTCCGCCAATCAATAATTGGATGCCCAATTCACGGCGGACGGTGACGGCCAGCAGGAAACCTGTCAGCACAAACAGCCACATATCGCCTTGTAGCTTGCGGCTATAAACGAAACCACCCAGCATCAGCAACACCATCGCCAAGCCCGTTGCCCATGCCGCCAAACGGAACACCGTGCTAAATAAGGCCGCGCGTCCGGCGTCGTCGGTGCATTCCGGCAAAAGCCGCATTCCGGCGCAAATGAAAGGATAAGAAAAAACCGCCACGCCCAAGGCGACAAAACCGTTTAGCAACGCGACTTGCCCGTAGATTTCCGGTGTCACCAATTCGGTCAAGATGCGGGTGCCCGCCAGCAAGGCGATGGCAGAAGCCAGTTGCCCAAACAGCACCCAGAATGCGTCACCGAACAGCCGTTTTTCTTTCAATAACTTAAACATAGCGTTTACCCGGCATTACGCTCGTTCCCAAGCCGGTACTTGGAATCAGTTCTAAACTCGTCCCCAATACCATGCCCCACAAATACATCAACAAGGCATTTTGCGGAAAATACTCCCACATATTGAATGTCAGCCCGGCGATGAAAATGAACATCACCACCAAGCCCTTATGGGGGTGGATGGACATCCGTGTCGTCATCCATAAAAAGCCTAAGTAAGCCAACAAACCAACCAAGCCATAGCCGTTCAGCAAAAATAGATACAGGCTGTCCGAATCAAACTGGCCTTGGAAATGTTCTGCGCCATAGAGAATATTGATGGTATTGGAGCTTAAGCCTAAACCCCAGCCGAACAACAAATCCATAGGATCGCGGATGTAATGGGAAAAAATCCGTTGCCATAAATCCAAGCGTCCATCTTGGGTAGGATCAGCATCGTCACGCCCGCTCAGCAACGGACTGGATGCCAACACCAGCGCACCGACCGCCAAAACAGGCGCCGGCATCACCAAGGCCCAACGGTCACGGGGGCGCAGCAGCGCGTATAGTTGGAAATACACCACCAGCAAGGAACTGATAAACGCCGTCCGCGAACCGCTCAGCAAGGCTAAAAAAACACTAACAAATACCCACAGGCGCATACTAGGAATTAACGCAAACACCAAAGCACAGGTCGCCATCGTCGCGCCAAACAAATTGGGGCTGACAAAGGTGCCAAAGGGCCGCCCGCCGCCTAAAAAGGACACGCCAAACAAGGGCGGGGCAAACAGGGCCTGGGCTATCGCCAACACAGCCTCTAAGGCAATGTAATAACGCAGGTAATGGGCAAAACGATTGAGGACATAATCGCCCGCGTCCAAACGGCTAACCACAAAACCCAGCAAGGCCAAGGGCAGATATTCAAACACCCGCAGCCCCGCCATTGGCACGACCAAAGGCAAATCCAAATAGCCTGCATAGCCAATCTCAAACAGCACATAAGTGGCAATTACCGCCATAAATGCCAACACGGAACTGCTGGAAATCCCCTGGCGCAAACGCGGCTCAAAAAACGCATAGCCAACCAACACCACCAACATCAGCTCACGCAGGATACGCAAACCAAAATCCTGTTCGCCGTAGACTTCTTTGATTCCCAGCCAAGCCGACTCGACTTGTGGCAAGGCCGCCACCACCGATACGCACACCAAGGCGAACAACAATTTTGGCAAATCATTTTCCAGTTGTAAGCGCATGGCTAAACTTCCACACTGTTGTTGTCAGAAATCTCGGCCAGTTCTATCGGCGGCAGATACGCGTTATCGTGCCGCTTAAACCAATCGCCCATACCCAGCCACGGTGCGCCGTTTTTCGCGTCTTTGTCTTTACGGGTATAGGCGTAACCGTAGTAGGGGTAATACGAAGAACCTTCTTTCATATCATTGATAATAAAGCCATTCGGTTTGATGCCGACTTGTTGGAAACGCCGGAAACTGACTTCCAGTTCCTGTGCCGTGTAGCGGCCTTCTTTGACCACCAAAAACGTCGCGTCGGCGTGTTTGCCGATGATGGCGGCATCGGTGGCCCCTAAAATCGGCGGCGAATCCATGACGATATGGTTGTAAAAACTTTTCAATTGCGCCAGGGTTTCTTCCAAATGTCCCAGCACCAACAACTCCGCCGGATTCAGCACCGCACCGCCTCTAGGGATAAAATCCACACCGACATCCGGCAGACTGACGATAACGTCGCCCAATGAAACCTTGCCCGCGAGAAAATCCGACAGTCCCGGCTCTTTATTGACCGAAAAGGTTTCGTGCAAGCGACCGTTACGCATATCGGCATCAATCACGACCACGCGTTTTTTGATGCTCGCCAGCAAGGCCGCCAGATTGGTGCTGACAAACGACTTGCCCATACCAGGGGCCGGGCTGCTGACCATAATCACTTTGCTTTCATGATTTGCCAGCGTGGTTTCCAGGGTGGTACGCAAACCGCGTAGCGATTCCACCGAAATATCCAAGGGGTCTTGGCTGACCAAAATACCCGGTTCGCGGTCTTTGCCTTGGTCTATCAATTTCGCCAAACGGCGTTGTTTTTTGCTATGCGGAATCGCGGCGAACAGCGGCAAACCGACTTGATATTCCAGCAAGGCCGGATAATTGTCATGGCGTTGCAAGGAATGGCGCAGAAACACCAAGGCCGAACCCAAGCTCAAGCCCAATAAGCTGGCAATCGCTAACAACAAGCTGGAATTAGGCCAATACGGTTTTTCAGGAGTCACGGCAAAATCGACGATACGCGAATTGCCCAATGATCCTGCCGCAGCAATGCGTTGTTCTTGCGCACTATTCAGCAAGGACGTGTACAGCTCGGTATTGACTTGCACATCCCGCGACAAGCTGACCACGCTTTGTTGGGTGCGCGGCAAATCCCGAATACGTTTCTCCAAAGCCCCCAGTTTGCGGTCTATGCGTTTGATTTGCGCGTTGGTGGAAACCATATCAGGATGCGCCGCTTCCAAACGCTGGCTTTGCTCGTCGTATTTTTGTTTGAGCTGGATACCTAATGTTTCCATTTCCGACGCTTGTTTGAGCAAGATTTCGGCTTCGGCGCTTATGTCCACCGCGCCATGTTTTTGCCGATACGCGCTTAAACCTTGCTCGGCTTTTTCCAGCCGTTCCTTAAGTACGGGCAATTGGCTTTCCAGAAAACCCAGCTTTTGCGACGCTTCGGCAGATTCCCAATTGACCGTGGCATTGACATAAATCGTCGCAATGTCATTGACCGATTTGGCAAGCTGCTCTGGATTCGGGCCTTTTAACTCCACGCTGAGAATATCCGTATCTTTGGAAACTTCTTTGACGGAAAAGGCTTTTTGCAAGGTTTCGATAGCCGCCAATGACGTTTTTCTCTTTAACTCAAAATGGGTATGCGGATTGGCGGTAAATTCGGCGATATTAATCACAATCGGTGTCGCTTCACCGACTTCTGCGGTCAGCGTTTCGCCGATGCGGCCTTCAATTACCGTTTCATCTTTAGGGTCAAGTAAACGGAAATGCCCGGCTTCCAACGCAATCAGCGTAAATTCCTTATCCAAAAAACGGTCAGGCACGTCAAACGTGGTGACTTTCAACTTTTCGCCGCCCCAAGCCCAGTGGTTCAAACCCAACCACGGCGCGGCAAGGCCGTCGTGGCTGTCATGCCGACGCGCTAAGGTTTCGCCGATGACCGGAAAATAATACGGTGAAGTTTCCACCACCAAGTTCAGATCATCCACCACCTTGCCCAGCACCGAACGGGAACGCAGGATTTCCACTTCGCGTTGTGCCCGTGGGTTTTCGGCTTCGGTAGGTGACTGGTTGGCCTCGCTATGCAACGGTGCGGCAAGCAGGGCTTTGTTTTTGTCGATACGCAATAAAGCATCGGCTTTGTAAGTGCGTGGCGCGAGCAGCAAATACACTGAGGTGACTAACAGCACCGAGCCTAAAGCGATAAAAATGATTTTTTTGCCTTCAACCAGCAGATCAATCGTGTCGCGGATACTGACACCTTGCTCCAGAATTCGGAACGGGTTGAGTGGTGGTAAGGGTGTCGTTTCGTTTGATGAATACATGTTCATGTTCCAGTTATTTGCTTGTTATGCTCGTTCCCAAGCTCCGGCTTACCCGCCATTAAATTATGTAAAATCGCAAAAAAAGCAGATAGTTATCTTGATAAATCCCCCCTAACCCCCCTTTTTCAAAGGGGGGGAATAATGTCTTCTTGACTGATATTGTCAGGAGGCGAACTTCCCCCTTTGAAAAAGGGGGATCGAGGGGGATTTGTAAAATTCACAACATAATAATTTTTATTAACTTATTCCTTAACTTAAGGGCAGTGAAGCCAGAGCTTGGGAATCAGCGTAATAAATCATCACATCCCCACAAACGCCGCCCGTGTCATAATCGACGTAAACGATCCTGGCAAAATTTGGTTCAGCACACGCGAGAATTTAGTGACCCCCGCCGTTCCTACGAAAACCGTATCATGCGGCTGCAAAGCGAATTGGTCGGCTAAAATCAAAGCATCGGGGGATTCGGCATTCAATTGGAAAATCTCTGGTTTCATGTCGCCAGGACGGATCACATAAATATCTTCCGGCCTGGAGCTGTTGAAATCGACGCCATACGCTTCCGCCAGGGCTTGCGATAAGGTCATCCGCCCCTTATTGATTTGCAAGGCTTGTTGCCTGCCGACTTCACCCATCACAAACACTTTATTGTCTTTGCTGTCGGGGATATTCAGCACATCGCCATCTTTCAACAGCAAGTTTTGGGTAGTGCCGCCTTTTTCGTACAAGGACAACACATCAATTTTGTAGAGCTTGCCGTCGCGTGCCAGGGCGACATTGCCCATATCGGCATGTTCGGTCACGCCACCTGCGCGGCTAATGGCTTCAGCAACGGTTAACGGCGTTTCGTTCATGGCTTGGATGCCAGGGGATTTGACTTCACCAACCACCGCCGCCCGATGGCTTTGAAATGACAGCACCCGAATATCGAGTTTCACCTTTTTGAAATACTTGGATAGCTCGCGGGTCAACAGCGTCCTAACTTCGCTAACAGTTTTCCCTTCCACATGCAGGTCGCCGACGTAGGGGTAATAAAAATTGCCGTTATCATCGACGGGTTTGCCCGCCAGTTCCGGCAATATCTCTTCCCCACCCGGATCATTCAGCTCAGGATGCTCCCAAACCGTGACTTGCAACCTATCATGCGGGCCAATCCGGTAAATGGCTTTATCGGGTGATACGGGCGGTAGGTTATTGAACATTTGTTGGCGGGCATTTTCGCGGGCGATGATCAAGTCGGCGGTAATCGGCACGATAGGCGTTTTTTGCTTGACCATCTTGCCAGATTTCATCACCGGTAAATCCAGCTCGGACAAGTTATTGTCTTTCTGCATATTCATACCCGGAGTCAACGAACAGGCCGATAAGGTGATGATTAAAACCAGCGGAAGCAATCTAAACATGGCAGTTTTTCCTTATTTAAAAATCTTTTTTTGTCCACGAAATTCACGAAAGGCACGAAAATTTTGGGGTTGATGAGCTTACGTTTATTTGTAATTGTTAAATCCCAACAGACAACTTCACCTAGTTTTTCGTGTTTTTCGTGCCTTTCGTGGACAAATCGTTTAATAAGCGTTCTTATTGATAAAACCCGTCAACACCGTGCGTAGGGCGATTTCCATATCAAACCAGACGGACCAATGTTGGATGTAATACAAATCGTGTTCGATGCGGCGGTTCAAATCGGTGTCACCGCGCCAGCCGTTGACTTGCGCCCAGCCGGTAATGCCCGCCTTGACCATGTGTTTTTTCATGTAATTCGGCACTTGCTCTTTGAACACTTCGACAAAATCAGGGCGTTCAGGACGTGGGCCAACCAAGGACATATCGCCTTTCAACACATTGAACAATTGCGGCAGTTCGTCCAAACTGGTTTTGCGTAAGAATCCGCCAAACCGTGTCGCCCGGTTTTCGCCAGGTTTTGCCCAGACTGCGCCCGTTTTAGCTTCGGCATCGACAGGCATGGAACGGAATTTCAGCATCGTGAACTTACGGTTGTTCCACCCCACCCGCACTTGCCGATAAAACACCGGGCCGGGGGAACTTAATTTGACACCGATGGCAATCAGCAGCAGTAAAGGGCTGATCAACACCAGCAAGATAAACGCGAAGAAGCGGTCTTCGATTTCTTTGATATAGCGGTTGACACCATGTAGCGGCGAGACCGAAACATCCAAAGTCGGTATCCCTGCGACGGTGTTCAGGCTAAGGAACTTGCTTTGTTTGAAGGCGAAACAGTCGATGACCAAGCGGATGCTGACGGGCAAATGCCGCAATTCATGTTGCGCCCGTTCCGCCAAGGCTTCGCCAGGAAACGCAATCCACACTTCGTCTATCGCTTCTTTAGTGACTATCGCGGCAAGGTCTTGCATTGCGCCAAGCTTAGGCAAGGTAAAATCACCACCCGCAAATTCGTTTTCACTGCGGTCATCGACATAACCCACCACTTGCAAACCCGCCCAAGGCGATTGGCCCAATTGGCGGCTAACCGCCACCGCCATTTGGTTCAAGCCCACCATCATAATGCGGCCTTGCGACCAACCCCGCGCCCTAAGCCATTTCAAAAGCTGGGCGAGCACACTGCGGGCAGCCAACACCAACACCAAACCAAGCACCAGCCATGTCGCAATCCAGCGGTAACTGGAGCCAAACCAGAAATGCAGCCTGACTAAGGCAACAATTGAAATCACCAACAAAATCGCCGACACCCAAGCCCTGACGATGCGGGCAATTTCGCCGCGCATCGCATCATTCTGCCAAGGGCGGTAAACCTGGCCGATTTCGAAAAAGATGATGGTCGCCAACACCCCTAGCGAAATCACGATGCGGTAATCTTGGTCGATGACAGGCTGGCGTAACCAGAAATAATGGGAAACCCAAGCCGCGCCCAGTAGCATGGCGATGTCGATAAACCGCAGCAACAGGATCACCGTGTGCCCGTATTGCTTGATGAGCCCGTTGAAAATATTACCTAAACCCAGTGGCATTTCGCTAACCCCTTTTTTGTGTCTATCCAATGATGGACAGTGCAAACCATCCATCCCCAAGCCGTAGCGTGGTGTTAAGCACCAGTGCTACGTTTAGGTAAAGCTTACCGAGGCAAGATGAGGGGAAACGGTGGGGTTTGATTAAGATTAGATGAGGATGGGGGTTAGTTTGGGGTGATGGGTAAAAGGTCGTATCGCAAATAGTTACCAAAGCGTGTCTGATCTTGCCCGCCAGTTGCGGTCAAGATGACCGCGCCCCAAACTAATGGCATAGATATTGCTTTCAAAGCAGCAAGTGTTTTCAATAATCCGCTTGCAACGCCAGACAATCGAATGAAAAAAAACCAAAACCTTCTGAATGCCCCCGCCAAAGCCCATTTCTTGGCAAAATCCCCATGCCCTGCCCTCTTGGGCGATATAAGAAGCCTACAAAAAAGCTTATCTGTTCAATCGGCATTGCCAATCGGCAAAATTATCGGACAAAACCTCGCGCGGATCATGAATGGCAGCAATCCTTATCTGCACTTATGACAAAACGCTATCTTATACACAGCTTGAATCCGCGTTGCCTATATTGTGCCGCACCCTGCTTGTGCACAAAAATAATGCACACTGCACCACAACTTGTTAGATCACAGCTTGTTAGACCACAGCTTGTTAGACCACAACTTGTTCGACCACAACTTGTTCGATCTAAGCTTTCAACAATCAATAGCCAGGCACTGCGATTTTAACTATCGGAAACTTAGAGAGAAATACGCGATAAGTAAAAAGCACCACACTGATTGATTTGGGCATTTTTACACACTGATTTTGGGAAGCACCCGTTATGAAATTATTTTATTCACTCATCTTGCTCATCATCAATACCGCAGCCAATACGTCAATCGGCGCACAAACGCCGATGATGGTAAAAGCCACGCCCATGCTGATGCAGCAAATTAAAATCATCGCCATCGGTTCGGGTCAAGTGCATGATTCGCTACGCTTGCCGGCGCGGGTCGAACTTGACCAGCAACGGGTCGCGCGTATCGGCGCGACCGTAACGGGACGCATCATAGAAACCCGTGCGGTACTCGGACAGGAAGTACACAAAGGCGGGCAACTGGCGACCCTTAACAGCACCGAATTAGGATTGGCACAATCGGCGTACCTAAAAACCCGCTCACAATTGGCGTTGCGGCAATTGACCGTGAACCGCGCCAAACGCCTGTTTGCCAGTGATATTATTCCAGCGGCTGAACTTGAAGAAAGGGAAAGCCTGTTGAGTGAAGCCGATATTGACCTACGCACCGCGACTGACCAATTACGGGTGTTCGGCATGTCCGATGCCGATCTGGCACGCTTGGCAAAAGAGCGGAAAATCCATTCCCTGTTACCGATCACCACCAGCATCCAAGGGACGATAGTCGAGCGCACCGTAACCGTCGGGCAAGTCGTGCAACCTGCCGACGCCCTGTTTACCGTCGCCGATTTGTCCCATGTCTGGGTGGTGGCGGAACTCCCCGAACAGCAAGCGGACTGGGCGCGTAAAGGCGATGAAGCCTGGGTGACGATTCCGGCTTTGCCCGACCAGGAACAACGCGGCCCCTTAGTCTATGTCGCCGACATGGTTGACCCCAACACCCGCACGGTGACCGTGCGTATGGCATTGCCCAATCCGCAACGGATTTTCAAGCCGCAAATGCTGGCGACTTTGGTCATCCATAAGCCAGGCCGCCAAGAATTGGTGTTGCCTGATGCTGCGGTGGTTCGCGTGGATGACCATGACCATGTGTTTGTGCAAACCACCGCCGATGAATTCACCTTAAAGCCAGTCAAATTGGGCAACCGCGATGGCAACATACGGCGTGTATTGGGCGGTTTGCAGTCAGGCGAAAAAGTGGTGGTGGAAGGCGGCTTCCATCTCAACAACGAACGCCAACGCAAGGAATTGGAGTAGACAATGGTTGAAGGTTTAATCAACGGCGGCCTAAACAACCGTATCCTGATCTTGGTGTTGGCGGTGGGTTTGTCCTTGTTTGGGGTCAAAGCCTTGCAAACCCTGTCGGTCGATGCCTTTCCCGATGTCACCAACGTACAAGTGCAAATCGCCACCGAAGCCACCGGACGCTCGCCGGAAGAAGTTGAACGTTTCATCACCGTGCCGCTGGAAATTGCCATGACGGGTTTGCCCGGGCTGACGGAAATGCGTTCTTTGAACAAAAACGGCTTGTCTTTGATCACCTTGGTGTTCACCGACAATACCGATGTCTATTTTGCCCGGCAATTGGTCATGGAACGGTTGATGGAAGCCAGCCACAACATGCCAGAAGGCATCACGCCCATATTGGGGCCAGTATCCACGGGTCTAGGCGAAGTTTATCAATATACTTTAGATAAAACCGATGACGGGCGACGCGCATTAAGCCAAGACGAGCTGATGCGCCGCCGTGAAGTGCAAGATTGGGTGGTGCGCCCCTTGCTACGCGGCATCCAAGGCGTGGCTGAAATCAATTCCCAAGGCGGTTATATCAAACAGTACCAGGTATTGGTGCATCCTGACCGTATGCATCATTACCATATTTCCCTGGCGGAAGTCTTCAACGCCCTGGCGCAAAACAACGCCAACAGCGGCGGCGGGGTATTGCCGCATTATGCCGAACAATACCTGATCCGTGGCGTGGGCCTGATCCGCGATGTCGCCGACATCGGCAATATCGTGCTGAAAGAAGCGCACAGCGTGCCCATCCATATCCACGATGTCGCCGATGTGAAAATCGGCCATGAAGTGCGCGTCGGCGCGGTGCTAAAAAATGGTTACACCGAATCGGTAGGCGGCATTGTCATGATGCTGCGCGGCGGCAACGCCAAGGAAGTGGTCAGCCGCATCAAAGAGCGTGTGCAGGAAATCAACGATAAAAACAGGTTGCCGGATGGCCTGAAAATCGTGCCGTATTATGACCGTAGCGAATTGGTCGATGCGGCTTTGCATACTGTCACCAAAGTCTTGATGGAAGGCATCGCGCTAGTGGTGGTCATTTTGATGCTGTTTTTGGGGGATTTGCGCTCCAGCGTCATTGTGGTCTGCACCTTGGTGGTCACGCCGCTGGTCACGTTCATCATCATGAACCAGTTGGGCATTTCCGCCAATTTGATGTCACTGGGCGGCTTGGCAATTGCCATCGGCCTGATTGTCGATGGCTCGGTGGTGGTGGTCGAAAACGCCTTCACGCTGTTGGCTATCCGCAAAGGCAGGGCGACCAGCCGCATTAAAGTGGTGCTGGCGGCGGCCAAGGAAGTCGCCACGCCCGTGTTGTTTGGCGTCGGCATCATCATCGTGGTGTTTTTGCCGTTAATGACACTGCAAGGCATGGAAGGCAAGATGTTTTCGCCCTTAGCTTACACCATCGCCATTGCCTTGTTGATTTCATTGATTTTATCGCTGACTTTAACGCCGGTATTGTGTTCGTTTTTGCTGAAAGGCCATGACAACCATGACCACGATACGGCAATCATCGCTTTCATGAAAAGGCCCTACCTCAAATTGCTGGATATGGCTTTGCAAAACGGCAAATTGGTGGTGTTGGTGGCGGCGGGTTTGTTTGCGGGCACTATCGCCATCTTGCCGTTTTTGGGTAGCTCGTTCATACCGGAAATGAAGGAAGGCTCGATTGTGCCTGGCATTAACCGTGTCCCCAACATCTCGTTGCAAGAAAGCATCGACATGGAAATGGCGGCGATGCGGATGGTGATGGAGATTCCTGGCGTATTGTCGGCGGTGTCCGGTTTGGGGCGTGGCGAAAGCCCTGCCGACGCCCAGGCGCAAAACGAATCCACGCCCATCATCAGCTTAAAGCCGCGTGGGCAATGGCCGGAAGATTGGGATCAGGACGATATTGCCGATGCCATGCGCGACAAATTGATGACCAGTTTGCCGGGTGTGCAGGTGGTCATGGCGCAACCGATTTCTGACCGTGTCGATGAAATGCTCACCGGGGTGCGTTCGGATTTGGCGGTGAAAATCTTTGGTGATGACCTGGAACAACTGAAAACCACCGCCAATGCCATCGCCAAAGTCGCGGGCAATGTTAAAGGCTCGCAAGACATCCGCGTCGAACGGCTGACCGGGCAGCAGTATTTATCCATCACCGTCAACCGTGAAGCCATCGCCCGCCACGGTATCAACGCGTCCGCCATCCATGATGTCATCGAAACCGCGATAGGCGGCAAAACCGCCACGGAAATCTACGAAGGCGAGAGGCGTTTTTCCGCCGCCGTGCGCCTGCCGGAAAACTTCCGTAACAGTATCGAAGCCATCGACGCGATCTTGCTGACGTCCGCCAATGGCGCCAGGGTGCCGTTAGGCGATTTGGCAGACATCCGCCTGAACGACGGCCCGTCGCAAATCAGCCGTGAAATGGGCAAACGCCGGATAGTCATCGGCGTGAACGTGCGTGACCGGGATTTGGGCGGTTTTGTCGCCGAATTGCAACAAGCCGTCTCCCGGCAAGTCAAGCTGCCGGAAAGTTATTATCTGGAATGGGGCGGTCAATTCCAAAACATGGAACGTGCCTTGGGGCATTTGCAAATCATCATCCCCATCACCATCGGTGCGATTTTCTTTTTATTGTTCATGCTGTTCAATTCGCTGCGTTTTGCCGCGCTGATTATTTTGGTGTTGCCGTTCGCGTCCATCGGCGGCGTGGTGGCCTTGTTCATAACCGGCGAATACTTGTCGGTGCCTGCCTCGGTCGGGTTTATCGCCTTGTGGGGCATTGCTGTACTGAATGGCGTGGTGCTGGTTTCTTATATCCGCAATCTGCGTGATAGTGGCCTTAGCCAAATTGATGCCATCCGCCAAGGCTGTGCCCAACGCTTCCGCCCGGTGATGATGACGGCGACCATTGCCTTGCTAGGGTTAGTGCCGTTCCTGTTCGCCACCGGCCCCGGCTCGGAAGTGCAACGGCCTTTAGCGATAGTGGTGATCGGTGGCTTGATTACTTCCACCTTGCTGACACTGGTGATGCTGCCTACGCTTTATCGGTGGTTTGAGGAAAAACGCGGGGCTATTTGATCTGTTTCGAGCGGCAATTGCAATCTGCCTGTTGATCATTAGGCCGCCTTGTTCCCACGCACTGGTGTCACTGCCATTAAGCTAAGAAATAAATTTTAATATTCATGTGGTTACGAGTGTTTTTGTGATCCGTTTCAATCGTCGGGTTAGCAATAGCGTAATCCGACTTTTTTTTGTGCTGATTGCGTCGGGTTACGCTATCGCTAACCTGACCTACGCATGTGCTATAAAATTGCCACCATTTTTATTTAAAATTCCTTATCCATATAAAGCAATGCCTTACAGCATATTTTGCATTTGTTGGGAGTTGTAATATTAATTCAGGTATTCCACGAATACACTTGACGATAGGCCAAAGACCATTGGGGATAGAATCCGGCCTACCTAACCCCGGCATCAACCATTTTTATGAGAGAACAAAATGTCAACTATTTCGTATCAAATTGAAGGTTCAGATTTACAGTATGTGGAAGTCATGTTGCCGCCCGGCATATCAGTTATTGGCGAACAGGGCGCGATGATGTACATGGACGGGAATATCGAAGTCACTGCGGTGCTGGGTGATGGTTCACAATCCGCCTATGGGGTTGCCGGGCGTTTCTTTAAAGCCTTAAAACGCTCTTTGACAGGTGAATCGTTATTTAGCAGCCGTTACCGGAACGAATCGCTAGCACCGCAACGGATTGCCTTCGCCACGCCGAGCATCAGCAAGATTATCGCGGTCGATTTGGCTGAAATGGGGGGCGAGTTGATTTGCCAAAAAGGGGCGTATTTAGCAGGCGAGGAAGGTGTTGAAGTAAAGTTGGCGTTTCAAAAACGCTTGCGGGTCGGATTTTTGGGCGGCGAAGGTTTTATCATGCAGCGCATCACCGGCAAAGGCGTGGTGTTCATCAATGCCAGTGGCGCGTTAAAAGAAATGGTGCTTGCGCCTGCACAAACCTTGCAAGTGGACAGCGGCTGCCTGGTCGCATTAAGCCCTTCGATCACTTATGAAATCAAGTACGCCGGCAAAGTGAAAACCGCCTTGTTTGGCGGTGAAGGTTTGTTTTACGCCAGCTTGAAAGGGCCAGGCAAAATCTGGTTGCAATCCTTACCCGAACGCCGCCTGAGTATTGAACTGATGCAAATGGCAACCTTGGGGCGCACCAAAGGCATCGCTGGCAAGCTGTATTTATTGCTCATCATCGTCATTGTCGTCGCGACGTTTTTTGCGGAACTCAATAAATAAGGGATTTCGTCTATGCAACTATTTAAAGCGATTTTGTATGGCGGTGATTCGCCATTGGCGGGCGCCCCTGTTGATGTGGTCTTAAGCGGCGATTGCCTGTCCATCAATGCCCAAGCGATCCACGTCAATTGCGACAAAATCATAATGAGCGTCGGCGGTTTTGACCATAATGAATTTTACCTGCACTGGTACGCCCCAACTGGCGAAGCTTACAGCCTTAAATTGATGGGTAAAAACGATATTGCCTTCATCATGGCTAACGCGCCAGTTTCGCTTAAGCAGCAATTCAACAAATGGCACCAGCGGCGGCTCAGCATTAGATTGGTGTGGACCAGTTTGGCAAGCATCGCGGGCGTGTTCGTGTTGTCTTTAGGATTATTGTGGTGGCAATACGATGCGGCGGTGACTTGGCTGACCCAACGCGTTTCTGTCAAGCAGGAGGAGCAACTCGGACAATCCGTCCTGACGCAAATCGAGGGCGATGGCGATATGGTCAAACAAGGCCTGGCGATAGATACGCTCAAGAACATCGGCAAGCAATTGACCCAAAACTCACGTTACCACTACCAATGGTTCATTAAAAAAGATAAAACCGTCAACGCCTTCGCATTGCCAGGCGGTATCATCATCGTCAATTCAGCATTGATTGCCAAAGCCGACAATGCGGATGAATTGGCGGCGGTATTGGCGCACGAAGTACAGCATGTCGAGCAACAACACGCGCTAAAAAATATGGTCAACAGCTTGGGCTGGGCGGCGGCTTTGATGGTGGTGTTGGGCGATGTCAATGCCGCGACGGCGGTTATTGCCCATCAACTGGGCAACATGTATTTCAGCCGTGATAGCGAGGATGAAGCCGACCGCCTAGGCTTGCAAGCCCTGATACGTGCTAAGATCGCCCCCGATGGCATGGTGACGTTGTTACAAAAACTGGCAAAAGAACCCGGGGCAAATCCTCCTGAATGGCTGTCATCCCATCCCGACATCGCCGAACGCATCAAAACCATTCAAAACCTGCTTAAAGAACAGCCCTGTAAAGCTTGCCAACCCTTAGTGTTTGACTGGATGAAAATCCAACAGGACAAGGCTTTGCTAAAGGTGCCATCGTAGCTATTTTACATAACGCATCATTTGAAACCATTTTTGTTGACCATTCACCAACTAAGGGGGCGAGCAATGTCAGAAGCTGAACAAAATTCCGAACACAAGCTAAGCAAGAAACTAGAAACCGGAATCAGTATAAGCAAAGAAATTTCTTCCTTATTCAAGGAACTGATTTTACTCAGTTTATTCATAATGTTATTGATCTGGCCTGAGAATTTTAATTCCTTGTTGACCAGGGCTGGCTTTGAAGAAGGAAGTGTGGTTGGCTTCAAATGGAAAAAGCAACTTGATAACACAAACAATGACTTGAACGGGGCCAAACAAATTATTGAAGATTTAAAGTTACGTATCAATGCGGCAAATGACGTTTTAAAAAAAGTACATGCCAGCACCAATGATGCCGAATTGAAAAAGGAACTGGAATATTTGGTCGGTAAAAACGAAGAAGCCAGCCAGGCCGCAAGCACAGCGGACACTTCTATTGCCAGGACTTTACAGAGCAATGAACCCCTGATTACTTTAGCACAACAGAACCTTTATTCGGACAGCACATCCTGGGGTGTACGCGAACACTTAGTTTGCGATAAAAAAACACTTAGTTTGCGATAGAAAACACCCCAAAAAACGCCCCAAAAACCACAACCAAAAACCTCTAAAAACTCTCCAAAAATACCCTAATAAATATCCCTACAATAAACTATATATAATACGGCGGGTGTCAAGGCTACGGGGTTGGGGTTGCAGGGCTACCTCATTAAAAATAGCGACCAAACCAACAGAATTTTAGATAATAGCGGCATAAGCAATTGATCAAGGACGATGGAGAAATGGATTTTTTAGATATTTTTGGACAGCTCGACGATCCCCGTTGCCGTTAATCGCATATCTAGCTCCGATTTCCTTAGTTTCTTTCTGCCCCGCCCTCATTATTGCAGTTGGGGCAGGGCTTGCCTCGCTTGGCTGCGCTGACGTTATCAAACGGCACGTCACTGAACTAACTTTTGCAGTGTGGGCAGTAGCAGGTACAAAAAACAGAATCATTTAACCAATACCCAACAACCGCCACGCCCTCAAACACTATACTTACCCACCACATGCGGATACTGCAAACTACCCACTAGCGCCGGGGAGGTTGTAACCGGCGACAAGTCAGGGGCGTCTATAGATGTCCAATACACCCGCGTCCCGCCGGTCGAGTCAAAGCCCGACATAT
>NZ_JAQTZU010000036.1 GCF_028687615.1 Methylovulum sp.
AGAACCCCAAGAAACAGCGTGTCAGCCTGGGACAAAAAAGTCTAATCGGCCGCCTGTTGCTTGAGCGCATCCCCTTGGCGGGTATAGCCCGTGTTGTCGGGGTTTCCGAGCGGTGGCTACAAAACTATGTGAACCGGCTTTATGCGCGGGTGCCCCGCCGGGTGGGGGCGAAGCCAAACCGAAGGACGGCCTTATGCCTGGAATGTGACGAACTGTGGTCGTTCGTCGGCAACAAAGGCAACAAACAATGGGTCTGGCTGGCTTTGGACAGGAAAACCCGCGCCATCATCGGCGTGCATGTCGGCGACCGCAGCCGGGCGGGCGCCTTACTTCATCGAATTTGTTTGAAGGGATGTCAAAAGACTTTTGGGCGGCTACTTAACTTCTTGAATAGGCGTTAAGCCAACCCGCCTTGGCAACTGGAGCCTTGCCCCGCCGTGCAGCCGTAACAATGGTCGGCGACGCGGATGTCGTCGGGAATGTTAGCTTGGCCCAGCAAATCTTCGATAGGAGTGCGCCGCCCCGCCAATGGCAACTCCAGCAATTGGTTGAAATCGCAATCGTAAACAAAACCCTGCCAATCCACGCTCAACAAACTACGGCACATGACGTGTTCTAGGTTGGCGGGCTGGTGCGCGTGTTTGAGCAAGGCCAGATAGCGGTCAAATTCTCCGCCCGCTTGTAACACCGCGCCGAAGCGTTGGATGGGCATGTTGGTGAGGGTGAACAAGCGGTTGAAGCGGATGCCGAATTCACTCTGTAGATATTGTTTATAGGCTTGTTCCAACGCGGCTTGCGGCGGCGGCAATACCGGCCCTTGCGGGTTGTAGGCCAGATTCAGCACCAGGCCCGTGCCTTCTTGCCCATAACCTAAGGCGTTAAGCTGGCGCAACGCGGTCAGGGAGTCCTGGAACACGCCTTTGCCGCGCTGGGCATCGACATTGGCTTCCAGATAACACGGCAAGGACGCGGTGATTTCCACTTGTTGCGCCGCCAAAAAGGCCGCCGTGCCGTGTTGGCCTGCCAGCAGCAACACCGTCAAATTGCAACGGTCGATGACCTGCAAACCTTGTTGCCGCGCCGCCGTGACCAACCAGCGGAAATCCGGGTTCAGCTCCGGTGCGCCGCCAGTCAAATCCAAGGTGGTCGCGCCGACTTGGGCGGCAAGCTGCAAGGCCGTTTGCATGGTCGCCCGCGCCATCAATTCCGTGCGTTTGGGGCCGGCGTTGACGTGGCAATGTTGGCAACTCAAGTTGCACAAATAACCCAAATTCAATTGCAAGATGTCAGTTTTGACGCGTTTAAGGGCGGGGAAATCGCTATTAAGCAACAAGGCTTTGCTGTCGCGCATGGTCATCACCAAGATTGCGGTGAAGGAAAAGAGAAGCTTGCCAAAAAATCCAGCAATTGGCGTTGTTCTGGCAGAGGTGTGGGTAATTGCTGCAAAGCTTGTTGTAAATCCCCTAGATCGGCGGCTTCGTCAACATCGCCCAGCGTCGGCAAGTGTTTTATTTCGCCCAAGTGCTTGATGTGCTTAAGCAACTGGCTGCCCGTGTCGGCGCGGCTGTAGCTTACGTCCGTCCAAATCCGTTCATCAATGGCGCAGTTGCCGCCAATCAGCCAAAAACCGCCGTCCGTACACGGGCCGTACACCAGCCGTGGTTGGCTGCCGCCGCCCAGCCAAGCTATTCCCTCGGACAATACCGCCAAGGTCATTTGCGGGCTGTCCGCACCGATTAGCATGACCGCGCCGTGGCGTTGTTGCAAAAACTGGTAAACCCGCGCCAATCGCTCGCCCAAGCCGCCGTCGCCTTGCGCGATGCAGGGCAAGGCTTGCCAATGGGGATGGTTTAAAGCCTCGGTTTCGGCGACGGCAAAATAGCCTTGCGCGGCGGGTGACAGTTGGCTGAGCGTGGCGGCGACCGTGTTCGCGGCCTGTAAATGGAAGGACTCCGCCGCGTCTTTGCCCAGCGTCGCCGCCAAACGGGTCTTGACGGGCGACAAGCCGGGGGTTTTGACAAAAATGGCAATGGCGGTCATGGCGTTTGCCATCAGCAACAAGCCGCCACCGCTTTAGGCGGCAAACCGGACAAATTGGGCGGTGAGCAATCGAACAGGCCAAAGTGGGTAGTTTTGTCGCCTATGATGGTGAAATACGGGGCGTAACGGCTTAAGCCCAGCATGTCGGCAGTGTTGCCGCACACCCGCAACGGTTTGCCGGTTTCAAACCAATGGTGGTCGTCCAACGCAAAAGCGTGGATATGGTTGGGTATCGCGCCATGATAAACGGCGATTTGTCCAAAATCTTCACAGCGGTCTTCCAAGAGCAGCTTGAATGCCCTAACCGTCACGGAACGGAAGTTCACCCTGCCGATTTTCGCGGCAACTTCGTCATCGTCCAAACTGATGGGCGTGGCGCTGATAATGCGTACATCGGGGCAAGCCAAGGTCTGCATCATGCGCCGGAAATCTTCCCAATACCACGCCCCGGCCAGGCATTCGCCGAGCAGCACCGGATCATCCTTAAGCGCATCCGGGATACGGCGGTCGGCATAGACATCGGAAAAATACAGCTCGCCGCCCGGTTTCAATACCCGGAAAATCTCCGCTAGCACCTTGGGTTTGTCCGCCGACAAGTTGATGACACAATTGGACACCACCACGTCGATGGAATTGTCGGCAATTCCCAAAGCCGCCAAATCTTCAATAGGGCCTAAACGGAATTCGACATTGCCTTGGGCATAGCCGTAACGCTGTTGGTGCCAATCACGATGGGCGTTGGCAACCGCCAATTGTTCGGCGGTCATATCCACGCCGATCACGCGACCGGATTCGCCGACCAAACGCGACAACAAATAACAATCGCGCCCCGAACCGCAACCTAAATCCAGCACTGTACAACCCTCCAGTGCAAGCGGCAGCGGCGAGCCACAGCCGTAAAACCGCCCGTTGACTTCAGGATGCACATCCGCCAACAACGTCCGCAGATACTTAGGTAGGGCGGTTATGCTGCAACAGGCACTGGTTTTTAAGTCCGCACTGGATTGCAAGGTTTGTCCGTAGTAGGTCTTAATAGCTTCGGCAGAAGTGTTGGTGTTGGTGGTCATAACAAGTTTTTGAAAAGTGGTGGGATGAAAATAGTGGGCGTGCGGCTATGCCTTTGCGTTGTATTGTCGCCGAAAATTATCACAAATCCATCACGAAGGCTTCAAATGCTTGTGATCCGCCGTGCTGATGGCCTACAAGAAAGGGAGGCGTTTGCGCACGCCTCCCCAGTTGACGGCATAATCGTGTGCTGCTGGAAGGGATGGCGGCGGCACTGATGGATTAGGTAGGATTGCCGCTACTGTCAAGGCAGCCCACGGCAATTTCCCGCCACGAATGGCCTCATTACAAACAGGGCGCGTATATGGCTTAATCCGGCATTCGGGCCGGCAAGCTAAAGCTGAATGCCGTGCCTTGCCCCAATTGGCTGTCCGCCGTGATGCCGCTGCCATGCAATTGCACAATCCGCTTGCAGATCAACAAGCCCAAACCGCCGCCACCGTGTTTTTTGCTGGCGTTTTGCCGCAACGGCGAATGGCGGTCAAATAGCCCCGCCAGTTGTTGCGGGCTGATGCCTTCGCCGGTGTCGGCGATGCGGAGGCTGACCGTGTCTGGACAAAGGCCGGGGCCGGGTTCGACGGTCACTGTAATGCTGCCGTTGGCAGGCGTATGGCGTAGCGCGTTATCCAGTAAATTGGTCAGCACCCGTTCGATCATGGCGATGTCGGCAAACACCGGCGTCAGTTCTTCCGGCCAAACTACGTTAATGTTCACTGGCTTGTTTTCGGCGCTGAGCTGGAATTTTTGCAGCACGTCTTGCGCCAGTTCCTGGATAAAAAACGTCTCGCAATTAGGACGGGTCGCTTCGCATTCCAGTTTGGCAAGTTCGAACAATTCGCCCGCCAATAAATTCACCCGTCGGCTTTGCCGCACCGCCACCGACAAGTAACGTTGCCGTTCCGCCAGCGGCAGATCGTCGGCCTTACGCAACACGGTTTCCAAATAGCCTTGCAAGGACGTAAGCGGGGTGCGCAAATCATGGGAGACATCGGCGATCATGTCGCGGCGCAGCTCGTCTTGATGCTTGATGAGCTGCATCTGGTTGCCGATGCGTTCGGCCATGCGTTCGAAGGTGCGGGCCAAGCGTCCGATTTCGTCGCTGCTCGCGGTAATTTTCGGGCAGACATGCAAACCGCCAACAAAATCCGCTTCCTCAAACGCCGCCACCGTGCAAGTCAACGCATCCAAACGACGGGTAATCGCCGCAAACACGCCCAAGCCCACCAACAGGGTCAACAGCAAAGCGCCCATCCCTACCCACATCGCGCTCTGAAAAACATGGCCTTGCCAAACCTGTTCCGCTTGTTGTTGGTAAGCATCGCCAGCCAAGATGATGTACAAAAAACCCAAGGGGATGCCGTCTTGCTGCAAGGCCGTCGCGCTGAACACACTGGGCTGTTCTGGGATACGCGGATTGTCGCCGGGCAGGGGCAAGGGCTGGTGTGCCAAAAAAGCACGGATGGGTTCCAGCCGTACTTGCGTCAGTTGCACACGTCCGGGCGGGGCTTGATGCGCCTTAATCACGCCGTCTTTATCCAGTAAATACACTTCAATGCTGGGATTGACCACCATCAGCATGTGAAACAACTCGCCGATGCCGACGGTATCTAGATTATTCGCCTTCACCAAGGGCCAATGGTCGGCGATATGCCGGGCCAAATCTTGGCTAAGGCGTTGCACGATTTCTTGTTGATGACGTTTGGCGGCAAAAAAATCCAAAGCACCGCACAACCCGCCAAACAGCAGGATCAATACGGCAAACGTCAAGGCGATACGGCTGTATAGGGATTTGAATTTCATTAAACGGCATCCCCGCCGTCGGCAAATTTGTAACCCACGCCCCAAACGGTTTGGATGAATTGTGGTTTGGCGGCGTCGCGCTCGATTTTGCCACGCAAACGGTTGATGTGGGAGTTGACCGTATGCTCATAGCCGTCATGCTGGTAGCCCCAGACTTGGTCAAGCAAGGCCAAGCGCGTGAAAGCCTTGCCCGGATGGCGGGCGAAAAACAACAACAATTCAAATTCTTTGGCGGTCAAAGTCACGGCTTGCCCGGCCAGTTTGACTTCGTGCTTGAGCGGGTCGATCAGCAAATCCTGGTAGGCCAGCACACCGGTTTTGGCCTGTAAACTGTGCTCAAGGGCATTAATGCGCCGGAACAAGGCGCGGATGCGCGCCGCCAATTCCGGCACCGAAAACGGCTTGCCCAGATAATCGTCCGCGCCCAGCTCCAAGCCCAGTACCCGCTGGTTTTCCTGGGATTTCGCGCTGATCATGATAATCGGCAGATAATTGGGCATCAGCCGGACTTGCCGGCAAATTTCCAAGCCATCCAAACCGGGCAGCATCAAATCCAGCACCAGCAAATCGTAAGCTTGTGATTTCAGTTTATGCAGGCCGCTTAAACCGTCGGTAGCCAGCTCGACTAAAAAACCCTCATCACGCAGGTTAATGTCGAGCATATCGCCAATATCAGGGTCATCTTCAATAATCAGCAGTCTTTTCATAGCGGAGTTAAGGCAAAGTTTCGGCATTATTACCAGCGAGCACGGGTTTGGCAATTCACTTTTTAGGGATAGTTTTGTGATAGTTTTGTGATTTTTCTGCCATGCAGGATAGGTAATGGCAATTTTGGTGCGTTAGCATAAAGCCAAGTCGCCCACATTTCGGGCCAACCTAATTGGATAGAACCCAATGATGCGGTTGCATTATCAACGCAATGTAGGCTTCTGGTAGTCCCGCAATCGGAATGATAATAGATTTGTCAATAAAATATTGCGATGACTGTACGCCTTGAAGTACGGGCATTCGACCCAATAAATCGGTAGGCTTGACCTTTTACAAATCATTCCGATTGCAGGACTACCCTCATTTGTAATGAGGGTCTTCGCTGTTTCGTCGAACGGGCTATAGCCAAAGTAGCCCAGGATCGCCCGCTGATGGCGGGCATAGGTTTCCTTGCTATAAGATTCGATGAAAACCTCAGATGGATCGACGCCGATTTGACGGGCGACATACTCAATATCCGTCTGGTGGACCTGCCGGACAAAGAATTTGCGCCGCGCCTTGAAGTAGCCCGCCACCACTAGAAAACAGACTTTATTAATAGGCATCCGCAAGTTCACCATTGAATCTTCGAGCAACAAGGGCAAGGAGAAAAACCGTTTGCGCTCGGCGCTGTTGAACACCGGTGGAGCATCAAATGCTTCCGCCTCCAGGGCATTGAAAATTTTCATTCTTGCCATGGGGCGAACTCACTGGCTGGAGGGAAACACAGAAAAAGGAAAAACTGTACGTTACCTTTTACTTTACAGTGCATTGCCGTGTATTCCAGTCAAGGCCGCCACTTGGAATGGCTTGAAAACAGCCCTTTATCTTGGCGCGCGTACCGATAAACTGATGAGAGGCTTTAACGAAGAAGCAACAGCGGCTTATGGCTGTGCGTCAGCATCTTTACGGTAAAGCTACCCAGCAACCAATCATGCAGACGGGTATGGCTGAAAGCGCCCATGACGGTCATGTCTATAGTGTGCTGCTCCTGATAATCGCATAACACCTGTTCGGGTTTACCCGGTAATGTTTTGGCGATGACTTCAATATTCCCGGTATTGACCAGTTTGTCCGCTGCTGCTTTAAGTCGTTTTTCCATTGCAGCTTCGTCTTTGCCAACGCAGAGCAGATGACACGTTAAGCCTTTGTACAGCGGACTATTGGCGACCATATCCACCGCCTTTTCTGCTGCCTGGCTATCATCATAAGCAATCATGATACGCTCAGGTGCCTTGAATTCGGCGTTGACTACCAAAATCGGCTTATGCAACGAACGGATAATCGATTCCAGCTTGGCGCCGATTTTATCGGGCTGGTTTTCATGGACTTTGCCGCGCACGCCGATCACCAGCACACGCAGGTCGCTTTCCAGTTCAATCAACGATTCAACCAGGCTACCGTGGCGTTGATTGATGATGGGTTCGAGAACACCTGCTTGCATGGCCCGTTCCCTGGCGGCTTGTAATATCTGCTTACCTTGTTGCAAACGCAATTTGCTGCGTTGCTGATCAAGTTGAATGATTTCATCCATTAAATGATCGCGGCTATCGACACCAATATTGCCGGTCAAATCGGTGTGATCGGCTATTTCAGGATGATGGTCGATGGTATGCAATAGTTTTAAAGGCGCATCCACTTTTTGCGCGATCCAGGCGGCGTAATCACAGACGGCGTTGCTTAAGGATGAGCCGTCGATGCCTGCCAGTACTAGATTTTGTGTGGTGTTCATTAATGGCCTCCCATAACTTTTTCGATTTCTTCAGGGTTATCGTGTATCGCAAAGCGGTCGATGATGGTGGTCGTGGCTTCGTTCATACCGATCAATTCCACATCAGCACCTTCACGACGCAGTTTGATCACCACCTTATCCAAGGCACTGACCGAGGTAATATCCCAAAAATGGGCGCGTTTTAGATCGATGGTCACTTTCTCCACCGCCTCCTTGAAATCGAAGCTGGCGACGAATTTGTCGGCCGAGTTGAAAAACACCTGGCCGATGACCTTGTAAGTGCGGGTGCCGCTGTCTTGATCGAGTTTCGATTCGACATACATGAAATGGCTGATCTTGTTGGCGAAAAATAACGATGCCTGATAGCTACGGGAATACTTGACGGTCAAAAATGCGCTACTCTCTTAATACTTGGACGCTTTTAGCGGGATATTGAGGGAATTACCGATTTATAGCAATATTTTTCAGTTACTTACAAACTGCCTAAATGGTACTTTTTAAATGGTACTTTTTAACCATTATCCCTTAACCCAAAGATCTTAATGACAGGCCTTTGGGTTTGTCTTTTTTAGGATATTTAGCACCCTCTAGTTCAGCTTAAGAACCCCGCTTTTAACCTACTTTTTTCCGTAACTGGTTGACTGTTTCAATCAGTTCGTTCATGCGTTTCTTGTTTTCGATATCCGCCAAAATCTCTTTTTGCTGGGCATCACTTAAAGCCTCGTACATTTCAATAATTGCTTCCGCTCTTCGTTCTGAAATGGGGTTTCTTCTCTGCTCTTCTCGATACATACCACCCTCCCCAGTTAAGACCCAATTAAAATCCAGATTTTCCGTACTTGAAAGCAAAAGAAGTTCTTCATAAGGCAGTGAGTTTGCTTTTTTTCGGCTATTAAATGTTGTTGTTTTCATATTTAATCGCTCAGCAAGCTCATAATCTGCTTTGATTTTTAATGCCTTTTTGACTCTATCAGTAACGTCATTAAAGTTAAATACGGCTTTCATGGATTTTTACCTTGTTAATCCGGTTATTTAGGATTATTATCTACCCATCATCCAAAAAACGGATGACACCCAGGCTAAACAATAGCGAAACCCCATCCAAAAGCAAGACCGGAGGCGATATGTGCGGACAGACCAAAGAGATTACCCGCCCGTTACGCCCACGACAAGCTAAAAATACCCGAACCTGAAGGTGGCGAGGCCATTTTGTCCGTTGCGGCGGCTTCCGTGCCTGTTGCACCGCCAGATGCACCTATGGCGGCGGCGACGGTCAACCCCCAAGCCAGCCGTATTTACACCCCTGTTTTTACCAAGCAACAACAAGCCGTAGAGAACCTGGGCGACCAGCTACTCGCGCAACTAGGCAGTCCCGTCAACGCCGAACTGATTAGAACCGCCATAAACGCCGCCTCAGACCCCGAAGACCTGGAGCAACGCCTGGCGGTGCTGATGTCCGGCAGCAGCCAGGACGAATTCGCCCAGGCGTTAAGCTACAGCCTGTTTGCCGCCGATATTTTGGGTTATGTGCACGGCATTGAAAGTTAATCCAGCAAGCAGCCGTAGGGCGGAATAGCGATAGCGTATTCCGCCGTATGGTTTGCGTCTCATCCGGCGCAATACGCCTATCGGCTATTGCGCCCTACGCGGCTGATATTTTGGGTTATGTGCACGGCATTGAAAGTTAATCCAGCAAGCAGCCGTAGGGCACAATAGCGATAGCGTATTCCGCCGTATGGTTTGCGCCTCATCCGGCGCAATACGCCTATCGGCTATTGCGCCCTACGCGGCTGATATTTTGGGTTATGTGCACGGCATTGAAAGTTAATCCAGCAAGCAGCCGTAGGGCACAATAGCGATAGCGTATTCCGCCGTATGGTTTGCGTCTCATCCGGCGCAATACGCCTATCGGCTATTGCGCCCTACGCGGCCTGTTTTTAGCGTCCAACTATTCCGTAAGCAATCAATTGAGGGATAAATGCCACCACCCCTAAGCTTTAATACCGATGGCTCACCCATCCATTTCCTTGAGGCAATACGCGCCGCAGAGGCCAGAAATATAGCCTTGCCGGATGTTTATTACGGGCAACTACAAGGCTTGGCGAGGCAAAAAGCTTTTTCCATTGCCGGCATTGCGGCGTATGACCAGCTAAGAGCCGTGCTGGATGATTTAAACCAAGCCCAGGCTAACGGGCAGACGTTTAAACAATGGCGGCGCAACCAGTCCGTAAAGGCTTTGGAGCTGCCTTTGTATCGGCTGGAAAATATTTTCCGCACCAACATCCAAGGCCAGTACATGGCGGGTCGATGGGAGCAAATTACCCGTACCCAAGATAGCCGTCCCTATCTGATGTACGACGCCATCAATGACAGCCGCACCCGTCCCGCGCACAAAGCCTTGGATGGCTTTATCCGTCCGGTGAATGACCCGATCTGGCGGCGCATCAGCCCGCTGAATGGCTACCGCTGTCGGTGCGGACTAATTAGCCTGACTGAAGCCCAGGCCAAAGCAAGGTCGGCAGATGGCAAGGGGATCGATAAAGTATACGACCCAGAAACAATGCAGCCAGATGCGGGCTGGGATTATTCGCCGCAAGATAGGTTGTTGGGTGTCAATAAGGCGATTGCCGATAGGCAGGGTGGTGGGGTACTATCATCGACGCTTGATGGCAAATTAAACGATGTGTTAATTATGAATACGGTAGACCTGCCAGAATTAGCCGCCGTCCAAAGAAAAATGCTTGAAATCGCAAGGGATAAGGCGGAATGGTTTCCGGTGGGTTTTGAGGGTCTTTATGCGGTCGCCAGAGATGACTTGTTTGCCGCAACAGCAGGAAACGCCATCCATTTCTCAATGGAGGGCAAGTTGGTGGCTGGCTTTAGGCCTGCCATAGATTTGGCTAGTGCGTTTACAAAGGCCAAAGTCGGCGGGCAGTTGACGTTTAACGAAGAATACGCGGTCGAAACGCTTTGGCACGAAATGAAGCACATGGCCTACAAGCATGAAACCGTGCCGACCAAGCCCGTCACGCGGACAGCCATGGAAGCGTCCGTGCAGTTCGTTGCCCGACATAGCTATCTGGCGCTGTTGCAGGAACTGGGCTTGAATAGCGCAAACCAAGCCGAAATCATTGTGGCGGGACATGCTTACGACGTGGAAGTGGCTAACTATAGGCAATTGCTAAAACAGCTTAAGATAGACATCGGCAGGGCAGTGGTTGTCATAGACAATGTGTTGAAAAATAATGCCGACACCAACGCACTGATTGCGGAGCTGGCCAGTGCGTTGGCCAAAGAATCCGGTATAGCAGATAGCCGTATCGAATACGGGCTTAAGCAATTGGACAGGGTGTCGGGTTTTTCCGAAAGGTTTAAGCAAAAGCTTAATTATTGACGATACAGCAATGCAGCCTTAACCGTTGCTGGCTTTTGGTGTCCAGACGACTAAAGAACCTGTCGGCTTGGGTCGTGTCGTTGCGTAATTGATACAGCTTGTGCAAATCAATAAGCGCGTCCGTTGCGCTTAAATGCGCCTCATAGTCGGCCTGGGTTTCGATGAAATCAAATATCGCCTCAAACTCATCATCCGTAATGCCATGATTAAAAATAGTTTCAAGCGGTTCGGTTTTTAGGATTGCGCTCATGTCATGCCCCTAGTGGATTTTCCGTCATCATACCAGCTTAGGTAAAAAACACCATGACCGCCGTTACCATTGATCTAAATGACCAGGCAATTATTAATGCCTTACGACAACTAACTTATTCCGCCAACCACCTAGAGCCAGCACTGGAAGAAATAGGCGCAGCAGTGCGGGCATCCATAGATCTAAATTTCACAGGGCAACATGATCCAAACGGCAACCCTTGGGAGCCGTTAAGCGAAGCGACTTTATTAAACAGAACCAGCGGGTCTGGGCAAATTTTACGCGACATGGGGTTGCTTAACCGCAGCATAACCTACAATGTCAAAGCCGAATCAGTGGAGATTGGTAGCATGTCAGTTGTTGACGGTACAAATTTAAAATATGCCAATATGATGCAATCTGGCGGCAAAAAAACCGACTTCCCCTGGCTCTGGGGCGACATCCCGGAGCGTCCGTTTGTCGGCGTTTCCGAGGCCGACAAAGTGCAGATTTTAGCTATTTTAAGCGGCTATCTTGAGCGTTCAATCGGATGATTTTTTTTAAAAACAGCCGCAAATCCTGCCGAAAAGCCATGCAAAGGCTTTTTCAACTCCGAAAAAACCATCCAAAAAAAGCCAGTAATTAATTGATTTAAAACCAGAATCGAGAAAACAAAAAAGCCATATCAAGGCAAGGGTAAAGCAGAAAACGCCGTATATCGCAAATATGGAAGGATTTAAACATTTTTAAAAAATCAAGTTTTTTTTAAAAAACACCCGCTTAGGCTGTTGAAAACACGCCAAAAACAACTATCCGCACCCCCTTCGTTTAGCCCTGGTAATAGAGTAAAAAAACAGGCTTTTACCTCCCGTCAAACAGCCGCCATAAAGCCCCTCGCCACCGCTTCGGCAATACGCGTATGGCTTATTTTTATCCCCCAAAATCCCTACACTAACGGCACACAAATTAGCTTAGTGGTGGGTAACAACCTAACTCTTGCCGTCGGCCCGGTGGCGACAGGGACCTATAAAACCGATGGCCAAGGCTGGTATCAATTCGCCGCCGCCGATGCCGGGGATACGGTGCGGATTAATTATGTGGTGGATTTTTATTACACCGTACCCAAATTGCGCGACTTACGCGGCAACATCCTGGAGGCCGATTTTTACAAATCCTGGGGGGTCAGGAACGCGCAGGGCAAACCCTTGCAACGCGTGGCGCTGCAAGTGCCGCTAATCCTGGGCACGGACCAGTACGCCGTAGATGCAAACGGCGTGTTTTATTTCGACTACACCAACGCCGGCGAAACATTTTATTTCGACACCGAGTTCGAGACCGACGGCGGCAGCCGCTTTGAGGTCAACCAAGAGGATATTGGCAGCGCGCCGCTGGTCAGGATAGCCCTGAGCAACAATGACATAGGCCAAGAAATGCTCTTGACGTTCGAGCAAGCGATGTGCGAGGGCATGGGGATTAAAACCAAAGCGGACGATGCCGGCGACGCCTTTAAATTTGTCTTTAAATGCGCTATAGACCGGGTGAGTCGCCGCAGCCATGCCATCAATATGTCTTCGTAGTATTTACAACCTTAGTGGGCCGGGCCGCCGGGCCCGGCATTTTAAACCCGTGGGAGGGTGTTTTGCATGGCTGACCGAATCACTATCAGCGTAGCAGGCAAAGGGCGGACGATTGCTGAGCCGCCCTTTTTTTTGCTCCGCCAAATCATTGACGCCTACAACGACATGGTAAGCGCACCGCCCGCACAGCTATCGGCGAGGGTGCGGCGGCTATTTATCCTAGTGTTTGGTTGGTGGCGGGGGAACTGGCTGTTCATGAGGCTAAAGCCGGCGGAATTGACGGGGTTTTTAGCCGCGCTGCCTGCACAAATCGGCCTGGAACCGGGTTCCAAGGCGGCGACGGACGCATCGTCATGGGGCGATGTCTACGCGCATTTGTCAGCGACGTTCAGTTGGGATTACGACGCTATAGACCAACACATGACCCTGGGCAGGCTCAAAGCCATGCAGGGCTACCTAAAAAACAACCCGCCCACGCATTTGCTGGTGGCGGCGTATCTAAACTATGAGCCGCCGCTGACCCCGGCGGAGAAACGCAAGCGGTTTTTTGAGCGCTTTTCCAGGTAGCCCGCTGATTATTTGCCCACCCCAATACCTCAATGCTATTAAGTTAAGGAGTTATTTTTAAAATCAATTCGTTGAGAAATCTGTAAAACACCTTTTGTAGGGTGCAATAGGCGATAGCCGTATTGCACCGCATGTTGGATTTCAAGCATCCGGCGCATTACGCTATCGCTAATGCGCCCTACAATATCTAGGCAACGGATTAACGCCAATGCCAGCGCCGCCCTCCGCTTATTAGGGACCGTAAAAAACCCAACACCGCCCACACCAGGACCACTAGGGCGGACAAGCCCAATACCAAGCCCAGCGGCGGGACAAGGATAGCCAGCAGCGGGAAAACAGGTGCCAACAACGCCACCGCCAAACCCAGCAACGACATATTAATAAAGAATTTACGCATACTATGAGTGATTTAGAGCTAAGGTTACGCGTGTCCGCCCAGGCGGGCGATGCGATCAGGTCATTCGGCGAACTGCGCCGCTCAGTCGAGGCGACCGGACGGGTTGCCGCCGCCGCATCGACGGAGGCGACGCGGCTGGCGCAAGCTTACCACACCAACCGGCAGGAAACCGAGGCTTTGGCGGTGCAGCAGGCGCTAGGGCGGCGCGAACTGGACAGGCTAGCGCAAACGGCGGGCCGGACATCGCCGGAGTACCGCGCCTTGGCGGCGGAACTGCGGCAAACGGCGCAGGAGTTGCGCGATAGCGAGAGCGCCACGCGGCAATCCGAGCGGGCCTTTGCCGCCGCCAGGCAGCGGGCGGCCCAATTGCAACAGCAACTGGACACGATGCGCGAATCAGTGCACCGTCACCGTGAGGAGCTCAGGGCGCAAGGTGTGGATGTCGGCAACTTGTCCAGCGAATACATCCGTCTGCGCCGGGAGGCCGAAGCGGCGCAGGCCGCACAGTCCGGGCGGCGGCAAATCGCCAATGACCGCAACACCTTGGGTTTGACCGCCCACGGCGACACCCGTGGGCGGATGGCGGACATTGAGGCGGCGCTGGCCCGCCTACGCCAATCCGGGCAACTGACCTTTGCCGAAATGGCGCAGGCCGAACTGCGGGCAAGCGAGCTGTCGCAAGAACTGGCACATGACCTGAACGGCGTGGGCGAGAGTTTTGCCGGCCTGCAAAATGACCTGCTGCAATTCGGCGCGGCCTTGGCGGTGGTGTACGCGACAGCCGACCAAGCCATTAAATTTGAATCCGGCTTTGCCGGGGTCGCCAAGGTGGTTGACGCATCAACCGGGGAACTGGCGGCCTTGAGCGACGAGCTGCTGAAGATGACCCGCAGCCTGCCCAATGCCGCCAGCGAAATGCTGGACATTGCGGCATCGGCAGGCAGCCTGGGCATTGCCGCCGATGAGGTGGGCGCATTTACCGAAGGGGTCGCCAAACTGTCCGCCGCCTTCCAGATGGAGGTGCAAGCAACCGCCGACTATGCCGCCGGCATTAAAAACGGCTTTGGTTTGACCGTTAAACAAGTGCTTGAACTGGGTGATGCGGTCAATACGCTGGGCAATAAATATGCGGCGACTGAAAACGATATTTTAAATGTGGACGCCCGCATTGCCGCCAGCGCCAAAACCTTTGGCTTGAGTGCGGAACAGGCGTCGGCGTTGGCCACCACGCTATTAAGCCTGAAAAACCCGCCGGAAGTGGCGGCGACGGCGATCAACGGCCTGCTGTCGCGCTTGCAGTCGGCGCGGGTGCAGTCGCCGGAATTCCAAAAAGCCTTAAGGGCTATCGGTATTGACGCCAACCAACTGGCGACCGATATTGCCGCCAACCCGCAAAAAGCCCTGGACGGATTTTTGGCGACCTTAACCAAACTGGACAACGCCAGCTTGGCGGAAGCCACCAACCAATTGATTGGGCAAGGGGGCGATGCGACAGCCTTGCAGCAATTGGTGCAAAACCTCAAGCAATATCAGGCGGCGGTCGGTACAGCGACGGACAAAACCCAAACAGCGGGCGCGGTGGAGCGCGAATTTGCCGCGCAAATGGCAACCACGGACGCGCAGCTTAAATTAGTTAAAAATGCCGTGGTCGAGTTGGCGGTCAATGTCGGCGCCACTTTGTTGCCCGCGATAACCGGCGCCGCCAATGCCATCAAAACGTTCATTAACGCGCTGGCGGATGCCGCCAAAGCCAACCCGGAGCTGGCCAAAACGCTGGCTATTTTTACCCCGCTGATTGCCGGGGCTGGTTTGCTGCACGGCATCGGCCTACGGCTGGCGGTGATGTGGGGCACGGTGACGGCGGCCTTTGCGGCGGGCGGGGCGGCGTCAGTCGCTATGTCCGGCGGCCTGGGCACGGTGTTGGCGGGGGTGTTGCGGCTGATCGGCGGGCCTATTGGCCTGTTGATCCTTGGCCTGACCACGCTGGCGGACTGGTGGGGGCGTAATAAAGATAAAGAGGTCGCCTGGGGCGGCGAGTCGGTGACGGTGTCGGACATTGTGCGCACCGCCTGGGGCTATGTGATGCGGGCGGCGGCTGGGATGCAGGCGTTTTTAGCCGACCGCTTCGGCATCATGGGGGATGACCTAAACCGCTATGCCCAAGGCGTTAAGGATGCAGTCAATTTTGTCATCGGCGTGTTTACAGGCTTGGGCAACGGCATCGGCGAGGGTCTGGCGGTGTTTGTGGAGGATGTGCGCCGTTATTTTTCCCAGGCGGTCAAACTGGCGCAGGCGGCGGGGGATGACATTCAAGCCGCTATGCGCCTGGATTTTAGCGGCGCCCATGTCGCCGCACAAATGGCGGTCAACGGACAGGAAAACAAAGCCGCGAAAGAGCGGCAAAACGGCGCGGGTTTTAGCCACGGCCTGGGCACGGCGTTTGATTCCGCCACTAAAGGCGATGCCGTTGGCAGCGGCATACAGTCAGTCGTATTTAAGACCGGACAAGCTGTTAGCGATTGGACTACACAATGGCGCGGTGAGTTTCGGGCGCAAATAGCGCAGGATAAAGCGCAAGCGGACGCCAAAGCCGAAGCCAAAAAAAAGCAGGATAAAGAAACCAATAGCACGGCGGGCAGTGGTGGTAATGGTGCAGACAAAGGCGGTGCAGACAAAGGCCGCCATATTGACTGGGGCAAAGACGGCGCCGCCGCAGGGACGGCCGGTGCCAGAGGGTCAAGCGGCACCCAGGGTGCAGACACTGGACAAGCCGCCATCCGCAACCAGCAAACAGCGTTGGATGCGGCTCACCAGCAGGATTTACAACGTCTACAAAACGGGCGCGACGCCAAGGATTTGGCATTAAAGCAGCAGGTGGCGGCGGAAACCTTGACGGAAACCAACTACCGCACCCAAGTGCTGATGCTGGACAAAACCACCTTGACCGAGGAATTGCGGTTAAAACGCCAGCACCTTATTACAATCGCCGGGCTTGAGAAGCAAGCGGTGGCTACCGACAACAATGCTAAAGATGCCGCCCAAAAGACCCAGGCCATTGAGCAGGATTTACAGGCCAAGCTCGACCAGTTGCGGATGGATGGCGAAGCCAAAGGCATTGCATTACAAGGCCGTGAGCTGGAAAACGCCCGCGCCAATGCCGACGCCCAAAAAGCACTGGCGGCGGAACTAAGCCGGGCGCAACAGGCCGCCGCCTTGTCCGACTTGGACTTCAAACGCCAAACGGCCGACCAGGAACTGGAGCTGGGCAACATCACCCAAGAACAGCATCTTGAGCGGCTACGGGAGTTGGCCGCCGAGGAGTTGGCGTTGCGCCTGAAGCTACTGGAAGATGAGCGCAAACTGCACCCGAACGAACCCGTGTCCCAGGCCAAAATCAGTACCGAACAGCAACAGGCGATGATTGAATTTAAAGGGAAATGGGCGGGTTTTGACACAAAAGCCATAAAAAATGACATGGAAACGGCGGCGGGTTTTTTCCAGCCGCTACAAAACGCCATGAACCAATCGGTCAATGGCGTGTTGACCGGCCAGCAAACCATCACCAAAGCCGTGCGCAACGCGGCCAAATCCATATTGCTTAGCTACGCCTCGACCTTTTTGCAGGAACGGGCTATGTCGCTGGCACATTGGGCATGGGAAAGTGCGCACTTGTTGCTTAATTCCAGACAACAACAAGCCCTAAAGAAAGGCGATCTGGCCTGGACGATACTGTTGTATGCTAAAGAAAAAGTCGTTAAGGCCGGACAATGGGCTTGGGAGCAGCTACACTTTAGGTCAAAAGAAGCGGATAAAATAGCGGATAAAATAGCGGGCGAGGTGGCGCAGACCGGAGCGCAGGAGGTGGGCGACGTGGCACGCACCGCCTCCACCATCACCGCCGAAGAAACCAAAAAAACCGTCACCGCCGAAACCGCATCAAAATCCATCATGGCCAAGGCTTACGACGCGGCGGCGGGCGTGTATCAATCACTGTCCGGCATACCTTATGTCGGCTGGATATTGGCGCCGATTGCCGCCGCCGCCACCTTCATCACCGTGGCGGGCTGGGCGGCGGCGGTAGGCTCGGCAAAAGAAGGGGAATGGGAAGTCGGCAAGGATGAAAGCCCGTTCCTGCTGCACCGCAAAGAGTCCGTGCTGCCGGCGGGTGTGGCGGAAAATTTCCGCACCGTAGTCAATATCGTCAAATCTTATGTCACGACCGACATGGATAAACCCTTGCCAGTCGCCGCAGCACCAGCCGCAGCACCCGCACCCGCAGCACCCGAAACTGACAAACCCTTGACCGGAATAGCCGCCCCCGCATCCGTCATTGACAGACCCTTGCCAGCCGCCGCAGCACCAGCCGCAGCACCCGAAACTGACAAGCCACTGACCGGAATAGCCGCCCCCGCACCCGTCATTGACAAACCCTTGCCAGCCGCCGCAGAACTAGCCGCAGCACCCGAAACTGACAAGCCCTTGACCGGAATAGCCGCACCCGCACCCGTCATTGACAAACCCTTGCCAGCCGCCGCAGCACCCGTACCCGGTGATAAAACCCTGCCAGCCGCCGTAGCACCCGAAACTGACAAGCCATTGACCGGAGTAGCCGCACCCGCACCCGTCATTGACAAACCCTTGCCAGCCGCCTCAGAACCAGCCGCAGCACCCGAAACTGACAAGCCCTTGACCGGAGTAGCCGCACCCGCACCCGTCATTGACAAACCCTTGCCAGCCACCGCACCTGCACCCGAAATAAACAAACCCTTACCTGTAAGCCGCACCCGGCACGGACAAACCTCTGTCCAGGGTAGCCGCCGCCGTCGAGGGCTTAAAGGCCACCGGCCAACTACATGGCAACTGGTCCCTACCCGCCAGCGTTACCGGCATCCCTGGGCAATCCGCCCAACAAGCGGCGACCCTAGCCAAAGCCGCCAGACAAGCCGAAGACAATAGTCGTGGCGGGCAACTGCTGGCATTGCAGATTGCCGCCCAACAGCCCGCAGCCCCCCCTCCACGCCGCACCCGCGATGAATTGCGGGTGACGACCATATCCGCCAAAGACCTGTTTGCCGAGCAATCCGGCACCCTGGTCAAGCAGTTGGGCAAAGAGGCCCGGCGTTTCAACAAGGGGGCGCGATGACATTATTAGCGTTCCCGGACTTGCCCGGCATTGATGTTGCCGTATCCAAACGTCCGGAAATTAAAACCGAAGTGTTCACCAATCCCTTATCGGGGCGGGAGAGCCGTTTGCGCTTCCAACTTTATCCAAAATACATTTTTAAACTATCGGTCAATGCCTTGTTTGAGAGCAGTGATGCCGAGTTCCAGGTGTTGATGGGCTTTATGGTGCAGATCGGCGGGCAAGCATCCGCCTTTTTGTACAAAGACCCTTTTGACAGCCAGATTGTCGATGAAGTATTGGGCGCAGGCGATGGCACCCGCACCGACTACCCCTTGCAGCGCACCTTTGGGGGATTTACAGAAGCGGTGCATAATCCCGATATGGCCGACATTGCCGTGTCTATCGACTGGGTGGTGCAGGATGCGGCGGCCTACACCGTCACTGCATCCGGCGTAGTGCAATTTAACATACCCCCCGGCAACGGCGCCGTGGTGTCCTGGACGGGCGGCTATTTTTATCGTGTGCGCTTAATGGCAGACGGTTATGATTTTGTCCGTGTCGCCACGAACGTCTATGAGTGCACCGACATTGAGTTTGTCGGCAGCGTGAGGAATCTGGTATGAAGACGGCGTTGGCGGGTGTGCCGGAATTGCCCGACGGAGTGGTCACCGAACTGTACGAAATCACCCTGCCGGATGGCACAGTGCTGCGCTACACCTTGCTGGATGCTGATGTGTCCTGGGGCGGGCACACTTATTTGTCGGGTATTTTTAACCTGGAACGCGGCGCGATTAAAACCAGCACCGGCGTGGAGGTGGACGATGTGGAGCTGACGATTTACCAGCACGGCGCCGATACCATCCAAAGCGTGCCGTTCCCGGTATTTACGCTGAACGGGGGCTTCGACAAAGCCTGGATAAGCATCTGGAGGGCGAGGCAAGCACGGGTGACGCATCTATTTAAAGGTATGGTCAGTGATGCAGGATGCGATGCGACAAAAATCAAACTGACCTTAAGCGCGCCCACGGTGTTGCTAAATGTTGATATGCCGCGCAATTTATACGCGGCGAGCTGCATTTATACGGTTTATGACACGGGCTGCGGACTAAGCAGAACGGCGCAGGCGGTGGACGCCATTGTATCGCCAGGCGCCGACACCCGCTCCATCCATTGTAATTTGACCCAGGCGGATAATTATTTTGACATAGGCAAGCTCCAGTTCAACAGCGGGGCCAACGCCGGAGTGGTACGCTCGGTGCGTGACTACCAATCCGGCACGGTGGTTTTAAATTATCCCTTGCCGGTGGCGCCTGCCGCCGGCGACACGTTCACAATCTGGCCCGGTTGCGATAAACGGCGGGTGAGCTGCCAGGCGTTCGGCAACGAGCCGCGCTATCGCGGCTATCCTTATATGCCGAAAAAAGAGGGCAGCATCTAATGGTGGGGGTAATGGATAAACGCCAGGCGGTGATCGATGAGGCGCACCGTTGGTTGGGCGCACAATGGTGCCATGCCGCCCGGGTGCGTTATCTGGCGGTGGATTGCGGGCAGTTGTTACTGGATGTGTATGTGCAGGCGGGGTTGATTGAGGACGTGGTAGTTACGGGCTATCCGGCGCAATGGGCCTTGCATCATGACGAGGAGCGGTATTTAGCGGTTGTCGAGCGTTATGCCCGGCGTATCGATTGCCCGTTACCTGGGGATATAGTGGTGTTTAAACGGGGACGCACCTTTAGCCACGGCGGCATTGTTGTCGATTGGCCCGTTATTATCCATGCCGACAGGGGCGAGAATGTGGTGTTGGCCGATGCCTCGGTGGGCACGCTGGCCGCCAGGGACAAATTATTTTACAGTGTTTTTGAGGGCTAATTATGGATGGTGGTGGTGGTGGCGGTTACGATGCGCCAAAATTATCGGCGATTGCCGTGCAGTCAATAGGCTACGGTACGCCGGTGCAGGTGCTGATGGGCACGGATAGGGTATCGCCCATCCTGGGCTGGACAGCCAATTTCCGGCGGGTGGAAAAAGACAGCGGCGGCGGCAAGGGCATGGGTGGCAGCGGCGGCAAGCAGACCGTATATTATGCAGATGTGCTGATGTTTGTCTGCGAAGGCCCTATCCGTGGCTTTGGTCGGGTTTGGCGCGACAAGAAAAAACACGACACGCTTGCCAAAGCGGGTTTTAGTTTTTCCAACACAGGGCTTAGGCCGCAGGCGGCCTGGGGGAATTTGACCGTCAATTTCCCGGCCCAGGCATTGGCTTACAGCGGCACGGCGCTGGTGGCGGCAAGCAGTTATGAGTTGAGCGACGGGGCGACGCTGGGCAACCATGCCATTGAAACCTTCGGACTACTCACCAGCGCCGGCCCCGCCGCCCAAAACCATCTGGACGCGCATATCCAAGATGTCATCAGCGAGTTTTTGACCAACCCTTATTGGGGGGCGATCAGCAGCCAAAGCGCGCAAATCATGCTGGACACCGCGCATTGCCATGATTATTGTCGGGCGAGGGGTTTGCTGGTCAGCCCGCTGCTCAGTTCCGTGCGCCCGGCGCATGAGTATCTGGCCGAGTGGGCGCAAATCGCCAACGCCGGCATCGTCTGGAGCGAGGGCGTTTTAAAATTCCGCCCCTACGCCGACCATGCGTTCAGCGGCGATTTTGGCAGTTATGCGCCGGACACCCAAATCCGCCGGCATTTCGATGCAGACGACGGCGCGGTGTATGAGCATATCGAGCCGACGCGCAAAAAACCGCAGGATTGCTACAACTCGGTGGCCGTGAAATACCTTAACCGCGCCCGCGAATACAACGAGTCCATCATCAAAAAAGATGATTTGGCCGCCATTGATGCGGACGGGTTGCGCCCGGCGGAGGATATTGAACTGGAGTGCATCAAGCTTGCTAACGTGGCGGCGATTGTCGCCTACACCCAGTTGCAACGCTATTTGTACATCCGCAACCAATACCGGATAACGACTGATTGCGACGCCGATTTGCTCGAGCCGGTGGATTTTATCACCGTGTCCAGCGCCGGGCTGGGCTTGGTCAACCACCGTTGCCGCATTGTATCAATTGATGACAACCAGAACGGCAGCCTGACGCTGAGCGTTGAAGACGCGCCTATAGGAGCTTACAGTGGCTAGATATGATAGTGAAGAAGGGGATGGCTATTCACCAAACCATGCGGCCGTGCCCGCGCTGGTCAACCCGCCGGTGATATTTATCGCCCCGTCGGAACGCACCGCCGGGAGCGGCGAAATCTGGGTGGCGGTCTCCTGCAACGATGCCGAATACGGCGGCTGTGCCGTCTGGGTGTCCAATGACACCGGCACTTATTACCAGATCGGCGAACTGCAAGGCCAATCCACCCAAGGCTTGTTGGTGGCGGCATTGCCCGCCGCCACCGGGGTGGATACCGCCAATCTGCTGCAAGTGGATTTAAGCATGTCGAGAGGGGTCTTGGAGGCTGTCAGCCAGCAGACCGTGGACCGTATAGACAGCCTCTGTTATGTCGGCGGCGAGCTGTTGGCGTACCGCGATGCAGTACCTATGGGAGCGGGTCAATACAACCTAGGTTATCTGCGGCGCGGCATGTTTGGCTCCGTGCCGGGCGCGGCTAGCGGGGCGGACTTCGCCTTGCTGACCGGGCCTGTTTTCCACTACCGCTTCAACAAAAACGCAGTGGGCGGGGACATACATTTTAAATTCCAGGGCTTTAACCTGTACGGCGGCGGCCTGCAGGATTTGGCGGATTGCGTGGCGTACAGCGTCGGCGTAACCCATGATGGCGGGATAAAGGCCCTGCTCAGCGACATCCCCATCTACACCGCCGGGGACAATATCAGCATTGTCGATCATGTCATCTCGGCAACCGGCGGTGGCGGTGGCGTTAATATCGCCATGAATGACCAAATCACGGGCGCCACCGCCACGATTGTCGGCTCGCT
>NZ_JAQTZU010000014.1 GCF_028687615.1 Methylovulum sp.
ACAACTTCAACCTGAAACTCAGGGCTGTTGGACGTAAGACCCCTTTTGATGCCGTCCTAAAATGGTATGATGAAAAACCAGATATTTTTATTATTAATCCTAACCATTTAAATGTGGGACTAAACAGCCGCAACCGTTCCACATTTAATTGGATATAACTGCTGGTCACGTCTTCGCCTTGCTTATGGTCCACCAGTGCCTTGACCGACTAGGCGGAAATATCTAACGACTCAGACATGGTTATGAAGGTGCGGCGTAAGTCGTGCTTGGAAAAAGGCATATCTGTTTTTTTCGATGGCCTTGGCTAGTTGCCGCACGCCTAAATTCCCTGCTTGATGGCAATCTGGATAAGGTACTGCATACACTCAGCGAAAACCTTTGGCAAACAACGGGGTAATTCAGGCTCTGTTATAATCCGGCTAAGACGTTACCAATCCGACCACCTCAAATAACGTCAATTATTACCAAGGAATTGCCATGCAGCGCACAATAACGATTGATTGCCCGCCCGAATTATTAATGGGTATCCACCTTAGCGCAGAAGACTTTGCCGCGTATCTAAAAAAACAAGCCGCCATCAGTTTGTTCAAGGAAGGCAAATTGTCATCGGGCAGTGCTGCAACGTGGCTAGGCATAGGCCGGGTTGCCTTTTTGCGGATGGCTTTTGATGCCGGAGCCACTTTACTGGAAGATAGCCAAGACGACTTCCAGAGAGAAATGGCCTTGTTATGATCGTCTTTTCCAATACCACGCCCATCATTGCCTTAAACAGTATCCAGCAACTGGATTTGTTGCCTGAATTGTTTGGACACATTCACTTGAAATGACCAACAACGACATCGTTCAAAAACTCTGGAACTTCTGCGACGTACTGCGTGACGATGGCATCAACTACAGCGATTACGTCACCGAAGGGGGGGATCGAAAGACCTTAAAATCCATATAGAGCCAAAAACTTTTGCACCACTACTTACTGGCATTAAACAATAGTGGTGGGGTTGTCCAAAGCGTTGGGGGAGGGCGGTTCAGTTTGAGAATTTATTGGCTTCTCTAATCAAGTCGCCCAGATACGCGGCGCACAGGCTTTACGCCCAACCACATCTGGCCGTAAACACATCCAAACTTCTTGGAAAAAATCACGTAAACGGTCGGCGCGGGTGTCCAAAGCGCGGCAAATTAATAAATCATCCAGCAAAGTCACGCCTCGTCCTACACTATCGCCAATCAATGTTTGCACCACCGCCAATTGCACGGTTGTGGCGGGATAGGCGAACAACGTGCCGCAAGCGGAATGTCCGTCCAGCCCCCAGTTGGCGGCAAACGCCTCAGCATCGATCAACAAACGTTCACGGTAAAATAAGTCGCCGGCGCGGAAGATTTGCCAGTTCATGCCGACTTCGCCGCTGGTGAAACTTTCCTGCGCGGCAGGTCGGCCCAGTGCGAGGATTTCCCAACCGATAAACTTAGCCCCCGCCGCCAATTCCAAACGCATTTCCGCCGCCACTTGTGCGCCTTCGTAAATAATCGTTTCCTGCGGCAACCATTCCAATGATGCCCCGGCCGCCACGGTCAAGGCCACAGTTTGCCGCGCCAGTTTGCCGTCGCTACGATAAAACTTGCCCGCCGCCGGCGTCGTCACCAAGGCCGCGCTATTGGTGGCGGCGTTGATGGTAATCGCCAAACAATCCCCCGCCACGACACCGCCAGGCGGATGCAGGACATACAGATGGCAGACTTCGCCTTCGGGATAAAAGGGACGTTGTACTGTCAAGGGGCCGATATGGCGGCGGTGCGCCAGTACGGTTTTGCCGTGTTTGTATTCAAAGCCCAGTTCTAATTGGGCTTGCCAGCCTTGGGATGATCCGGCACTTATAGTTTCCAAGGTATCTGGGTTCAAAATATTTCCGTTGCTGGTTTAGCGGGGCAGGATGGGCTAAATACCAAAGTGCTTCATACGAATATCAGTGCGATGGGTGTCTAGTTTGCTATGGATCATTTACGCAATGGTTGGGCGCATTTTGCTTAAGTCATGCGGGTGTTAAAAACAAACCCTCATTTCTCCCCCAACAACTCCGTAATCCGAATCGCCGTCGCCAATGCCCGGCGTCCTGCTTCGCCGGACACCAGCGGTTTGCTGCCAGTTTGGATGCAGTTGACGAAATGCTTGATTTCTTCCAACAAGGCATCGCCACTTTCAAACACCGATTCTTCCGTTTCAATTTCAGGGATGCCTGGGAACATTTCTTTTTTGCCCGTGCGGTGTTGGGTCAGGGTACGGTTTTGGAAATCGACGGCGATATACGAACTGGGGCGGAACAGGCGCATTTTACGCTCCAGTTTCATGCTGATGCGGCTGGCGGTGACGTTGGCGACACAGCCGTTTTTGAACAGCAAGCGGGCGTTGGCGATGTCCGTGCCTTGCGTCAATACCGCCGTGCCGCTGGCGTCGATGCGTTCGACTTCGGAATCGACCAAGGCCAGGATGATGTCTATGTCGTGGATCATCAAATCCAGCACGACACTGACATCGTTGGCGCGGGGGTTGAACGGCGACAAGCGGTGCGATTCGATGAACAGCGGTTTTTCGTCCTTATCCAGGCCCAATACGGCGGGATTGAAGCGTTCCAGATGCCCGACCTGCAAAATCAGCTTGTTGGCGGCAGCGGTGGCGATCAAATCATCGGCTTCGGCGACAGTGACGGTGATGGGTTTTTCCACCAGCACATGCACACCGGCATCGAGGAAATCTTTGGCGACGCGATGGTGCAGCGTCGTTGGCACGACAATGCTGACGGCGTCGATTGCACCATTGAGCAGGGATTGGTAATCGCTGAGGGCTTGCGCCCCGTGCTTATCGGCTACAGAGCTGGCGGCGGCAGGATTGACGTCCACCACGGCGACCAGTTCACAATCCGGTAATGACGCGTATTTTTCGGCGTGGAATTTGCCTAAATAACCGGTGCCGATCACGGCGCATCTTAATTTTTTCATGATTTTGTGGTGGATGGTCAAATGCTGTCACTGGGTTTGATAGAGATAACCAGCCGTGACGGGATTGAAGGGGTTTGGCTATTGTAAGCTATCGGAAACTATTCAGAAACCTCATAAACAAGCGTCTGTCCACGAAAGACACGAAAGACACGAAAAGTTTCGTATCCCAATTTTGGGGCTATGTCACCGTTAATTGTTGAAAAGTTTTTATTTTCGGCGCAAAGCCCTATTTAATACGGATTGTGGCTTTTGCTCAAAGCTGCGTCATTTAAGGCTTCCACAATTAACAGTGACATAACCATTTTTTTCGTGTCTTTCGTGTTTTTCGTGGACAAGCCTACTTTTAGGCTTCAACAACTTAAAAGGTTTTGGCAATTGGGATTTTTGATGCTATTATTTTTACCGAACGTTCGTTAGGGATTATTGAGTGACTTCCAAAGAAAAAATTTTAAGCGCGGCAATTTCGTTATTTGCCGAAAAAGGCTATTCCGGTTTGTCGATGCGGCAGTTGGCGAGTGCCGTGGATATGAGTGTCGCGGCGATTTATCATCATTTTCCAGATAAAAACGCGCTTTATATGGCAGCCACCCGCTATGCGTTTTCTGGCAAGGAATTGATTTTTGCCCAAGTTTGGGAAGCGCAATGTCCGGCTTCTGAAAAAATGTATAAATTCGTTCGTGCCTTAATCACCGTCATGTCGCAAGACAATGAATTTTGCCGACTGGTGCAGCGCGAGATTATGGAGGCCGACCCTGAGCGCATGGAGTTGTTGGCACAAGGCGTGTTCAAAAACCAGTTTAATTTATTGTTGCAACTAGCGGCGGAATTGGCCCCTGGGCGGGATAGTTACCTGGTCGCCACATCCATCATCGGCCTAGTTAAAATTTATGTTGACCATCAACCCTTAAATAAATGTTTTCCAGGTTGGCGGCCCGAATATGCTGAACCCGGGGCGATTGCCGCCCATGTGACGGATTTGTTGCTTAATGGCTTGATTGCTAAGGAGCACACATTAAACAACTTCGACAAATGTTATCGCCCAATCCCATAGAGCTTTCAGTTTTTTAAATCTGACCTGCCAGAACGCGAAGTGAAAGGCCATATCAAGCTCTGACAAACGCAGGACTCCCACGATTTAACCCGCCGGCCCGCTTCGGCACTAACTATTTATCCAAGGGGAAGAGTTTACATGCTATCCAAACGACGGGATTATCCCTTACGCAAGCCCATCAATGGCTTGTTGCTGGCGGCAAGCCTGATGACGGCATCTTGCACAATGGGGCCGGATTTTACGCGCCCAGCCGCACCTGAAGTGAAAAGCTACACCCCTAACGCCGAAGCCGAACACACGGTCAAGGCTTTGCAACCAGGCAAGGACTTGCCGGGGCAATGGTGGACGCTGTTCCATTCCAAAGCCTTGACTGCGCTGATCGAACAGGCGATCAAGCATAATCCTGATTTGCAATCGGCCCATGCGACGCTGGTTCAGGCGCGGGAAAACGCCTTGTCCAAACAAGGCTCGTTATGGCCGTCATTAGATGCGACCGGTTACGCAACCCGCCAGCAAATATCGGGCGCACAATTCGGTAATCCCAATTTTCCAGGTTCCGTGTACAGCTTATTCAATACCTCGATTGGCGTTTCTTACACTTTAGATGTCTTTGGCGCGATCCGACGCGAAATCGAAGGGCTGGAAGCGCAAGCACAATACCAACGTTTCCAACTTGAAGCGGCGTTTTTGACGATTGCGTCCAACATCGTCACCACCGCCGTGCAAGAGGCATCGGTACGGGCGCAAATCGACGCCACGCAAGAGATGATTGCCGCACAAACCCAGCAATTGGATGTCATCAAACAACAATTTGAACTCGGCAGCACGTCGAAAACAGCAATATTGGCGCAGCAATCGGCCTTGGAGCAAACCAAAACCACGCTGCCGCCTTTGCAACAACAGCTCACGCAATTGCGTAACCGCTTGAAAATCTTGGTCGGCACGTTCCCCAGCACCGATTTGGCGGCGCAATTTACATTGGAAGAAATCACTTTACCGACCAACTTGCCGCTGAGCTTGCCATCAAAATTAGTCGAGCAACGCCCCGATATCCGCGCCCAAGAAGCCATGTTACATGCCGCCAGCGCCCAAATCGGCGTGGTCATCGCCAGTGTCTTCCCGGATTTTACGCTCAAGGCCAATGTTTCGACGATTGCCACGGAAGCGGGCAATCTGTTCGCCCCAGGCAGTGATATTTGGAATATGACCGCCAATTTGGCACAGCCGATTTTTCATGGCGGGCAGTTGACGCACCAGCGCAAAGTCGCCAAAGCCGCTTATCAACAAGCCGCCAGCCAATACCGCAGCACGGTTTTGCAAGCTTTCCAACATGTCGCCGACACCTTGAACGCCCTGCATTACGATGCCGATGAACTGCAAACCCAAGCCTCTTCCCAAAATGCCGCCCGCGAAACGCTGGAACTGACGCAAACGCAATTCCAAATCGGCGCGGTGAGTTATTTGGATTTGTTGACCGCACAACATGATTACCAACAAGCACACTTAGGCCATATCAAAGCCAAAGCCACGCAATTGGGCGACACTGCCGCGCTGTTCCTTGCTTTAGGCGGCGGCTGGTGGCAACGCGCCGATTTGTCGCAAACGATCACGGATAATCAGCCGAAAGAAAAACCGGTCAGGTCTTGGCTGGAAGAATTTGAACGCTTCCGCAAAGGGAAATAGGGATTAATCAGAATTTTTGTCCACGAAAGACACGAAAAGCACGAAAAATAGATGTTTTAGACGTTGGGTTTACCCATAGGGCATAAAAGCGATAGCGTAACCCAACGCAATTTGCACAGAATGTCGGGTTACGCTATCGCTTTTATGCCCTGCGGGTAAACCCGACCTACTATTTCGTGCTTTTCGTGACTTTCATGGACAAACCAAACCAAATCAACAAACAATTCGCACAGGAAATTAATATGTTCAAGCGTATGCTCATTATGCTCATCGTTGTCGGCGTGGTGCTGGGCGGTGTGTTTGGTTTTATCGAATTCAAAGGGCGCATGATCAAGCAATTCATGACGGCCCAGGGCGAACCGCCGCAAACCGTTTCGACCATCACCGCCAGTTTCCAGGATTGGCTGCCAAAACTCGAAGCCGTAGGCACGCTACGCGCCGCGCAAGGAGTCGAGATCAGCTCGGAAGTGGCTGGCTTGGTCAGTGATATTCATTTCAAACAAGGCGATGCCGTCGCCGCCAATACACCGCTAGTGCAATTGCGCACCGATGATGAAATCGCCAAGCTAAAATCCTTGAACGCCACCGCCGAACTGGCGCGTATCACTTTCCGGCGTTCTGAGGCGCAGTATAACGCCAGGGCCATCAGCCAACAAACCGTGGACATTGACCGGGCCAATCTCAACATCGCCCTTGCCAATGTCGCCGCGCAACAAGCGTTGGTTGACAAAAAAACGATCCGCGCCCCGTTTGCCGGACAATTGGGCGTCCGCAACATCGACCCGGGCCAATTCCTGGAAGCGGGTACGGCTATCGCCACCTTGCAAAACTTGGATACGGTGTACGCGGATTTTTACTTGCCACAACAACATCTCGCCGCGTTAAAAGTCGGACTAGCGGTTAGTTTGGCTGCCGATGCCTATCCTAAGCAAGATTTTTCCGGTGTCATCAGCGTCATCGACCCTAAAGTTGACCGCAACACGCGCAACGTACTGGTCCGTGCCACATTGAAAAATCCTGACCATCGCCTGGTTCCGGGCATGTATGCCAAAGTGCATGTCGTCACTGGCAAGGCGCAATCCTATATCACTGTACCTCGCACCGCGATCAGCTTTAATTCGTTTGGGGCCAGCGTTTTTGTTGTTGAAGACAAGGGCAAGGATGATAAAGGCCAGCCAGCATTGGTCGCCCACCAAGCGTTTGTAACCACGGGTGCGACACGCGGCGACCAAATCAGCCTTATCAAAGGCGTTAAGGAAGGCGGGCTGGTCGTCACATCAGGACAAATCAAGCTGCATAACGGCACAAAAGTGCTGATTGATAATTCGCAGCAGCCCAGCAATGACGCTAATCCACAACCTATTGACCAGTAAGCCACCATGAATTTAACCGACATTTTTATCCGCCGCCCCGTTTTGGCTATGGTCATCAGCATCATGCTGCTGGTGCTAGGCTTGCGCTCGCTCACCAACTTGCCCGTGTTGCAATATCCACGCACAGAAAACGCCGTGGTCACGGTCATGACCGCTTATTACGGCGCCGACCCTGACATTATCGCGGGCTTTATCACCACGCCCTTGGAAACGGTGATTGCCGAGGCCAATGGCATAGATTACATCACGTCGATCAGCCAAAACGGGGTCAGCACCATCACCGCCAATTTGCGCCTGAATTTTGATCCGAACAAAGCCTTGACGGAAATCAATGCCAAGGTCAATTCAATCCTCAACCAATTGCCGCCGGAATCGCAACGTCCGGTGATGAACGTCAAAATCGGCGAAACCATTGATGCGATGTACATCGGTTTTTCCAGCGACAGCTTGCCGGCGAACAATATCACCGATTATCTGGTGCGCACCGTGCAACCCCGTTTGCAATCGGTGGAAGGCATCCAGTTGGCTGAATTATTGGGCAGCAAGAACTTTTCCCTACGCGCTTGGTTGGACCCCGACAAACTCATGGCCTACTCGCTGACCGCCACCGATGTCAGTAACGCGCTAAGACAAAATGACTTTATCGCAGGACTTGGAACGACCAAAGGGCAAATGGTGCAAGTCAACTTGACTGCCTCGACTGGCTTGCATTCAGTCGCCGAGTTTGAAGATTTAATTATAAAACAGCAAGATGGCGCAATTATCCGGCTGAAAGATGTCGCCAATGTCACTTTAGGTGCGGATGATTACGAATCCAGCGTGGCTTTCGATGGCGATAAAGCCGTTTATATCGGTTTGCAAATCGCCCCCAGCGCGAATTTGCTGGAAGTCATAGGCCGTGTGCGCGACGTGTTTCCTGGCATCCAGGCGCAATTGCCGGAAGGCATGAGCGGTAAAATCGTTTATGACTCGACCAAGTTTGTCGATAGCTCCATCCATGAAGTTATCCACACCTTGGTTGAAGCTCTGATTATCGTCACCTTGGTGGTGTTTGCGTTCTTAGGTTCGCCGCGCTCGGTGCTGATTCCGGTGATAGCGATTCCCTTGTCGCTGATAGGCACGTTCACGATGATGCTGATGTTCGGCTTTTCCATCAACTTGCTGACTTTGCTGGCTTTGGTTTTGGCGATTGGTCTGGTGGTCGATGACGCGATCATCGTGGTCGAAAACGTCAACCGCCATCTCGAAGACGGCATGGAACCCATTCCCGCCGCATTATTGGCGGCGAAGGAGTTGACCGGACCCATCATCGCGATGACCATCGTCTTGATTGCCGTGTATGTGCCCGTGGGTTTCCAAAGCGGTTTGACGGGGGCATTGTTCTCGGAATTCGCGTTTACCGTGGTCGGGGCCGTCACCGTGTCGGCCATCGTCGCGCTGACCCTCTCGCCGATGATGAGTTCACGTTTGCTAAAAGCCCACAAACATGACCGTAGTGGCTGGGAAGAACGTCTGGTCGATTGGATAGACCGCAATTTCAACCGCCTGAGCAAAATGTACGGGCGTTTGTTGCATGGTTCTTTGAATTTCCTCCCCGTGACGGCGGTGTTTGCGGTGATTATCCTGGGCAGCATTTATTTTCTGTACACCCATGCCAATAGCGAACTTGCCCCGCAGGAAGACCAAGGCGTCATTATCAGCATCGCCAACACCGCGCCGGATGCCACTTTGCAACAGAAACTGCTGTACAGCCGCCAGATTTTTGAAACTTTCCATAAATATGCCGAAACCGACCATGTTTTCCAACTGGAAACGCCAGGGCAATCCATTTCGGGATTGGTGCTGAAACCTTGGGATGAACGCCTGCAAACCGCCACGCAAATGTTGCCGCAAATACAAAATAATTTGGACAAAATCGCCGGCATCAAGGCCGCCGCATTCCAGCCACCGCCCTTGCCCGGCAGCAGCGGTATGCCTGTGCAATTTGTCATCGGCACCAACGAATCGTTTGAGCAGTTGAACACGGTTCATCAGCAATTCATGACGGAAGCGCGTAAAAGCGGGCGGTTTATTTTTGTTGACAGCGATTTGCGCTACGACCAGCCGCAAACACGGCTAAACATAGACCGCGACAAAGCGGCTTTGCTGGGCTTGACCATGCAGGATGTCGGCTCGTCGTTAGCGTCCATGCTCGGCGGTGGTTATGTCAATTATTTCAGCCTCGATGCGCGGTCTTACAAAGTCATTCCGCAAATACAGCAAAAATTCCGCCTCAATCCTGAGCAATTGCTGGATTATCCCATCCGAACCGCCGATGGTGGTAGTGTGCCTTTATCGACGATAGCCAGCCTCAGCACCGAAACGGTGCCACGCTTGCTAAACCATTTCCAGCGCATCAATGATGTGATGGTGACGGGAGTACCGTTCCCTGGCGTGACTTTAAGTGATGCCCTGGCAACCTTGCAAGACATTGCCAAACGGGTGTTGCCACCGACTTACAGCATCGACTATGCCGGACAATCGCGGCAATTGATCAAGGAATCCAGCGGTTTTTTGTTTACCTTCCTGTTCGCGCTGATCATTATTTTCCTGGCCTTGGCGGCGCAATTTGAAAGCTTCCGCGATCCCTTGATCATTTTGGTGTCCGTGCCAATGTCGATTGCTGGCGCGTTAATTTTTATTGCGCTTGGCATCGGGAATGCCACGCTGAACATTTACACCGAAGTAGGTTTGGTGACGCTAATGGGCTTGATTAGCAAACATGGAATTTTGATTGTCGAATTTGCCAACAACCGGCAAAAACAAGGCATGAGCAAGCGGGAAGCGGTAGAATCTGCCGCCAGCATCCGCTTACGCCCGATTTTGATGACCACGGCGGCAATGGTGCTGGGCGTGTTGCCCTTGATTATGGCAACGGGTGCGGGGGCGGTGTCACGCTTTAGCATGGGTCTGGTGATTGCCACAGGCATTGCGATTGGCACCTTGTTTACCATGTTTGTCGTGCCGGCGGTGTATTTGATGTTGGGCGAAGACCATCATAAAACTGAGGCGAAAACGCTTTAATCGGTTATAGTCCGCAATTTAAAGCATAAATCCTCAACCACGAAGGGTACGAAGGTTGTTGTTTCGTCGTACCCTTCGTGGTGTAAACCGTTTACTAGAAAAGCCCCATGACCCATCCACAAAAATTCTGGGCCGTCGTCCCGGCCGCTGGTGTCGGCAAGCGTATGAACGCGGGCCGCCCTAAGCAATATCTTGAACTCGGCGACAAAACCGTCCTTGAACACACGCTGGCCCGCTTGCTGGAAGCCGGAGTTTTTACTGGCATCGTCGTCGCGGTTTCCGAAGAAGATGGCTACTGGCCTGATTTGCCCATCGCCAGCCATCCGCACATCATCCGCGCCAAAGGCGGCATCGAGCGCGCCGATTCCGTGCTGTCCGCCCTCACCGCTTTGCAAAATACCGCCGCCGATGAGGATTGGGTGCTGGTGCATGATGCGGCAAGGCCGTGCATCACCGCCAGCGACATCCACTTGCTTATCGACACTTTACGCGATGACGCTGTTGGTGGCATTTTAGCGTTGGCCTCGCACGACACTTTAAAGGATGTCGATAAGGTCAATATTTTCGGCACTTTGGACAGAAGCCATATCTGGCGGGCATTAACCCCGCAAATGTTCCGCTACCAAGCCCTCAAGACCGCCTTGGAAACCCACCAAGGCAACCCGGCGATCACCGACGAGGCCAGCGCCCTGGAACTGCAAGGCCAGCAACCGAAAATCGTCGAAGGCCGCCCCGACAACATCAAAATCACCCGTCCCGAAGATCTGGCGCTCGCCCACTTTTATATGGAGCAGTTAGTTATGAGTAAAAAAAGCATGATACGCATAGGCCAAGGCTACGATGTCCACCGTTTTAACGAGGGCGGGCACATTATTTTAGGTGGCGTGAGCATCCCTTACGAACAAGGCCTGGAAGCGCATTCCGATGGCGATGTCGTGCTACACGCCTTGTGCGACGCATTGCTGGGCGCGGTGGCTTTAGGCGACATCGGCAAACATTTCCCCGACACTGACCCCGAATTTAAAGGCGCGGATAGCCGTGTGCTATTACGCCATGTCTACCATATCGTGCAGGAAAAGGGCTACCAATTAGTCAACGCCGATATGACCATCATCGCCCAAGCCCCCAAAATGGCCCCGCACATCGCCGCCATGTGCCAAAATATCGCCGAAGATTTGCAAGTCGCGGTCGATTGCATCAATGTCAAAGCCACCACGACAGAAAAGCTGGGGTTTGAAGGGCGTAAGGAAGGGATTGCCGTGCAGGCGGTTGTGTTGGTGGCTTCGGTTTGATGATAAAAGCACTGGTCATTAATAAACGGTTATTCCGTCACGGTCTCCAATTGTATTAAACTCTGGTTGCAAGAACTGTAGTTATCCACCTTAGCCCAAACAATCCGCTGTTTGGGAACGGGATTAAAGAGGAAAATAACCATGCAATTAACCGCACACGAAAAAGACAAACTCCTAATTTTCACCGCCGCCTTGCTGGCAGAACGGCGCAAAGCGCGTGGCCTGAAACTGAATTACCCCGAAACCGTGGCCTATATTACCGCCGCTATCATGGAAGGCGCACGCGACGGGCGCACCGTTGCCGAGCTGATGGAATATGGGCGCACCTTGTTAAGCCGCGACGATGTCATGGACGGCATCAGCGACATGTTGCCGGATGTGCAGGTGGAAGCGACGTTTCCAGACGGCACGAAGTTGGTGACGGTGCATAATCCGATTGAATAAATCGTTTTTTATCCGAGGCAAATCTATGAAAACAGCACAAAGCAATGCCAGCATGACGGTGAATCTTGATGTTAGCGATAGCAATCGGCTTGCTAGACTGGCGGCATTAAAAAAACAAAGTCCACAAACTGTTTTAAATCAAGCGGTTCACGATTATTTATTACAGGAAGAAGCGCGCCAGGCGTTTATTAATGAAGCGAAAACCTCGTGGGAAAATGTTGCCAAAACCGGACAGCATATTAGCTTGGAGGAATTTGCGGATTGGGTCGATACGGTGCAGAACCAGCCTGACGCGCCTATGCCGACATGTCACAAGTCATACTGACGGAAAAAGCCAGTAGTGATATTTTCAGGTTATACCTATTTTTGTTGGCGAAAAATGAGCCGTCAGCAAAACGGGCTGTGCAAACCATAAAATCGGCTTTCAACTTACTTGCCCAGCATCCAGAGTTAGGCCGTCCGGTTGAAAACGAGCCGGAACTCAAGGAATTATTGATAGATTTTGGCAACAGTGGTTACACGGCTTTGTACCATTTTGAGCAAAATACCGATCAAGTGATTATTCTGGCAATACGCCATCAACGCGAGGCGGGGTATTAATAGCCATCCCCGTTTTATTAAGGAGTCCCCCATGATCCCCGGAGAAATCATCCCCGCCACTGGCGAGATTGAACTGAACGCTGGTTGCGAAACCCTCACATTAACCGTCGCCAACAGCGGCGACCGCCCTATTCAAGTCGGCTCGCATTATCATTTTTACGAATCCAATCCGGCTTTGCAATTTGACCGGGAAGCGGCGCGAGGCTACCGTTTGGACATTCCCGCAGGCACGGCGGTACGCTTTGAACCAGGCCAACAACGGCAAATCCAGCTTGTGCCGTTTGGCGGTTTGCGCCGTGTCTATGGCTTCCGGCAAGCGGTGATGGGCTGCTTGGATTCAAAATCAGCGGAGGTTAAACCATGAGCAAAATCACGAGACAAGCCTACGCCGATATGTTCGGCCCGACCACAGGCGATAAAGTCCGTTTGGGCGATAGCGAATTGTTTTTACAAGTCGAAGCCGACCGCACGATTTACGGCGAAGAAGTCAAGTTCGGCGGCGGCAAAGTTATCCGCGACGGCATGGGGCAAAGCCAAGTCGATTCCAGAACCGCGATGGACATGGTGATTACCAACGCCTTGATTATCGACTACTGGGGCATCATCAAGGCCGATGTCGGCGTGAAAAACGGCCGTATCGCCGCGATAGGCAAGGCGGGCAACCCCGACATCCAGTCCGGCGTGGGTATGATTATCGGCCCCGGCACAGAAATCATCGCGGGCGAGGGCAATATCCTCACGGCGGGCGGCATCGACGCGCACATCCATTTCATCTGCCCGCAGCAAATCGAAGAGGCGTTAAACTCCGGCGTAACGACGATGATCGGCGGCGGTACGGGGCCAGCGACAGGCACCAACGCCACCACCTGCACCCCCGGCCCTTGGCACACACAACAAATGTTGCTGGCTTTGGACGGCTTCCCGATGAATTTTGGTTTGCTCGGCAAAGGCAACGCCAGCTTGCCGGGTGGTTTGGAAGAGCAAATCCGCGCTGGCGCGATGGGCTTAAAATTACATGAAGACTGGGGTACAACGCCCGCCGCGATTGACTGCTGCCTAAGCGTTGCCGAAAACTACGACGTTCAAGTGGCGATCCACACCGACACCCTTAACGAATCCGGTTTTGTCGAAGACACCATCGCCGCCTTCCAAGGCCGTACCATCCACACTTACCACACCGAAGGCGCGGGCGGCGGTCATGCGCCGGACATCATCAAAGCTTGCGGCTTGCCGAACGTGCTGCCGTCGTCCACCAACCCGACGCGGCCTTACACCGTCAACACCGTGGACGAACATCTGGACATGCTGATGGTCTGCCACCACCTCGACCCCAGCATCCCCGAAGATGTCGCCTTCGCCGAATCACGCATCCGCCGCGAAACCATCGCCGCCGAAGACATCCTGCACGACCTGGGCGCGTTCTCGATGATCTCGTCCGATTCGCAAGCGATGGGCCGCGTCGGCGAAGTCATCCTCCGCACCTGGCAAACCGCGCATAAAATGAAAATCCAGCGCGGACATCTATCACCCTCCTTTTCTACAGACCTGGCAGGTTTCCAAAACCTGCCAGGTCTTGAGTCAACGGTAGACAACGACAACTTCCGCATCAAACGCTACATCGCCAAATACACGATTAATCCCGCGATCAGCCACGGCATCGCCCATGAAGTCGGCTCGATAGAAGTCGGCAAACTCGCCGATTTGGTGTTGTGGAATCCGGCGTTTTTCGGCGTGAAGCCGAGTTTAATCTTAAAAGGTGGACTCATCGCCGCCGCCGCGATGGGCGATCCCAACGCGTCGATACCCACCCCGCAACCCGTGCATTACCGCCCCATGTTCGGCGCGTTCGGTGTGACCGCCGCCGCCACGTCGATGATCTTCCTGCCGCAAGCTGCGGTAGAAGGCGGCGTGCCTGCCAATTTGGGTTTGCGTAAACGCATCGGCATCGTCAAAAACACCCGTAACATCGGCAAGAAAGATTTAATCCATAACGCCTATCAACCCGTCATGGAAGTTGACCCGCAAACCTATGCGGTACGGGCGGATGGGCAGTTGTTGACGTGTGAGCCTGTGGCGGTGTTGCCGTTTGCTCAGCGGTATTTTTTGTTTTGAGTTGTTGGATGTAGGATGGGCACGACTTCCTCGCTATCCTCCCGATGATCAATCGGGGATTCTGAGCTTTTGATTGTTCAGAATCAAGACATAAGGATGGGCTGACGTAAGGAAGCCCATCAAAACTATCAATAAATGATATGCTTAGTTTGACTATGTATCTCATTGCGTCAATGCGCTACTCAACTAAAGTCAACAATGAATCGTACAAATTATTTCAATTTCATAAGTGAAAAGATTAACGCGTTTGCCAGACTTATAGAGTCACAAGGCAGCTTGAATCTTCTCGATCATCATATTCATGCGGAAATATTTTTTCGGGACTTTCTGAACTTATTGTTTGGATGGAACTTGAAAAAAACAGAGCATAACAATGAATCAGGAATTGATTTGATTGATGAAAATAATCGAATTGTAGTTTCGGTATCTTCAACTGCAACTAAGCAAAAAATTGAAAGCTCTTTAGAAAACGTTGATTTACGCTTTTCCAATTATGCTTTTAAATTCATGTCTATAGCTAAAGAAGCAAGCAAATTAAAAACTAAAACTTATTCAAATCCACATCAATTAATTTTTAATCCATCAGGTGATATTTATGATGTTAAAACACTGCTGGATTTTATTTCCAGAATGGAAATTAATCAGCTTTTCGATGTTTATAAGTTCATTAAAAAGGAACTTCATCATCATGAAACTTCCGCTGAAAACATAAATCCGATTGATCGTTTCAAAGACTATCTTGCGGATATTGAAAATTGGAAAGAAATCGAAACTGAAGAAGCGGTACCTGAAGAAATTGCTTACTACTACGAACCATATCCAGAATTCAGAGTTATAGAAAACAAAGAATTTCATGAAAAGTATGAAGAACCGTGGTGTTCTCAATTTCCCGATCCTAATTCACACCGATATGAGTATTTAGCTAAATACCACGACACTATTTTGTCTAAAGTTTATGTGGTTGTTTGTGATGGTAATAGATTTTTTACGGCTGAGCCTTCCATATGGCTTGGAGAATCAATAACCGATTGGTTTTATTCATACTATCTCATTGAGGATTCTATTGAATATTTAGTTGGTAAATTGATTCAAGAAAAAGGGGGGGCTGTAAATTTAAGGAATCCTCTAGTTTACGAAGATATTAAAATATTTGATTCAGAAGAACTTGCAAAGGAGTCAATTGATTACGATTTTTCCAATAATTGGTACGAGTATATTTACTATAGCTTTGATAAGAAAACTCAAGTTTACTCTCGAATTGTGGAAGGCGAAAAGGTCGAACTACCATTGAGCTGGTTAAAATGGAGAGGAAATTTAGAGCAATTAAGATGGAAGCCAAATTTACGCTAACACTATAATAGAATAGGATGTGCCTCCTATTGTCGGCTACCCAAGCAGGAGCTTAGGAAGGTGATTTGGTTATCTTAAAAAATTTGCCTTATGTTCGGCATTGTTGAATTAACGAGAGGGTATGAGATGGAATTATTGGTAATAATTTTTTTAATTATTTTTGTTATTTATTCTTTGCAAAGTTCGGAAAAATTTAAACTGCATATGGACACCTTAAATGCTGAATATCAAGCTAAATACAAAGAATTTGAAGATACTTTTCAAAAAGCGTCGGATTTTAACCCTACTTTCCTGTATGTGGGTTTGGATAGGAAGACTGGCATAGCAATTGATGAGCCAAGAACAAAAGTATGTATAGTCAAAAGGAATGGTAATTTGCTAGTTCATCGCGTAATTAGCTACGAGGACATACTTAGCTCAGAGCTGTATAAAGATGGAGAAATCATTTTAAAAACAGTAAGATCAAGCCAGATAAGTGGCGCGGTTGTTGGTGGACTCTTGTTGGGTGGAGTTGGAACAGTAATTGGAGGGCTCTCTGGCAACAAAATACAAAAAAACAACACACAAACTATTATCCTTAGAGTGGTTGTAAATGACCCGACTGATCCGCTACTTGATGTTTATTTCTTGAATTACGAAATTGACAATAACAGTGAATATTACAAGCTTCTTTTGGAAGATGCCCGCCAGTGGCAGGCTCGTATGGATATTTTGATAAAGCGTGCTGAGAGAGAAGATGCCGCTCTTCGAAGAAACGAAACGAGTTCTGTAAGTCTGCCAGATGAATTAAGGAAACTTGCCGAATTAAAGAACAATGGAGTTCTCACAGACGAAGAATTCAATACTCTAAAGGAAAAAATACTCAACCAGTAAGACGCACTAAAATAAACATCTATTTCAAATCCAAAGGAGTTTTTTAACACGTAAGATACTCTGTTCAATTTCAAGTTAAATGTGCTGATTTTTACTATCAGTTGCATTCTGGAATTGCATAAAAACGGGTGTTGTCGAAACACGTAAGGTGGATTCGCGCTAGCAATCCACCATTTCGAAAGTTGATGTTGCGCTAAACATGGCGGTTTGCTAGCGCGAAACCGCCCTACGAACTGCTGGCTATAGCAACGGGAATAAAGGATTCAAAATGCAATTTGAATGGGACAATCGAAAAGCTCTTATTAATTACCGCAAGCACGGCGTTAGTTTTGAAGAAGCAAAAAGTTGTTTTTATGACCCAAACCAAATTGCTTTTTATGATTCTGGGCATAGTCAAGACGAAGACAGGGAAATTTTAGTGGGTCATTCCAATAGGGGCAGGCTGTTAATGGTCATTTGCACGATACGCACCGACAAAATTCGGATTATTTCAGCGCGTAAAGCAACTCAACAAGAGGTGATTGATTATGAAAAAGGAATATGATTTAACCAAATTAAAAGTTAAGCGGCGCGGGTTATTAGCTGATTTACCGCCGCTGGAAGAAGCGGAACAAGTAACCTGTGTATTATCACTGGATAAAAAGGTGGTTGATTTCTTTCAACGGGCGGCAGATTTGCCAAATGCGTTGCCTTATCAGCAACAAATTAACCATGCGTTGCAGGAATGGTTGGAAACCCGTAAGGTGGATTCGCATTAACGCGATTAACGCGGTAAGTCGCATTCCGTAACGCGGTAAGTCGCATTCCGTAGGGCGCAATAGCCGATAGGCGTATTGCGCCGCATGGGAAATTACGAATCATACGGCGGAATACCCAAAGGGCATAAATACGCTATCGCTATTCCGCCCTACCTTTGTGGACACGCTTAATAAAGTCAACGATTAATTAGGGATAGGCAATGCCGGATTACCGTCGCTACCGCGTTCCGGGCGGGACTTATTTTTTCACGGTCAATCTGTTGGAACGGCACGGTAATGATCTTTTGGTGCGCCATATCGACATTTTACGCACGGTGGTGCGGGAGACGCGCACCCGTTGGCCATTTCACATTGATGCGTGGGTGGTTTTACCCGAACATTTGCATTGCGTATGGACATTGCCAATCGGCGATGCTGACAATGCCAACCGCTGGCGGGTCATCAAACAAGGCTTTTCCAAGGCTCTGCCGAACACGGAAAAACGCTCCGCCGTCCGTGTTGCAAGAGGCGAGCGCGGAATCTGGCAACGCCGCTTTTGGGAGCATGTCATCCGGGACGATGCGGATTATGCGGCGCATATCGATTATTGCCATATCAATCCGGTCAAACATGGCTTGGTTAAACAGGTTTCGGATTGGCCTTACTCGACGTTTCACCGAGATGTCGAGAGGGGGCTTTATCCGCTGAATTGGGCAACGTCTCCTGATAATAATTTTGACTACGGCGAGCGTGGTTGAAGATATTGGCAATCATGCGGCGCAATACGCTTGCGCTATTGCGCCCTACGGAATTAGGCTTATCTCCTTAGGCATGTCGGCGATGATGCCAAGCCTTATCAGGTGCGCGAAGCTAGGAAAAAAATAGAGGAATCAAAATCATGAAAGACAGTGACTGCTATGTGAAAATTGTTGAATGGTCTGAGGAAGATGGCTGTTTCGTGGGCTTTTGCCCTGGTGTTATCGGCGCTTGTTGTCACGCTGACAATGAAGTCGAAGTGTATGCCGAACTGTGCCAGATTGTGGATGAATGGCTTACTACTCTTAAAACTGACGGTAAGCCTCTACCTTTGCCTACCGTGGGTAAAGGTTTTGTCGACCAGATTTGCGCTCGTTCCCAAGCTGGAGCTTGGGAACGAGCGAAATTTCAAATTACCTATTGATGAGCAACTAACGGTAATCCAAGCAATTTTTTAAATGCAGGCTAATGATATTTTTAACTTACTTACCCGTTCCAAGCAAACATCCGGCTTTACTGGCCGTGCTGGTCATGGGGATTTTGCAAGGCTGTGTGTCTTCGCCCGCCTTGTTTGATGATGCGGTCATTTCCTACGATAAGTCAATCACCGAAACGTTATCCAAGCAGTTGCTGCTGAATATCGCCCGCGCCCATCAGCATCAGCCCATGCACTTCACCGGTATTTCCAATATAGCCGCAACGTTCAATTTTCAGTTGAATGCCGGCGTTACGCCTGCACTAACCGGTAATAGCGGTTCGTTATTGGTGCCTTCTTTTGGCGGTGGCATTTCGGAAAACCCCACGATCAGTATCGTGCCGATGGAAGGGGAAGAATTTACCCGCCGCTTGCTAACGCCTTTGCAGGAAGCCAAACTGACCATGCTGTTGCGCCAAGGCGCGGATGTTGATCTGGTATTACGTTTGTTAATTGATGAATTGCGGCTTACTGACGCCAATGGGGATAAAATCTATCAGAACAAACCCGCCGACACTCAAGCTTACCGTATGTTCCGGCAAGTGATTTTGCATTTGTCCGCCATACAAGATAACCATGCTTTGCATGTCAATCCTCTGTTGTTCGACCGAAGCTGGACTTTACCGGCGGCATCCTTATCGGTGGATAAGTTGGCGGAGCTACAAAAAGAATTTACCGTCAATTATGATGCCGTCCGGCAACAAGTCAAACTGACTAAACGGGTTACCGGGCACATCATTTTGAGCAATTATGATCCGGTTTCCCTTAGCAACGAAGAACGCGAGCAACTACAACAAGAAGCGGATAACCTGCCTGCCAATGAAGTGATGCTGGATATCCGGGCTGGTTACCCAGACGGGGAATGGCCGTTGCATGGCGCTTTCCGCTTGCGTAGTTTTCATAATGTGCTGAATTTTATCGGCCAAGGCATCAGTGAATATCCTGAATATGTTGTCCCCAAACATGCGCTGACACCGGAGGTAAGGGAAAATCCCGCACAAACTTTGGCTATCATGGTGTCACCCACCGAGCCTCAAAAAGCCGATCTCAGCGTAGAATATGGCGGCAACTATTACGCGATTAAGCCGGAGTCGGGTTATCAATGGAACCGCGAGGGTTTTCGGCTGTTGTATCAAGTTTTTCAGATGACGATGAGCGAATTGTCGCAACAAGGCGCACCTAGCATCACAATTTCAAAATAATCACTGGATTCCCAGGAAATTACTTCATAACTAAAGGTTTTTCAGGTTTTAATACCTGTGTGTCATTTGCAAAAATTGCATAGACACCAGATGACTCATTTACCGTGTTTAGCTTCTCTTTTCAGATATGCCAAAAGAACCGACCGCCAAATTCCACAATAGCCAGCAAGCTGTGCTTGACATATTGGTCAAGCACAAGCTGATTGCAAAATTGGTGCATAATCAGGAAATGCCCCACCATGAGCTGGTGGAAACGCTGGTCCGCAAAGAGAACATGGCGCAGTTGCAACAGATACTGAACCATTTGCCGCCTGAGGAAATTGCCCACATCCTCGAAGAATTGCCGCCCGAAGACCAATTGCTGGTCTGGGAGCAGTTGGATGACGCGCATAAGCAGCCCATCCTGCTGGAAGCCCCGATCTCTGTGCTGCAATTACTGGGGAAACAAGACTACAAGACGGAACGCTCCAGGGTCAAAGCGTTTAATCTCTACGAAGGCCGCTTGCACGAAATTACCATTGATACCCCTAACGATTTATTGGAGTCCCAACCTATCTGGATAGATTTGGTGGCGCCGACGTTTGAGGATCGGATATGGGTGGGCGATATTTTTGGCATAGAATTCCCCGATCCCTATAAATTGAGCGATTTGGAATCCAGCGCGCGGTTTTATGTGGAAGAAAACGGCGAAATCCACTTGCATTCAGATTTCCTGCTTGACAAAGGCGACGTGTCACGCAACATCGTCGTGGCGTTTATCCTTTATAAAGATATTTTGTTTTCCATCCGTAAAGAAGAATTGCCGGTTTTCCGGCTCCAGCGTTTACGCGCCTTGAGCCAGGCTAATTATGTTGCCAACTCAAGGGATATGTTGCTTGACCTTTACGCGGCGAATGCCGAGTATTCGGCTGATGCCCTCGAAGATGTTTATCTGGCCTTGGAAGTGGTTGGCAATCAAGTCCTCAGCAAACAAATGAGCGATGAAGAAGCGGCTAAGATATTGATTGATATTGCCAATGAAGAGGATCTGAACGGGCGTATCCGCCGGAACGTGATGGATACCCGCCGTGCCGTTTCATTTTTAATGCGCAGTAAGTTTCTTGCCAAAGACCAACTGGAATATTCCCAGCAGATTTTGCGTGATATTGAGTCCTTGGACGGCCACACGGCATTTCTTTTCGACAAGATCAACTTCTTGATGGATGCCGCCGTGGGTTTTATCAATATCAACCAAAACAAGGTGGTCAAGCGGTTGACCGTCGTCAGTGTGGTGTTTATGCCGCTCAATGTCCTGGCGGGCATTGGTGGCATGTCCGAATTTTCGATGATGACACAAGCGATACCTTGGCCTATCTCATACAGCATTTTTACTATCGGTTTGGTCATTGTCGGTTGGCTGACTTTTGTGATTTTGCAGATTCTTGAAAAACGCGAACACAATAAATCATAGGATTTTCGCTAAGGATTTGGCCATTAATAACTTCCCGATATTAAGACCTGACAGGTTTTTGAAACCTGTCAGGTCTAGGGTTTCAAGAATGGTTCAAGGAAGTTATTTTTAGCCAAATCCTAAAGGGTTTTGAGGTCGGACTATAGGACACGTTATCTTAAACCCACAGTGCTTTAGGAATGTGCATGGAATAAATTCGCGGATCAAGACCTGTCAGGTTTTGATACCCTCTGGGGCACAAGAAACCTGACAGGTCTGACGAGCCGGTGCGGAAATTATTTCATGCACATTCCTTAGCCAGTGGTTGTTTAGTGTTTTTTTGGAGTACAAACCTAATCCTCAGTCAATGTTTTTCCGACGGGTATTCCGGCCTACGTCAACCCGACAATTCAACACTGACTGGGTACTAGGCTTGTACTCCGCAACTAAATTACAACCACTATCAGATAATCCAACTAAGGAAATTAGGCCGGATTGATCAAATGGAATAAAGTCTGCGCCATTTCCGCTGCTTCATGACCCATCGTGGTCAGATAACCGCCATCTTCCCGTGTGGTCAGACCTTTTGCATGCAAACGATGTGCGGCGGCAACCGCGCTTGGGGTTGCACTGGATGTGTGGATTTTAAGGCCGGCCAGGGTGCTGTCCAGATTGTAAAGGGCCAGCAGGTTGAGTTCATCGATCATTTCTTGATTATAGTTCATTGTTTCTCCTCGTGTGTTGCCTAAGCCTGGGCGTATTGCTGGCTTTGGCGGGTGTGGGTACGCTTTTATGCCCATGAGGGCGGCGCGTACCTTTATGTATTGGATAAGATAATTTATGTTGAAAAACGTACTTGCCACGTCTGGGCGCACCCTGCCGGATTCACGGGCAAGGCTATTATGCAACGCGGTCTTCCGGCTCGTTTCCCGCAAAAAACGCGGCGATATTGCTCAGGACCCGATTGCCCATCGCCTCCCGTGTTTCTTCACTGGCACTGCCTAAATGCGGCAATAGCGTCACATTGTCCAGTTCCAAGAAACCGGGATTAAGATTCGGTTCGCCTTCGTAAACATCCAAACCGGCTCCGGCGATCCAACCTTCTTTCAGGGCTTTGATCAGCGCGTTGCTATCGACCACGTCACCTCGTGCGGTGTTGATAAGATGTGCGGAGGGGCGCATCAGTTTCAGGCGTTGTTCGTTGAGCAAATGTTGGGTGGCCGCCCCGCCAGGGCAATGTAGCGAGACGAAATGGGCTTCGGTCAGCAACTCCTCAACCGTTTCACAGCGCACGGCTTGTAATTCTTCGACTATCGCGGCATCGGGTGCGGAAGGCACATAGAACAGGATTTTCATGCCAAAGCCATGATGGGCTTTGCGGGCCATCGCTTGGGCGATGCGGCCAAAGCCGATTAATCCCAAGGTTTTGCCCGTGACTTTTTGCCCGACCAATTGCGTGGGCCCCCAGCCCGTCCATTGCCGGTTCAAAATTAGCCGTTCACCTTCGGCGGCTCGGCGGGCGGACATCAACAACAACAGCATGGCTATGTCCGCCGTGCAATCGGTCAGGACATGCGGCGTGTTGGTGACGACCACACCATTTGCTTTAGCGGCGTTGATGTCGATATTGTTATAACCCACGCCAAAATTACCGATGATTTTCACGCGCCGGTTTTCGGCACCGATAATGTCGGCGGTGATCGGGTCGGTCACCGTCGGCAACAAGGCATCGGCGGTTTGCATGGCGAGTTTCAATTCATCCGCGTTCATTGGCGTGTCGGACTCGTTGAGCTGCACATCGTAAAGGGCTTTAAGTTGCGACTCGACTTCGGCGGGCCAGCGGCGGGTGACAATGACTTTGGGTTTATTCATAAACGTAGCTCCACGCGATTGTAGGTTTAGTTACAGCAATCGGGTTGCAATAGATGCGCAACCCGATTGTGGTAAAGCAGGGAGGGTAGGGCGGTGTGCTTATTACGCCGTGGCGCGATAATATTCAATCGCCGCCGCAACGCCGCTACCCGGGACTATATCAATGCCGCTATCCAACAAGGCCATTTCCACACCGGCAATCGCACCGAGCATGGACACGTCATTCATGTCGCCAACATGGCCGATTCGGAAGACCTTGCCGGCCACTTCAGACAGGCCCGCACCCAGGGAGATGTTGTATTTGCTGAATGCAGTGCTGATGACGGTGCGGGCATCCTTGTCTTCAGGGACAACCACGGCGGTGACGGTGTTGGACTCAAACCCCGGCTGGGCGCATTGTTTCAAGCCCCACGCAGCGACGGCTTTACGGGTGCCTTCCGCCAGGCGGTGATGGCGGGCGTAGACGTTTTCTAAGCCTTCTTCCAGCAACAAGTCCAAAGCCTTGCGCAAGCCGTATAACAGCGGCAGGTTGGGCGTATAAGGCGTGTAGCCAGAGGCATTGTTGGTCATTTGGTCTTTCAAGTCCAAGAAGCAGCGCGGATACGTTGACGTTTCCACAGCGGCCAGGGCTTTTTGGCTGAAGGCCAAGAACGCGCCGCCTGCCGGCAGCATAAAACCTTTTTGTGAACCGCTGATCGCACCGTCCACGCCCCATTCGTCCATGCGGAAGTCGATGCTGGCAATCGAGCTGACACCGTCTACAAACAAAAACGCCGGATGGTTTGCCGCATCCATCGCTTTGCGGACGCCGCCGATGTCGCTGGTCACGCCGGTGGCGGTTTCATTATGGGTTGCCAACACGGCTTTGATTTCATGGTTGGTGTCTTCTTTCAGACGGGCTTCGAGTTTGTCTAAAGGAATGCCGCAGCCCCAAGGTTCTTGGTGGATTTCAACATCAAACCCTAAGCGTTTCGCCATTTCCGCCCACAAGTGGCTGAATTGTCCAAAACGGTAAATCAAGACTTTGTCGCCGGGATTCAAGGTGTTGGTCAATGCCACTTCCCAACCTGCCGTACCTGTGGCAGGGAAAATGAAGGCTTGCCCTGTTTCAGTTTTGAAGACTTTTTTCAGGTCTTGCAACAATGGGGTCAGCAGTTTTGGGAAGATGGGTGAGCGGTGGTCTTCCATCGCAACGTGCATGGCGTTAAGGACTTCGTTAGGCACGTTGGTAGGGCCTGGGATATAAAGGTGGTTACGACCAGCCATGAGGTTTCCTCTTGTGTAATAGTTAAGAAAGGGATGGGGGCGTCATGCAAACTGGCGTTTGCGGGTGGGCCTGAATGTTCTGGATATAGGGGGCGACTTTGACAAAGTCACCAGGCCGCGCTGGGTTTAAGTATAAAACAGCTTGCGGTTGTTAATAAAGTCCCAGCAAAAAAACGAGCAATAATGACATAGCCACTGACAATCAGCAACATTTGATTGACGATTTATCGTGGTAACAATTGACTTTACGGTGCCTGAAAGTAAAATGGGCGATTTATTTGTTTCTGGGACGCGCCAGAATGACTTTCTCAAGTACTGTATTCCAGTACGTTAATACCCAAAAAGTAGGGATGTACAAATGAGCCACACTTTATATACAGCGTCAGTCCAACGAGTCCAACGCTGTGAATTGGCTGTTCCGGGTTCCAACCCGGATATGTTTGAAAAGGCGATGAAGAGTGGTGCGGATTTTATTTTTTTGGACCTTGAGGATGCGGTCGCTCCCGATGACAAACTACGTGCCAGAAAAAATATTATCGAAGCCATCAATGACCTAGACTGGAAAGGCCACGGCGTGACCGTTTCTGTACGGATCAACGGCTTGGACACCCAATACATGGTGCGCGATGTAGTTGATTTGGTTGAACAAGCCGGAAGCAAGATCGATACCATCCTGATACCAAAAGTAGGCGTATATGCCGATGTCTACATGGTGGAAGCCATGTTGAACCAATTGGAAATGCAGCAAGGCCTGAAAAACAAAATCGGTATTGAAGCGTTGATTGAAACCGCTTTAGGTATGGCAAATGTGGAAGATATTGCCCGCCAAGGCGCACACGGATGTCTGGAAGCCCTGCATTTTGGCGTGGCTGATTATGCCGCCAGCAACCGCGCCCGCACCACTAACATCGGTGGTTTGAATCCTGATTATCCAGGCGACCAATGGCATGCAGCCATCAGCCGCATGACCGTCGCTTGCCGCGCGTTTGGCTTGCGCCCAATCGACGGCCCTTTTGGTGATTTTAAAGATCCCGAAGGTTTTAAAATGGCGGCTAAACGGGCGGCGGCTTTGGGTTGTGAAGGAAAATGGGCGATCCATCCCTCACAAGTTGAATTGGCGAACGAGGTTTTTACCCCACCAGCGGCGGAAATTGAAAAAGCCAAACGCATACTCGTTGCTTTGCAAGAAGCGGCGGCACAAGGCAAGGGGGCGGCGGCATTGGATGGCCGTCTAATTGACGCGGCGTCAGAAAAAATGGCGAATAACGTGGTAAAAGCCGCTGAAGCGATTGCTGCAAAAACCCAAAAATAATTTTACGGGTGACTGGGCGGCAAAGATTTTGTCAGCCAAAGGCAAATTAACTACACAAATAATGGAGATGCTGTGGATATTCATGAGTATCAAGCAAAAGAAATTTTAAGCGGTTACGGTATTAAAATCGCGGAAGGCGGCTTGGCGTATAGCCCGGAAGACGCAGTGCAACGCGCACGGGAAATCGGCGGTCATGTTTGGGCGGTTAAAGCCCAAATCCATTCCGGCGCCCGTGGCAAGGCCGGCGGTATCAAGATTTGTAAAACCCATGATGAAGTTGAAGCCGCTGCCGAAGCCTTGTTGGGCAAACGTTTGGTGACCCATCAAACTGGCTCGGCGGGAAAAGTGTGCGGTCGTTTGTATGTCGAAGCAGGGACGGAAATCGCCAAAGAATTGTATTTTTGCTTTTTAGTCGACCGTAGCTCCGAACGCATCGTCATGGTCGGTTCGGCGCAAGGCGGTATGGATATTGAAGAATTGGCAGCAACCAATCCCGAAGCCATCACCAAAATTTATATCGAGCCCGCCGTGGGTTTGCAGGATTACCAAGCGCGGGAAATGGCGTTCAAATTGGGTTTAGACTCGGAAATCATCAGCCATGCAGTAAAAACCATCAAAGGCTGTTACCGTGCTTTACGGGCCTTGGATGCCAGCATGTTGGAAATTAATCCCCTGGTCGTCACCAAGAGCGGAGAGCTTTTGGCCCTCGATGCCAAAATGGGCTTTGATGAGAACGCCTTGTTCCGCCAACAAAAAATCTCCGAATTGCGTGACAAAACCCAAGAAGACCCACGCGAAACCGCCGCCGCCGACCGTGGCTTAAGCTATGTCGGACTTGATGGTGACATCGGCTGCATGATCAACGGTGCCGGCTTGGCAATGGCGACGATGGACATGATCAAACTCGCTGGCGGCGAACCGGCCAATTTCCTGGACGTAGGTGGCGGCGCGTCGGCGGAACGCACCGAAAAAGCCTTCCGCTTGGTGTTGGCAGACCAAAACGTCAAAGCCATGCTGGTCAATATTTTCGCGGGCATCAACCGCTGTGATTGGATTGCCGAAGGCGTGGTGCAAGCGGTCAGAAAAATCGACATGCAAGTGCCGTTGATCGTGCGTTTGTCCGGCACCCATGTCGAAGAAGGCCAGCGCATCATCAGGGAAAGCGGCCTGCCCATCATCACCGCAGAAACCTTGGCAGAAGCGGCGGAAAAAGCCGTGCAAGCGCGTAATGAAGTTGCCGCCCGACTCAGATCGGCGGCTTAAGGAAAGTATATGGCTATTTTAATTAATGAAACCACCCGTATCATCGTCCAAGGCATCACTGGCAAAATCGGCAGTTTCCACGCCCAAGACATGCTCAACTACGGCTCCAAAGTGGTCGGTGGCGTGACTCCCGGCAAAGGCGGGCAAATCCATTTAGGTTTGCCCGTATTCAACACCGTCAAAGAAGCCGTGCAACAAACCGGTGCGGTAGCCAGCATCGTGTTCGTTCCACCAGCGTTCGCCGCCGACTCCATTATGGAAGCCGCCGATGCGGGCATCAAATATTGTGTGGCAATCACCGACGGCATCCCGACCCAAGACATGATGACGGTCAAAAATTTCCTGCGCCGTTTCCCGGTTGAAGAGCGTATGATTTTGACCGGCCCGAATTGCGCCGGCACCATCAGCCCGGGCCGCTCCATGCTCGGCATCATGCCGGGGCACATCTACATACAAGGCAACGTCGGCATCGTCGGGCGTTCCGGCACTTTAGGTTATGAAGCCGCCGACCAAATGACACGTTTGGGCATAGGCATCTCCACCTCTGTCGGTATCGGTGGCGACCCGATCAACGGCAGTTCGCACCGCGATATTTTTGAGCATTTCGAGCAAGACCCCGAAACCAAAGTGGTGCTGATGATCGGCGAAATCGGCGGCCCGCAAGAAGTCGAAGCGGGGATTTGGGCCAAAGGGAACATGAGTAAGCCCGTGGTCGCCTATATCGCCGGACTCACCGCGCCCGAAGGCCGCCGCATGGGCCATGCCGGAGCTATCATTTCCTCGGCAGGTGAAAGCGCGGCGGAAAAAGTCGCCATGCTGAGGGATTTAGGCGTGATTATCAGCCCGACACCGGCGGCGATGGGGGCGACTGTTGCAGCAGTTTTGGCTAAATTGTAAAACGTCTGATATAAGAGGCTTAACTGCACCGCGTTTTAGTGATGAGGAGTAAAAAACTTTGTTTTTTTACTCCTTTTTTATAGGGACAATAATATGATAAGTGCTTAAGCCTATGTAGAATGTGGTTAATCCTGTTTTGTAAGGAAGCAATAGGATTTTAAAACGTGATTTTATCCAGCCATGAATGATACGATTGCACATATTTATAGTTTTAGCGACTATTTGGTGCGTTGGAAACGACGTGTTTATTATTAATTGTTTCATAAGTGTTTGCATTGAAGATGAAATGCCTCACTCACGCTTTTTTGACAAGCATTTATGAAACAATTAATAATCTTCTTGAATGGGAAAATTAATAATGATGATAAAAATAAAGGAACATAGATGAAAACACCTATACACATTGCTGTTACGGGCGCGGCAGGGCAAATTAGTTATTCGTTGCTATTTCGCCTGACCGCAGGTTTATTGTTAGGGCCTGAACAACCTATTATCCTGCATTTGCTTGAAATCACACCGGCTATGCCTGCCTTAAAAGGCGTGCTGATGGAACTTCAGGATTGTGCGAACCCCTTGTTGCATCGGGTTGTGATGACTGACGACCCGATGGTGGCTTTTAAAAATGTCGATTATGCGTTTTTAGTCGGCGCGCGTCCACGAGGCCCAGGGATGGAGCGTAAAGATTTGTTGCAAGTGAACGCGGAAATTTTCGCGGTGCAGGGTAAAGCCTTAAACGCCGTTGCCAATCGAGATGTAAAAGTGCTGGTGACGGGTAATCCGGCTAATACCAACGCCTTGATTGCGATAAAAAATGCGCCGGATTTGAACCCTGAGAACTTTTCTTCGATGAGCCGTCTTGACCATAACCGCGCCATCAGTTATCTGGCGGAAAAATGCGGGGTTTTGTGCAAGGATGTAAAAAATATGAGTGTCTGGGGAAACCATTCGACCACGCAATACCCGGACTTGCATCATGCCCAGGTCAAAGGCCAGGATGCGTTGACTTTGGTTGAACGGGATTGGTTTGTAGATGATTTTATCCCTACCGTCCAGCAACGCGGTGCCGAAGTGATTAAAGCACGCGGTCAATCCAGCGCCGCATCAGCCGCCAATGCCGCTATAGACCAGATGAAAACCTGGGCGTTTGGCACCGAAGAAGGCGACTGGGTCAGTATGGGCGTGTTGTCTGATGGCAGTTATGGCATAGAAGCAGGGCTGGTCTATTCCTATCCTGTCACCGTGAAAAATGGCGAAGTCAATATCGTAAAAGGTCTGGATATTAATGATTTCAGTTTGGAAAGATTGCGGATTTCCGAAGCCGAATTGAAAGAAGAACGGGATGCCGTCAAGCATTTGTTTTAGATTCCATCATTACCCATATTTCTCATAACGCGTTGATTCCGCTCATGTTAGATGCCCAGCATAAGCGGAATCCATTCATACTCTGGACGGCGGTTTGTTTTTGCAGAACTGCTGATACCAGCCTCAAGAAGCCTTTTTTAACATCCCGAAACCGTTGGGTTTTTTCACCATTTGCACTTGGGTTTTGATGCGTTTTTTGACCGCATCGACGTGGGAAATCACGCCTACGGTTTTTCCGTAAGCACGCAGGTTTTCCAAGGTGCTGAGGACTAGCGTGAGCGAGTCGCCGTCTAAATTACCGAAACCTTCATCGATAAACAGCGAATCCACCGATTTATTGTTGTTGGCGAGTTCTGACAAACCCAAGGCCAAAGCCAAGCTGACGATAAAGCTCTCACCGCCGGATAGGGTTTTCGGCTGGCGTCGGGTGTTGTTTTGGAAGGTGTCTTCAATTTCCAAGGCCAAGCCAGCCACTTCGGGATCAAAACGCAGATAATAACGCCCGCTGATTTTTTCCAGGATGCGGTTGGTTTTGGCAAGCAATTGTTCGGCGAGACGCAACTGCACACGGCGACGGAAAACCATACCGTTTTCAGTGTCCAGCAAGGCACGTTCGGTCAAAATTGGCTGGGCTTCGTGCTCGCGTTGCTGCAATTCTTGTTCGAGTTCGTCAAACCGTTGCAGTAATTGGCTTTGTTGTGCCAAATGTTTTTGCAAACGCTGGATTTCTAATTGAGTCATGTCCATTTTGTTGGCAAATTGCGTCAATTGCCTATAAATGTCATCCGCGCCGGGGACGTTTTCAACCAATAGGGTTTGTTTGTCGATTTCTGCCGCCAAGTTTGCCAATTCTTGTTGCTTGTGGATGATTTGTTCTTGTAAAGCGGTTTTGCGCCGGGTGAATTCCGGCTCACGGGTCAATAGTTGCAAGGCGTTGCGCAATTCGGTCAGATTGGCGAAAGGTGTGGGTGCGAGCGTATCGAGCAGGGTTTGTTTCAAGCTGGAAAATTGGATTTCCTGCTCGGATACTACACGTTCCTTATCTGCGATGAGTTGTTGTTTTTCAATCAGTGCCAGATGCACACCAATCAATTCTTCACCATCCAATTGCTTGATTAGTTCGTTGATGAGGCGGTCGCAACGGGTGATTTCAGCTTGGCACACAGCTTGTTGGGCCGAAAGTGCGGACAATTCTTCGAGCAGGTTTGTCCTGCGGAAAAAATAAGTTTGATAGTCTTGCCGACGGCTGTTGAGGCGGTCAAAAAAAGCGTCTTCCTTGCCTTTGTTCGGTATGGTTTCCCCCAAGGAGGCCAGTTGCGTCAGTACTTTTTCCGCCAATTCCTGTTCTTCTTGGCGGCATTGCGCCAATGCCGTTTCAAGATCCTGCAATTCCTGACCGCTGCCTTGGGTGTTGCTGTCCAAGAGCATGGCGGTTTCTTGCAATTGGATGGTGGCGGCCTCGTTTTTGGCGATCAGCGCGGTGATTTTGGCGATGCGGGCGGACTTTTTCTGGTACTGCTTGCCCAGTGACAAGATATTCCTCAATTCATCTTGGGCCTCTTTTAACCAGATTTTCATTAAGCGCAGATTCGCTATGTCCAAGTCTTTAGATGCGGCGCCCAAGCGGTTGCATTGCGTCATCCACTCGGCTTTGAGCTTGTGCATTTGTTGCTGTGTCGCCCGGTTTTTTTCGGCAGTTTTTTGGGCGGTGATGATGCGTTTGCCTAACTGCTCAACTTTTGCCGACAAATCAAGCATTTTTATTTTTTGGTCAGCCAGGGCTTGTACCGAATTGGCGGAGACTGGCGGGTGTATTAGGTAAGGGTGTTGTTTGGAACCACATAGGGGGCAGGGCTTGCCAGCCACCAAATGGGGGCGTTCGATGGCCAATTTTTTTATCAGGGCTTCGCGGTACACCGATTCTTCAAGGGCGCGTTTGATATTTTCCTCGCGTTTTATGATGTCGCGCAGTTGTTCCTGTTCTTGCGCCAGGGCTTCAATATCAATTTCAATTTGTGGTTTAGGGCTAAACAAACCCAGCCATCCGCCGCGTTGTTGGTCGAGTTTTTGGTAATCAATGGCTAAACCGTACAGATGTTGGAATTGTCTGACGCGTTCTTGCTGCTCGCTTTTCAGCCCGTCAATGCTGTCGGCGGGATAGCCTTGCAACAGCTCGTTGCGGGCTTGTTCATCGGCGGCGAGCTGTTCTTTGAGACCGGCAATATCCGTATGGGTTTTAGTGAGGGCGGTACGGGTGTTTTTTATTGACGCCGAGGTTTTTTTTGAGCCGCTAGTGAATTGTTTGTATTGTTCGGTAAGTTCCTTCAATTCCCCCCGAAGTTTTTTCAAACGTGCGGTTTCTGGAAAATGGTCCAGCAAGGATTCGTCGCCAGCGTGTCCGTCCAGCCATGTTTGCACCGTTTCCAGGGCGGCTTCTTTTTCAGCCTTTTGCGTGTCCAGCGTTTGCAAAAGCGTGGTTTCTGACTGTTTTTGCAGACGGGTTTGGTTGATCTGGAATTTTATGTCATCAATCGTTTGATGCTGTTCGGAAAAAGTCACAGTCCCGGTTTTTTCAGGTATATTGGGCTTATCGCCCAATTGCTCCCTAAGAAAGCGCAGTTCGTTTTGTAGTGTGTTCCATTCCGTCTTGTGGTGCTGTAAGCTTTTTTGCTTGTCATCCAGGGCCAACAAATCCTCTTTATAAATTAACGCCTGTTTCGCGGTGGCGATGTTACCCAGCGATTGTCCGGTAACCAGTAATTGTGCTTGCAAATCTTGCAGGCGTTTTTTCTGGTCGACGCTTTGGATTTGCAGGGCGGCGGTGTTTTTTAGTGCGGATTGTTGCTGCTCCAAGATTTTTCGGGCGTCTTGGAATTCTTTAAGCTGTTCCTGATAATCCAATAAATCATGTTCGGACGCTTCCTGCTCTTCAGGTGTCAAGCACTTGATTTTTGCCAGTTCTTGCTTGACGGCATCGACCGATTTTTGGGCTTTTTCTGCGTTGCTGATGATTTCGTTGCGGTGGTCTGCGTAAATGTCAGTAGCAATCAAGGTTTCCAGAATACCCATGCGTTCGCTGTCCAGCGCGTTCAAAAATGCCGCAAAATCACCTTGCGCCAATAACATCGAACGTGTGAAAGTGCGGAAATTCATGCCTGTCAGTTCGGTGATGGTGGCGCAAACGCTGGCTGGTGTGGTCGCCAGCACTTCACCGTTGGACACACGGGTCAATTGCATCTTGATCGACGCCGAACTGGGTATTTTCAAATCACGTTCAGCCCGCCAGCTTGATTGGTATGCCTCATCGCCAAGCCTGAATTCCACTTCGGCATACGAATCGGCGGTGTTTTGGGTCATGACAAACTCAGCCGGTTGGTCGAAGCGGAAAGTTTCGCCGTAAAGGGCTAAGGTGATGGCATCAAGGACGCTGGATTTGCCCGAACCATTCGCACCCGTAATTGCAAAAACACCTGTGTCGGCAAAAGGCGCCTGGGTGAAGCTGATGCGGTTTTCACCCGCCAAGGAATTGATGTTTTTGAAATGGATAGAAAGTATTTTCATGGTTTGATACTTTTGCCGGACACTGGGATAATTTTAGTGCCCCATTATAACGCCGTGACCAGGCTTTTTATCAAACTATCGAGGAGGCAAAATGCTTGGCTTATCTGAGGATATTGGCGTGAGGCGTAAACGTTATAAACTGACGGGCCTTGTGGGTATTCCGGCCTACGATGTTATTTTTAATTTAACCAAATGGGCAGACAAACCATGTTGACTTTATATCAATTTCCCATTTCACATTATTGTGAGAAAGCACGTTGGGCTTTGGACTACAAGCGATTGGACTATAAAATTAAAAACCTATTTCCGGGCTTGCATGTCATGACGGCAAAACGCTTGGCGGGCGCATCATCATTACCGATCTTGGTGCATGACGGCAAGGTGGTGCAGGGATCGGGGGAGATTATTGATTATTTGGAACAGGTTTTTCCAGAACACAAGCTGGCTCCAGCGGATGATACGCTCTTGGCGGACGTGTTGGCGTGGGAAAAATTTGTTGATGGGAAGATTGGGGTTGCGGTCAGGATAGTGTGTTATCACGTCCTATTGGATCATCCTGATATTTTGACGCCGTTTTTCACCCGCAACGCGCCTTGGTATGGAAGCATTTATATGAAAATCGCTTTTCCAAATGTCGCGGCAAGAATGCGTGGTTTAATGAATATCAACGACAGAACGGCGGCATTGGCAAACCGGCAATTGGCGAGGGGGATAGCAAAACTTTCCGAACGCTTGCAGCATCGCCCATTTTTGGCCGGAGATACGTTTACCCGCGCTGACTTGTCGGCTGCGGCGTTATTGGCCCCGTTATGCAAAAGGCCGGAGTTTGGCCTGCAATGGCCTGGGCGTTTTCCTGGGCCTTTGGAAGAGATTATCGGGCAATATGCCGAGCAACTGGCGTGGGTGCATGAGGTTTATAATAACTATCGCCGCCCGAAGCCAAGTTCTAAAATATGACTATCGAAACAAATCATCAGGTGTATAAAGTATGACCCACAAAAAATCATCGTCCCAGAATGACAAACAAAGCCAATTGGTGATGTCCGCACGGCGCGACCAAGAGCTGCGGGAGCAATCTTATCGCGGTCAGGCCTTAAAAATGTATCCGTGGGTGTGTGGTCGCTGTGCCCGGGAGTTCACGCATAAAAACTTGGCGGAGTTGACCGTGCATCATAGAAACCATAACCATGATGACAATCCGGCGGATGGCAGCAATTGGGAATTGTTGTGTTTGTACTGCCACGATAATGAGCATTCGCGATATGAGGAAACCCGTTTTGCCAGCGTCAAATCCAGCAAGACGGGTGCTCCAGTGGCGACACATAATCCGTTTGCAGATTTAAAGAGCTTGCTTAACTCCAAAAAATGAAAATTGGCGTCAAATCAATGAATCAATGCCGAGATTGGCGAGTACGTCCGCCCGTTCATTGCCTTCGTCGCCGGAATGGCCTTTGATCCATTTCCATTCGATGGTGTGTGGGTTGCGGGCGGCATCCAGCCGCCGCCAGAGATCATCGTTTTTGACCGGTTTTTTTGCGGCGGTCAGCCAATTGCGTTTTTTCCAGTCCGGCAGCCATTCGGTAATGCCTTTCAAGACATAGCTGGAATCGCTGTGCAGTTGGACGTTACAAGGTTTTTTTAACGCTTCCAGCGCTTGTATCGCCGCCATCAATTCCATGCGGTTGTTCGTAGTGCTTTTTTCACCGCCATGCAGTTCTTTAATTTTGCCTTTGTAACTCAATAAGGCACCCCAGCCGCCCGGCCCCGGATTGCCCCGGCAGGCACCATCGGTATAGATAATCACACAATCAGTCATGGTGGTTTCAGTCAATTCAAAAATTCCACCCATGTTACGCAGGGACCATGCTTCCTGCAACCTTCATAAGCTTTGCCAGATTTTCTGAGAACACGTTCTGAGAAGCTGGCGTTGCGATGCAGATGATGTTTATCTTCGGTTGCCCAGCCCTAACTAGCCATTTTTTATGTCATAATGCCGCCTAATTTTCCTTCATTACCTGTACATTTTTTACCCATGTTGAACAGAAAAATTCTTGTCACCAGCGCGTTGCCTTACGCGAATGGCCCGATTCATTTAGGACATCTGGTCGAATACATCCAAACCGATATTTGGGTGCGTTTTCAGAAACAGCGCGGTCATCAATGTTATTACGTCTGTGCAGATGACACCCACGGTACACCGATTATGTTGCGGGCTGACAAAGAAGGTATTGCGCCTGAAGCCTTGATCGCCAAGGTTTGGGAACAACACAACGCCGATTTTAAAGAATTTGGCGTCGCGTTCGACAATTACCACAGCACCCATTCCGATGAAAATAAAGTGCTGGCTTCTTTGATCTACACCCGTCTGCGGGATGCCGGACATATCAGTTCACGCACGATCACCCAGGCTTATGACCCCGTCAAAAACATGTTTTTGCCTGACCGTTTCATCAAAGGCGAATGCCCGAAATGCGGTGCGGCGGAGCAATATGGCGATGGTTGCGAAGTGTGCGGGGCGACGTATTCACCGACCGATTTGAAAAACCCTGTGTCGGCAATTTCCGGCGAAAAACCCATAGCCAAAGATTCGGTGCATTATTTCTTCGATTTGGCGAATTTCACCGACATGCTTAACGAATGGACAAACGCCGGGCATTTGCAAGCGGAAGTCAGCAACAAACTTGCCGAATGGTTGGGCGGTGGTTTGCAGCAATGGGACATAAGCCGCGATGCGCCCTATTTTGGTTTTGAAATTCCTGATGCGCCAGGCAAGTATTTTTATGTCTGGCTGGATGCGCCGATTGGTTACATGGCAAGTTTTAAAAACCTGTGTGATAAGCAAGGCCTGGATTTCAACGAGTTCTGGGCCAAGGATAGCGATGCCGAGTTGTACCATTTTATCGGCAAAGACATCATTTATTTCCATGCCCTGTTCTGGCCGGCGATGCTGCATGGGGCGCATTTGCGGACTCCGAGTGCGATTTTCGCGCACGGTTTTTTAACGGTGAATGGCGAGAAAATGTCCAAATCCCGTGGCACGTTCATTACCGCACGGACCTATCTGGAACACCTGAATCCTGAATATCTGCGTTATTATTTTGCCGCCAAACTCAGTGCCGGTGTCGATGACATTGATTTGAACTTCGATGATTTCAGCCAGCGCGTCAATTCCGATTTAGTCGGCAAAGTGGTCAATATCGCCAGCCGTTGCAGTGGTTTTATCGCCAAGCGTTTTGCCGGGATGTTGTCGGCTAACTGTTCAGAACCCGCATTATTTGCCGAGTTTATCAACGCCAACGAAACCATTGCCGAGTTTTACGAAACCCGTGAATTTGGCAAAGCGATGCGTGAGATCATGGCGTTGGCGGATAAGGCCAACCAGTATATCGACGAGAAAAAACCGTGGTTGTTGGCGAAAGCAGAGGGCAAAGAGCAGGAACTGCATGCCGTTTGTTCTATGGGCCTCAATTTGTTCCGCTTGTTGGCGGTGTATCTGAAACCCGTGATTCCGGTTTTGGCGGGTGAAGCGGAAAGCTTTTTGAATATTTCGGCCCAAGCTTGGGTTGCCGGGTTGCAGCCCTTGCTGGATCACCAAATCAATGAATTCAAGCCGTTGATGACCCGTGTTGATGCTGACAAAATCACGGCGATAGTCGAAGCGTCCAAAGAGAATCTGGAAAAAACCTCGTCGTCAATAGCGGTATCGACACCTGTTGTTAAACAAGCCGCCAAGCAATTCGAGCCGATTGCCGACACGATTGAGTTCAACGATTTCGCCAAACTGGATTTGCGTATCGCTAAAATCATTAAAGCCGACCCTGTCGAAGGTTCGGATAAATTATTGTGCCTGACCGTGGATATTGGCGATGAAACCCGCACGATTTTTTCCGGTATCAAATCGGCGTACCAGCCGGACGATTTGGAAGGGCGTTTGACATTGGTCATTGCCAATCTTGCCCCAAGAAAAATGCGTTTTGGCGTGTCGGAAGGGATGGTGTTGGCGGCAGGGCCTGGGGAGAAGGAAATTTGGTTGCTGGAGCCAGATGGCGGGGCTATAGCGGGAATGCGGGTCAAATAATTTTGCTGGTTTCCAACAGGCGTACCCCTTCAGTGCGGCAGGGATGGGGGTTGTTCGCATTATGAATTAGAACGGCTACATCACCACCAATAACAACTTTTTGAAAAAAAGTCCAAGGCTATCTCGATTGCCTTGGACCTTCATTAAAAGCCCTTTCAGGCACTTAATTTATAGTGATTTGTACAACACTAAAGCTTTATTCAATTCTTCAGCCGCTTTTTTGACATCGCCTTTGTTTGACTGGATTTGTCCTTGAATGACGCTAGCGTTGGCTTTTTTAACAATGTCGTCATGACCAGAGATTTTTTCTGATGCGGAACGAGCTGCTTTTAAATGCAAACGGGCGGCAGAAAAATCACTTTTGTTGACTTCTTCCAAGGCTTTTTCAACATGCACAATCGTTTCGGAAACGCTTGCATCTTCTGCTAAGGCAACAGTGCTGACAGCACCTAAAGAGATAGCCATTAAGAAAGTTAGCATAGTTTTTTTGATGATATTCATAAAATTTGAAAAGCCTTTAGTGGGTTATTGGGGAATTTGGACATCAATGTCGGTAAATCTATAGTATGTCCAGCCCCTATCATATCGCATTAGTTGCTTTCATATCTGACTGTTTTGGTTTTAAAATAACTGGGGTAAATAACTGGGGTCAGAGTAAGTTTAAATCCTGTCATTTTAATCTTACTCGACCCCAGTTATTTATTTGTATTTATTTGAAAATGTAGTAAATATTATTTTTCTATAATTGCAGTTACAATAAGCCAACTCTTGATAAAACCTAATTAATTATGGCTACATTAACCTTTGACACCCATGAATTCGTTACCGAACTTAAGCAGGCGGGGTTGACTGAACCGCAAGCTGAAGCCATAACACGGCTTCATCAACAAGCCACATCTGCCCTTGTCGATTACGTCAAGCACGAACATAATCTTGATAACGTCGTCACTAATAAAGATTTGGATGCAAGGATTAAGGAAACGGAACTTAAAATTGAACTGGTCCGTTCTGAATTGAAACGTGATATTGAAATGGTCAGGCGTGAAATACAAGAAACTAAAGCTGACCTAATACGTTGGGTTGTCGGTGTCGGTCTTTTGCAGATAACCATTATTACCGCGCTTTTGTTACGTCTTACGGGTAAGTTTTAATTTAATCTTGATAAGTAAGTATGAATTGCTTCCATGCTCTAACGTGTGTGTTGATGCAGTCCATTTTTTCCTTTTCGTTTTCTGGGGTAAAGCATTTGCTGGGTTTTTGGTAAAATGCTTTAAAAGCTTGATCTCTTTTCATTTTTGCCGCTTCTTTTTTCCAGTCTATTTCCTGTGGCTCATTGATCTGGTTTTCTTTGAATATTTTCCTTTCTATTTTTGCGAATTCTCCTTTTTTTATCTGTCCTTTTTCCTCAAATCCTCTGGCTATAGTCCCTATGCCTTCGTGAACTACATATTTCTGGATTTCCATTACTTCTGCATAACTGGGGTCAGAGTAAGCTTAAATCCTGCCATTTTAATATTACTCTGACCCCAGTTATTCTTAATATTACTCTGACCCCAGTTATTCCCAGTTATTCAGGTAATGCCGTTAGAACCCAAACTCGATGTATCCGTACTGTCGTACATGGTCTGAGCTTTCAGTACTTCTTCGATATGGGTCTCTGACCATACACGGATAGCATCGAGCAGTGAGACCAAGGTGCGTCCAAGCGGAGTAAGCGAATATTCTACCTTCGGCGGCACAGAGGGATAGATGGTTCTTGTGACCAGACCGTCACGCTCAAGCCCACGAAGCGTTTGCGTCAGCATCTTTTGGGATACCCCGCCGATCTCGCGCCGTAAAGTGCTGAAGCGCTTGGTTCCGCCTTCCAGCGAACTAACGACCAGGACAGTCCATTTGTCGGCAATCCTGTTTAGCACCAGGCGTGTCGGACACTGAGCGTCATAGACGTTCCAGACTTGTGCTTGTTTTGATGGTGACGGCTTCATTGTTCCCATAGTATCCATTAGGTACCTATATATCGTTTAGGTGCCTTCTTCCAAATAGTAACCATTTTTTATATAGTGTGCAACGCTGATTGTGTACTACCAACCAATCGCGATCAGCATCTTAATCAAGGAGGTCACATGAAATTATTACGCAAGACTATTACAGCCCTACTTTCTGCTTTTTTACTTACTACCGGAGATAATGCAATGGCTCAAGACACATTACAGGAAAACAAGCAATTACTGGCGAACTTCGGTGCAGAAGTCTTCGGCAAGAAGGAGCTATCAAACCTGCATAGCTACATGCACGAAGGCTACATCCAGCACAATCCACTTGTTCCGCAAGGCTTGGTGGGATTCAAGCAGTTCTTTGCCGATTGGTTTAACGCTGTACCAGACTGGAATTACAGTCTTACCAAGATTGTGGCGGAAGGCGATACCGTTTGGGCTTATGGAACGTATTCAGGCACCCAGCAAGGGGATTGGCTGGGAATCCCCGCCACCAACAAAAGTTACAGCATTGCCGCAGTGGACATTTTCCGTATTCAGGACGGCAAATTCGCCGAACATTGGGACGTCATAGATGTCTACGGGCTTTTCAAGCAACTCGGCGTCATCAAATAGCGTAAAGCGTTTGGTTGATAATTGGGTCGCTTAGAGGCATGAAGGCGCATCTGAGCGTTCCCAATTGGGTTCTAACGTTACGGTAAGGGGCGCGCCGCCTACAGCATAACTGGGGTCAGAGTAAGCTTAAATCTTGCCATTTTAAGCTTACTCTGACCCCAGTTACTACCCCAGTTACTCCCAGTTACTCAGACCGGGATCAGGATTAGATGACATTGCTTTGCTTAACTCAGCAGCTATGTGTACTATGCCCGCTTTAAAGCCAACACCGACCCTTTGTTTATGAAAGCAAATAGCGAAACCATTAAAAAACGCTATGACCGCATAGCCCCGTATTTTGAAGTGTTTGAAGCCATTGTCGAAGGCTTGTTTTTTAAAAAATGGCGTAAGAAACTCTGGGAACGGGTAGAGGGTTACCATATTCTGGAAGTTGGTGTCGGTACGGGGAAGAACTTCGCGTATTACCCAGGTTATGCGCGTATCACTGCGATAGATTTTAGTCCAGGTATGCTCCAACAGGCCGCTATCCAGAAGGAGCGCAAAAAAGTCGTGGTAGATTTGGAATTGATGGACGTACAATCTTTGTATTTCGCCGATAACAGTTTCGACACTGTCATCGCCACGTTTGTGTTCTGTTCCGTGCCTATGCCGTTAAAAGGTCTGAAGGAATTGCACCGGGTATGCAAACCGGGTGGGCAGGTGTTGTTATTGGAACATGTGTTAAGCTCAAAACCACCGATAGCCTGGCTGATGAAACGCTTGAACCCGCTGGTATTGCGTCTATTTGGCGCGAACATTGACCGCAATACCGTCAAAAATGTCAAAGCCTGTCCGTTTGTATCGGTGCGGGTGGATGAGGAAAGCGGGGATATGCTTAAACTGATTGAAGCCAGAAAATGGTAGTCCGACAGGCTCTGCTAGCTGCTAGTGTGGGGAATTTCATACTACAACGCTCCAGCGTTGCATGACGTGACGCTGGGGCGTCAATAGCTGCATTCCCACAAAGCGTGGGAACGATGCCCAACCATTATAGAAGTTACGCATTGACAGCGATAAATATATAAAAATCATGTGGTTTTTATGTGAGGCTACATCAATGGGTAATTTAAAAGAAATCTTTAAATTAAAATTCTCAACAATACCTTAATTTTAAAAGGTAAAAATTTTTATATGACCTCGCATTGGCAGGGTTTTTAAAAAATCCCCGCTGTCAATGCGTAACTTCTACATGATTGCCTAGTAAACTTTCATCCCCCCGCTCCGACAAAAAATATCTCCCTCTCATGTATCGCATCTAGCGTGGAACCAGCCAATCCCAGGTGTTTCTGGCGAAACAGTGGACAACCAGCTTGTTGCTGAAAATACAGGCTGCGGTTTGGCTGGAATTCTTATAAATATCCAGATTTGCTAAACCCTATTGTCACCAAGGCTATTTTACAACGCAAGCAATTGTTTTTATGATGTATTTTTATCTATAGAAAAATACATAAAGAATCCCCTGTTGATTTTAATTAATGGCATGTCTTATGCTTAAGGTATATTGAAGCCAATGGAAAATAGTCCAAGTGTTTGGTGGATAATGATTTTCTAGCCAATTAATGATTGATGCCGATTGCGTATCTGATGGAATGGGGTGAGCCATGAACAGACCATTATTAAACTTCCAACTTGTTGAGGCGGATACAAAACCGCCTAGCCAAAGTAATACGGCGAAAGTCTTCCCTTTTAAACCGGCGGCCAGTGAACTGGCGACCGGCCTATTACCGTCAACGGCAGGTACTTTTGTTTTGGGGCATTTAAAAAACGCTACGGAGCAAAGTGACAGGAAGTTGTTGGATTATTTGATCATCGGGGCTTTGGCGTTGTGGGTACATGCCAGCTTGGTCGGTCATTTAGACAAAAACATGTTCGCCCAAGAACCGCTAATCGAACCGGTAAAAGTGCCGCCAAAAGTGGAGATAACCTTGGTCAAGCCGCAACCCAAGCCGATTATCCAACCGCCACCTCCACCGCCGCCACCAAAAGCCCAGACGCCACCTAAGCCACCTGTGCCCAAGGCGGTACCACTGAAGCCCAAACCTAAGCCTAAGCTCCAGCCGAAACCGATGCCACAGCTTGCCCCGCCACCTTTGCCCCGGCCCGTCTCCACGGTTGAAAGCAAAGGGCCAGTGGTGCCAGTACCTCCTGTAGCCCAAGCTGCGCCGCCTGTGGTGGAGAAAGTGACAGAACCCAAAGCCGGGGCCGCCTATTTGCATAACCCGTCGCCAGAATATCCCGAAGCGGCGATGGACAGAGGGCTGGAAGGCAAGGTGCTGATGAAGGTGCATGTGCAGCCAAATGGCAAGCCCGACACTGTCAACGTCACCAAATCCAGCGGTTATTCGATACTGGACGATGCCGCCGTGCGCACCGTCAAACAATGGTCTTTTGTGCCCGCCATGCGCGGCAAAACGCCAATTGCCGGTTGGGTGACCGTACCCATCACTTTTAATTTACAAAACTGAGGCCCTTCATGTCAGATATAGCATCCACCGCCATTGTCGATGGCACCCTTTATGTCCTGGTCGGGTTTTCCGTGGCGACGTGGACTTTGATTCTTATCAAAGGCATACAGCATCTACGCATTGCCCATTACAACCGCCTTTTTAACAAACAATTTTGGAGTGCGGCGGATTTGCAAGTGGCTTCCGAGTTGAAAATTTACCAAGGCCCGATTGCACGGGTCGCCCAGGCGGGGTTCACCACGTTGGTGGAAACTGAAACGGGGACTTCAACCCATGACCTTGAGCACACCGGAGACCGCCAAGAATTGCTGGATCGGCGTTTACGCCAGCAAATGCAGAAAGAACGCGGTGCTGTGGAAAGCGGCTTGGCGATTCTTGCCACGGTAGGCAGCGTTTCGCCCTTCGTCGGTCTGTTCGGCACGGTGTGGGGGATTATGGGCGCGTTGACCAGCATCAGCAAAAGCGGCTCGGCAAGTTTGGAAGTGGTCGCCGGCCCCATCGGTGAAGCCTTGATCGCCACCGCCGTCGGTATCGCAGTCGCCGTACCCGCCGTTATCGCCTACAACTTTTTTATCCGCCGGAACAAAGTCGTGTGGGCCTTACTGGATGATTTTGCGATTGATTTCGTGCATCTGGCTTTAAAAACCTCGTTCATCATCAAACGTCCGGCCCCCAAATTGGCGGCGACTTCACGGCTAGGCGAAGCGGGCGGCAGGGAACAAATTTCTAAACTTGAACAAGAAGAACTGCATGCGAAAGGGGCGCAAATCTAATGGCTTTTAAAACCCAAGATGAAGGCGATGAGGTGATGGGCGAAATCAACGTCACGCCATTGGTCGATGTGATGCTGGTATTGCTGGTGGTGTTCATCGTCACCGCGCCGCTGTTGACGAACGCCATCCATGTCAATTTGCCCAAAACTGCCGAGACCGCACCGCCCGAAGAAAAAGACCCCGTGTATGTGAGCGTGGATGCGTCCGGGAAAATCTTTATCGACAAAACCGAAATTCAACTGGAATCCTTTGAAAACGAGTTGAAAACGCGCAAGGCGGCTGACCCGGAAATCGCCCTCAATTTAAACGCAGATGATGGTGTGCAATACGGCATAGTCGCCAAAGTCATGTCATCCATTGAACGGTCTGGCATCAGCAAGTTGTCAGTCCTGACCATAGCCCAGTAAATCCAAGGCCAAGCGGTAAAAATCAGCGGCTTTTTAAGCCGTATATGGGTTGCTTTGCGAAAAATTTATGAAAACAACCAGTTTTGGCTGGAAAAACGACTTTACTTTTGACGATAAGAAGGAAACACAATGAAACATCAAAACAACAGGCGACAGCCAAAGCAAGAGGTGGAACTATTGCTGGCAACGACAGAAATGCCTTCGACGTTAAATGCCGTTGTGCAAGTTTTAATTAACGGAGCGGGCAGATCTGTGAAGCTAGGTGGTGTCGCTGTGATTATTGCAGGGGCTGCTTTACTGTCACCGGATACCGGTTTTGCGGAAGAAAAAGCGGTTAATTACGGGCTGGAGTATGAAAACAGCCGTTTGCGGGAAGAATTGCTAAAAGCCAAACAAGAAAGCGAGCGTCTGAAAAAAGCCCTGACCGACAGCGGCAATGCCGCCGCTATCGGATCGCCAAGCACTGAATCCACAACACCTGTTGCGGTTGAAGCGAAGCCAGAGGAAGCCGCCACGACAGCGGAAGCGAAAAACAAAGACTATATCGAAGAACCCAAAAACCTGTCCGAAGTGGTGGTGACTTCACGTCGCAAAGAAGAAAAATTGCAAGAAGTGCCTATCCCTATCGCCGTCATTACCGGCGAAACCTTACGGCGGGACAATATCGTCACGGTGCAGGATATGTCCCGGCGCGTCCCTAACTTAGGCGTCACCAGCACCAACGTCCGGCAAACCAGTATCGCCTTGCGCGGCTTGGGCAAAAATAGCGGCAACGAGTCGATGGAATCTAGCGTCGGCGTCATGGTGGACAATGTCTGGTCATCCTGGGTGGGTTCGACGTGGACCAACTATGTGGATATAGACCATGTCGAAGTCTTGCGCGGGCCGCAAGGCACGTTACAGGGCAAGAACAGTAACTTAGGGCTAATTAACGTCAACACCAAAACCCCGTCGTTCAAATCCGGGTATTACATTGATGGTTTTGCCGGGAACCGCGATTCACTGCAAGGCAAGGCATCGGCGACGGGTACGCTGTTGCCGGGCTTTTTGGCTTACCGCGCGTCTATCTTTGTTGACCGCCGCGATGGTTTTGTCCAAAACCTGGATTCGCCTGTGACAGTCGGTAATGTCCAGGAAACCAATGCCTTGGGCGGACGTGTGCAATTTTTGTTCACGCCTAGCGACACCGTGTCGGCGCGGATTATTGCCGACCGCTCATCGTCTACACAAACCATGAGCATCAATCCTTTGATGAACGATCCGGCCACTTTTGCTGACGGCACGGTGAGAACATCGTCTTTTACGACGCGCTTGAACCGTGACTGGTTTGACAATCTGCGCCATTCAGGCCAGCCACTAACGGTGACTGGCGATCCTCGAAGAATCTCACAAAATGACCGCCAAGTATCACGCGGCGACCAGGAAGGGGTGTCGGGGGAAATCAACTGGGATGTAGGCTCACACAAATTGACCTCCATTTCGGCCTACCGTGATTCCTTGTTTGAACCGCATCATGACGGCGATGCCACGACCGCCGATATTCAGCATATTTCCGGCCTTACCGTGCAAAACCAGCAATGGACGCAGGAACTGCGCTTGACTTCCCAACAACCGGGGCCGATTGACTATCAGGTAGGTTTGTTCGGGATGCGCACTTCGGCGGACACCAATAACCAGCGTCTCTACGGTGCCGATGCCGGGGCTTTTTATGCCAAAACCAGCGATTACAAACTGTTGAATGCCGATCCTTTGGGCCGTCAAGTCATGCGGGATTCGCTGAACCATGTCCTGCAAACGGGTTATTTGAACCCGGAAGTGACCAGCTTGGCGGCGTTTGGACAGGCTAACTGGCATATCACCGATAAGGCGACGTTGACTTTAGGTTTGCGGGAAACCTGGGAACATCGCGATAACAAAGGCAACAACGGTTACAGCGGCGGCGCAGATTTAAGCTATGCCTCCCAAGACCAACAAGCCGCCGCCTTGCGTATCCAACAAGCCGCGTTGGGCAAAATTCCAATTTGGTCGGCACCAAGACAAGGATTTGACCAAGACTCCCAAAACTGGCTGGTCAATCCCAGTTATAAAATCAACCAGGATGTCATGGTCTATTTCTCCGTGGCGGGCGGGCAAAAATCCGGCGCGGCACAATTTTCCAATTCCGATGGCTCGATACAAAACGTCAATCCAGAAGATGTGATGGATTATGAATTGGGCATCAAGAGTTCGTGGTTCGACCGCAAATTGGCGGTCAACCTGAACCTGTACAACACCGACGTCGAAGGTTTCCAATCGCAATTGCAAGTGGTTGATACCACCACGCAGTCCGGTTTCAACACCATCTTGGGCAATATCAACGGTATCCGCTTACGCGGGATTGAGTTGGAAACTAACTGGTTGGCTTACAAAGGTTTGAGCCTGTTCATGAACGGTTCGTATAACAATGCTGTGTACACCGATTTTAAAAACGCGCCTTGCCCGGCTGAGCTAAACAATTCCGGCGCTTGCGACCAGACCGGTTTGCAAATACCCAACGCTCCCGAGTTTACCGCCAACTTTGGGGCGGATTATAAGCTGCCGTTTGGCTTGGGTTTATGGAACGATTTAGGTCTGCAATGGCATGCGTTCATCGTCAACAGTTATAAATCCAGGGCCAATTACAACGCCAGCCTCAGCGCGTCGGGTTGGCAAGATGCCTATCATGTCACCGATGCCGGACTGGGTGTCAGCAGCAAAAACGGTCAATACAACCTGGATCTGGTGGGGCGTAACGTCTTTGATACGATTTATCTGACCAACGCAGCTCAGTTTTCAAGCACTAGCGCACCGTCTGGCACTTACGGCGAAGCGCGTTACTTTGGTGTGCATTTCCGTACCAGTTTTTGATGGTGGTGGTCCTTTCCCGCCTGCACAAACAGGCGGTTTTTTTAGATAAAAATGGTTTGTAATGACTAAGTACCCATGCAAATAATTTTTGTGCAAACCTGACAGGTTTTATGAAAACTTATGCGCGGGTACTTAGCATCTAGCGTTACTTTTAATTAAATCAGGAGATACATCATGTTTACATCTGTATTTAAGAGGTCAATACCGGTCGCCGGTGCCTTTTTATTGGTCACTTCACTTTTGGCAATTGCTGAATCGGCTATTCCCGAAGACACCTTCACGCCCGCCATTTCTGGGGTCACGGCGGGCGGGACACCTATCCATTTTATCAAGGATGGTTTCGATGGCACCGAAGGCCCGATTGCCGCCGTCGATGGCAGCGGCAGTGTGTTGTTCACCGAAACCAAAGCCAACCGCATCACCCGCATTGCACCCGATACCACGATTTCGACTTTCTTGGAAAATACTAACGGGGCCAATGGCCTGGCATTCAACAGCAATGGCGAATTGTTTGCCGTGCAAACCCTGAAAACCAAAGTCGGCATCATTTACCCGCCAGGCAAGGAGAAAACCTTAAGCGAAAATTTTGAAGGCACGGCTTACCAACGCCCCAATGATTTGGTGCTGGCGAAAAACGGCGGCATTTATTTCACCGATAGCGGCACCCGCCCATCTAAAGAAAACCCTACGCCGCCCGCTTCCACGCCAGGTGTTTATTATATTGCCCCCGATGGCGAGGTGAAACGCCTAGCCAACGACATCAAACGACCTAACGGCATCCAGCTCAGCACCGATGAAAAAGTCCTGTATGTCGCCAATACCGATGGCGAACACATCCTGGCCTACGATGTCACGGCGGATGGTTCTATCGGCACGAAACGGAATTTCGCCAAGCTGGCGGGTTGGGGCAAAACTGAAACGGGCGACTGGGCTAGCGGTGCGGACGGCCTTGCCGTTGATGCTAAAGGCAGGCTCTATGTCGCCTCCAGTGCAGGTATTGAAGTGTTTGGCGACAAAGGCGATGCCTTAGGCGTTATCCCGCTGCCTAAAAAACCCCAAAACCTTGCTTTCGCGGGTAAGGACAAGAAAACCCTGTATGCCGTGGGGCGTGGTGCGGCTTATAAGATTGCCGTGCTGACACCGGGCTTTGATGGGCGGGTGAAATAAGTTTGCGCCAGACCTTTCAGGTGTTTACTCGTTCCCAAGCCGGAGCTTCACTGCCCACAGTTAATGTTTTTTTACTTTCATTATCAATTGGATACGTCTTATGTAGGTTGGGTTAGCGATAGCGTAACCCAACAGCGTAGCGGTGTGCCGCCCAGATGCTGTCGGGTTACGCTATCGCTAACCCGACCTACGATGGAAATACCACTTAACACAATCGTAACCATTTGATTATAAATATATATTTATTAACTTGTGGGCTGTGAAGCCGGAGCAGCTTGGGAACGAGCGTGAAAGCCCCCTGAACGACTGAGATATTTCTAAAACTACCGAAAGGAAACATCCATGACCCGTAAAACAGCCAACGACTTTGACCCTGAAGTGCTAAAACTTTTTGACAAATATGTCCACGGCGACATTTCGCGGCGCGGATTTTTAAGTTCCGCCGCAAAATTCACCGTGCTAGGCTTGGGCGCAGAGGGCTTGCTGGAAGCGTTGAACCCCAAATTTGCCCAAGCGCAGCAAATCGCCCCCGGCGATCCGCGCATCGTAGCGAAATATGTCGAATACGATTCTTCCGAAGGCAACGGCACCTTGCGTGGCTATCTGGTGCAACCTGCTAAATCCACAGGCAAACTGCCGACCGTGCTGGTGATACACGAGAACCGTGGCTTGAACCCGCATATCGAAGATATAACCCGGCGGCTTGCGTTGGACAATTTTATTGCCTTCGCGCCCGATGGTTTGGCTTCGTTAGGTGGCTATCCTGGTGATGAAGACAAAGCCCGCGAGCTGTTCCAAAAACTCGATAAAACCAAATTGCAGGCCGATTTTATAAAGGCCGCCGAAGTCTTGAAACAGTTGCCCGACGGCAACGGCAAAGTCGGTGCGGTCGGTTTTTGCTATGGTGGCGGCATCGTCAATTTCTTGGCGACACGGATACCCGATTTGGCGGCGGCCGTGCCGTTTTACGGCAGCCAACCCACCGCCGAAGAAACCGCAAAAATCAAAGCCCCGTTGCTGATCCATTATGCAGGTGTTGACGATCGTATCAATGCCGGTTGGCCTGCTTATGAAACCGCGTTGAAAGTGGCGGGGGTCAAATATGAAGCCTTCATTTATCCGGGTGTGCAGCATGGTTTCAACAACGACACCACGCCACGCTTCGACGAAGCGGCAGCCAAACTGGCTTGGGAGCGGACTATCCAATTTTTTAACGGGCATTTGCGTAGCCAACAGTTTATCAACGGTTTTTAAGGGGGAATACGATGAAAGTGACAGTGCGTATTTGGGATTTTCCCATCCGGCTATTTCACTGGTTGCTGGTGCTTGCCGTCGTTGCGGCTTATGTCACCGCGACCCTGGGCGGCAATCTGATGGACTGGCACGGGCGCATCGGCTCATTCATCCTGGGTTTGCTGATTTTTCGGCTGATTTGGGGATTTATCGGCTCAACCTACGCCCGGTTCGGCAGTTTTTTGCCTACCTTGCCACGGTTGGCCGCTTATCTTAGAGGCCGTTGGTACGGCATCGGCCATAACCCGCTAGGCGCGTTGGCGGTGTTCGCCCTGCTCGCGGACTTGTCGCTGTTGGTCGGGACGGGTTTGTGCGCCAGTGATGATATTGCCTTTGAAGGGCCGTTTTACCAGTTGGTGGATGACGAGTCTTCACGGGACAAATTAAGCGGTCTGCATGTGCAGGCATTCAATTTTTTATTGGTGCTGGTGGCGCTGCATATCGCGTCCATCGTTTTTTACCGCGTGGTAAAAAAAACCAACCTAGTTGTGCCGATGCTGACGGGCAAGAAAGAAGTGCCTAAAGCTTTGGCAACCACAGTAATAGGCGGTGGCGTGTTCCGTTTCTTGACCACTGTGATTATTTCCGGCGCGGTGGTTTGGGGTGTTTGGGAGGGCGTGGAAATTATCAAGCCCGTCGAAAGCGCGCCGGTGACGGCCACCCCGCCGAGTTTTTAAAGCAATAATATTTTTAACCACTGAGGACTTAACCATGAAAACCAAACTGACCCTAGCCATTATCCTGGCAACCGCCACCACCGCCGCACTGGCCGGCCCGATAGAGGAACAAATCCGTTTCCGCCAATCGGCATATTCATTTTTGGGCTGGAACACCGGGAAAATCAAGAAACAAGTCGTCGATCATCCTGAAACCTTTAACAAAGACTATGTCGCCGCCGCCGCCAATGCCATCGCCGCCGTTGCCAATTCCGGCCTGGGCGAGCTTTATGGTGCCGGTACTGACCAAGGCACCGGCTGGAAAACCAGCCGCCTGAAACCGGAATTCTTCCAGAAAAAAGATGAAGTGACAGTCGTCGCCAATAATTTTAATACCGCCGCCAACGAACTGGCAAAAATTGCAGCGACGGGCGATGTCAACGCAATCAAAACCCAGTTTGGCAAACTCGGTGAAACTTGCAAAGGTTGCCATGATTTAATCCGTATCAAGGAATAAGACATTACTTAGGATTTGGTCAATATTAACTTCCTGATTTAAGACCTGGCAGGTTTCAAAAACCTGCTAGGTCTCTACGGTTTCGGCAATGACAGTTCGGGAAGTTATTTTTAACCAAATCCTTAGGCCTGATGGGTTTTGAAAACCTGTCCAGGTCCCCTGGGTCAACAACACATCGTCGGAGAAACCCCATGCCCCCTTATCCTTACAGCCGCCGTGATTTTTTAGCCAACGCCTCCGGTGCCGCCCTGGTCGCTTTGGCATCAGATAGCCTAGCAGCGGAAGCAACACCGGAAACTCCCGCAACAACCGCGCTGGCTTCCGCTTTCACAACCGCGCACGAACCCAAACCTTTGCCGTTCAATCCGGCGAAACTGGATGGCATATCCGAAAAACTGATCCGCTCACATTGGGAAAACAATTACAGCGGCGCGGTAAAAGCCTTAAACACGGTAAAAAAACGCCTTGTTGTGGCCTTGGAAGATGCCGACACGCCGCCTTTCCTTTATAACGACCTCAAACGCGAACACCTGACGCGCACGGGTTCCGTGGTCTTGCACGAATTGTATTTCCACAATCTGGGCGGTTCCGGCAAAGCGGGCGAAACCCTTAAAAAAGCCCTGGCGGAGGCGTTCGGCAGCTACGATGCGTGGGAAAAAGAATTCCGCCGCATCGGTGCAGGTTTGGGCGGCGGTTCAGGTTGGGTGGTGCTGGGCCATAATCTGCATACTGGCTTGCTGGAGAATTATTGGCTGGCGGATCATCTGCATTCCCCCGCCGCGACTTTACCCATCCTGGTGATGGATATGTACGAACATGCTTACCAAATGGATTATGGCGCGGCGGCAACGCAATATGTCGATGCTTTTTTCCGTAACATTCAATGGGACGTGGCGGCGGTGAGATTGGAAAAAGCTTTGAAAATACAATCACTTTAATTTATTTGCTAATTTAATTCCCTACAGCTTTTAAAAAACCAGCATTGATTTCGGATAAACAGGGGTTTCCGGCTTTGAAAAATTGTATGGAGTTTTGCATGGTTCGGTTTCCGTTTTCCTCAAATTCTATGCAGGCTTCTTTTTTCAACAACACCCGCCCCCTGGGCTACATTTATCCTCATGCACTCCGCCTTTGGTTTCCGCCACGGCGCGTAAGGTTCCGGTGGCGCAGTCCCAGGGTATGCCGGCTTGCTCTTGGGCGGGGGCGATGCCGATGAAGTCATCGCCGTAAGCGTCGCTTGTCAGCAATTGGTAGTTACGTTCACACACCGCCATGCGTTGCCCACGGTAATAGACATGGCCTTCATCATCGTACACTTCCGAGTACGGGCCGCGGTAAATCACGGCGTGGCCTTTGTCGGTGCAGGTGTTTCCCGCCGGTTTGATGGCGGTGATGGTGACGGCGCGGAATTCTATGCCTTCGACGACTTGCCACGCTTGGTTTTCCCATTTGTCGTAGCTGACGGCGATAAATCCGGCTTTGATGAACGCTTCTAAAAATTCATGCTCCTGCAACGCGCCGGAGATGCAGCCGCTCCACAGTTGCGGGTCTTGTTTCAGATGTCCGGGCACGGTTTCGTCGCTGACAATATCCGAAACCGCCACCCGTCCGCCGGGTTTGACGACGCGGAAAATCTCGCGGATGAGCTGTGCCTTATCGCTGTCATGCACCAGGTTCAATACGCAGTTGGACACGACCAAATCTACGGAATTGTCCTTAATTAAAGGCGCCGTTGCCCGCTGGTGTTCTTGCCAAGCGCGTAAGCCTAGCATGTCTTCGGCATTTTTCACCGGATGTTCTGCCAGATACGCATTCACCGCAGCCCAATCCAAAGCCAAATCCTGGATCTGGCCTTTGACGAATTCCACGCGGTCTTCGCCTAGTTTTTCCGCCATCTCGCCTTGGTATTTGCGTGCCAGGGCCAGCATGTCATCGTTCATATCGACACCGATCACCTTGCCGCCATCGCCGACCAATTGCGCCGCCATGTAGCAAATTTTGCCGGAACCGGAACCTAAGTCCAGCACCACGTCACCCGCTTTGACATAACGCGACGGGTCGCCGCAACCGTAATCTTTGGCTATGATTTCTTGAGGTAACAGTTCGAGCAGGGAGCGGTCATAATCGACCGGACAGCACAACTCGGTTTGGACGCTGTGCGCGCCTGCCGAATAACGTTCTAAGACACTGGTTTCTATAGTCATGGTTTTTCCTTAGTGGGGGCCTTAATCTTATTTAAAAATCGCCGCGTCAAGATGTTTGCTGGAATTCAAGCCCTTGGGCTTTCCTTTATCCTTAATACCCGAAAACCGCGTGCCTGCCAAATCCGCCCCGGCGAAATTGGTGTCTTCCAATAAGCTGTCGGACAAATCCGCACCTGACAAATCGGCGTTGCTTAAATCCGCGCCCGATAAATCCACGCCCGACAAAATCGCGTTTTTCAAAGTCGCACCGTGTAAATTGGCGTAACGCATCAACGCGCGGTTGAGGTTGGCGGCCGTCAAATCCGCCCCCGTCAAATTGACGTTGTTTAAGCTCACGCGCATCAGGCCCATAGGCTGGTTTTGCATGTCCACCCCCCAATTGGCATGGCTTAGGTTGGCGTAACTGAGATTAGAACGGTCCAGATTGGCGATGAAACGGCTGCCGCTGAGATTGGCGTGGCTCAAATCCGCGCCGCCGATATGGACACCGAAGACGCTGGTGTTGGCGAGGTTTGCGCCTGACAAGTTAATTTTTGACATCACGCTTAAATCCAGATTCAGGCCGGACAAATCGCTGTTGCTGAAATTGGCGCGGCGCAAATCCGCACCCCATAAATCAGCCTGTTTAAAATCTAAATTCGATAAGTCCATGTCCGTCAAATCTTTGCGGCGCAAGTCGGCGGGATGTTGCTTGCTGGCGTTGGCCAGCCGTTGTTCGACTTCGGCGCGGGTCAAATCAGCCGCCGAGGCGGGTAGGGCGATTAACACGGCAAGTAATAGGCAATGGGGAAGTTGTTTCATGGACGTGCTCCATATTATAAGTGGGATGCGAAATGATCAGGCTTCCAACTTTAGCCCTAGTTCTTTTCGATTGCAATAAACAGTGATGGATGGAATTTACAGCGTTTTCATATCAGATCGATTACCACAACAACGCTAGATCTGTAGGCCGGAATACCCGCAGGGCATAAATAAGCCGGTTTGGGCGCAAGCGCCGGAAACGACCATTCTTCGCTACGCTTTGGACGCTCTTATTCCGGCCTACATATTAATGCGCCCAGTGGCGTTATTTGCTGGTGTAGGTAAACACCCCGTCCCAATCCGTTTCCGGTGGTGATGATTGATAAAGCCCAATGCGCTCAAGATATATTGTGTATAACTTGTCATTTGGATGCTGCATGGACAATTCAGTAAATATCGCTATCGCCAGCGTCCATTGTTGTTGCCGGTAATAGCGCAGGGCGGATTCCAGTAGCCCGATGGTTTGGTATTGTTCGGGGAGGATGTCGGCTTTTTTGCCGATGGGTTCGTAAATGGTGATCGGATACTGTTTGCCTTTGACCCGCACCCGGTCTAGCTCTCGGTAAACGAATCCTGGCGCAGCCAAGCGGGTGGATTCGCTGACGATGATTTTTACGCCATACTGCTTGGTTAGTTCTTCCAGGCGCGAGCCTAGATTGACGGCATCACCCATGACGGTATAAGCCATGCGGAATTGTGAACCCATGTTGCCGACATTCATCGTGCCGGTGTTGATGCCGATACCCATATCAATCACCGGCCAACCTTTGTTAGTAAATTCGCTTTGCAGGGTGGCGAGCATGTCCACGATAGCTAAAGCCGATTGCACGGCTCCTGAGGCATGGTGGGGGTTGTGCATGGGGGCGCCCCAAAAGGCCATGATGGCGTCGCCGATGTATTTGTCGATAGTGCCGTTGGCTTCGTGGATCAAATGGGTGGCGGGGGTGAAAATGGCATTGATGATTTCACACAAGGCTTGTGGTTCCTGGGTTTCCGAGATTGTGGTGAAGCCGCGCACGTCAGAAAAAAATACCGTCATTTCGCGGCTTTCCCCTTTCAAGGAAAAGGCTTCGTCGGATTGGCTCATTTGTTCAACCAATTCCGGGGGGATGTATTGCCCGAACATCGCGCTTAACTGCCTTTTTTTACGGCTTTCCAAAAAGAAGCCGAAAAATATTTGGATGCCGTAAAGCAAAAATAACAGCGTTATTGGTATGGCTAAAATAGTGTCAATGCCCAGGCTTGTCCAGCAATAGAAATTGGCCAAGATGCCGCAGGCCAACAAACTGCTGAATGTGAGTGCAGAGCGTATGGCGGTCAAATGCGGAAATAAAAAAATCACTAGCAGGCAAATAGCCAGCAATTCAATCATTTCAGGGACAATAATATAGTTAGGCCGCGATTTGATGGTTTGGTCGAGCATGGCACTGAGGATATTGGCATGGACTTCCACGCCTGGGTAAATATGCTGGACCGGAGTCGCCCGGGAATCCAGCAAACCGACGGCCGTTGCGCCGAGAATGACAATTTTGTCTTTTAATTTCGTAACATCGGTGAGTCCGTTGAGGACATCAGTGGCGGAAATATAATTAAAACTGCCTTGGCGTCCCCGAAAAGGCAGCAAAATAGCCGCACTTTCATCCACTGGAATGCTTATCCCCTCAATCCGCAGGCCTTCCAGTCGGCTTTCGTTGTTTTGTAAACCGTATTTGTCACCCACTGCAAATTCAATAGCCGGATAATCGAGCAAAGCCCTGAATAGGGCCAATGACAGGGATTCATAAAGCTGATGCTGGTATTGGATCAATAAGGGCAGTTTGCGGTAAATGCCATCCTGGTCAATAAACGGGTTTTCAAAAAAACCGGCGGAAGCAGCGGCATTTTGTAGTTCCGGTAAATTCGCCGCATAGCTTTGGGCATCAAACAACAACGGACTGAACGGCAGATTATTGGTTTTGGTCAGAGGGAGCGGTAATTTGCCAATCTGGGCAAGTTTTTCTTTGATATGGCTGAAGAAATATCCCAACACCACCGGACGGTTTTTTAGGCTTTTGGCAAAGGTATCATCATACGACAATTGCGGTTTTAGCCTTTCCAAGGCTGATAAAAAACGGGCGTCATCGTGTAATTGGGTTGTAGCGAGTTTATTTAATGTCGTTATGCCTGAACTGGTGTCTGGTTCCGGGAACACCATATCAAAACCCAGCAGTTTGATGCCGTAATAGTCAAACAAAATATCGACCAGATACGCCATCTTGTCGCGGCTCCAAGGCCATTGTCCTTCTTGGGACAGGCTGGCTTCATCTATGGTGACAATGACAATACGCGGATCAACGGTGTTGACCAGCGTATTACGCAAGCGTAAGTCATAAAAGATATTCTCCATGCGTTCCAGCGTTGGCAGAGCCAGCAATCCCACCGTGTTTAGCATAAATGCCCCGGTTATGCTGATGCAAAGGAGGATGCGAAAAATCGAAAACCATTGATAGCTGAGCCGCATTGGGTAGCCTTGTCAGTCAATAAAACAGGGGTGAAAACTCATGCAAATGATGATACATCTTGTACATTTAGCAACAGTAGGGAATGAAGATGGAAGCCGGACATGTTTTATCAACGGTTTGAATGGGGGTGGATGGTAAAAAATTTAAAAAATGATGAAGATCAGCTTACTATGTGATTCCCCGTCATTTAAATATACCATCATGCCTTCCAAAAAATATTTTGATCAAGATTGCCGCCAGTGCCAAAGATTGGCTGATTTTCTGTGTGTGGTGAAGCAGGAGCATCCAACTTACCATGCCCGTCCCGTCGCACCTTTTGGTGACAGCAAAGCACGGTTGTTAATTGTCGGTTTGGCACCCGGGATGCACGGGGCCAACGCCAGCGGGCGGCCTTTTACCGGAGATTATGCCGGATTGCTGCTTTATGAAACGCTGTTCAAATTTGGTTTCAGCAATCAAGCTGAATCCAAATCACTTGACGACGCCCTGGTGCTTAACAATTGCCGGATCACCAATGCCGTAAAATGTTTACCGCCCCAAAACAAACCCGCGCCCAGTGAAGTCAGCCAGTGTAATGGCTATCTGGCGGCCGAGATACAAACATTGCCTGCCAATGCGGTTATTTTGGCACTAGGGACTGTCGCCCACCAAGCCGTTTTAAAAGCCTATCAATTGAAAACCAGCCAGTATGTTTTTGGACACCGCAGACAACACCGGCTGCCCGATGGCCGTATGTTCGTCGATTCCTACCATACCAGCCGTTACAATATGCAAACCAAACGCTTGACCCAAGCTATGTTCCATGAAGTTTTTATAACAATTAGCGATTTAATGGCTACGGCTTAAGACGTGTCGGTAAAAGCAGTGCAATATAACGAATTGCCGTTGGATTTGTCATACAAATTTAAAAATAGATTGATAAATAAAAAAAAGCGACTATACTATTCGAATCAATCGCGGGGTGGAGCAGCTTGGTAGCTCGTCGGGCTCATAACCCGAAGGTCGTAGGTTCAAATCCTGCCCCCGCTACCAGATCAAGAAACCCCGTTTTGGGGTTTTTTATTTTCAGGGCTTCGGATTTTGGAAGCTGACAATTGATTGTTAATGGAAGAGCCTTAGGCTCTTTTTTTTTGTGCGTAAGTAAGCGAGGAAATAATGAAGCAGGCCCCTGAGCATTTGGTCAATCTGATCGAGCCAGTTGTTGAAGGTTTAGGGTATGAATGTGTCGGTATCGACTATCATCCGCATCCCAAGCACGGTCTGTTACGGATTTATATTGATAGTGAAAACGGCATTTTGGTTGATGATTGCTCAAAAGTCAGTCATCAAATCAGTGGTGTTCTGGATGTCGAAGATCCGATTCCGGGCAACTATCAATTGGAGATTTCTTCACCAGGCGAAGACCGTCCATTTTTTAAAATCAGCCAGTTTGAACGTTTTATCGGTAGCACCGTATTGGTCAATTTATTTAAACCCATAGAAAACCGTAGAAAAATCAAAGGTTCGATTGAAGGTGTTGCGGGTGATATTATTACACTTAAGGAAGATGGCCAGGTTTTTGAAGTGCCGTTTAGTGCCATGAGTAAAGCGCGTTTAGTACCTGATAACCATTTAATGAAAAAAAGCATTTAATCAAGGCATCGAAAAAGGAGCTCGAAGTGGCAAATAAAGAAATTTTATTGGTAGTGGAGGTGTTCTCCAACGAAAAGGAAATTGACAAGGAAATTGTTTTTCAGGCGATAGAATCAGCATTGGAAGTCGCTACTATCAAGCGTCATGTGAACTCAATCAAAGCCCGCGTTGCCATTGACAGGAAAACCGGCGATTACAAAACTTTCAGGCAGTGGGATGTGGTTGCGCCTAATCCGGCTTGTGATGGCGATGTGGAATTCCCGACCACCCAAGTCCTGCTGGAAGTGGCGCAGATGGATGATCCCAATATCAACGTAGGTGATGTTGTTGAAGAAGAAATTGATTCGGTCGATTTCGGCCGCATTGCCGCGCAACACGCCAAGCAAGCGATTATCCAGAAAGTCCGCGAAGCCGAGCGTAAAAAAATTGTCGATGCTTACCATTCACGTATTGGCGAGTTGGTCACAGGCATCGTCAAACGCATAGAAAAAGGCAGTATTTTTATGGACTTGGGCGGTCACGTCGAAGCCTTTATAGCCAAAGAAGACATGATTCCGCGCGAGGCCATCCGTATCGGCGACCGTGTTAGAGGTTATTTGAAAGACGTGCGTCTGGAGCAACGCGGCCCGCAACTGTTCATTAGCCGCACTGCGCCAGAATTGTTGACGGCCTTGTTCCGCCTGGAAGTGCCCGAGATTGCCGAAGGCACTATTTCCATCATGGCTGCCGCCCGCGATCCGGGTTCCAGGGCTAAACTGGCGGTAAAAAGCAATGATCCAAGATTGGATCCGGTTGGCTCTTGTGTCGGCATGAGGGGGGCGCGGGTGCAATCAGTCACTAACGAATTGGCAGGCGAACGGGTCGATATTATCCTTTGGAATCCCAGCGAAGCCCAATTTGTCATCAACGCCATGTCTCCGGCTGAAATCCAGTCTATTATCGTTGATGAAGACAAGCACAGCATGGATTTGGCGGTCAGTTCAGAAAATTTGTCGCAGGCCATAGGCCGGGGCGGGCAAAACGTGCGCTTGGCCTCGCAATTGACGGGTTGGGAGCTGAATGTCATTGATGCGTCCAAAGCTGAGCTGAACAACGAAGCGGAAATATCCAAAATTACCCAGTTGTTTATGGAGCAATTGGATATTGACGAAGATATCGCCTTAACCTTGGCAGAAGTCGGTTTTAATACGGTTGAAGAAATTGCCTATGTGCCGGTCAGTGAAATGCTGGATATTGAAGGTTTTGATGAAGATCTCGTCAATGAGTTGAGAAGCCGTGCGAAAGATGCCTTGTTGATCAGCGCGATTGCCGCCGAAGAAACCAGGGAAACCGCCCATCCGGCTGAGGATTTATTGACAATGGAAGGCATGGACGATGATTTGGCTTACGAATTGGCAAGTCATGGAATTATTACTATGGATGATTTGGCCGGGCAATCGATAGATGATTTGCTGGATTTTACCGGCATGACAGAAGAACGGGCGGCAAAATTGATTATGAAGGCGCGTGAGCCTTGGTTTGCTTAAGGCACAGCGAGTAAAGGGGAAATAAATGAGCGATAAAACGGTACGGCAGTTAGCTGAAGTAGTCAAAATACCACTAGAGCGATTATTGGAGCAACTGAAAGAAGCAGGATTATCTGCCAGCTCCCCTGATGATGTCATCAGTGAAGATGAGAAAATGCAATTGCTGGGGCATTTGCGTAAGCGCCACGGAAAACAGGAAGATAGCACCGCCTCTTCACCGCGACGGGTGACGCTGGAACGCCGGAAAGTGATGGAAATCAAACAGTCCACAGCACCTGGGAGTTCCTCAAAAACGATCAGCGTTGAAGTGCGGAAGAAGAAAACCTATATCAAACGGCCTGAGATGGTGGAAGCGGAACCGGCCCAAATTATCGAGCCGATAAAGCCTGTCCAGGTTGAAGAAGTGCCGCAAACGCCGCCATTGCCAACCACGGTGGAAACCGTAGTCGCCGTCGCTGTGCCTGAGCCTGTCCAAGAAAATCCAGTGCTTGACGAAACGGTGCAAGCGGGCGTGCCTGAAGCAGAAACCCTAGCCGAGCCAGCACCCGCACCTACAGCCAAAAAAGCCAAAGCAGAGCATGTCCAGCCTAAACCTAAACAAGAAAATAAAGTTGAGGGTGTAAGCAAGGCGGAGCCACCGGTTGACGCGTCTTCCGAACCAGAATTAATTGATGAACTGGATCCCGAAGAGAAGTTTTCGACGATAAAAATCAAAGACGACAAGAAAATTAAACAAGATAAACCGATCAAGGCCAAAGAAACCGACGAAGTCAGAAAAAAACAGCAGGAAAAAGAACGCCGGCTTGAAGAGTCCATCAAGAAAAATGCTGAAAAAGTAAGGCAGCAAGCGGCCGCCAAACAACAGGAAGGCGCGTACAAGAAAAAGCAAGAAGAAGGCGCATTGCGTACACCTGGCAAAAAAGGCAAAAAGAAAGGCAAGCAAAACCAGCGTGTCGCCATGCCTTCTGAAAACCGTCATCAGTTTGAGATGCCGGTCGCGCCTATCGTTAAGGAAGTCACCATTCCTGAGATGATCATCGTCTCCGATTTGGCGCAAAAAATGAGCGTCAAAGCCGCGCTGGTCATCAAGCATCTGATGAAGCTAGGGATTATGGCGACCATCAACCAAAGCATCGACCAGGAAACGGCGGTCATTTTGGTTGAGGACATGGGGCACAAACCCATCATGCAAAGCGACGATGACTTAGAGCAAGAGATGCTTGCCGAAGTGTTGGCGGAAGATAACCGTGTGGCTTTACCCCGCGCCCCTATCGTCACCATCATGGGCCATGTCGACCACGGTAAAACGTCGTTGCTCGATTACATCCGCAAAACCCGCGTCGCTGCCGGCGAGGCGGGTGGGATTACCCAGCATATTGGTGCGTACCAAGTCAAAACTGACCACGGCGCGGTCACCTTCCTCGACACGCCAGGCCACGCCGCGTTCACCGCGATGCGGGCGCGGGGCGCCGATGTCACCGACGTGGTTATTGTCGTAGTCGCCGCCGATGACGGCGTGATGCCGCAAACGAAAGAAGCGGTGGAACACGCACGGGCGGCGAACGTGCCGATCATTGTCGCGATGAACAAAATCGACAAGCCCGAAGCCAATCCCGATAAAGTCATGCAGGAGTTGTCTACGATCAACGTTTTGGCGGAAGAATGGGGTGGTGATGTCCAATTCCTGAAAATTTCCGCTAAAACAGGCGCAGGTATTGATGATTTGATCGAAGCCTTGATTGTCCAAACCGAAATTCTCGAACTCAAAGCCCCTATCGAAGGCGCGGCATCCGGTATTGTCATCGAATCACGTTTGGACAAAGGCCGTGGTGCGGTCGCTACGGTGCTGATCCAAAAAGGCACGCTGGAAAACGGGCAAATGGTTTTGTGTGGCCATGAATATGGCCGCGTCCGTGCCATGTTCAACGAAAATGGCAAAACCATCAAAGAAGCCGGCCCGTCAGTACCTGTCGAAATTTTGGGCTTGTCCGGTACTCCGAATGCCGGGGATGAATTCTTGGTGGTCCAAAACGAGCGGGTTGCCAAAGACCTGGCGAAACATCGTGAAGACCGCAAGAAATTTACCCGTCAAGCCGCCCAACAAGCGTCCAAACTGGATGAAGTGTTCTCACGCATGACGGCAGGTGAATTGGCCAGCGTCAACCTGGTGATCAAGACCGATGTACAAGGCAGTTTGGAAGCCTTGCGCGGTTCCTTGGTCGGTTTGTCGAATGATGAAGTCGAAGTCAAAGTCATTTTTGGTGGTGTCGGCGGTATCAACGAAGGCGATGTCAACTTGGCCTTGGCTTCCGGTGCGATCCTGATCGGCTTCAACGTCCGTGCCGATGCCACTTCACGCCGCCTGATCGAAGAAAAAGGCGTGGATTTGCATTACTACAGCGTCATTTACGATGCCATTGACGAAGTTAAAAAATCCATCAGCGGTATGCTGGCCCCGGAAATCAGGGAGCATATTGTCGGCCTCGCCGAAGTCCGCGACGTGTTCCGCTCGCCAAAATTCGGCGCGATTGCCGGTTGTATGGTCATCGATGGCTATGTCAAACGCAACCTGCCGATCCGCGTCCTGCGTGAAAACGTGGTGATTTACGAAGGCCAGTTGGAATCGCTACGCCGTTTCAAAGACGATGCCGCCGAAGTCAAAATGGGCATGGAATGCGGTATCGGTGTCAAGAACTACAACGACGTGCAAGCGGGCGACCAAATCGAAGTCTTCGAGCGCACTGAAGTCAAACGGGTATTGTAAGCATGGCAAAAGAGTATGGCCGCAAAGACCGCGTCTCCTCGCAAATGCAGAAAGAACTCTCGTACATTCTGCAACGTGAGGTTGACGATCCACGGTTGGGGTTCGTCACCATCAACGAAGTCGAGGTCACCCGTGACCTCGCCGTCGCGAAAGTCTACGTCACCGTGCTGAACGCCGATGCCGACGGCAAAAAAGCCAATCTGAAAGTGTTGAACGAACTCGCCCCGCAAATCCGCCACCTGCTCGCCAAACGGATGCGCCTACGTCACATCGCTGAACTACGTTTTCATTACGATGATTCATTTGATACGGGGATGCGGGTGGCGGAATTGTTGAGCGAAGTCAACAAGACATTGCCTGAAGATGAGTCTTAGGAGATTGGGCTACCAACTTAAGGCGGGATAAAAACAACTGGGCCAGACCTTCCAGGTTTTAAAAACCTGGAAGGTCTAAATACCTACGAGTAATTGGGAAATTACCTGTGTCCCGCCTTAAGTTGGTAGCCGGAGATTGTGATGGAATATCTGGTTAATTTGCACATAGAAAAATTGCCCGAAGGGGTTTGTTTGGCAACATCTGAGGATATTCAAGGCTTGGTGGCGCAAGGGCAGACCTTGACAGAAACCTTGGCTATCGCTGCCGACGTAGCCAAGCAATTATTAGCAGCGCAAACGGAGCGGGATATTTTGTCACCGCTAAACATCCCGACTGATTCATTTGATTACTCCTTAAATAGTGAATGGCTAAAAATGGGTCAGTTAAGATTTTTTATTTCTGAATCGAGCGTATTTTGATGGCATGATTCTGTTTCAAAAGTAATGGCGATTAACATCTAATTTATTTTTCAGAGGTAACTATGCTGACATTGGAAATTGAACAACAACCTGAATGGATTAAGTTGATTGAACAAGGTGAAGAAATCGTTGTTTTGCAACATAACCAGCCTGTCGCCAAAATCATTCCATTTGCTTCGCAAGTTAAACGCAAATTAGGTACAGCTACAGGATTGTTTGCTATTAGCGATGATTTTAATGAGCCACTGACTGATTTTGACGGCTATCAATGAAGCTATTGTTGGATAAAGTATTGGTGAGCAAACGCACCTCCGACCGTAACGTCCACGGCATTATTTTGTTGGACAAACGCTTAGGCGTGTCTTCCAACAAGGCTTTGCAGGAAGTCCGCCGCTTGTTCAATGCCAATAAAGCTGGGCATACCGGAGCTTTAGACCCGTTAGCCAGTGGCTTATTGCCGCTGTGTTTTGGCGAAGCGACCAAAGTGTCTGCGTTGATGCTGGACGACGACAAACGCTATCAAGTCACCGTGCAATTAGGCGTGATGACCGATACCGGGGATGCCGAAGGCAAGGTGGTTGACACAAAACCGGTGCCGGCGTTGACGCTTTCCGACATTGAAGCCTGTCTACAAAAATTCACGGGCGCAATCGAGCAAGTGCCGCCGATGTATTCGGCCTTGAAACATCAGGGCAAAAAACTTTACGAATTGGCACGCGAAGGCATCTCGATAGAGCGCAAGGCGAGGAACATCCATATTTACGGATTGACTTTGTTAAGCCATACGGCTGATCAATTGGACTTGGACGTTTCTTGTTCCAAAGGCACTTACATCCGTTCTTTGGCGGAAGACATAGGCCACGCCTTAGGCACTTGCGGCACGGTGACGGCATTACGGCGTTTGGGGGCAGGGCAGTTTTCCATCAGCGAAGCCAAGACACTGGAAACATTGGCGGCGATGGACGAACAAACGCTGTTCAACACCTTGATTCCAGTTGATAAACCTTTGTCCGCGCTGCCAGCCGTGTATCTGTCTGACGCACAAACCATCGCTATCAATTATGGGCAGGCCATCCACTTTGAAAATGCCGGATTGGGTACTGTCAGGCTGTACCACGAAACCCTGTTTTTGGGGTTGGGGGAAATGCTATTGGATGGTAAAATAGCACCGAGAAAATTGTTTAATATGAACAAATAGATACACACTGTTTTTCGTCTTCACAATACTGGAGACGTCAATAGGCCAAGATGCAAGCCTTGTGTCGAAGCCACGCCGTCCTGCTCTACACCCTATCGTGGAACAGGATTTTTCCTAAGTCGCCCTTTGGCGGCTTTATTTTTTTATACTTTAATCTTATAGGGATTATCAAAACATGCCATTTACCGCAGAACAAAAAAAAGCCGTTGTTGAAGCTTACCGTTTGACAGAAACCGACACGGGTTCCCCAGAAGTGCAAGTCGCGTTGTTGACCGCGCACATCACACATTTGACACCGCACTTTGCCGCCCATAAAAAAGACAACCATTCCCGCCGTGGTTTGTTGCGCATGGTCAACCAACGCCGCAAGTTGTTGGATTATCTGAAAAATAAAGACGTCGCCCGCTACCGTTCTTTGATTGAACGTCTGGGTCTGCGTAAGTAAAGATGCCATTGGGGGGACGCAAGCGTTTGCGTCCCTAACAAGAAACGCTACAACCCCAGTAGGGATATGGTCGCCATATCCTTATCCGAACCTCTACACAAAGGAATCTTATAGTGAATCCTATCAGGAAAGAATTTCAATACGGCGCACTCACAGTCAAGCTAGAAACGGGTGAAATTGCCCGCCAAGCCGACGGCGCGGTGATGATCGACGTTGACGGTACCACTTTGCTCGTCACCGTGGTGGGCAAAAAAGAAGCCAATGGCGGGGATTTTTTCCCGTTGACCGTAAATTACCAAGAAAAAGCCTACGCGGCGGGCAAAATCCCGGGTGGTTTTTTCAAACGCGAAGGGCGGCCTAGTGAGCAAGAAACCTTAACGTCCCGTTTGATAGACCGTCCCATTCGTCCGCTCTTCCCTGAAGGCTATACCAACGAAGTGCAGATAATTGCCACCGTGGTTTCGTTAAACCCTAGTGTCGATCCCGAAATTCCAGCCCTTTTAGGTGCGTCCGCAGCTTTGGCGGTTTCCGGCTTGCCATTTAACGGCCCTATCGGTGCGGCTTGTGTCGGTTATAAAGACGGTGCGTATCTGTTAAACCCATCCCCAGCAGAATTAAAAGAATCACAATTGACCTTGGTTGTCGCCGGCACAGCCCACGCGGTATTGATGGTGGAATCTGAAGCCGCTGGCTTATCCGAAGAAGTCATGTTAGGCGCAGTGTTGTTCGGTCACGAACACATGCAAACGGCGATTAACGCGATCAACGAATTTGCCAATGCGGCAGGCAAAGGCGTGGTTGGTTGGACAGCTCCCGAAGCCAATGCCACTTTAGTTGGATTAGTGACTGCGGCGGTTGCAGCGGACATCAAAGCCGCTTATCAAGTGCCGGAAAAACTGATCAGACAAGAACAGCTCAAAGCCATCCGTAACGCCGCCGTTGAAAAACTCACCGCTGACGGTGACTACGAAGCGAATGCGATCCGCACGATTATCGAACATCTGGAATACACCATCGTCCGCAATGCGATCTTAAACGAAAGCAAACGTATCGACGGACGCGCATTGGATTCCATCCGCCCGATCAGCATCCGCACTGGCGTATTGCCACGCACCCACGGTTCGGCCCTGTTCACACGCGGCGAAACCCAAGCCATCGTGGTCGCCACTTTAGGCACACAACGCGATGCGCAAATCATTGACGCATTGGCGGGTGAATACAAAGAACCGTTCATGCTGCATTACAATTTCCCTCCGTACAGCGTAGGTGAAACGGGTCAAGTCGGTTCGCCAAAACGCCGCGAAATCGGCCATGGCCGTTTGGCAAAACGCGGTGTCGCCGCCGTGCTGCCGAACATGGAAGAATTCCCCTACACCATCCGCGTGGTTTCTGAAATCACCGAATCGAACGGCTCCAGTTCTATGGCTTCCGTGTGCGGCAGTTCCTTGGCATTGATGGACGCCGGTGTGCCGATCAGCGCACCGGTTGCCGGTATTGCGATGGGCTTGATCAAGGAAGGCGACCGTTTTGCGGTCTTGTCTGACATCATGGGCGATGAAGACCACCTAGGCGATATGGACTTTAAAGTCGCCGGTTCAGAACAGGGCATCACCGCTTTGCAAATGGACATCAAGATTGACGGCATCACTGCCGAAATCATGAAAACCGCGCTGGAACAAGCCAAGCAAGGCCGTTTGCATATCCTTGGCGAAATGAACAAGGCGTTGGCTTCAACCCGCGAAGAAATGTCTGATTTTGCACCGCGCATCATCACCTTCAAAATCGACCCTAGCAAAATCCGTGAAGTGATCGGCAAAGGCGGCGCCACCATACGCGGCATCACCGAAATCACCGGTGCTAGCGTTGACCTGACCGATGACGGCATCGTCAAAATCGCCTCGGTGGACAAAGCCGCAGGTGAAGAAGCCCGCCGCATGATTGAAGAAATCACCGAAGAAGTCGAAGTCGGCAAAGTCTACGAAGGCAAAGTCGTCCGCCTGATGGACTTCGGCGCATTTGTCACCATCCTGCCTGGCAAAGACGGTTTGGTGCATATCTCGCAAATTTCCGATGAACACGTCGATAAAGTCAGCGACAGACTGAACGAAGGCGATGTGGTGCGGGTGAAAGTGCTGGAAATTGACCGCCAAGGCCGTGTCCGGTTGAGTATGAAGGAAGCGGACAAAGAAGAATAAGCGTTGTCCGTTGGCGGTAAAAACTAAAAGGGTCTTAAGACCCTTTTTTTGTGGCTACTAAAATGTATTACTCCCATCTGACTGAAAAACCGTATGCCTTTATAGAGAGATAACCTTTGATTTAGAAGATGTTTCCTTATTTCAAGGTGGTACGTTTTCAAAGTGAGATGGGAGTAGAAAAAGTAATTGTTGGTGCGAACATCATCCCACTTGAAATAATGGGTGCTTACAGGTCTCCGCGCCGGGCCATTTCAATATACGTGCTCAATAAATAATTGACTAATACACTTAAATTTTCTTGGCTCACTTGGCAGTTTTCAGCTAAATACAGCAATACATCTTTATTTAAATAAATAGCTACTTGCATATCTTCTACAGGAACGGAAAGTTTGCTTTGTTCCTTGAGGGAAAAATCATATTTATTTTGCATTTTATGTCTCGTGGTTACCAATAACTTATGTAACGGCATTATTGGTGGTCTGTAAGGTAATAATTATTTGTTCACGCCGCTATCGGTTTGCCAAATGGCTTAGATGAAGTAATTATTACCATTATTTTTGGTAATTTTTCACATTATTTTATTTTAATTTAATTACTTAGTTATTGTTTATTATAAGTAAACAACACTTGTTAAGCAATAAGCCAGCAATATTTTGGTTTCTATTAGAATACATAATTAGTATGCCAATAGGCTCGTAGACCGTTATACTGTCTGTCAGTAAACTTTTTACATGGAAAATAATGACCTTTATCTACGAATCAAACAGGCGAGAGAGCATTCAAAGCTGACACAGGCGATGCTGGCTATATCGGTTGGTGTCAAACGCTCATCTGCCAATCAATGGGAATCGGCGCATTTACGCAAGGAACCGTCAACTCAAAATCTGATTAAAATAGCAACAATTACGGGAGTGAGTTTTGAGTGGTTAGCGACTGGGCGTGGCGATATGGTTTGGCATTACACAATTAAAGAGCCGAATAACAGTTACGGGGAATTGTCGCCTAAAGAAAAATATTTGTTGGGCCTTTTTGCTAAGTTGCCAGAACGCAGACAAAAAGCATTGTTGGCATTTTTGGGCAATGATTAATATAGTTTCCAGATTCTGGAATCCCTATTATTAAGGATTGATGTCATAAGACCTGTCAGGTTTTAAAAACCTGACAGGTCTGTGTTGGCAATTGCCAAAATTATTTTAGGCTTATTCCTAAGTTAAGTTTAGGCTTATGAAACGATGGTAAAAATATTTCGCCCACCCAAAATTATACGAAGTTATGGTGCATTGTCAGGCGACGAAGCTATCTGGCTTTGGTTGGACGCCGCCAGCAAATTCGGCGATCTTGTTTATGCGTAAACCTTGGGTTGTCTAGAGATTTTTAGCGGTTGGGGAAATGTCGAATGCTTGCTTCAGTTTGTTGTGTGGGGAGAGGGTTATGGCAAGGAGGATTTGTACAACAGATCCAAGCTTGAAGTGCTTGGCTTTAGGATTTGATGTGGGACAATCACAAATTTTTAACATAAAAAAACCCTCCGATGATTTCTCATACGGAGGGTTTTTTATACTACTTATTTGCCTGAAATTTGTGACGCAGTAGCGTTGTTGCTAGTGTGTCTTTTTTCTATGTTAGAAAAAGTTTCAGTTTGTAGTGCTGCAACAGTACCACTTTGCAAATGTTTGGTTTCATCTTTTTTCAGTAAAACAACCAATAGAATGATGCCAGCGATGCAACCGCCAACAACGTACCACAGTGTATTGTCATCTTGAGCTTCAGCCATTTTAAAATCCTCATCTATAGTTATTGATATTTTTGTTATTTCCCTTTCCTCAAAGGGAGCAACCCTAAATTCAAGATTTATGAGTTGGTTGTCGAAAGTTTTTCTTAAACAACGGTGTAATTTTTATCATGATAAAAGTATTGTGTCAAAGCTATTAAAGAAAAATTACAAGATTATTAAAATTTAGTTAGTATTGTCGTATGCTTATATTTTGCAACAAATTGAAAATAAATAAGAAATAATCGCCTGTGAAGTCACTGCTTAAAATTAAAAAATTATTTTTAATCACAAAGCGCCGCCCTTCCCATATCCATTGCAGGGCGTCCATCTAGGAAAACGCCTTATTAAAGGTTATGATAGCGGCAAGTGCTTGTCACTAAGGCATAAACGATTGCTAAACTTTCCAAGCAATATGAATTTATCGTTGCTGGCGGATCTATAATTTCGATGTAAACCCAATATACCAATTAAATTTTTTGAGATTGATTTTATGAGTATTTCATTAAGTAAAGGCGGCAATATCAGTTTGTCAAAAACCGACCCTAGCCTTAAAAATGTCATAGTCGGCTTAGGTTGGGATGCCAGGCCAACGGATGGTGCTGATTTTGATTTGGACGCCAGTGCATTCATGGTCAAGGAAGATGGCAAAGTCCGCTCAGACAGTGATTTTATTTTTTATAACCAAACGAAATCCACTTGCGGCTCGGTTGAACATACCGGTGACAACCGCACGGGGGCGGGTGATGGTGATGATGAGTCTGTTATCGTGTTGCTCGATAAAGTTCCTGGCGACGTACAGCGCGTGGTTTTCACGGTGACTATCCACGAAGCTGAGCAACGTAAACAAAATTTCGGTCAAGTCACCCATGCGTTCGTTAGGATCGTCAATAAAGATACCGGTATAGAAGTGACCCGTTTTGATCTTAGCGAAGATGCTTCCATAGAAACCGCAATGATTTTTGGTGAAATCTACCGACACGGCGGCGAATGGAAATTCCGCGCAGTCGGGCAAGGCTATGCCGGCGGTTTGGCGGCGTTGGCGCGGCAATGCGGCATTAATGTATAAATCATAATTATGTACCTAAACCGGTTCTACAAACAGCGTTCCTTTGTTTTTGATCATACATCCAACTGATAAAGGCTAAAAATGAGTTATAAAGCCCGTTTAATAAAATTGGCAATAAAATGTACACCCAAGATCATGGTGGTATGGGGGGCGAATATTGTACTTAAAGGCATTGCCGAACTGACCGATTTTAAGTTTGATCTGGAAACCCGGAAAGTCTACGTTCGAACCCTGCTAAACGGCGAAGTGGAGGCGATTGAAGTGTGGGTGGAAGATTTTGCTATGGTCAACGATGGGGAAAACTACACATTTATCATCCAGCAAGCCCAATCAAACAAGCTGTGGTTGACTAATTTGCTGTCGCATATCATTGGAAGAGCTTGGAAAATTCCTGTGACACCACAATTAAAATCTCATATTGAGCTTCTGTCAGAGCTATTAAAAGCCGAAAAACCGGAACAGAAAGAAACTGATTAAAGAATGAATGGACTGCTCCATTGATTTTGAACAAAAGCCCAACTTGTCACTCTAGCGAAGCTTAGCGTTATCGACTTTCCGTAACGATAAAAACGGAAATTGTTTTTTTTAGTTAATCAATAACAAACGAGGAGAATAAAATCATGGCAATATCATTGACAAAAGGCGGCAACGTCAACTTAAGCAAAGAAGTCCCAGGCTTGAACAAAATCATCGTGGGTTTAGGCTGGGATGCCCGCTCCACCGACGGCGCGGCGTTCGATTTGGATGCCAGCGCGTTTTTGGTCAAACTGGACGGCAAGGTCCGTTCCGATAGCGATTTTTGTTTTTTCAACAATAAAGTCGTTGCTGATGGCGCCGTCCAACACATGGGCGATAACACCACCGGGGCAGGCGAGGGCGACGATGAAGTCGTTAAAGTTGAATTGGCAAAAATTCCTGCCGATTTGGATAAAGTCGTTTTCACCGTAACCATTTACGATGCCGAAACCCGCAAACAAAACTTTGGCCAAGTCAGCCATGCTTTCATCCGCATCGTCAATGAAGAAGGCGGGCAAGAAATTGCCCGTTATGATTTGAGCGAAGATGCGTCAGTTGAGACGGCGATGATTTTCGGCGAAATTTACCGCATCGGTGCAGAATGGAAATTCAAAGCCGTAGGCCAAGGCTTTGCCGGTGGCTTAGGCCCATTGGCGGCGTCGTTTGGCGTCAACGTTTAAGGAACTATGATGGCTATTAATTTACAAAAAGGGCAAAAAATATCGTTGTCCAAAGAATCCGGCGGCAGCTTAAGCAAAGTCATTATGGGCTTGGGCTGGGATGCGAAAAAAAGCGAGAAAAAAGGCGGTATGCTGGGAGGCCTGTTTGGTGGCGGCGCGGGCGCGGGTGATTCGATAGACTTGGATGCCTCCTGCGTGATGTTTGACGATAACAACAAATCGGTAGATGTTGTTTATTTCGGGCATCTGAAAAGCAAAGATGGCAGCATCACCCACACCGGCGACAACCGCACCGGCGATGGTGACGGCGATGACGAGCAAATCATCGTTGACCTGGATAAAGTGCCTGCCAACGTCAAATCGTTGGTGTTCACGGTCAATTCCTTTACCGGACAAACCTTTGATTCGGTTGAAAATGCTTACTGCCGCATGGTCGATAGCAGCAACAAAGCTGAAATCGCCCGTTACACGCTCAGTTCGCAAGGTTCGCACACCGCGCAAATCATGGCTAAAGTCTACCGCCACAATGGCGAATGGAAAATGCACGCCATCGGCGAAAACGGCACCGGCCGCACCATCGAAAATTTGCTGCCGCAAATCATCCCCCATCTTTAAAACTAATGCGCATTTGGTTCAATAAAACCTTCTCCACCATCAGCGCAGTCTTTAATAACCTTCACCTGGCCGGACGGCCAGGTGAAGTCACGATTATCTGCACCCACACCCACAACACCGCCTCGGCTTTTTTGGCGGCAGACGAATACTACCTTGAACCGAGCCTGATTGATGAAGCTTATCTACTCTGGTGTTTGGATTTTTGCCTAAGCCATCGGATCGGTTTGTTTTGGCCCGGCAAAGAAGCGGCGCTTATCAGCAAGCATCATGAGCGTTTCCAGGCCATCGGTGTGCAAGTCCTGTCGGTTGCCGATTACAACACGCTGAGTTTGCTCGACAACAAAGCCGGGTTTTACGCCGCGCTAAACCCCGAAATTGCCCCGACGATGGACTTTATTGCCGTTGATAATCTGGATGCGTTCGACCGTGCCGTCATGGAATTGTCCACCCGCCACGAAAGCCTGTGCGTCAAACCTTCCGTGTCCGTGTTTGGCCTGGGTTTCCGCATCCTTGACACTCAGCGCGACAGCATCACCCATTTAGCCAAAGGCGTGGAATACCAAATCCCGCTATCCGAATTGCGTTTGGGTATGTTCAACACCCGTCATTTCGAGACGATGTTGGTCATGGAACACTTGGGCGGACACGAATGGAGCGTCGATTGCGCCGGGCGGCATGGCGAACTGCTATGCGCCGTGCAACGTAAAAAACCCCTGCTCAAAGGCCACGGTCAGGAAATTGACAACAACGCCGATATACAGGGTATGGTTGAACGCCTGAGCAGGCATTACCGCCTGAACGGCTTGTTCAACATCCAGTTTAAGGAAGGCAAGTACGGGCCAAAGTTGCTGGAAATCAACCCGCGTCCGTCAGGCGGTTTTGGCATGGCGTGTTTGGCGGGCGTGAATCTGGCGAAAGTCGCTTTACAGGCGATCAAGGGGGAGAAGGTGATTGTGCCTAGCATTGATTATGGCTTGCGGGTTACGGAAGTGGGGATGCCTGTGGTGTTGAGGAATGTGGGTTGACGTTCGGCTATAAATATGGCGGATAGCTTATGGCTAAGATTGAGGGCATTCGGGTCAAGAATTTTAAGACGTTGAAGGATGTGACGTTGGGTAAATTATGGAACGTTTTTGACATTGAGCCATTAACACCAATGACCGTTGTTATAGGTAAAAACGGCGTTGGTAAAAGCACACTATTTGATGTTTTTGGTTTTTTAGCAGACGCTCTTAAATTAGGAGTTGAAGATGCTTGTGATTTATCTGGCCGAGGCGGGTTCGAGGGGATTCGCTCGCAAGGACAATCAGGTGCCATTGAATTTGAAATAGCTTATAGGGAAAGTGTCAGCCATTCTCTTATTACATATAAAATTTCTGTTGATATTGATGGGAATGGCCGACCTTTTATAACGGCTGAGTCATTTTTTCAAGTATCCAGTAAAAGTACGATTTATTACTTAGTGCTTATCAAAGGATTTGGTTTTGCTTTAAAAGATCAGGAAATAAATTTAAATGACACTAATGAAAATGGTTTCGAGCTTGATAAGCTCCAAACACTCCTTTCCGAAGCAACTCATGAGTTTAGAAACGAAAGCTCAAATTTATCAATATCTGTAATCAATCAAATCGCACAAAAAAATGGCTTGAATTCATTTGAAGCAGTCGGGTTAACTGATAATAGAAAACTGGGTATAGCTACGCTAGGTGCGCTTACCCAACATCCTAGAATATCGGCTTTTCGTCAATTTATCGAAAATTGGTATCTTAGTTATTTTACTCCCGATGCCGCCCGAACTCTGCCCATGTCCGGCGCACAACAACACCTAAACAGTAAAGGCGACAATATCGCCAATTTTGTGCAATTCATGGAACGCGAACGCCGCGACAAATTCCAAAACATCCTAAACCGCATCGCTGAAAAAATTCCGGGCATTGGTTCAATCAAAACCTACCGCGACCAGATCAGCAACCAATTGCATTTGCTGTTCCAAGACATAGGCTTTGATAAGCCATTTTACGCCCCGCAAATGTCCGACGGCACACTCAAAGTCTTCGCCTACTTGCTACTTTTAGAAGACCCCAATCCGCCGCCGTTCATCTGCATCGAAGAACCCGAAAACGGCCTATACCACAAACTGCTGGAAACCTTAGCCGCCGAATTCCGTAGCCATGCCACCGGAAAGGATGACGGCTCACAATTGTTCATCACCACGCACCAGCCTTATTTTGTTGATGCCTTAGAACCGGAAGAAGTTTGGGTACTGGAAAAAGGCGAAGACGGTTTCGCCAAAATAACCCGTGCCAGTGATATTCCTTACGTCCAAAACATGGTCAATGAAGGTTTGCCTTTAGGGTCGTTATGGTACAGCGATTATCTGGATGCCCGCTAAACTATGCACTTTGAGATTTTGGTTGAGGGGCAATGCGAAAATACCGCTTTATCCATATTAATGCCAAAAATTATTGGCGAATATCGCCAACCCCATACTTGGAATATTCGCCCGCATCGAGGTATTGGCAAACTGCCAGAGAATCCTGCCGCAGAGCCTAATAAAAACGATCAGACACTATTGCACAATTTACCTGCAAAATTAAAAAGCTACGGCATAGAACAAAACCCAAATTTGGTCGTGCTTGTGTTGGTTGACCTTGATGATAAAGCAGATTGCATAGCATTTAAAAATCAATTGCTGGCTTTATTGGATTATTGCGAAATTAAGCCGCGCACCTTATTCCGTATTGCCGTTGAAGAATTGGAAGCGTGGTTTTTAGGAGATGCAGCCGCATTAAAATCCGCCTATCCTGATGTACGGCAAGATATTCTCGATAATTATGTACAAGACTCACAAATCGGCACATGGGAACTTTTAGCTGAAGCCATTCATTTGGGTGGAATTGATGCTTTGTTATTGAAAAACAAGCGTTCGCCTTTAGTGCTTGAAGAAAAAAGAAAATGGGCAAAAGAAATCTCCCGACATTTAAACGTTGATCAAAACCAATCACCTAGTTTTTGCTGTTTTCGGGATGGTTTACGACGGATGGCAATCTGAGCCAACAATTGAAATTAGAAGGGTCATGCCCAAAAATCATCACTGTATGTAAACAGGCCTTTCTGATTTCAAAAACCTGAAAGGTTTTGCTGCTCAATATCCCAAAATCTCATTCCAAACTCACCATAAAATGCCCAAAAAACACACCATCCCCCTAGCTACCGGCACACTCCACCTCAACCTAATTCCGGGCAAAATCCCCCTCCATCGCTTATTAGGCTTTGCCGCCCGCGTCAGCAGCAAGCGCAAGTTTTTGCTGGTCAGCAAGGTGCTGGGCAAGCACTATCCCGTGTCACCTAAAATGATGGCCTGGTCTTATCGGGCTTTGGCGCGCTTGGTGTTGAAGCAAAAAATCGCCGCGCCGTCGTTATGGATAGGTATGGCGGAGACGGCGACGGGCTTGGGTTATGGCGTGTTTGCCGCCGCTTGCCATGAAGGTGTGCAAGATGCGCTGTTCATGCAAACCACGCGCTATGTGTTTGAAGGTTGTGACCGGCTGGAATTTGAAGAGGCACACAGTCACGCTACTGACTTTTTTTTATATTATCCTGAGCAAACGATAAATCGGCAGCTATTCCAAACCGCGCGGACTTTGGTGCTGGTTGATGATGAAATCAGCACAGGCAAAACCTTTTTGCGCTTGATTAAAGCCTACCAAGTGGTCAATCCGCAGTTGGAAAAAGTATTCATCGTCAGTCTGGTGAATTTCGCCCATGCTGCTGACCGACATTTTCTGGAAACCGAGTCGGGTGTGGAAGTCGAATGGGTGTGTTTCCGCGAAGGTGTGTTGCATTTTGACGATAGCCACAACGCCGCGCTGGACGGAATCACCATCAACGTCTCCGGCAATGGCGGCTGCAAAAAGCATCTGCTGGCTTGGCCTGGACGCTTCGGCATGGCGGCCCCCTTGCACTGGCAAGCGGGGACGCTGGAACGGCTGTTGCCGCTGTTAGGAGCTGGCGACGCTGACCCGCGCCCGGTGTTGGTGTTAGGCACGGGCGAATGCAACCCGCCCGCAATCATGCTGGGGCGGGAGTTGGAGCGGGCGGGTTATAAAGTCAAAGTGCAAAGCACCACCCGCTCGCCTATCCACCCAGGCAATGCCATCGGTTCGGTGTGCCAGTTCACCGACAATTACGACGATAACATCCCGAATTTTCTCTACAATCTGGATTTGTCCGCGTATCGGCAAATCATTTTGTGCCATGAAACGCCGCTGAATGACGCAGTGCTAAGCCGTTTACACGCTTGGCAGGCGATCAGCGCACGTTTCCAACTTACCAACCAGTCCACCCACGATGCAACGTTACATTTTTTTAGACCTTGACGACACCTTGTTCCAAACTCTGCACAAATGCCCCGATGCCGACGACCCCCGGTTGCAAGTACGGGCGTTATTGTCGGACGGCACCGCCAACTCTTACGCCACCCACAAGCAACAATGGCTATGGCAATGGTTTGAGCAAGACTTCAAAATCATCCCCGTCACCGGACGCGACGCCGGCGAATTCGCCCGTGTGCAATTGCCGTTTGCCGAAGAGTCGGTCATCATCCACGGCGCGGTGATTTTGGATAAGCAACGCCAAATCGACCCACAATGGCTGGCGCGACTGCAAGCCGAATTGCCGGATTATTATGAAAAGCTGTTGGCAGTTTGGCAGGACGTGGAACGCTTCGCCGCCCGCTACCCAGGTTACAAACCGCGCCTGGTCAACGAATTTGAGGTCACTTGGTATGGCGTCATCAAACACAGCGAAGGCAGGGAAGACGCGCTACGGCTGATGCTGAACGAAGTCATCATCAACCACCCGCACCTGCGCGACAGGAGTTTGTATTGGCATTTGAACGGCAATAATCTCGCCGTATTGCCAGACATCATCCGCAAAGAACACGCGGTGAGCTTCTTGCTGGAACGCTACCGGCAACAACACCCCGAATTGTTCACCTTTGCCGCAGGCGACAGCCACACCGACGCGCCGTTCATGGCCTTATGCGATTACGCGCTAATTCCTAAAGATACCCAGTTGCATCAGCGGTTGGCGGGGTAGCAATGAGCGGGCGGGTGTAGGGCCAATGCCGTTAAGTTAAGTTAAGATATAAATTATTAAAATCAATCTGTTACGAAGGAAAGATTGCAAAATATCAAATATAACCATTTGATTTTTAAGTTTGTTTTCTTAACTTAATGGCATTGAAGCGTAGGGTGGGAAAACAGCTTTATCGTCAGCATTTCTAGGGGCTACAGAATGGCTTTTAAACGAAACGGTAGTCCTGCAATCGGAATGATTTGTAAAAAGTCAAGCCTACCGATTTATTGGGTCGAATGCCCGTACTTCAAGGCGTACAGTCATCGCAATATTTTATTGACAAATCTATTATCATTCCGATTGCGGAACTACCAACGAAACATTCACGGGGATTGTCAATATTCCTGAATATTTAACAAGGGTTAAAATAGCCAATCCATTTTTGACCATCTTCCCATCAGGGTTACATTTGAGAGGAATTTGTAATGGTAGATTTTATCGCGGCTTTTAAAGAAGGGTTAAGTGCGGCTGAGATAGCTGATAAAAACAAACGAGAAATTGATTCAGTATTTAAACAATTAAATCAACAACTCGCATTGGAAACTAATGAAAAAATAAAAATAAAAATAAAAATAAAAATAAAAATAAAAGGCTCTATATGGGTTTCAAGGTCTTTTGCTAAAGATGTACGGCAAGCCGTTAATAAGCATGGCAACATTAAAAATACCCGTCATTCCGGCAGGGATTGCCGGAATCCAGATGCCAAGGATGGCATCTGCCAACTTCGTACAGTTAAAAACAATCGAATTGTTCGTTTTTTCGTTCGATTTTCGTCATTTTGCGTGATTATTAACGATAAAAAGACCCCAAAACCCATATAGAGCCAAAAAAATTCCTCAAAGAAGTTGAATCAGACCCTATTGATATTGACACATCCAGTTTTGATGGCTATAGAAAATCTATAACAACTAGGGAATTCAAATCTGAACCGACAAAGCCATTACCAAATCAGAACGTCATAGAAAAATTGATTGGCAGGGAACTGCCAGAATGGAGGATTACTGGATTCCTATCGTTTTATGCCGTTTGGGTACACCAACTTTCTCTTAACTCTCAAAACATGACCAAAATCCCCTTCTCAGGCAGCTACCCCGTCGATGATGTTGAGTTCCTGCTCAAACAAATCACTATCGAAAACACCCCGATAGCGGTCAAAGAAGCCCTGATCCAATCGGGGCAGAAACATTATTCGCAAATGCTCAGCCATGAGTCTTTGCCTTCGGCGGCGTATCTGGAGTTGTTCCGGCAGGCGATGGCGGTGAACAGGCAGCGGATGGCGGCGGATATTATCAGTTTGGCGGCGGGTATAGTCGCCACGCGCCCGCATGGGGTCACGCTGGTGTCGTTGGCGCGGGCGGGGACGCCGATTGGGGTGTTGTTGAAGCGGGTGTTGCAAAGCTATCACCACATTAACGCGGCGCATTATTCCATTTCCATCATCCGCGATGTCGGCATCGACACCCATGCCTTGCGCCATATCCTGCAACGCCACGCGCCGGAAACGCTGGTGTTTGTCGATGGCTGGACGGGGAAGGGCGTGATCGGGCGGCAATTGGCGGCGAGTTTGCAGCGGTTTGCCGAAACGGATAATGTTACTATACCCGCCGAGCTTTATGTGTTGGCGGATTTGTCCGGCACGGCGGCGGTGGCGGCTTCGGCGGAAGATTATTTGATCCCCTCGTGCATTTTGAACGCCACGGTGTCGGGTTTGGTCAGCCGTTCGGTGTATGATGTGCAAACCGCCGCCGCAGCCGATTTTCACGGTTGTGTGTTTTATCAGGATTTTGCCGAACACGATTTGTCGGTTTTTTTTATTGACGAAATCCTCGCCAGCGTCGCCGGGCAATGGCGCCATCCGCAACGAGACATCCGCCCCGCCCACTACCAAGCCGGACAAGCGGCAATCTCAGAGAAACTGCTTACCGATTTGGCAACGCGGTATAATGTCAGCCAAACTAATTTCATCAAACCGGGCATCGGTGAAGCGACCCGTGTATTTTTACGCCGTGAAGCCCGTTTGTTGTTGTTGCAAGATGATGCCGCAGAAGCGACGTTACATTTGCGGTGGTTGGCCGAGTCCCGCGCCATCCCGATAGTCGTCTGTCCTGATTTACCTTACCGCGCCGTAGCCTTAATCAAAGAGATAACCCTATGACCATGCTCCATCCTTCATTGCCCGAATTGTTTTCTCCGTGGATGTTAGGCGCACCGCTTTATATGCCCGCACACCGGCGGGATTTGGTGGCGATTGCCAATGGCGAGAAACTCAAATTTTTACGTTCGATGATTTTTTGTACCGAAGACGCGGTATTGCATCAAGATATTGACAGTAGTTTGCAGCATCTGGCCTCGTGTTTGCCAGATTTTGACGCCACACCTGGACGTTACCGTTTTATCCGCGTCCGTAATCCGATTGTGTTGGCACGCTTGTTGGAATTGCCTGCGATTGAAAAAATTGACGGCTTTGTGTTGCCAAAATTCACTGAAAAGGTCTTCGATGCCTATTTTGACCAATTGCATGGCACCTCTTTTAAAGTCATGCCGACCCTGGAAACCCGCGAGGTTTTTGATAGCCAAGAGATGATCCGTTTATGTGGACGCTTAACCCAAGCCGATGTTTTTCCACGCATCTTGATGTTGCGTATCGGCGGCAACGATTTGATGAACGTGTTGGGTATCCGCAGGCCGCGCCTGATGACGATTTATGACACGCCGATGGGCTGTGTGATTTCGCAATTGGTGACGCTGTTTAAGCCGCATAATTTCGCACTGTCCGCGCCTGTGTTTGACTATCTTAACGATACCGTGACCTTGCAACGGGAAATTGTCTTGGATTTGGCGCATGGCTTGACGGGCAAGACCGCCATCCATCCTGATCAAATTGAGGCTATCGAAGGCGCCTATGAGGTTGACAGGGAAGATTACGAAATGGCCTTGAGCCTGAATGAAGATGACGCCCCCGCCGTGTTCAAGATGCACAATAGCATGTGCGAAGTCGCCACCCATCAGCAATGGAGCAAAGCTATCCTTAACCGGCATCACTGTTACGGTGTTAAAATGCCCAGGACACGGGAGCAATACGCTGAATTATCCGGTTAATTTCCACCCACCCACTAAATCAGGAGCACATCATGAGTTTTGATAACTTTCTTAATCAACTAAAAACGAAAGCCAACGAATTAAAAACGGAAGCGTTAAAATTTAAAAACAAAGATTTTTTAAATGCCGCGATGGCGGGTTCGGCCTTGGTGGCGATGGCGGATGGCAGTGTCAGTGCCGAAGAAAAACAAAAAATGATCAAATTCATCGAAGGCCACGACGCTTTATCTGTGTTCACCACTAGCGATGTGATCAAAGCCTTTCAGGATCATGTCGGACAACTGGAGTTTGACAAGGACATCGGCGAAGCCAAGGCTTATCAAGCCTTGGGTAAAATGAAATCAAATTCTGACGCAGCACGTTTGTTGATCCGTATGATCATTGCCATTGCCGCTGCTGACGGGCATTTTGATGAAACGGAAAAGAAGGTCGCCGCTAAGATAGCTAAGGAATTAGGGCTGAATCCGGCGGATTTCGAATTGTAAGGTAGTTATTCAATAAAGTGCCGGACATTGCGTCCGGCACCCCTTCAAAATTTACTGGCCTGCGTTGGCACAAGCAGGGGCCGGTGTCACCGCTGATGGGATGCTGCTTAAGTAAGCATAAACCGCATCCAAATCAGTATCGCTCATCTTACCGTAAATAGGCCAAGGCATGACTTGTAACAGTGAGCCAGGGGAATTGGGCGAATGCCCGGTACGCAGCGTGTTTTTAAATTGCGCTAAAGTCATACCGGCTGGCCGTCCTTTGTCGTTCGGGGTCAGATTGCGTGATACAAACGGGCCGAATTGTACACCGCCAGCCAGGTACGTCGGTGCATTGAATTGTAGGTTTTCACCTTTGAAAGGATTGTGTCCGGCCGCATAAGTCGGGCAACTGTGGCAATCTGCACAACTGCCTTGGGCGTTGACTATATAACTGCCAGAGTAGACTTGTTTGGCCTTTTTGCCGGCCAGATCCAGTGTAATCGGTAATACTGGATTTCTGCCGCTGACGATACCCTTGCCGATACTGACGCGGGTTTCTTCCGCCGTGCGGACAGTGATTTTTCCGGTCATGCCCGGATGGATGCTGCAATGGTAGGCGAACGTACCTGCGGTTTTAAAAACGCGTGTAAAAGATTGGTCTTTGCCCAGATTGGCTGAAGCCCATTCGCCATTGTCGGCGGTTGTGTTGTGCGTGGCGGTGTCTTTATTGGTCCAAGTGATAGAGTCACCCAGGTCAAGGGTTACGGTGGCGGGTTTAAATGCAAAGCCTTCAATAGTGACTGTGACAGGTTTTGCAAAAACGGATGTTGATGCCAGCATCAGTATGAAAGCCAGCAACGGGTAGGTGAAACGGTTCATAATATCCTCCAAAAAATAATGTTTTTAGTTGTTTTTTGTGCCTTGGAGTTAAGGTTTATAGCACAGATAACGATCTGTTTCATAGGACTTTTTTAGGATTTTGATGCGCTGGGATAATGTCAAAAATTACCGTTTGAAAGCGGTTAATGCCAAAGCCACGCGGTGCATCATCTCGGCCCAATTATCCGTTTGGATTTGCCGGAACAACTTCATGGATGGATACCAAAGACAGGCTTCACCTGCCAGCAACCATCGCCAGTCGAAATGTTTGCCTAGCAACACCCAAACGGGTTTGCCCAACGCCCCCGCAAGATGTATGACCGAGGTGTCAACCCCGATCACCAAATCAAGTTGGGCGATCAAGGCGGCGGTACGGGCGTAGTCGGTCAATTCCGGTTCCAGATTGATAGCCCCTTGTGCGGCGAGCAATTCAAGCTCATCGCTGGTCAACGGCGTTTGCAGGCTATAAAAATCCATTTCCGGCATCGACAATAGCGGTAGCCAGTCTGATAAAGAGCAAGAGCGGTGGTGGTCATTGGGGTGGATGCGGCTACCCGCCCAGCAAATGCCGACTTTTAATCCCTCCCCGGCGAGATGCGGTACGCCGATATGTTTGGGAACAGACAAATACGGCACGGCAACGGGTAGCGCATCCATGTCAATCATGTCAATGCCTAGAATATGCGGCAAGCTCAGGAGCGGGCAAAAATAATCAAAACTGTCCAGCGGCACATTGCCTACACGGGTTTCCGCCACGCCAGCCGTGTTTGCCAGTAAAGGGCGTAAGCTTTCAGGGCAAACCAGCAGCAATTTTTTGCAGCGTTGGGCAAGCAAGGGCAGGAAACGGGCGAATTGCAACGCGTCACCCGCGCCTTGTTCGGTATGCACCAACAAGGTTTTGTCGCTAATATCTTCACCTTGCCAGCGCGGTTGCGGGCAAACAAAAGGCGTAAAAGATCGGGTTTGCCAACGCCATTCATATTCTTCCCAACCTTCTTTGAAACGGCCCAATTTCAGCAGGACCATCGCGCGGTTCGTATGCGCGATGGCGTATTGCTGGTCGGCAGCCAAAGCCTGTCCGTAATGGTGCAAGGCTTTGTCCCAGTTTTCTTGTGCGGCGAAACACAGGCCCAAACTGTTATGGGCTTCGGCATGATTGGCTTGCAGGGCAAGCAGTTGCAATAATTCCGTTTCGGCTTCCGACCAGCGTTCCAGATCGGCTAAGGCGACACCGAGATGAAAACGCGCCGGAATATGCCCAGGCGTTTCTGCCAATAGTTGGCGATAAGCGGCAACCGCAGCTTCCAGATTGCCTTGATTATGCTGTTGCGTAGCCGCTTCGAAAGCGATGGCTACAGGTTCGGGGGTGGCCACTTCGGCGAGTGCTTCATCGGGCAAGGAGTAGGACGTGCGGATTAGCGGATCGTCAATTTCCAGCAGAATCGGAAATCGGTGCGGTAACACTTGCACGGCGAACACTTCCTGCACCGAGCCGGTAAATGCCACGCAGCCCACGGTTTGCCCATTTTCTATGTCAACCACCCACACGCCGCAGTGCCGCTCGCCTGCTTGCGCCGTCAATGGCAAACCGGAAAACACCGCCGTCTCGCGCACTTGCGACAAACCAATGAATGCGTAACGTCCGGCAAAATCCAAACCACGCGTAAACCCCGGAACTTGGGCGATGACTTGGCGTTGCCCTGTTTGCGTATTGACCGTGCATAACTGCCCCGCACCCGATTCCAGATACCACAACTTATTTTGATACCAGCGTGGTGAGTGCGGCATCGACAGGCCCGTGCTGATGATGCGCCCATCGGGTACGCTCATCAGCAAACCGCCGGCCGCTTTATTGCTACGCCAACCCGCAGCGGTGTCAGTTTGTCCTAAAGCCGTGACAAAAGCCGGTTTGCCATTTTTTAAAGCCAGGCCGTTAAGATGGCAGCGGTCGCTTAAATCATAAGCCGTGATAAACGGGGGCCGCCAGCGCGGCACGACGCTGTAGGCCGAATCGAGCGTACACAGACAGGACATGCGGGTGTTGACCAGCCACAATTCGCCATCATCGCTGTAAGCCAGTTCATGGATGTCGATGTCGCCGGTGATATGTACCGAGCGTGGCAAATAACAGGCATCGTGGGGGATTTCCCCGGGTAATTTTTGCCCGACAGCGGGCAGGTTGGCGTATTCCCACAATTGATAACCCGTGCCGACTGCCAAGCGTTCCCTATGCGCCGCTAAGCCCATCGGTTTGTCGAGCCCGCAAAAATGGGTGTTAAGGACATCATCCTGGGTGCGTAGGATGATTAATTGCCCGGCCTGATAAGTCGATACCAGCACCGACGCCCCCAAGAAATTAAGCAAAGCAGGAAAAGACGCGGTGTGTTGGCTGGCAAAGGGGATGCTCATGGCTTGGGTTCCAAAAAATGGCGTAGGAGGTGTTTTAAAAGTGCCGTGTGAGGCTCGCGACACTTTTAGGAACGGGCATGAAATAATTTCCGCAACAGCTCGTCAGTTGCTTTCAGGTTTTGAAAACCTGAAAGCTTTTAGCTTTAACACAGTTGCTTTCAGGTTTTTAAAACCTGAAAGGTCTTGATCCGCGAATTTATTCCATGCACCTTCCTTAAAACACCTCCTAAGATTAGAAGCGGTTGGATTGTCGCTATTTATCATAGCCACTGAATCGGAGCAAGCACACTTAAAGAAGGGGAATAAGTACAAAAACTGTTTTGCATTCCGACATTGGGTGGTTGCTGTACTACTGTCTTTTATCACAGTGTACCCGCAGGCTACCAGTTGAATTGCCGTCGCAGTGAAACTACGCAAGTGGTTTTTCATTTAACTGTTGATGAGTAAAAACCTTTTATGCCCCAGCAGGTAAGGTTTGTGCTCCAAAAATACAACGGTTAGATTCGATTCCAAATCCTTAGATTAGTTTTAATTCAACCATGACTCAATAGTGAATCCAGTTGTTATCCGATGGGTTATTGGCACACCCAAGCACTACGCAAGGCGTTTATTTGCGTGATTAACGCCGCAATTTGACTGCCAGTCGCATAATCAGTCTTGTCTGGTAAATTGTCCGCATCGAGACGGGTGAGGGTTTTTGATAGTTGGCTGCAAGCCTGGGTGTTTAGCGATGCTATTTTATTGTCACCCGCCGTCAACAACTGGTTGCGTACCGCATTGAGTTTATAAGTCGGATTGGAGCCAATGCCAACGATACCGCCACCAGAAACTTGGGCATCAAAAAAATTGATCAATGTTTTTATGTTGGCGGGTATCGGTTTTATTTGCTCGAAAGCCCCAATATCACAAATTCCGCCTATTGGTTGCGGACGGCTGACATAGCGTTGGTCAGTTTTTTTGCAAAGCGTGTTGGCAACATTGGCGGCAGGGCTAATGTTACGCAGGGCGTGGGTTAAGGTGGCGCCGCCGTTGTCCAGTAATGGGGCGAGCTTGGGGTCGCCGCTGAGAGGGGCGTTACAAGCGCCGTCTTCAATGAGGTTAGTGCCCCGCAAGGTAATGGCGGCAGGGGCGGAAAAACAATCCGTCCCGCCTGTGCTATTGGCAATGAGGCTGTTGGTCAAAGTCAGCGAGCCGTTGTTCTGGATGCCGGCGTTAACGCCATGGGCGATGCGGTTATTCGAGACAGTGCTGTGCACGAGTGCCATGGTGCCGCTGTTCTGGATAGCGCCGATGCCATATTGCGCCGGATCCAAACTGCTGTTGCCGGAGACCGTGCTGTTGATTAAGGTCATGGTGCTGGTCTCAATGTTAACAATGCCGGCGACCCCGCCGTTAATGGTGTGATTGCCGGAAACGGTGCTGTTGATCAGCGTTGTGGTGCCACGGATATTGGCAAGGGCGGTGGCGCCCTGATTGCCCGAAACCGTACTGTTGTTCAGGGCCAAAACCGCCTTGTATCCATTAGCGATGCCACTACCTAGTGCGCCTGTACCTAAAGCGGCATTGCCCGCAATGGTGCTGTTGATCAGCGTTAGGGAGCTTCCGTTCAAAACGCCTGCGCCATAGCCATCAAAAAAGTTATCGATCTCCAGTTTTCCGCCCGATACGGTGAGATTGTTCAATATCAGGTTACCATTATTGCCGATGCGGAACAGACGGAAACTAGGGGTGTCGGCGGCATTGCTACGTTTTATGACCGCGCCATTGCCATTGACCGTAATTTTACTGGTGATGGACGGCAGGCCATTTGGCCCTTGGTTTAGGTTGTTTACCGTGTTAAGCGTATAAGTTTGATTGGCCTTCAGGCGCAGAATATCAGCACTGCTACCCGCCGGGCAACCGCCTACGCCATCGGTATCCGAATCCGTATTGGCATTGTTAATGGCATTGGCCAGCGTACAAGTTCCGCCGACATTGATAGTGCCGGCATGAACCGGACTGATGGCTAGGGCTAATGCCAAGGCTAAAGCATGGCGGTGAAACGGCAAGCAATTAATAAGGGTGTTCATGATAATGTCCTTTAGGCTAGGTAAGGGTTATTGGTCGTGTTGGTTGTGATAAAACTCAATCTTCCTGTGCGGGTTATGGTGTAATTTCAATTACGGTCTAAATATAAGGCGGGACGGAAAAATAACTATGTGACTTATTAACTGATTTTAGGTATTAATTAACCAAAAGAACGGCTTGTCCTGGGCGTACCTGTGGCTAAGGCCAGAGCTAAGGCATGACGGCGGAAAGGAAAAGCATTGCTGTGCGAGGTCTGATAATTTCCTTAAATGATTGGGTGACAGGTTGTTTAAGCTTAAATTGGCTTTAATTCAATTGAGTATAGTAGCATCATCATAACGTTTCATCGTATCAACGATCCCGACAATACCGTTACGGAAGCAGTATAAGATTATTCTGGAATAATTTAAGTAATGTAGGTCGGGTTAGCGATAGCGCTTGTGCCCCAGAGGGTATCAGTCAGTTGGAATTGGCGGGTCGACAGGCTGTGCGCGGCTGGATGAAGGGCTTCAATCAAGAAGTCCTGTTCGTCCGGCGGGTCTTTTACCCATAGGGCACAAGACAAACAAAGACGGCAGCATCGGTTTGTTGAACCGGGTATGCAGCGATTGGGCGTGCGACGGCGGACAGGCCTCGGCCCTCTACCAAAAACGGTGGAAGGTCGAAGAGTTCCATAAGTCTCTGAAATCCAACGCGGGATTGGCAAAGTCGCCGACCCGCACCGTCACCACCCAGAACAACCACCTCTTCATGTCCATCTATGCCGTGTTTCGTAGGTGCCCTGTGGGTACAAGCTGGAATGTTTGAAGATCAAACATAAAGGCTATGTCACCGTTAATTATGGAAGCCTTAAACGACGCGGCTTTGAGAGAAAACTACAATCCGCATGAAATAAGGCTTTTCGCAGAAAATAAAATTTTTTCAACAATTAACGGTTACATAAATTAACGGTTACATAGCCAACATAAAACCAACCATTTCGCCACGCGGGCGAAGCTGTTTATAAAAGCAAACCAGATGGCGTATGAAGAGTTGCAGAAATTACGGGCTGCGTAACATCAGTTATTAAATCCAGATCAACTAAACGCCTGGTACTCCCTCGCTTTAATTAAGCGGTAACTATTCGGTTTCTTAGCCATCTCTTTGATGTGCGCGCCTTCTTCCGGAGTCGGCGAGCCTCGATTGTCTAGCCAATTGCTCAAACAAGCCTGAAGCCGATTCGCGGGTGCCGGCGATATGCTGCGGTTTGGGATGTTCATTAAAGACAGGATTGGCGATGCAGGTCGTTGCGACACCGATTAAGTTGGTGCTGTGACGGAGATATGCGGCATGGGGCATGGGAAAAATCTCCAGGCATGATTATCAAATGAGGTCATTTTTACACCGGATTGTTAATTTGCCCAGACAGCCTGTGGCTATGTCATATTTCCAGCAATAGTCTGTTTTTTTGTTGTGTTTGTTGTATAGCCGACATATTCGTCTTCCTAGTAGCATTATTTTTCTCATAATTATAAAGGTTTTTCGACCGGCGTTAATCCGGTATGGATGTTGCAATAGCTTTGAGCAGCAGTATCGGCAGGAGGGCAGCACCGCTTACTGCACTAAAAATAATAACGACACAGCGTTTCCAAACGCCTGCATGCTTGCCTGATAAACGGAGGCGGCATACTGGAAAAAGAATAGGTTGGAAACGCGGTACTGAAGAAAGTCCATGCGATATTCTTCACAAGCTACACAACAACGCCAGGAGTTCCTGAATGAATGAAACCTTTTACGATGTCATGCGTAGGCAAGGCATTACCCGCCGCAGTTTTCTCAAGTTTTGCAGCCTAACCGCCGCATCGCTGGGGCTTGCTCCTTCTTTCGCGCCGAAAATCGCCCATGCGATGGAGACCAAGCCGCGCATTCCGGTGTTGTGGCTGCACGGCCTGGAATGCACCTGTTGCTCGGAATCCTTTATCCGCTCCGGTCATCCTTTAGCCAAAGACGTGATCCTGTCGATGCTGTCGCTGGATTATGACGACACCATCATGGCGGCGGCGGGCCACAACGCCGAAGCCATCATTGACGAAATTGTCGAGAAATACAAAGGCAATTACATCTTGGCTGTTGAAGGCAATGCGCCGTTGGCCGAGGACGGCATGTACTGCATCATCGGCGGCAAACCGTTCGTCGAACAGCTCAAATATGCCGCCGAAAGCTGCAAGGCGATTATTTCCTGGGGTTCGTGCGCGTCTTGGGGGTGTGTACAGGCCGCCAAGCCCAACCCGACCCAAGCGACGCCGACCCATAAAATACCCGGCTTGGCCGACAAGCCCATCATTAAAGTGCCCGGCTGTCCGCCTATTGCCGAAGTGATGACGGCGGTGGTGGCGTATTTGCTGACCTTTGACAAATTGCCGACTTTGGACAAACAAGGCCGTCCACAAATGTTCTACAGCCAGCGCATCCATGATAAATGCTACCGCCGTCCACATTTTGACGCAGGGCAATTCGTTGAGCATTGGGACGATGAAGCCGCACGGCAAGGCCATTGCCTGTACAAAATGGGCTGCAAAGGGCCGACCACGTACAACGCCTGTTCCACGGTGCGTTGGAATGAAGGCTTATCGTTCCCGATCCAGTCCGGTCACGGCTGCATTGGCTGCTCCGAAGACGGTTTCTGGGATAAAGGCAGTTTCTACGAGCGCCTCACCGACATTAACCAGTTCGGCATCGAAGCCAACGCTGATGCCGTCGGCGGTACTGCTGCCGCCGTGGTCGGTCTGGGCGTCGCTGCCCATGCCGGGTTGACCGCGCTGAACCGATCTAAAAAATCCGGCGATAAACAACCAGGAGCGCAGCAATAATGACAGTCACCAAAACCCCCAACGGCTTTAACCTGAATGACGCAGGCCGGCGTGTCATCGTCGATCCGGTCACGCGCATCGAAGGACACATGCGCTGCGAAGTCAATATCGACGACGACAACATCATCCGCAACGCCGTCTCCAGCGGCACGATGTGGCGCGGCCTTGAAGTGATCCTGAAAGGCCGCGACCCGCGCGATGCCTGGGCCTTCGTGCAGCGCATCTGCGGTGTCTGCACGGGTACCCACGCCTTGACCTCGGTGCGCGCGGTCGAGGATGCGCTAAAAATACAGATTCCTGAAAACGCCAATTCAATACGCAACCTGATGCAGCTCAGCCTGCAAGTGCAAGACCATCTGGTGCATTTTTATCATTTGCACGCCTTGGATTGGGTCAATCCGGTCAATGCGCTGAAAGCCGACCCCGCCGCGACTTCGGCCTTGCAGCAATCCATTTCGCCGCATAACCCCAAATCGTCACCCGGTTATTTCCGCGACACGCAAAACCGTTTGCTGAAATTTGTCGAATCCGGGCAATTGGGCCCGTTCAAGAACGGTTATTGGACGAACCCGGCTTATTTATTGTCGCCGGAAGCGGACTTGATGGCGGTCACGCATTATCTGGAAGCCTTGGACTTCCAAAAAGACATTATGAAAATCCGCACCATCTTCGGCGGCAAGGACCCGCATCCGAACTGGCTGGTCGGCGGCGTACCGTGCGCGATCAATATCGACGGCATAGGTGCGGTGGGCGCGGTCAATATGGAGCGGCTGAATCTGGTCTCGTCCATCATCGACCGCACCATCACCTTTATCGACCAAGTTTACATCCCTGATCTGCTCGCTATTGCCCAGTTTTATAAAGGCTGGATGTACGGCGGCGGTTTGTCCGGGACTAGCCTGTTGGCCTACGGCGACATCCCCGATAACGCCAACGACTATTCGGCGGCGAATCTGCTGATGCCGCGCGGTGCGATCATCAATGGCGATTTGACCAAAGTCCATGACGTCGATTTGGCCGATCCCGAACAAATCAAGGAATTCATCCCGCACTCTTGGTATAAATACCCGGACGAAGCGCTGGGCCTGCATCCGTGGGACGGCATCACTGAACCCAATTACAAACTGGGGCCGAACACGAAAGGCGACCGCACCCATATCCAGGAACTGGACGAAGCGGCCAAATATTCGTGGATCAAAGCCCCGCGCTGGCGCGGCCATGCGATGGAAGTGGGGCCGTTGGCGCGTTATGTGGTCGGCTATGCGCAAGGCAACAAGGAAATCACCGAGCAGATAAATTTTGTGTTGAAAACGTTGGACGTGCCGGTCACGGCCTTGTTCTCGACCTTGGGCCGGACCGCCGCGCGCGGTCTCGAAGCGCAATGGGCGGCGGGCAAGATGCGCTATTTTATGGATAAGATGATGGCGAATATCAAGTCCGGCGACTTGGCGACCGCGAACGTCACGAAATGGGATCCTGAAACCTGGCCTAGCAGCGTCAAAGGCGTAGGCTTCACCGAAGCGCCGCGCGGCGCGTTGGGGCATTGGCTCAAAATAGAAGATACCAAGATCGCCAATTACCAGTGCGTGGTGCCGACGACCTGGAACGGTTCGCCGCGCGACGAGCAAGGCAATATCGGCGCGTTCGAGGCGGCGTTGATGAACACCAAAGTCGAACGTCCCGAGGAGCCTGTGGAAATTTTGCGCACCTTGCACAGTTTCGACCCGTGTCTGGCGTGTTCTACGCATATCATCAGCCCGGACGGTACGGAATTGACGCAGGTTAAGGTGCGTTAGGAGAGCTATTACGACATTTTGTTGCGTCGTTTTTCGTGCTATGTTCATGTCGCGTGCGTAATTACGCACGCTATTGTTCAGAAAAACACCCGAAGCAACCCATCAAAATGGAGTGAATTATGCGGCAAATCATTACGATAGACGATGCCTTGTTAAAAAGTGCAAGCTACTGTTTAGCAACGGATGACATTAATGAAATGGTCAATATTGCGCTACATGAACGCATTAAAAATCATCCCGTTGCTACTGACAAACGCCGCCAACCTCCCGCTTCTATTGCAGGTAAAGGAAAAATATTAGCGGACTTGGTTGTACCGTGTGTCGATAGCGAGGATTTTGAGTGTCTGAAATGATTGTGTTAGACACGCATATCTGGGTTTGGTGGTTGAACGATAAAGACCGCTATTTATCAACACGGCAAATAGACACGATAGAGCAAGCTGAACGGGTTGCTGTTTCGGTTGTATCCTGTTTTGAAGTCGCTCAAATCGTTAAAAAAGGACGTTTGTTGTTGCCTTTGCCCGTCAATGAGTGGTTGCAAGAAGCCTTACAACCCGCAGGTGTTGAGCGTTGCCTTTATCCGTAACCATTGCCTGTCGTGCAGTCGATTTAACGCCTGTCCACAAAGATCCCTTTGACCGTTTGATTATTGCAACAGTCTTGGGCTATTCCAGTCAGTTGATGAGCATTGACAGCAATTTTAAACATTATCCCGAATTACAAAATCATTTGATTTAGGAGTTAACCATGATTAAACATTTTTCATCCGCCGCTTTATTGCTGGCATTGGCTTTAACCGCCACGACGGCCTCGGCGCACACAGGTGCACACGACATCGACGGCTTTATCAGCGGCTTAAGCCATCCCTTTTTAGGCTTGGACCATTTATTGGTCATGCTCGGTGTCGGTTTATGGGCCAGCCGCTTAACCCGGCTCAACGCCAGCCTTACCATCGCCGCGTTTTTAAGTTTTATGGTTTGCGGTGCAGGGCTGGCTTTATCAGGTTTAAACATTCAAGGCGTAGAAACGGGCATACTGGCTTCGGTGCTGATCGTAGGCTTATTGCTCAGTGTGTCGCGCCGCTTCCCCGTCTTGCTGACTATCGGCTTATTAGCCGGTTTTGCGGTGTTGCACGGTGTCGCGCACGGTTTGGAAATGCCTTTAGCCGCCGCGCCCGTCGATTACGCGGTAGGTTTTCTGCTTGCCACCGCCAGCCTGCACGGTATTGGTTTGGGTCTAGGCGCGATGCTGAACCAACACCGGTTTGGCTTGCGCGTTTCGGGCTACATCACCAGCGGTCTAGGTTTGTATCTATTATTGAACGCTTAACGGAGTAACCGCATGAGCAGCAACGCCCTTCAAACCCCCGCCGTTTACGTCTATGAAAAACCCGTGCGGCTATGGCACGGCCTGAACGCCTTGGTCATCGTCGCGTTGACGGTCTCCGGCTATTTAATCGCCTCGCCGCTGCCATCAGTGGGCGGCGAGGCATCCGATCATTTTGTGATGGGCTATATCCGGTTTGCGCATTTCGCCGCCGGTTATTTGTTGGCGATAGGCTTGCTGTTCCGGGCGTACTGGGCCTATGCCGGTAACGGACATGCCCGGCAACTTTTTGTACCACCGATATTGAGCCGGAGTTTTTGGCAAGGCATAGGCCATGAAATCCTGTGGTACGCTTTTTTGGTCAAGGAGCCGCGCAAGTACGCAGGGCATAACCCCTTGGCGTTGTTGGCGATGCACTTTGCCTTCGTTTGGGGTTCGCTATTTATGATTATCACGGGTTTTGCGTTATACGGCGAAGGCGCGGGGCAGGGCAGTTGGCAACACAATTTGTTCAGCTCCTGGGTGCTGCCATTGTTCGGTGACAGCCAAAGCCTGCACAGTTGGCATCATTTGGTCATGTGGCTGATCGTCTGCTTCGTGCTGATCCATGTTTATGTCGCCGTGCGCGAGGATAAATTATCGCGGCAAAGCATCTTGTCAACGATGGTGACGGGCTGGCGCACGTTTAAAGACGACAAGCCGCTGGACGATGTCCATTGATTTAAAAACAGCATTTTGTCCACGAAAAACACGAAAATCACGAAAATTTTTAAAGAGATTCCGTGTCTTTCGTGCTTCTTGTGCCCCAGTGGGTATTCGTGGACAACATTTTTCTTAAGGATTGACGATGAATATTTTGCTGCTGGGCATAGGCAACGTCCTTTGGGCTGATGAAGGTTTTGGCGTCCGGGTAATCGAACACCTGCAAAAAAACTACCGTTTCCCCGAAAACGTCAAGGTGATGGACGGCGGTACGCAAGGTGTTTATCTGGTCGAACATGTCCAGGCGGCGGATGTGTTGGTGGTCTTTGATGCGGTCGATTACGGATTGCCGCCAGGCACATTGAAACGCGTCGCCAATGATGATGTGCCGAGTTTTCTCGGTGCCAAGAAAATGAGCCTGCACCAGACCGGTTTCCAGGAAGTGTTGGCGATGGCGCAAATGTTGGGTAGCGACCCACAGTATTTGCTGTTGATCGGCGTGCAACCGGAGGAACTGGACGACTATGGCGGCAGCTTGCGCCCTTGCGTCAAGGCACAAATCCAAGCGGCGATTGATATGGCGTTGACCTACCTGCATGCTTTCGGCATTAATGCGGATTTTACCGGTGCCGATGCCAATTTGACCGACCCGGTGCTTAACATGCAACGCTATGAACAGGAGCGGCCCACTGCCGACGAAGCTTGCCGGATTGGCGACGAACGCATTCTGCAATCCGGTGCATTCGCCGTGCAACCGCCGCAAGCGGGCGGACAGCCCAGCTTGCAAGTCGATGTCGATTATCGGGGCAAATACTGATGTGTATCGGCATTCCTATGCAAATCTACGCCCAGCGCGGCGAAATGGCGGTTTGTCTGCACGGCGGCCAAGAACACTTGATAGACATGATGCTGGTTGGCTTACAGCCTACCGGCACTTGGGTGTTGGTGTTCCTGGACACCGCGCGTGAAGTGTTGGGCGAGGAAAAAGCCCGGCAAATTACCGATGCCTTGGAAGCCATGCGTCTGGCGATGCAGGGCGAAACCCGTATAGACCATTTGTTTGCCGATTTGGTAAATAGGGAACCGAGCTTACCGGAGTTTTTACAATCATGACCACACCGTTGATAGACCAATTGTATAACCGCCACGGCTTGCCGTTGCTGGATGCGGACAACTACGACCCTTTTGTCTATGGCAACGGAACGGTGGTGCTGTTTTTTTGTAACGACCCCGTGCATTTTCCTGAAAGCAACGATGTCGCGGTGATCTTGCCGGAATTGCTCAAAGCTTTTAACGGCAGGCTGCAAGCGGCGGTCGTCGGCAGAATTATCGAGCGCGAATTACAGGCACGGTTCCGCTTCACCCGTTGGCCTTCGCTGGTGTTTTTGCGCGGCGGCGAGTATTTAGGTGTCATCAGCGGTATCCGCGATTGGCAGGACTTTGTGCAGGAAACCGTGCAGATACTCGCCGCCACGCCCAGCCAACCGCCGGGGTTCGATTTAGATAAAGTTTGCGGGGCGGCGCATTGAACATAGTTTGACCACCCTAACCCATGTGCCTCGCCACCGTTGTTAAGGATTTGGCTAAAAATAACTTCCCTCTTCGACAGCATAAGTATCTACCCAAGTTTTATTGGTCGTCATTCCGGCCAACCCTCGCTACGCTCTCCCTGGCGGAATGACGGTGTTCAAGACTTGTGTAGATACCTATGCTTCAACAGGCCCGGCACGAACGGCTTAACTGTGGGCGGCAATGTCCGTTTGAGGACAAAGCAACATCAGGGCCTTCATAACCTTAGAATACAACCATACTCATCATGACCTCAATCCCACTCCCTATTTTCGGACTAGGCAGCCAACCGCCTGAACAAGACGGCGCAACTTTGGACTATCTACAAATGCCGCAGGAAATGGCGACTTACGCCATGCCGCAGATTTCGGTGGATTTGAATTCAGTCGATTGGGCGCAAGTGAAAAAGGTCTTGCAACAATTGCAGCACGACTTGGCGATATTCCCGGCACAATCAAAACCTAGCCGCCTGATAAAATTCGATGCCGAAAACCGCAGGTTTATTGACGAGTTGCTAGGCGAGGGCGAAGTCGGTGCGATGTGTTCCGGCGAGCAAGACATCCGCATCCAAGAATCGGTGATGGCCGGGGTTTGGCGGTCGCAAACGCTCAATGCCCAGCGGCAAATTGTTGATGATGTGTTGGAAGTCGGCATTATTCCGCAGCAATTGCCGCAACGGGCATTTGCGGAGGCGGCCAGCCAAATCGACACCTATTGGACGGAACTGCCGTCCGGCGTGATGAACGCGCCGCCATTGCTGGCCGAACTCAACGCCAAAATCGCGCGATACCAACCAGGCGATGAGGCTCACACCATCAATTTGAGCCTGTTGCCGCAAACCGAGCAGGATTTGGCGTTCCTCGCGCAACGTTTGGGCACTGGCAACGTCACGATACTGTCGCGTGGCTACGGTACAAACCGGATCACCGCCACCGGGATAAAATATGTCTGGTGGGTGCAGTATTTTAATTCGCAGGACACCTTGATCCTCAACACCTTGGAAGTCAGTGACGTGCCCAGCGTGGCCTGCGCCTCGCCGGAGGACATTGCCGACAGTTGCCAGCGTTTGCAGGAAATACTCAAGGTGTATTTGTGAGCACGTCATTTTTCGCCGGGGCTTATGGTGGCGACATTGCCAGCTTGCCGCCGGAAACGCGCTTGGAATGCAAGATTTGTTGGTATGTCTACGATCCGGCAGAAGGCGATGAAGTCTGGCAAATCCCGTCCGGCACGGCTTTTTCACAGTTGCCTGGGCATTGGAGTTGCCCGCAATGTGGCGGCAAAAAAGAGGATTTTTTGTTGTTGGAAGACTGAATATGCAATGGCAGGACAGCGGACAAATCCAGCTTGCCCTGGAGTCGGCCTTTAACGGAATTTTAAAGACGCGCATGGCGGGTTTGCCGATAGTGAACGCCGCGCTGTCGGTGCAGGCTGTCGGCTTCGCGCCGTTTGACGAAGATTGGTTGGGCGTGTTGCTGACGCCTTGGTGTATGAATCTGCTGCTGTTGCCGGGTTTGGATAGCCCTTGGTGCGGACAGGCGGCCGGGGCCAGCATCGAAAAGCACTTCCCTTACGGCACGTTTGCCTTCACTTTAGGCCGTGAAACGCAGTTGGGCCTGTACGCCCAATGTTCGTTATTTTCGCCGATGTTCCAATTTGAAAGCCAAGCAGCGGCATTGGCGACGGCACACGCGGCCTTGCAAAACTTGTTGGCCGTACCTGAACCGCGTGTTGTCAGCCGCCGTGAATTGTTACGCGGCAGTATGGGTAAGCGTTGACAATGCCCGCCGGGTCGTTAAATATTGAACTATGCCTCCGCTCAGGGCGGGCGGCGGATGTGCGGATCACCTCCACCCGACCTGACGCGGCAACACGCGTATTGCTGGGCAAAACGCCGGAACAAGTGCTGACGGTCGTGCCGCTGCTGTTCACGCTGTGCGGCAACGCCCAAGCTTACGCCGCCGTGCAGGTTTGCCGGACCGCGTTGGGTTTGCCCAGTGAACCGGCAATGGATGCCGCCCGCGAATGGCTAGTGCAAGTGGAAACCCTGCGCGAACATGCGTGGCGGATTTTGTTGGACTGGCCTAGTTTTATCGGCCTTGCCCCCGATAAAACCCACTTGGCGGCCTGGCTTAAGTTTGACACGCAATTTCGGCAACTGTTATTCCAAGACGGCAGGGCGTTTAGATTGGACAGCCGACTTGCCCCCGACAAGGCGGGTTTGACACGGTTGTTGGCGGATTTGTCCGCATTGATAGACACCGCTATTTTTGCCGGACGGCAAGCCGAATTTCACGCACTTCAAACCGAAACGCAATTGCAAAATTGGTTAGTGCAAAACCCGGCCATCGCAGCCCGGTTGCCGGATTTTTTGTATCGCCAAGAGTGGGCGGCCATCGGACAAAACCCTATCACTTGTTTGCCGGAAATTGATGGTCAAGCATTAGAGCGACAAATACGGAATGAAGAATGGGCGGCGTTTGTGCGTACCCCACATTGGCAAGGCCACTGTTTTGAAACGACTTTATTGAACCGGCAATTGGGCTGGCCGCTCATCGGCGTATTGCACGGACAGTATGGCAATGGCCTGATAGTCCGCCTCTTGGCCCGTTTGGCGGAAGTCGCCAACATCCCCGCCCGCTTAAACCAGCTTTGGGCACAGATCAACGACGGTGCGGTTTTGCCTGTGGACTGCTCCATCAGCGATGGCATCGCCTTGGCCCAAGTCCAAGCCGCGCGTGGCCTGTTGATCCATCGCTTGGTGTTGCGGCAAGGAACAGTGTACGATTACCGCATTGTCGCGCCCACCGAATGGAATTTTCATCCCGAAGGCGTGGTCGTGCAAGGCTTACGACGCTTACAAGCCCAAAACCCTGATAATCTGCGGCAACAAGCGCAACTGCTGGTTAATGCGATAGACCCTTGTGTTGCAATACACCTTAAAATTGACTGACAGTTAAAAAACATGCACGAAATGTCTTTATGCGAAAGCATTTTGCAAGTATTGGAAGAACAGGCCGAGGCCCGGCAATACCGCAAAGTCAAAACGGTTTGGCTGGAAATCGGCGCGTTGGCCGGGGTTGAGGTTGAGGCTTTGCGCTTCAGTTTCGATGTCGTCACCCAAGGTTCCATCGCTGGACAGGCTAAACTGGAAATCATCGACATACCCGGCCAAGCCTGGTGTATGCCGTGCGGGCGTAATGTCGCCGTGCGGGAGTTATATGACCTATGCCCGCACTGCGGCAGCCATCAATTGCAAGTCAACAGCGGTGATCAAATGCGGATAAAAGAACTGGAGGTAGAGTAATGTGCGGTATTTGCGGCTGCGGCGAGGGCCATTCCCACTCGCCCGATCACGATCATGAGCATCCTCATAATCATTCCCACGACCACGATCATGAACACGCTGCGGCGCACACCCATGCGCCGGGTTTAAGCACCAAGCGGATGGTGCAAATCGAACAGGATATTCTGGCGAAGAATAACCGCTACGCCGCCGAAAACCGCCAGTATTTCGGCGAACGCGGCATCTTGGCGTTAAACTTGGTGTCCAGCCCCGGTTCCGGCAAGACCACGCTGCTGACCGAAACCATCGCCCGGCTGAAAGAGGACATCGCCATCACGGTCATCGAAGGCGACCAGCAAACCGCCCGCGACGCCGAGCGCATCCGCGCCACCGGCGTTCCGGCCTTGCAAATCAACACCGGCAAAGGTTGCCATCTTGATGCCCATCGGGTCGGCCATGCGCTGGAAAGCCTGCAACCAAAACACCAAAGCTTGCTGTTCATCGAAAACGTCGGCAACTTGGTCTGCCCGTCGGCGTTTGATTTGGGTGAAGCACATAAGGTCGTGATTTTGTCAGTGACCGAAGGCGAAGACAAACCCATCAAGTACCCCGACATGTTCCACGCCGCCGATCTGATGATCCTGAACAAGACCGATTTGCTGCCATACCTGGATTTTGACAGTGCGCAATGTATCCAGTACGCGAAACAGGTCAACCCGCGTATCAAAGTGTTGTCCTTGTCCGCCAAATCCGGTGAGGGGATGGAATTGTGGCTACGCTGGCTGAAAGCGGAAATGGAATTGCAGCGGATTGCTTATGCTTAATGCCAAACAAGCTTGATCTTCAACCCTTTAAGTCTTCGGCTAAAAATAACTTCCCGAAATCAGAATCCATTAGTGCGCAGCAATTCCCAATTTAAAACCTTAAGTTTTAACTGGTCATTCTGTTCCGCCATTCAGCATGAACAGCATTAAATGCCGCCAGTTGTCAAAAGAGATAAATTGAAGGCTCTATATGGGTTTTGGGGTCTTTTGTCATAACTAACATGGCAACCACATAATCGTTCAACAAAAATATTAGCCAGCTTTTTGGAGATCGCTACAAGTCTATTGAAAGCCGAGGGTGATTAGAAGAACTTATCGTCCGATTTTGGCCGATTTGTGCCACATAAACAATCGCAGTTCACATCACAACAAACTATACAACTACCCCCACTCCGCACTCAAACTCTCCGCCTGCTCCAATACCAGTTGCACGGCTTCTTCCTGTTTTCCTGGCGGGTATTTGTATTTGCGTAATATCCGCTTCACCATCAGCCGTAAGCTGGCCCTTACGCTTTCGCGCACCGACCAATCGACGCTGACATTTTTGCGTAGATTCTCAGCCAGTTCATGGGCGATTTTTTTCAGGGTATCGTCACCGAGTTCACGGACGGATTCTTCGTTATTCGCCAGGGCATCGTAAAAGGCCAGTTCATCATTGTTTAGGCCAAGGTCTGCACCGCGCTCCGCCGCTTCCTTGAACTTTTTCGCCATCTGGATCAGCTCTTCAATCACCTGCGCGGTTTCAATGGAGCGGTTCTGGTAACGGAGGATGACGTTAGTCAGCAATTCCGAGAATTTATGTTGCTGGACGATATTGCTGGCGAAACGGGCTTTTATTTCGCCTTCCAGCAAGCGTTCCAGCAGTTCCACGGCAAGGTTGCGTTCCGGCAGGTTGCGGACATCGTTGAGAAAATCTTGGTCAAGAATGCCGATATTGGGCTTATCCAAGCCAACGGCGTTAAAAATATCCACGACTTCTTCTGAGACGACCGCCGAGCCGATAATTTGGCGGATAGCCAGCTCGCGTTCTTCATTGGTTTTCTTTTTGCCGCTGATGGCTTTCTTGGTCAGCAACACCTTAACGGCTTGGAAAAAAGCCACTTCTTCCCGCTCAGCCTTGGCTTCATCCAGGGTGCAGCATAACGTGAAGGCTTTGGACATAGCCAAGGCGGTATCGCAAAAACGTTTTTTGCCCTCTTTGATGCCCAGCACATGGTTGGCGGTTTTCGCCAAGAGTCCATGACCTCCTGTTAAAAAATCGCTGTAATCAAAGCCATGCAGCATGGCTCGAAGAATATCCAATTTTTCTTCCAGTACCGCGTAGATTGGGCAATGCTGTTCTGCCTTTATGCCCTTTGGGTACACTTTTGCGACATGATTAGTGGGCAGAAAGGTGTTGCCCACATGCCTGGAAATTTTCGACAACGTCGGTGAAAAATCCTAAATAATTTTTGCGTGATTATTTATGTAGTGCTTTAACACATTGAAGATGTGCGTCATCTCTGAATTCTTCTATAACTCTGGTTTGATATTCTTCTGTGCTAAAGCGATTTATTTCATAAGCGGCAATAATCAAGGCTTGTGTTAGCTTATTCTGTTCGGCTATATGCATCATTTTTGACATTGAAACACCTTTTTGTCGCCCACTCATGATTTGTAGTGCTAATTCAGAAATAGCATCACACTTTGATTTTGGTGTGTCATCGCCTGCGTTTATTGGTGCAGACTCATGCTTTACTAAAAAGGACTCGTATTTTATTGGAAGATCCGCACCTTTTGTTGTATCGATTTCAGTTCTAATTGGTGACTGATCGGTCAACAGTTATCAGGACAAAAAGTTAAGCGACTTTTCTATATGTTTCAAAATTCGCGGGCGACGATGAGCCCTTAGCGGAATGCCGGCGTAAGCGGTTATAAAAGACTTCGGGTAGTCCTGCAATCGGAATGATAATAGATTTGTCAATAAAATATTGCGATGACTGTACGCCTTGAAGTACGGGCATTCGACCCAATAAATCGGTAGGCTTGACTTTTTACAAATCATTCCGATTGCAGGACTACCAGCCCGTCTTGGTATGCCACTAAGCAAGAAACGGGGAAAGTGGTTCCCACTTGGAATTACGCGGTCGTCCATGCTTATGGCAGATTGCAGGTGATTGATGATGCCAGTTGGCTGCGCAGCCAACTGGAAGCCCTGACCAACCAACACGAGGCGGCTTTTGCCGAACCGTGGGCGGTTGCGGATGCGCCGTCTGATTTCACGGAAAGGCTTATTGGCTCGATTATCGGCATTGAATTGGTGATAACCCGCTTGTCCGGCAAATGGTGTCAAGTCCCGCCTGATCATAAACCTTTTTAACAAACAACTCGGGCTTATCTTCTTGCCATTTTTGGACGGCTTGCATGGGTGTTTGATGGTTGATGGCGCGTTGTGGAATATGATGATTATAGATAACCAGGTAGCTGAGCAAGGTCTTCTCCAATTCCTCGGCGGAGTTAAACCGGGTTTGCTTGAGCAATTCGCTGATCCGTCCATTAAAACGCTCCACCACTTGTGCCCCAGAGGGTATGCCGTTGGTTTGCGGATGTCTGGGCGGGCTTAAACGATGCTCAATGCCGAGCTTGTCACAAGCTTGGTCGAAACGGTGCTGCCCCGTAGGCTGCTTGCCTTTGCTGGTGAAACGGTCGGTGAACTGGGTGCCATTGTCAGTGGGCAGCTTGACGATTTTCATGGGCGCGGCTCGAA
>NZ_JAQTZU010000037.1 GCF_028687615.1 Methylovulum sp.
ATGTGCCTGGAGCGATAAGGGGAATTGTTTTGGGCGTGAGATGGCGGCCTCCTTTCTTTAGTCTTTACTTTAAAGCTCAAGTATAATCCTATGCTTTAAATATGAAAACTTGTTGGGATTGGTATAAATATTAACTGATGTTAGCGAGATACCTTTCGGCTATTCAAAAGCTGCGGTGTTCGACACGGCGAACGAAAAACGAAATAACACCACGTTATTGCCTAATACCAGATACTAGGAAGATTTTTTAGCATTGGGTCAAATAGGTATGTTGTTTAGACTGGATGGCATGCAAACCAAGGTTTTTACTCCAGAAAAAACGAGTTTGACTCGCCAGTCTTTTTTCACATGTTGTAAAAATAAGCCTACCCAAACAAGTCTTGTCAGTCATTATGGCTTTAGGCTGATTATCTATTAATGTGATAAATATATCTAATATTATCACTTTATTATTATCATCAATTTGCTTATCCTGCTTTCCAGCAAAACGAGGCTTCGTTTTCGCCTGAATTTAAACTGATCAAACCACATAAGATTAGCGACATGGCAACTGGAACTGACAGCAATCACCACCACAAGCAACGCAATATTGAGATTGCCCGTCAAATCATACTGATGTTGGAAAACATCCGTTATGGTTCCGTTGAAATTGTCATCCACGACAGCAAAGTCGTGCAGATTGAACGGAAAGAAAAGCTGCGCCCTGACGCATTGGACAAGTAATCTCACCGAATAGCACCCAGCCTTAATTCTAGCGGACAACCGAGGATATTCATGAAAGTCAAAGACTTAATTAAACCGGACAACCGGATCATCAAACACCGGACAACCGGAAATTATTACAAGGTGAAATTATGAAAACTCAAAACCGTTTGCTGCTGACGGCGGCTATTAACGGCCTGTTGGCTTTAGCCAGCATAAACACAGCCACGGCTGATGAAAAAGACCGCAGGATTGAGATGCTGGAAAAACGCTTGCGCTTGCTTGAAGAGCGGTTAAGTGCCAATCCCAATCTTGCCGCACCCGCCCTATCCAGCAAACCCGACCCGGTTGTCCAGGCACTGGATCAAAAAGTAAAAATCCTCGAACGCCAAAACGAAGTCAGCAAAGAAATTGCGCTAGAAGCGGCAAAAACCGCACCCAAAGTGGAAGTCGGCAGCAAAGGCGTGAGCTTCACCTCGTCAGATGGCGACAATTCTGTGCGTCTGCGTGCTTCGATACAATCGGATGCGCGTTTTTTTATCGACGACACCTCGGCTCCGAAACTAGACAACCGTTTCGACCTTAGGCAAGCGCGTATCTGGGTGGAAGGCCGTTTCTGGAAATACAACGATTTTAAGATCATGCCTGATTTTGGCAACGGCACCACGCTGTTAGCCGACGCTTATGTCGACTTGCATTATTGGAATTACGCCGCCTTGAATGTCGGCCGGCAAAAAACACCATTGAGCTTGGAACGTTTGCAAGGCGATTCCGATGGCACGTTTTTAGAACGCGCGTTCCCGACTTATCTTGCCAGCAACCGCGATAACGGCGTCAAATTGCATGGCAGTTTCGGTGCGCCCGGACAAAAAGCCGAATATGCCGGGCCGATTGATTTCAAGAACTACGCCACTTACGAAGTCGGGGTGTTTAACGGCGGAGGGGACAACGGCGGTGCCGATACCGACAAAGTGAGTGAAGACAACAAAGAAGTGGCGGGGCGTTTGTGGGTGCATCCCTTCCAGAATTCCGGCATAGACGAATTGGATGGCTTAGGTGTCGGTATCGCCGCCAGCTATGACTTGCCTGACAACAACACTAACCAAGTTAAAAATCTCAGGACCGCGTTAGGCCAAAACACTATCGTCGACTACACCAAGGTGAATACCGGCGTGGGCAGTGTCGCTTCCAATGGCGACCATTACCGGATTTATCCGCAAGCCTACTGGTATTACGGCCCTTACGGCCTGATGGGCGAATATGTCTTTTCGTCGCAAAAACTGCTGGGGCTTGACGCCACCAGCAAACTCCCGGCAACCCCACAAATCCGGCAAGACAACTCGGCCTGGCAAATCCAAGCCTCTTATGTGCTGACGGGCGAAAACAACACCTTCCAAAGCGTCAAGCCACGGGCGGCGTTTGATCCGTTTAAAGGCCGTTGGGGCGCGTTACAGTTGGTAGGCCGTTTTAGTGAGTTGACCATTGATAAGAGCACCGGGCAATTGTTGAAGTCCAGCGGCTTCATCCACCAAGCCAGTGCCTGGGCAGTGGGTTTTAACTGGTTCCTGAACAACAACACACGCTTGATGGCGGATTACGAAGAAACCACTTTTGGCGGCGGTGGCGCATCCGGCGCTAACCGCCCTGATGAAAAAACCTTCGCCACCCGTTTGCAGCTCGTATTTTAAGTACAAACCTTTTTTAAGTACAAATCTTCCATGTTACGCAGAACCAACGACTGTCCACGACTCGTAGAGTACGAAGTGAAGTATACGAAAGGCACGAAAAACTGGGTGGCACGGGCTAAGAAGCCTGTGCCAAGTTTTTTAGCCTCAGCCTTTTGCTTCAAATTCACAGTAATATTTCGTGTATTTCGTGGACAAATGCGTAGCACCCATTCTTACATCTGATTGATTTTAAGGAAAACACATGAACTTTACATCCCAACTCAAACTGGCGGCATTGGCTGTCGGCCTGCTGGTCGGCAATGCAGCCCTCGCCGACCGGACCTTGTTGAACGTCTCCTACGACCCCACCCGTGAACTGTACCAAGCCTTTAACAAGGAATTCACCCAATATTGGAAAGAAAAAACGGGCGAAACCGTCGCTATCCAACAATCCCACGGCGGTGCCGGCAAACAGGCCCGTGCCGTGATTGACGGTTTGGACGCTGACGTATTGACCCTGGCGATCACCTACGATATCGACAAAATCGCCGACAAAGCCAAGTTATTGCCCAAAGACTGGCAAAGCCGCTTGCCCAACAACAGCATCCCTTACACATCCACCATCGTGTTTTTGGTACGCAAGGGCAACCCCAAAGCCATCAAAAACTGGGATGATTTGGTCAAAGAAGGCGTGTCTGTCGTGACCCCCAACCCCAAAACTTCCGGCGGTGCGCGTTACAACTATCTGGCGGCCTGGGCGTTTGCGGAAAAACAATACGGCGGCAAAGATGCGGCGAAGGAATTTATTAAAAAGCTCTACAAAAACGTGCCGGTATTGGACTCCGGTGCACGCGGCGCGACCACGACGTTCTTGCAACGCGGCATCGGCGATGTCTTGCTGGCCTGGGAAAACGAAGCCTTGTTGGCGATCAAGGAAATGGGCGGCGACCAAGTTGAAATTGTCGCGCCCCCTGCCAGTATCCTGGCCGAAACCCCGGTGGCGGTGGTTGACACTGTCGTCAACAAACGTGGCACAAAAGATTTGGCGGAAGCCTATTTGAATTATCTGTACACACCAGCCGGCCAAAAATTGGCGGCCAAACATTACTACCGCCCGATTGAACCTAAATACGCCGATGCGGCGGATATTGCCTTATTCCCAAAACTGGAACTGTTCACCATCAAAGAGCGCTTTGGCAGTTGGGATGCGGTGCAAAAAGAGCATTTTGACGACAACGGTATTTTTGACCAGATTTACGCGCCTTAAATAAAAGCACAGTCCACGAACGGCACGAAAAATCACGAAATTCCAGCCTACGTTTTTTTCGTGTTTTTCGTGGACGAATTTTCACCTTGAGCTTTTGGATTGCTAACCCGTCCCGTAATCCTGGAGCAGCGTAAAGCCTCCCCTAACCTGACCACAAAACCGAAGGTTAAACCATGAGAAAAAGTTATATCATGCCGGGCTTTAAGCCCACATTAGGATTTACGCTGGTGTATTTATGCCTGATTGTATTGATCCCCTTAAGCACTTTGTTTTTCAAAAGTATGGAGCTTAGTGCCGAGGATTTTTTTAACATCATCACCCATAAACGGGTGGTGGCCTCGTTCCGCGTCAGTTTCACCACCGCGCTGGTCGCCGCCAGCATCGCCAGTATTTTTGGTTTTATCATCGCCTGGACCTTTGTCCGTTATTCCTTTCCGGGCAAACGCTTGCTTGACGCACTGATTGACTTGCCGTTCGCGCTGCCCACCGCCGTAGCGGGTATTGTCTTGGCGACCATTTACCAACCCAACGGCCTGATCGGGCAATGGCTAATGCAAGGCTTCGGCGTACAAGTCGCTTACAAACCTTTAGGCATCGTCGTGGCGTTGATTTTTATCAGCCTGCCGTTTGTCGTGCGTACCGTTGAACCGGTGTTGCAGGAATTCGATTCGTCCATGGAAGAGGCCGCCGCCAGCTTAGGCGCGTCCCGCTTGCAGGTGTTCGTCAAAATCATTTTTCCGAACATATTCCCCGCCCTGCTGACTGGCTTTGCCCTGGCCTTTGCCCGTGGCATCGGCGAATACGGTTCGGTGATTTTCATTGCGGGCAATTTGCCTTATGTTTCAGAAATTGTCCCGCTGATGATCGTCACCCGGCTGGAGCAATACGATATTCCAGGAGCCACCGCGATTGCGCTGACCATGTTGTTGATTTCTTTTGTCATGCTGCTGGTCATCAATTTATTGCAGCTCTGGGTGCGTAAACGTTCCGGGCAGCTTTGACAAAATGATGTCCACGAACGATACGAAAAACACGAAAATTTTCACAGAAATAACAAGCAGACCTTTCAGGTTTTAAAAACCTGAAAGGTCTCAACCCAGTGATAATTTTTGAAAAGTTCTTTTCTTTTTCCGTGCTTTTCGTGTCGCCTAATGCGCCTACTGTTGGTTTTCGTGGACAATTTTCAACCTTAAATTAAGGGAATCAGATTATGAATGCAGCCACCCAAACCCTGATCAAAAATTCGTTGCAAGAGCCGGTTTGGATCAGATGGAGCCTGATCGCGATTGCATTGGGTTTTATCCTGATGTTTTTATGTTTGCCATTATGGATAGTCATCACCGAAGCCTTCGCCAAAGGCTGGGCGGCGTATATCACCGCGTTGGGGCAACCGGACGCCGTAGCGGCGTTGCGCCTGACTTTGCTCACGGCACTGATCACGGTACCGCTCAACACGATCCTGGGTGTCTGTGCCGCCTGGGCAATCACGCGTTTTGAATTTACCGGCAAAAGCTTGCTGACCACCTTGATTGATTTGCCGTTTTCGGTGTCCCCCGTCATTTCCGGCTTGATTTTTGTGCTGGTGTTCGGCGCACAAGGCTGGTTCGGTCACTGGCTGTCCGAACATGACATCAAAATCATTTTTGCCGTGCCGGGGATTGTCTTGGCGACCTTGTTCATCACCTTTCCGTTTGTCGCCCGCGAGCTGATTCCGCTGATGCAGGAAATGGGCAGCGAGGAAGAGGAAGCCGCCTTGTCCTTGGGCGCGAACGGTTGGCAAATGTTTGTCCAAATCACCTTGCCGAACATCAAATGGGCTTTGCTGTACGGCGTGTTGCTGTGCAATGCGCGGGCAATGGGCGAATTTGGCGCGGTTTCTGTCGTGTCCGGCCACATCCGCAGCATGACCAACACCCTGCCCTTGCATGTTGAAGTCAGTTATAACGAATATGACTTTGTCGGCGCATTTGCCAGTGCTTCAATTTTGGCGGGTTTAGCCATCGTCACGCTGGTCTTGAAATCGGTTTTGGAATGGCGGCAGGGCAAGCATTAATTTTTAAACCTTTCAGGTCTTGAAGACCTGAAAGGTTTTACTTTTTTAGGAAAACACCATGAGCATCATACTTACCAACATCAGCAAAAATTTCGGCAAATTCGCCGCGCTTAACCATATCAATCTGGAAATCCCCGAAGGCGAACTGGTCGCGTTGCTTGGGCCTTCTGGTTGCGGCAAAACCACGCTGCTACGCATCATCGCCGGATTGGAACAAGCCGATTCCGGGCGCGTGGTGCTGAACGGCGAAGACAAGACCGAACAACACGTCAGCCATCGCGGCATCGGTTTTGTGTTCCAGCATTACGCCTTGTTCCGGCACATGACCGTGTTTGACAACATCGCCTTTGGCCTGCGCGTCAAACCGAAAAAACATCGCCCTGGCGAGGCCGACATCACCCAAAAAGTCCATGCCCTGTTGGAGCTGGTGCAATTGGATTGGCTGCATGACCGCTTCCCCGACCAACTCTCCGGCGGGCAACGCCAGCGTATCGCCTTGGCGCGGGCCTTGGCGGTGGAACCGGACGTGTTGTTGCTGGATGAACCCTTTGGCGCCCTGGATGCCAGTGTCCGCAAAGATTTACGACAATGGCTGCGTAACCTGCATCATGAACTGAACGTCACCAGCATTTTTGTGACCCACGACCAGGAAGAAGCGATGGAAGTCGCCAGCCAAGTCGTTGTGCTCAATCATGGCCGCATCGAACAACAAGGCGCACCTAGCGACATTTACGACCATCCGGCGAATGCCTTTGTCTCGCGGTTTATCGGTCAGACCAATGTGTTTTCTGGCGATGACCAAGACACCATCTGGCTGCAATCTTCAGGTTTGCCTATCAACGATAAACCAGGAAAAACGGCGCATGTGCGTCCGCATGACATTGACGTGGAAAAAGCCAGTGACGAAGCATCCGCCCATGCGGTCTTGAAAGATTGGCAGCATTTAGGTGCATTGATCCGTATCGAACTGGTCAAAAATGCCGCCGATGCCGACAATGCCACGGTGTATGCGGAAATGCCCAATGAACAGTTCAAACGTTTACAGCTTAATCGAGGCGATAAGGTGAGTTTACGCATCCGCAATGCACATTGGTTTCATTAGTGTGGCGGGGGATTTTCATAATTCCCACACAGGGGAGCAGGCGTTGCGTGAAACAACGCTGGAGCGTCAATATCTGCATTCCCACGCAGAGCGTGGGAACGATATTCAGAAACGGATAAAAAAAACCCTCTTTAATGAAGAGGGTTAAGGGGCGGAGCTAGGAGGATTTCTATCAGGGCATCACAAGCATCTTAAATGGTCAACTGAGAGCAGATCATAATAACGACCTTGCACCAGTTTATAGCCCATAGTGGCAACAATGAAAGCTTGCTCTTTTTCATCAACTTGCTGCAAAACGGTTTGACCACCGACCAAATCCATCAGTTCTTTCAATGAGCTTAATGCGGAAGGCCAGGTGATTTGCACATCCAGATCATCATGGCCTGAACCTGGCGCGTTGACCCGCAGGTAATCAGGTGACAATTTGGTGATCAAATCCACTAGGCCATTGGCGGTGTAAAGGTGACCGATATTGAGCGCGACTTGGTAACCGCGTTGCCGGTAATTTTGCAGGCCATCCAGAATTTCATCGTGGTTCAAGGCGTAGAAATTATTCACGGCGATGGAAATCACGACATTTTTGGTCGCCAAACCGCATTTTTCTATCACCTCCTCAAAATAGGCACCATGATTGCTGGTGACGCCGACCACATGGCGTGGATCAACATCCAGGAACAACACCCCGCCCAAATGGGAAAAAGGCAGGTAATTCAACATGTGCACCGTTCTTGATAAGCGGTCAAGGTTAATGATGGATTGGAAATCCGCCGATGTGTTTTGTGAGTTGGCCGATGTATGCTGGAAACCATCATACGGCGCGACCGAAAATTGCGCGATATGGCCGGTAAGCTGGTCATGGTTTTCGGCAGAACGTACCGGAGTAAATGAACTGCTGATACGGATGGGGCCAAAAATCCCGCTGACCCGGCTATTCTCCAAAATAAAAGGGTGAAGACTGGAATGATGTTCCTTTTCAAAACGGTCATTGAAATGATTTACCAACTGCTGTAAGGGCATATTTTTCTCCTGGTTTATATCGTTAATGATGTCCAACTGACATAACAAAGCCAATGCCTTGCTGATGGGAAACATAGTAAAGCTGTTTTTGTTTTTAATAAAACGATATGATTAGATTTTAATATCTTTTAATTAGATATATTGCGTTACGCAGTAACGTAGTTTGTATCCCATTTGCCGCGTCGAGCACCGCAGCATTTGTCGGGAATAGCCCGGAGGGGTGCGGCAAGGATGCCGCACGGCGGCAAAGGGGCAGGAAGCCCCTTTTGCCGCCCCCCGACAAATGCGAGGAGCGCAAGACATCAGCGGCAACGGGCCGCCTTTTCTTTGGATACTTTCTTTTGGCGGCGCAAAAGACAAATCCGCCGGGAGCGGATTTGGTGCCAACCCGAAGGGCAAAATCCACGGATGGATTTTGCAGTGTATCTCGCCTTCGGGTGCGAGAACCCGATTAAAAAAACGTCGCGATAGCGACTCATCATTCAATTTATTTTCAAATCGTAGAAAATGTCTGCGTAACATCAGTTAGATAATTAATCCACAGCCTCAAGCATCATTACAAAAATAAGGCACAAACCATGAATTTAAGCCAGATTGAACTGTTACGCATTTTGCAGGAAACCCAACTTAACCTGTCCAAGGCCGCCGAAAAAATGCACGTCGTGCAATCGGCAGTCAGCCGGCAATTGCAGTTGTTTGAAGAAGAATTAGGCTCGCCGATCTTTGAACGTAGCGGCAAAAAATTGATCGCGTTGACCCCGTTGGGCCAGCGGGTGATGGCGGAAGTGACGACGATTTGCCAGGCCAAGCTCAACATCCAGGCCATTGCCTCTGATTTTCTCGACAGCAATCAGGGCACTATCCACATCGCCACCACGCATACCCAGGCGAAATATTTTCTGCCGAAACCTATCCAGCGGTTTCGGCAGAAATATCCTGGCGTCCGGATTTATATGGTGCAAGCCTCTCCCGAACAACTGATCCATCAATTGCACGTCCATAAGGCCGATATTGCCATCTGCACCGAAAAAGTCGATGCCGATTTTGACCTGGTCACCCTCCCCTGCTACGAATGGCATCACAGCGTAGTCATGCCCAAAGGCCATCCGTTGTGCGAAGGGGAACTGACCTGTGAACGGCTGGCGGCCTATCCGATACTCACTTATAGCTTTGGTTTTACCGGCCGCTCAAATATTGAAACGGCGTTTAAAAAATCTGGGTGCGAACTGGATATCATCCTCGCGGCGGCGGACACCGATGTAATCAAAACTTATGTCCGTCTGGGGATGGGAGTCGGGCTTATTGCCGGAATGGCTTATGATGCCGAGATAGACCAGGACTTGGCCGCCCGCGACTTATCGCATTTGATTCCGCTTTCAAGCACCAAGATAGCTTATCTAAAACAAAATTACCTGCCCCTATACAGCCAGCATTTTATTGAAGAATTGCTGCTGGCGGGTAAGGACCATTGAGGTTAAAACCTAAGCCATACACAAAACCTGAGTGCTAAATGCAAGCACTACCCTTAAAAACACGGACGGGAAAGGGGCAATAAACATCCGCTATCCCTTTTATCAAATCCGATTGTGCAGATGCCTTCTCACTTCGCACTCTACGGGCCGTGGACACGGGATAACATCAGCTATTATTGTTTAAACTTATCCGCAACCAGCAAGCAGCCGTAGCAAGCAGCCGTAGGGCGATAACATCAGCTATTATTGTTTAAACTTATCCGCAACCCCGCCCCAATACATCCGCGCACTAAGCATCCATAACCACCATACGTTCAGATTTGGTGCAAAAAATCCTGCATATCGCACGTAAGTGAAGCATGATGCCCGCTTGCCAAGCACCAGCTATCGGATTAATTATCTGGAAAAACACCAAGTAAATTAAACAATCCATTGTTTTTAAATAAAAATAAAAAACAATAAAACAACATAAACTAAAAATGGCATAAGTCCTGCTTTAATTATTCCAGTGGTTCTAAAGACGGAACCAAAACCTTAAGCTCACTGTTGAGCATTTGACAAAGGCGTCGACAAACCGAATGTGCCATTCCGGCCTTCGGTTTCGAGACGTTTTTTTTTGCCCTAAATTTCTTACAGGATAACGCCATCATGAAACAAACCGGAATGACACTAAAAAAACGGGTATCGGCACTGGCTGCCGTTGCCGCCATGACGACATTGACTTTTGCTTCCAGCGCGGGGGTCGTTGCCAATCTGGAAAAAGAAAACCTGAAATTCGGTTTCATCAAACTGACTGATATGGCCCCGCTCGCGGTGGCTTTTGAAAAAGGTTTTTTTGAAGATGAAGGCCTGTTTGTACAACTGGAAGCGCAAGCCAACTGGAAAGTGGTCATGGACCGCGTGGTCAGCGGCGAATTGGATGGCTCGCACATGCTCGCCCCCGCGCCATTAGGAGCAAGCATCGGTTTTGGCTCGCAAGCGGATATTGTCACCGCGTTCAGCATGGGTTTTAACGGCAATGCGATCACCGTTTCCAACGAGGTTTGGAAGCTGATGAAACCCAATGTGCCGATGGCAGGCGGCAAACCCGCGCATCCCATCAAAGCCGATGCGCTAAAACCTGTCGTGGAAAAATTTAAAAGCGAAGGCAAGCCCTTCAATATGGCGATGACTTTCCCTATCGGCAGCCACAACTTGAAATTGCGTTACTGGCTGGCGGCGGGCGGCATCAATCCCGGTTTTTACGCGCCGCCACAAGATATTTCCGGGCAGTTGAACGCCGATGCCCTGCTCTCGGTCACGCCACCACCACAAATGCCCGCGACGATGGAGTCCGGCACCATCAACGGTTATTGCGTGGGCGAGCCGTGGAACCAGCAAGCCGTGTTCAAAGGGATTGGCATTCCCGTCGTCACCGATGATGAATTATGGCGCGACACCCCCGAAAAAGTGTTTGGCGTGACCAAAGCCTGGGCGGACAAAAATCCCAACACCCACAAAGCGGTGATAAAAGCCCTGATCCGTGCGGCGATTTGGCTGGATGATGAAAACAACAAAAACCGTAAGGAAGCCATCGAAATGTTGTCGCAAAAACAATATGTCGGCGCGGACTTTGATGTATTGGCAAACAGCATGAACGGTACTTACGAATACGAAAAAGGCGATGTCCGCAAATTGCCCGATTTCAACACTTTCTTCCGTAACGGTGCGAGCTATCCGTCTTACGGCAGCGCGGTCTGGTACCTGACGCAACTGCGCCGCTGGGGCATGGTCACTGAAGCCAAACCGGATGGCTGGTACATGGAAACCGCGAAAAAAGTCTATCGCCCTGACATTTATCTGGCGGCGGCGAAAGAATTGGTCGCCGACGGCAAAGCCCAAGCCGCTGATTTTCCCGCTGACACCAGCATCAAACCCTCACAAAACTTCTTTATCGACAAAGTCACGTTTGATGCCAACAAACCCAATGCGTATCTGGCGCAATTCCCGATTGGCTTGAAAGGCCAGCAAAAAGTAGTCGGTGGCAAGGTGGTTGATTAAGCTTGATCGGTAGGGCGGGCAATGCGGTTCTGCCCATCTTTTGTTCAAATATCGGTGGGCAGAACCGCGTTGCCCACCCTACGACACAATTTACCAACGGTGCAAACGCACCAAGCTAAGAGTCCAATATGAGCCATCAACTGATCAAATTCTTAAATATCACTGGGTTGACGTGGTTCGTCCCGCTGGTAAAACTGGCGACAGGTGAAAACCCCAACCAACAATTGCGCGAGTTATGGCTGATCATGGGCATACCGATCATCGCCTTCATGCTGTTTTTGGGGCTTTGGAGCTTCTCGGCATCCAAGGTCAACACCAGCTTGGGGGCGATCCCCGGCCCGGCGGCGGTCTGGCACGAGGTGGGAGGGTTGATGGATGCGCATTACGCCGAGCGGCAAAAAGAAGTGGAGTTTTACCAACGCCAAGCCGTCCGTGATGACAAGATGCTCGCCGAAAATCCCAATGCCGAAGTCAAGCATCGCCCTTACACGGGCAAGCCGACTTATCTGGACCAAATCCTCACCAGCCTTTACACTGTGTTTGCCGGCTTTGTCATTGCGACCCTGGTCGCCGTGCCGCTAGGAATCCTGTGTGGCATGAGCAGCACCATCAACACCGCGCTGAACCCGATGATCCAGATATTTAAACCGGTGTCGCCGCTGGCCTGGTTGCCCATCGTCACGCTGATTGTCAGTTCGGTGTATGTGACCACCGATGATTCCTGGTTTGAAAAATCCTTCCTGACTTCGGCAATTACGGTCACGCTGTGCTCGCTGTGGCCTACGTTGATCAATACGGCGGTCGGCGTGTCATCTATAGACAAGGACTTGGTCAATGTCGGCAAAGTCTTGCGCCTCAACTACGTCACGCAAATCCAGAAAATCATCTTGCCATCCGCCCTGCCCTATATTTTTACGGGCATGAGATTGTCGCTGGGCGTGGGTTGGATGGTGCTGATCGCCGCCGAAATGCTGGCGCAAAACCCCGGCTTGGGCAAATTCGTCTGGGATGAATTCCAAAACGGCAGTTCCAATTCGTTAGGCCGCATCATGGTCGCGGTGTTCACCATCGGCATCATCGGCTTTATCCTCGACCGCATCATGCAGTCTTTCCAAAAAGTCTTCTCTTTTGGGCGGGCGTTGTAAGAAATCTAATCGTCCACGAAAAGCACAAGAGGCACGAAAAATCACAACTTCCAACTGCATGGTACGCGCAGCGTACCCTACGAAACTTGCTTTTCGTGTTTTTCGTGGACAAAAAGCCACTGCTAAGGAGCCTGTTATGACCGCCGTCAAACTCAAACTTGTTAATTCATCAATGACTTCACAAACACCCGTACACCCTTCCAACGACCCTGAATTGCCGTTGGTGGAATTGATCAATGTCTGCAAATCCTACGGCGAAGGCAGCCAGAAGACTTCTATCTTAAAAAACATCAATTTGTCGATTAAAGACGGGGAATTTATCGCCATCGTCGGTTTTTCCGGCAGCGGCAAAACCACGTTGATTTCGACAATCGCCGGATTGATCCGGGCTGACAGCGGCGACGTATTGAAACAAGGCAAAGCGATCACCGCACCTGGGCCTGACCGGGGGGTCGTGTTCCAGAATTATTCGCTGATGCCGTGGTTGACCGTGTTTGAAAATGTCGCTTTGGCGGTCGATGAAATTTTTAAAGATTGGCCTGCCGAAAAACGTAAATCCCATACCGAAAAATATGTGCGCATGGTGAACTTGGGCGCGGCGATGGACAAACGGCCTGCGGAACTGTCCGGCGGTATGCGCCAGCGTGTGAACGTGGCGCGGGCCTTGGCGGCGAACCCTGACATCCTGTTGCTGGACGAACCACTCAGCGCGTTAGATGCGTTGACGCGCGGCAACCTGCAAGATGAGATTTTGTCGATCTGGGAGCAGGAAAAAAAGACCGTGATTATGATCACCAATGATGTCGATGAAGCCATCTACATGGCGGATCGCGTCATTCCGCTCAATCCTGGGCCTGATGCCACTTTCGGCCCTGATTTTCATATCAGTATCGAACGCGGTGACCGGGACCGGACGGCATTGAACCATAACCCCGAATTCAAACGCCTGCGTGCCAAAATCACCCAATATTTGATGGACATCGGCATGGCGAAAGCCCAGGACACCCAGGCCGATAAAATCATCTTGCCTAATGTCCGCCCCAACACCAGCCATGACTGGCAACAAGCCCAACCCTCCCTAAAGCCGGAACCCGACCATTTGGGCAGGCCGCGTTATATGGAATTTTCGCAATTGTCGAAAATTTACCCAAAAGCCAACGGCAACGGCACGGTAAAAGTGGTCGATGGCTTTGATTTAAAGATGAAAAAAGGTGAGTTCATTTCCATCATCGGCCACTCCGGTTGCGGCAAATCGACGGTATTGTCGATGGCGGCGGGCTTAACGCCTATCTCCGAAGGCGGCATCATCCTCGACAACCGCGAAGTGGACAGCGCGGGCCCGGATAAAGGCGTGGTGTTCCAGGCCCCTAGCCTGTTCCCGTGGCTGACGGCGTTTGAAAACGTCATGCTCGGCGTTGATAAAGTCTATCCCCATGCCAAGAAATCCGAGCGGGAAGACATCGTCGAATACTACCTGACCCGCGTCGGCCTGGGCGACAGCTTACGCAAAAAAGCGGGTGACATGTCCAACGGGATGCGCCAACGCGTCGGCATAGCACGGGCGTTTGCCTTGTCGCCCAAATTATTGTTGTTGGACGAGCCGTTCGGGATGTTGGATTCCTTGACGCGCTGGGAATTGCAGGAAGTGCTGATGGAAGTGTGGGAACGCACCCACGTCACGGCAATTGTCGTGACCCATGATGTCGATGAGGCGATTTTGCTCGCCGACCGCGTGGTCATGATGACCAATGGCCCGCACGCCAAAATCGGCAAAATCCAAGAAATTGACCTGCCGCGCCCGCGCACCCGCAAAGCTTTGTTGGCGCATGATGATTACTACCGTTACCGCGAAAGCATCCTGAGTTTTTTAACCGAGTGTGAGCATACCCATTGATAAAACCAGCTAGACCTGTCAGGTTTTTAAAACCTGACAGGTCTACTTATCCCATTTTCCTTTATAAACAAATCAGTAGGTACACTGTGCGTACCTTCCACGCCGTTGGTGGTACGCACAGCGTACCCTACACCTGACCATCTTTTTCATCAAAAAACCAAGGGGGCTTTATGCCTAAGCTACAAAGAAAAATCTTGTCGGGTTCAATCACCGCCGCGTTATTGTCACTGTCCGCCGCCAGCTTGCCGGTGTCTGCCGGACTGACGCAACAAGTTGAAGACGCGCTGAACTTTTACCATTACGGACACAATGGCGCGATCAAGTTTGACCTGAATTACCGCTATGAAAACGTCAATGAAGACAACCGTTTTGGGCCTACCGGAACCGTCCTGCCTGCCGCCAAACAGCCGGAAACCGCCAACGCCAACACCGCCCGTTTGCGCTTGGGTTTTTTGACCCCCACATGGCAAGGCTTGCAGGCTTATGCCGAATACGAAGGCAATCTGGCAATGCAGGATGACTATTACGACACCTTGCCCAACGTCAACCCGCCGCTGTTTTCCAGGGTCGCCGACCCTGACCGTAGCGAGCTGAACCAGTTCTGGCTGGCCTACACAGGCATTCCCGACCATATCATTAAAGTCGGACGCCAGCGCATCAAGCTGGACGATGACCGTTTCATCGGTAACGTCGGCTGGCGGCAAATGGAAACGACTTATGATTCCGTGTTGATCACGCACAATAACCAAACCTTGTTTGGCCTGGTTGCCAATGTCGGCTATATCGCCAATGTGCAAACTTTTGTCGGCACTACCGAAAACATCCAAGCCCCTATCCTTAACCTGAATTATAAGATGGGTGATATAGGTAATTTAATCGCTTATGGCTATTGGCTGGATTACACCGAAAAAGAAAATTATGAAAAATCTAGCCAAACTTACGGCTTGCGAGCCAGTTGTTGCACCAAACCGCTGGATTCCTACACAATCACTGACGATTTGGGTGTGGTGTATACGGCGGAATGGAGCCATCAAAGCGATTACGAAAGTGGCCCGACTCCCTATGATGCGGAACGTTACAACGTCATGGCGGGCGTCAGTGCCTATAACGTCATGTTCCAAGGCGCGATGGAGCAGCTCGACGGTTCCGGTCTGAACAAACACTTTGACACGCCTTTAGGCACTAACCACGCCTTCCAAGGTTGGGCCGACCTGTTTTTAGTCACGCCCAACAATGGTATCCGTGATGTGTTTGGTACGGTGATGGTGCCATTCCAGCGCGGGGATTTGGTGTTTAGCGGTATTTATCATGAATATTCCGATGACACCGGACGTTTTGATTATGGTGACGAATGGAATTTCCAGGCAGTGAAAAAATTCGGCAAACATTATTCTTTGCTGGCGAAATACGCTTATTACCAGGTCGGTGATGATGCCGATCCCAGTTTTAAAAGCACCGACACCCAAAAAATCTGGTTACAAGGCAATATCAGTTTTTAGTTGCAGAATATGTAGATGGGCACATGCTTATTGTGCCCATGCGGGAATATGCGCTGGATATGCCAAAAACATCATACAAAATATCAAAAATGGTGGACAGAACAGTACTGCCTAAGGCATATACTGTTGATACCCACTCATGGCTTGCTATACCGTTTTGGGTTTTTAGTGGGAAGGAGCGCGTACCCTCTGGGGCATAAAGGCATCCTGCCCGCCAGTTGCGGTCAAGATGACCGCGCTCCAAAAACCGAAACCCTGACCGTCCAGAGTATAATCAAAAAACCGACGACTTCTTGGCCACCAAATTCCACGCCGCCAGCCACGTTTGTGACCGATAAGCCTCGGCTGATTTATTCAACTCGCCTGTCAGGACCATACGCAAGGTGTTGTTGATAATACCGAAAAAATAGGCGTTGGCCAGCAACGGGTCAATATTGCGGATTTCTCCCGCACGGACACCGGATTGGATGATTTTGAGGATTTTGGTAAACGCGGAAGTTTCGAAAAGCGGTTTTTGTTCGGGAAGGATTTCGTGGACGGGCATAACCAGCAAAAATGTCATGACGGTCGGCGCCGTATCGGTCAGCTTGAAAAACAGATCGACTACACCGCGTAACTGTTCTGAAGATTTTTGTGTCCGTCTTCGGATATCATCAATGGAAACGTTCAGGCTGTCGAGAATGTTCTCATAGAGCTTATTGGCGATGCTTTGTTTATTATTGAAATGCTGATAAATTGCACTGACGGTTTTTACACCCGAGGCTTCGGCAATATCGGTTAATGACGTGTTGAAATAACCTTTTTCAGCAAACAGCTTGAGCGCCGCCACGAGTATTTCATTCTGTTGTTCAGATTTTGTCTGAGTAGTGTTTAGTTCCTGTTCCATTTTCTTCTTTCACAGCCAATTCAATAGGCTGTATCTTATAATTTGAGTGAAATCAAAGAATCACAGGCTTTGATTTGTAATTTTTAGGTTTTTGCTATGGCTATCAATGCGGCTTTTAGGTAATTGACCATAGACCAAAGCGTTAAAAAAGCGGCAATGTATAACAATACATAACCGATGTCATTGACGGGAATACCCAACAGGTCTTCCCGATACAATAGTAAGCCGATAGAAATCATTTGCGCGGCGGTTTTCCATTTTGCCAATTGGGAGACATTGACGGTGGCACGTTGTCCGATTTCCGCCATCCATTCCCGCAACGAAGCAATCGTAATTTCCCGCCCGATAATGACGGCGGCCGGAATCGCCAGATACGGCGACGCCTGTTGCTGGACGAGTATGACCAGCACCATCGCCACCATCAATTTATCGGCGACCGGATCTAAAAACGCACCGAACGGGGTTTCCATATTCATTTTTCGCGCCAAATATCCGTCCAACCAATCGGTGAAGCCGGCAATGATAAAAATGACCGTGCAAGCGATATTGGCGTATTGCCAAGGCAAATAAAAAACCACGGTCAATAACGGAATCAGGGCGATCCGTAACAAGGTGATATTGGTCGGTAAATTAAATTCAATTGCCATCTTGATGATGAAAATGCTCGTAAATTCGTTGTGCCAATGGTCGGCTAATGCCAGCTATACTGCAAAGCGCATCGGTTCCAGCCTGGGCAATTCCCTGCAAGCCGCCAAACTGCTTCAATAATTGTTGCCGACGTTTAGGCCCTAATCCGGTGATGCCTTCCAAACTGGATTTTTTTTTCGTTTTACCACGACGTTGCCGGTGTCCTGTTACCGCAAAACGGTGCGCCTCATCACGGATATGCTGGATCAACAACAGTCCGCTGGCTCCTGCCGTAATATCTAACGGCTGTTCCTGAGCCACCAAAATCAGCTTTTCCATGCCAGGTTTCCGATCTGGCCCTTTGGCAACGCCGACTATCATAACATTGTTTATCGCTAATTCCTCTAGTGCCTTTTGCGCCGCTTTGACCTGGCCTTTGCCACCGTCGATGAACAAAATGTCCGGCGCGGGGTGTTCGCCTTGTTGCAGGCGTTTGAAACGCCGCAATACCGCCTGGTGCATCGCCGCATAATCATCGCCGCCCGTGATACCTTCGATATTGAAGCGGCGGTAGGCCGATTTGACCGGGCCGTTTTGGTCAAACACCACGCAGGACGCGACGGTTTGTTCACCTTGGGTGTGACTGATGTCAAAACATTCCAAACGCTTAGGAATTTCCTGGCAATGCAATTGTTGCTGCAAACTCAGGAAGCGTCCGTGCAAGCTTTGTTTGTCGGCGAATTTCGCTGCTAAAGACAATTCGGCATTGGTCATCGCCATAGCCAGCCATTTAGCCCGCTCGCCGCGCACACGCGGGGAAATGGTCACGGCATGTTTGGCCTGGTTGCCCAGCACTTCGGTCAATAACTCAATTTCTTCCAATTCGTGGCTAACGATCAGCTCATTAGGTGCGGGCCGGTCTAGGTAATATTGGGCGATAAACGCTTGCAGCACCGCACCGGGTTCATGTTCACCGTGCATATTCGGAAAATACGCCTTATTGCCCAATTGCTGACCGTTGCGGATAAAAAACACTTGTACGCAGGCCATATTCAATTTACTGGCACAGGCGATAATATCGACATTGCCTTTTTCACCCTGCACATAATTCTTTTCCAACACCGTGCGCAATCGTCCGATTTGATCCCGGAATGCGGCGGCTTGTTCAAACTCCAAGGCCGCCGAAGCCTGTTCCATTTGCGCCACTAATCGCTCGATCAACACACCGCCTTGTCCGTCCAAAAACATCACGGTATGCGCGACATCTTGCGCATACACGGCCTTATCGACCAAACCCACACACGGCGCGGTGCAACGGCCTATCTGATGCTGCAAACAAGGCCGGGTGCGGGTGTTGTAAACCGTGTCTTCACATTGCCTGACCGGAAACAGTTTTTGCAACAGTTTCAGGCTTTCCTTGGCGGCGGTGGAACTAGGGTAAGGCCCGAAATAGTGGCCGGATTTTTTCTTCGCGCCTCGATGCAGGGTGATTTGCGGGAAATCATGGTCGCTGAGATAAATATAAGGGAAGGATTTGTCGTCGCGCAGACAGATATTGTAGCGCGGCTTGTGGCGTTTGATTTGCTGGCATTCCAGCAACAAGGCCTCGCCCTCGGTATGCGTGACCGTCACCTCGATACGCGCGACTTTGGTCATCATCACTTGTTGCTTGGGCGATGCCGATTGGGTTTTGTAATAACTGGAAACGCGGTTTTTGAGGTTTTTCGCCTTGCCGACGTAAATGATCTCGTCCCGGGCATTGAACATTTTGTAAATGCCCGGCAAGGTGGTGAGGTTTTTTAAGAAGGCCGTGCTGTCAAACACGTTAGAGGATGCGGCTTCCATGTCAGGAATGGCGGGCTTAATCGCGGCCTAGTTGTGCCAAAATGATTTTAACTTCAGCCACATCCAGTTGCACAATCTGCGCGATGGTTTCGGGCGGAACTCCGGCTTGGTGGGCATTGAGGATGGTGTCATGGCGGTTTTGGGCAATGCCTTGTTGCAATCCTTGTTGCAATCCCTGTTGTAGGCCTTGTTTCAACGCCAAGCTAATCGCGCTTTTTTGAATGGTGATAAAATCGCGTTTGCGGTGTTGCAGTTCCAATTCTTCTGGACTCAAATTGCCTTCATTAGCGATGGCGAAGGCTTTTTGCTGTACTTGTTCCAAGTTTTTGGGGATGTAGTGGAGTTTCCCGGCATTTTTTATGAAATACAGCCATTTGTCTTGTACGGACTCCAACTCGTCTTCATTTTTTTCAAACTTCGGCAGTTCGATAAACACCAGTTCAATATCGTCGCTGTATTCGATAAAACGCTCCTTTTCCAGCAATTTGAAGCAATTGATTAAAGGTTGGCCTGGGAACAGCACAAAATCGGTCAACGTCAGTGCAATGACCGGATTGAGCAGGCTGAACGTTTGGCCTTGTTGCAGTTGCGTCGAATAATTTTTCGCGGCGTTGTACAAAATCCGTTGTTCAAAACCTTCATGGCCCAACACCTGCATTTCGATAATCACGCGGCTGCCGTCGTTGAGTTCGGCTTTGACATCGACGAACGTGTCTTTCATGCCTTTCAGCATCGGGATGTTGTACGGGTCAACAATCGTCAAATCGCTGATGACACGCCCGTTGAAGTCGATGACGCTGTTCAAAAAACTCAGCAAAATATCTTTGGAGCCTTCGCTGCCAAAGACTTTTTTAAAGGCAAAATCAGTGCGTATATCTAGGAAATTCATCGTCTTATGGTAATAATTGTTCGCCCGCCCACAGTTGCGCCAAGGTTTCCCGCGCTCGGACTAAATGGCATTCACCGCCATCGACCATCACCTCGGCGACACGCGGCCTGGAATTGTAATTGGAACTCATGCTAAATCCATAAGCCCCCGCCGAACGTACCGCCAGCAAATCGCCTTGCGCCAATTTCAACACGCGGTCTTTACCTAGAAAATCGCCGGTTTCGCAAACTGGCCCGACAATATCCCAGTGCATTTCCGGTGCGTCATCGTGCGGTTTGACCGGGATGATGGCTTGCCACGCGCTATACAAAGACGGGCGCACCAAATCGTTCATCGCCGCATCGACAATGGCAAAGTTTTTGTTCGCCGTCGGTTTCAAATACTCAACTTGCGTGACCAGAATCCCGGCATTGCCAACAATTGCCCGTCCTGGTTCCAACAGAATTTCATAATCATGCTGGCCTAATCGCGCCAACACGGCTTGGATGTAATCGGCAGGTTGCGGTGGTTGCTCATCTTTATAACAAATGCCCAAACCGCCACCCAAATCCACATGATGCAGATGGATGCCTTCATCGCGCAATTTGTTGACCAGCTCCAGCAATTTATCCAGCGCATCCAAGAACGGGCGGGTTTCAGTCAATTGCGAGCCGATATGGCAATCAATGCCGACGATGTTAATGTGCGGCATTGCGGCGGCGCGGCGGTATTCGGCAAGTGCGGTGTTGATGTCGATACCAAATTTATTTTCTTTCAGCCCAGTCGATATATAAGGATGGGTTTTGGCATCGACATCAGGATTGACGCGGAACGACACGGGGGCAACCACACCCAGTTGTCCCGCCAACCTATTGATCCTATCCAATTCGCCGCTGACTTCGATATTGAAGCAACGTATGCCCAGCTTTAATGCGGCGAGAATTTCATCTTCGCGTTTGCCAACACCAGAAAACACAATCTTTTTAGCATCGCCACCCGCCGCCAGCACCCGCTCCATTTCGCCCAGCGAGACAATATCAAAACCCGAACCCAAACGCGCCAGCACATTCAACACGGCCAGATTGGAATTGGCTTTGACCGCATAGCAAACCAAATGCGGCGTACTACCGAACGCGCTGTCAAACGCCCGCCAATGCCGCTCCAACGTGGCGCGGGAATAGATATAGCAAGGGCTGCCGAATTGATAAACAATGTCCTGCACCGCCACATCTTCGGCAAACAGTTCATTATTCCGATAATTAAAATAGTCCATGATTCGTTATTTTTTTGGGGTTTCGATTGGAGCGGGCGGCGTTTTATCGGGCAAATAAAGCGGTCCCGGTTGACCGCAAGCGGCTAGTAACAAGTTTAACAGTAAAAATAGGATAAATTTAGAATGCTTCATTTTCTTGGCATCGATAATGTTGATGAGGCGATATGTTAGCTTAAAGTGGCAAGGGATTGGAAAAGAAACGTCCTTACTTAACTGATGTTACGCATTGTCCACGAAAAGCACGAAAAAAACTCACTAACTGTTTAGTCCCACATTTAAATGGTTAGGATTAATAATAAAAATATCTGGTTTTTCATCATACCATTTTAGGACGGCATCAAAAGGGGTCTTACGTCCAACAGCCCTGAGTTTCAGGTTGAAGTTGT
>NZ_JAQTZU010000038.1 GCF_028687615.1 Methylovulum sp.
TCAGCGTTTTGTATTTTTTCTCGGACGGCGTGCGTGGTCGTGGCTGTTCCGTGTAGTAGTTGCCCCATAGCTTTTGCTCCTTGAGTTTAGGATATAGTAAACCATTTAAATGCGGGACTAAACAATTTGCTGGTCTAGTTGAAAAGTACGGAACAAGAGTTACTATCGGGGAGCTCATTTCGGCAGGATTGGTAACTGAAAAACTGGCGGTAGCATCTGCTTTTACTGCTTCTTATTTCATGGGAGCTGTTATCGGGAGCACTGCTGTTGCAATTGGAAGGGTTATATCTGGTGGTTCATCAATTGCTGATGCTTTTAATATTAACGATATTCACAATTTCGACAAACAAGTTTTCAATCTGCACAATGGTTCATTTATCGATACATCGCTGTACAACAACATCTCTAATCAAATATCCGATTGGTTTGTGGGAGAACACGATTATTTGCTCCCCGGCCTAAAAGACTACAACTTCGGCCTAAACTTCAATACCCCCATCGGTGCCTTCTACGACAGCCAAAGCCCGGCTTACGACAACGCGCCTTCTATCGCCACCAAAACGCTGGTGTTGCTCGATAGTGCCAACAACTACGGCCTGAACGCAACGCTATTGACGGCTCTGGACAGCAATAAGGACGGCAAACTCAGTGGCGGCGAACTGGACAATCTTCGTGCCTGGGCGGACATTAATGAAAATGGCGTGGCGGAAACTGGCGAGATTACTCTCTTAAGCCAACGCGGCATCAGCGAAATCCTCGCTAGCGACTACGGTTTTTTCACACGCGGCAGCAGCGTTAAAGCCCCTGCTGTCCCTTTGCCACCCACCGTGGGCGATGATACGCCGCCAATCCCTGTTGCTCAGCCTGGTGTACCAGGCTTGCCAACTGAGTATGACCTCACTGAAGTTGTACCCGCTAGTAATTACCGCAGTCTTAGGGACACCGATAACGTCTTTGTGATTGACAGCCAGCATTTCATAGCGTGGACTGCCAGCATGGTCAAAGTCAGCAGCAACCAACTGAATTTGGTTGGTACCGATGGTGACGACTCATTTGACGCAAATTACTACGCCAGTTACTCCTACTTTAATACCAACTTACTGCAAAATTTTTTGGGCGGCAACGGCGATGACACAGTAGGTGGCAGCACCCGCGCCGACAATATCTGGGGCGGTAGTGACAATGATTTATTGCGTGGCTACGCTGGCGATGACGACCTTTATGGTGAAGAAGGCAATGACGAACTACAAGGACAGGACGGTGCCGACACTCTCGACGGAGGCGATGGCAATGATACGCTGTTCGGCGGCAACGGCATGGACGTGCTTAACGGTGGCGACGACGACGATTATTTGGTTGGCGGAAACGACATCGATTATCTCTATGGCGGTGATGGTGTGGATACGTTTTATGGCGGATCGGGCAATGATTATGTCGATGGCGGCAACCAGGACGATGTAGTGTTGGGCGAAGATGGCGATGATAGGCTGTTCGGTGGGGCTGGGCTGGATGAACTGCAAGGTGGCTACGGCAATGACCGTTTGGTGGGCGGTGAAGAGAATGACAAATTGTTTGGGCAAACAGGCAATGATATTTTGTGGGGTGGAGGCGGCAACGATACTTTACAAGGCTTCACCGCTTCTAACGAGGCCAAGCAAACGCTCAATGCTGGCGAAAGCGATGATGATCTTCTTTATGGTGAAACCGGTGCGGATACCTTGTGGGGTGGTTTGGGGAATGACCGTTTGGATGGCGGAGATGGTGACGATTTCCTTTGGGGTGATGCTGGCAACGACACCTTGTACGGTGGTGCAGGAGCGGATCAGTTGGTGGGGGATAATGGAGATGACATGCTGGATGGTGGCGTGGGCAATGACACATTTTTCGGCGAGGCCGGGGCGGATCGCCTGTTTGGTGACTGGGGTGCTGATGAATTACAAGGCGGTTATGGCAATGACAGTCTATCCGGCGAAGCTAACAATGACAAACTGTTCGGACAAACTGGCAACGACACCTTATGGGGTGGTGATGGTGATGACATATTGCTTGGCTTCACGGCGGCGAACGATAGCAAACAAAGCTTGTCCGGCATCGAGACCGACGACGACACCCTCTATGGCGGCAATGGTGTTGACAACCTCTTCGGCGATTTGGGCAATGATGTGTTGGACGGCGGTAGCGGTGACGATTTGTTAGAGGGTTGGGATGGCGATGACAGGTTGTTTGGAGGGGATGGTAAAGACCAATTGGCAGGTGGCAACAACAATGACAAACTGCTGGGCGAACTGGGCGATGACCGTTTGTTCGGACAAGTCGGCAATGACCAACTGTGGGGCGGTGACGGTAATGACATTTTGCTTGGCTTTACCGCCTCGAACGAAAGCAAGCAAAGCTTGACGGCAGGCGAAACCGATGATGACTGGCTCTATGGCGGTAACGGTCAAGATTTGCTGATGGCGGGCCTCGGCAATGATTGGTTGTTTGGCGAAGAGGGCAACGATGAATTGCAGGCCGGGGCTGGCAACGACAAGCTCTATGGTGGGGCGGGCAATGACCGACTGTACGGTCATGTCGGCAACGATGTGCTTTATGGCGGTGACGGTGACGATATATTAGTGGGTTTTACCGCTTCGAATGAGTCCAAGCAAACCTTGGGCGTAGGCGAAACGGATAGTGACTGGTTATATGGTGGTGCGGGCAAAGATTATCTGTTAGGTGGCGAGGGCGGTGATTATCTGGATGGAGGTGCGGGTGCCGATGAAATGCAAGGCGACGCTGGCAACGACGTGTACATCGTCAACAGTGTCAACGACAGCATTTTGGAAGGTAATAACTCAGGTTATGACACCGTCATTAGCAGCAGCAATTATTTGCTCAACAAAAACGTCGAAGAACTGCGCCTTTTGGACGGCTTCAATATACACGGCACAGGCAATTCATTAAACAACAAAATTATCGGCAACAGCAGCAGCAATATCCTTGATGGTGTCACTGGCGAGGACAGTATGATTGGGGCGGAAGGCAACGACACCTATTACGTCGATAATGCAGGCGACCAAATCATTGAGCTAGCGGGAGAAGGCGTGGATAGGGTGCAAACCACTATCAGCTACGCTTTAGGGGCGAACACTGAAGACTTGGTGTTACTGGATTTCTCCAAACCGGAGAAGGGCTTGGTCGATGGTAAGGCGGTAATGGTTTATGGCTACCCTAAAATGAACGAGTTGGATTATAGCCAAGGCGATGCGGTGGATGGCTATTTGGGCACTTGCGCGTTGACCTCAATCGCCAATTTGCTGACCCTGGCAGATAAGCCAACGTCGGAAGAAAGCATCATCAGGTTAGCCATCCTTAACAATTGGACACTTAAAGATGCCAACCGCCCACCTTATGAACGTGGCGGATCCACACCTTTGGAACAGCAAGCCATCCTCAATGAAATGGGTCTCCGTAATGATTTGCTACCCGGCTACAACGAACAAGGCTTTGCCAACTTGGTGATGAGCGGACGGGGCGTGATTTTGGGGGTCAATGCCGGCAAACTCTGGGGCGAGGCGTCCTATGTTGGCGATGGCAAGGTCAATCATGCCGTGACCGTAACGGGAGTCGTTTACAACGAGAGTGACAAATCGCTGATGGGCTTTTATATCGCCGATTCTGGGCGGCATAAAGTCAGCGACATGACCCGTTTTGTGGACTTGGCTGTATTTAGAGCGGCTGCAAACGTCGGCTCCGCCTATGCGGTTTACACGCTAGAACCAGTAAAACTCTGGGACGAGGATATCAATGGCACGGGCAACGATTCAAATAACGTCATCATCGGCAACCGAGGCAACAACAAACTCAGTGGCAGGGGAGGCAATGATTCCATTTCCGGTGGTGCGGGTGATGACATCCTTTGGGGCGATATTGGGGCTGACACGATGATTGGCGGCGAGGGCAATGACATCTTTGTCGTTGATAATACTTTAGATGTTGTGAAAGAAAATTCGAGTGAAGGCACTGATCAGGTCTTATCCTACATTACCTACACATTGGTCGCCAATTTCGAGAATCTCACGTTGATCGGCATTAACGAGATTGATGGTGTCGGTAATACCTTGGAGAATATGATTATCGGCAATAATGCCGACAATACCTTAAATGGTGGGGCTGGCGCAGACAGATTGATCGGTGGTACAGGGAATGATGTTTATATTGTCGATGATGTGTGGGATAAGGTCACCGAAAATGTAGACGGAGGTTCTGATTGGATCCTTTCCTATGTGAACTATATGCTGGCGGCCAATGTTGAGAATCTAACACTCACTGGCACTGCCGCTGTCAATGGTGTCGGCAATACCTTGGATAATGCACTTATTGGCAACGGTGCCGCCAACAACCTAGATGGGGGAACTGGTTTTGACTTGTTGATCGGAGGTTTAGGAAATGATAGGTTGACGGGCGGTGCAGGTATGGATGTGTTCCGCTTCAACACCGCGCTAACTGCAAATGTGGACATCATCACTGACTTTACCGTCAGTGACGACACGATACAGCTAGAAAACACTATTTTCACCAAACTTATGGCAACAGGCATTTTAAATTCCAGCCTGTTTGTTAAAGCGGCTGAGCCAATGGATGTTTATGACTATGTCGTATATAACCCTATGACGGGTAAGCTAATTTATGATGCGGATGGTAACGGTGCGGGTTTGGGTGTACAAATCGCACAGTTGGGTGCGGGTCTTGCGCTAAGTAATATGGATTTTGTGGTCGTCTAGTGGAAAAAATCGTGGCGATTTTAAATTGCCACGATTTTTGTAGAAACATGGGCAATGCGGGGAAGAGTTCACGATAGAAGCATTCCGGCCAGTTTGCCATAACACCCGCACTTAAGCGAAAATGCCTCCCTCATACCGGAATTTGGCGGGCTGATTTAGGCCAAACCTCCATAAACTTCCCCGTACAATCATCTTTTTTCTAAAATCATGGATCTACTATTACTGATTAAAGCCTTTATTTTAGGCATTGTTGAAGGCTTGACCGAGTTTTTGCCCGTTTCCAGCACCGGGCATTTGATCCTCGTCGGTGATTTGCTGCATTTTAATGATGAGAAAGGCAAAGTGTTTGAAATTGTCATCCAGGTCGGGGCGATTTTGGCGGTTTGTTGGGAATATCGTAGCAAAATATCCAGTGTCATCATGGGTTTGCCCAGCCAAGGCCCGGCGCAAAAATTTGCTTTGAATCTGGCGGTCGCCTTCATGCCGCTGGCAGTTTTAGGGTTGTTGTTTGGCAAATTTATTGATGCGGTGTTGTTTAAGCCCATACCGGTGGCATTGGCGTTTATTGTCGGCGCCTTTGTGATTATCTGGGCGGAAAAGCGTGAGCATACCATCCGTGTGCAAGAAGTTGAGGATTTGACGTGGCAAGATGCCTTAAAATTGGGCTTTGCCCAAGCGTTTGCATTGGTTCCCGGCACCTCGCGTTCCGGGGCGACCATAATCGGCGGGTTATTGTTTGGCTTGTCGCGCAAGGCGGCAACTGAATTCTCATTTTTTCTGGCCATTCCGACCCTAACGGTTGCCAGTGCTTATAAGTTGTACAAACATCGGGAAGCGTTGGACTTTGCCGCCGATGCGCCTTATTTTGCTGTGGGTTTGGTCATTGCGTTCATTAGCGCGTTAGTCGCCATCAAAGCCTTATTACGCTATATCAGCCATCACGATTTTATCGCTTTCGCTTGGTACCGGATTGCCTTTGGCGTGATTATCTTGATTACAGCTTATAGCGGTTTGGTGGAATGGACGGTCGTTTAAGTTAGATGTTGTCACCTGCGCTGGTCGAATCCGCTTTAGCGCGGGGCCGGACACCGCCGAATATTTTTATCGGTTATAGCGGCGGTGTCGATTCGCATGTTTTGCTGCATTTGTGTGCATCCAGCGCGATGTTGAAAGGGAAAACCACGGCGGTTTATGTGCATCACGGCTTGCAGGCCGAAGCCGGACAATGGGCTGTGCATTGCGAAGAGATTGCCCATAGTTTGGATGTTAATTTCCAATGTTTGCGCGTCAATGCCCATCCGCAAACGGGTGAAAGCCCCGAAGAGGCGGCGAGAAACGCGCGTTATGCGGCGTTGGCGTCACTACTGGGCCAAGATGATGTGTTGCTGGTCGCCCAGCACCGTGAAGACCAACTGGAAACGGTGTTGTTGCAGCTCTTCCGTGGCAGCGGCTTGCGCGGTTTGTCGGGTATGCCGGAACGCATGGCGTTTGGCGCGGGATGGTTGCTTAGGCCATTGTTGCCTATTTCTAAGCAAGCCATTGATGCGTATGCCCAAAGTCATTCTTTGAGTTGGGTGGAGGACCCCAGCAATCAGCATAGTGATTATGACCGCAATTTTTTGCGCAACGACATTGTGCCTTTATTGAAACAACGCTGGCCTGCGTTGGATAAAACCGTCGCCCGTGCCGCCGCCCATTGTGCCGAAGCGGAAGCGGTGTTGGGCAAGCTTGCCGGCCAATTGGCCAATACTGCTATCAATACAGACGACAGCACCCTGTCCATTAGCCGCTTGCTAGGATTCAGCGAAGTTGAGCAGAAACTGGTGATACGGCATTGGTTGCAACATTTGGGTTTAAAAATGCCCTCTCAAACCGTCATCGGACGGCTTCAAACCGAAGTGTTGGCCGCCCGTGCCGACGCCGCGCCGCTACTGTCCACGCCTAGCTATAGCCTACGCCGTTATCAAGATAAGCTGTATTGCTTACGTCCAAGCAGCGCGACTTTATTGACCGGGATTTGGCCTAAAGGACAACAAGCTTTTGCCATCAACGGACACCAGCGGTTAGTTTGTCTACCCTCCTCACGCGGCATAGCCAAAACGGTTTGGCAACAAGCCCTGGTGGAAATCCGCGCGCGGCAAGGGGGCGAGAAAATCCGCCTACCGAATCGTCAAGGTCGGCATAGCTTGAAAAACCTGTATCAAGAAGCGGGTGTCCCGCCGTGGGAAAGGGATTTGATGCCGCTGGTTTATCTGGATGGGCAACTGGCGGCGGTGGGGGCTATCTGGATTAGCGCGGAATTTTATTGTGAAGAAGAGGTGGGATGTATGGCTTTTTGGAAAACAGATAACATCCTTTGAAAGGATGTTATCTGTGCTAAACAGGGATTGATTACTGGGCGGGCGTATAACGTAACAAACGGCTTAAGGTCGCGCCTAAGCCGACTTTTAATGTGCCATTGATTTTTGTTACCGCCAGGGCATCGGTTTCTAAGCCTCCAGCAATGGCCCAGCTTGACCAAGCTACGGTTTTTGTTGATAAATCAAACAACTTAAGTTGTTCGCCACAAGTGAATAAGATGTTGGCGTTATTGAGCATTTCCACGGCACCTATGGCGGTTGGACAAACCGGGTAGGTGGCTTTGGTTGTCAATAAATCGCTGGCTAATATCAACAACTCACCTGAGCGGTTACCCGTAACGATGTTGTGAGCAGGCTTGCCTTTAATAGGTTTGATACCGATACCTGAATAGTGGGCGGCTGCACTTATCCAGTTGGCATGTGTCACGCCGTCGAAAGCAATCAGATAATCGGTTGATACCAAAATATCTAGGTTACCATTGCCATCAATATCGGCTATTTCCAATCCGTATACACCATCAGTTACAAGTTCATGGCTAGTCCATTTCACCGTACCAGTCGCCCCGTCAACAACATACACATGGCTAGCTGCTGCAATGATTTCATTCTTACCATCGCCATCAATGTCGGCAATTTTTACCGTAGAGAGCGCGTCGAATGAACCCACGATAATGGTTTTTTTGAGTTTATGGTTATTGATATCGACTATGTAAATTGCCCCGTCATAAAGTTGGTCGCCAACTACAACCAGTTCATTTTGTCCGTCATTATCGACATCGCCTACTGCTGCGGCAAGTGCGCCTATCCAAGTCAAGCCGCCTAAAAAGCCGCTTTTGCTCTGCCATTTTTGTATGCCAGTATCAGCATCAATGACCTTTATAACTCCATCGCTGTAACCGCTTTCGCTTTGACGGGTGACGGTAATAAATTCTTTTTTGCCGTCATTGTCCACATCGCCGAAGGTGACGGTACGGAATGGCGGGTCAATCGCGCTATTTCGGTATAGCTGTTTTTTGCTGGCGGTGTCACTGATGTAAAGATAATCCGGGCCTGAAGACGAATAGCCTGATCCCCAAACAATATCCTTATCGCCATCGGCATCCGCGTCAAGCACCGCAATATCGGTGATGCCATGCTCAGGGTTATTAAGCGACCAAAATTCATTGCCGCTACCATTTAAAGCATGTAATTGTCCCCACTGTCCATCACCATAAATAATATCGTCTTTGCCATCACTGTTAATGTCAGCGATGCGTAAGGCATCAATGTTGATATCCGTGGCGTGTTCCCATTTCACGCTTTTAATGTCAGCATCCAAAGCCCTGATAGAGTACCAAGGATCAGCCGCAATGATTTCATCGGGTGCATCACTGTCAACATTGGCTACGCGCACGAAATTGCCAAAACCAAGAAAGTAGTCCCATTCTAGGCTTGCTTTGGTATTTTTGTAGCTGACCACTTTGCCGTTGTTGTAAATAAGCTCATTTTCCGCATCATTATCGACATTGCCAATGGCCGCATGGGCCGCACCATAGGCTATTTTGCCAGACGCGCTGTAATCGGCAATATTGAAGAAATGGCTGGTATTATCCGTCACGGCGATCAACTCATTGCCGCCATCATTGTCGGCGTCACCCAGCAGAATTTCATTGACCGCCGTGCCTTGGGTATTAAGCGTCATTTCTTTAACTGGCGTGTTATTGGTCAAATTCTGGATTTTGAGACTTACTTTGCCTTGGTTTTCAATTGCATAAGCCAGCATCGCATTATTGCTGGCATTCCGGTAAGTATAGATAGCCGTGACATGGCTATTTGAGGGCAGGGCATTTTGGCGGCTAATAGCCCAAAAATTATTCGTTTTTTGGTAAGACAACACCGATATGGCCTCGAAACCTATATTGGAAGCAAAAACAATTTCCTCGATACCATCGTTATTGATGTCTATGTGCATCATGCCGGTGGCTCCGATACCCCAGCCAAAGATTTTTGCCACCCACTGGGTTGTCAACTGGGCGGCACTACTTGGGTTGGGTATTGGGCTTGTTGCTGATACGGTGGCCTGTGTTGGGGCATTTGCCGTTTTAGTAACAATAGCCGGAGTTGCATAGTTGATGTGGCCTTGAAGCCCAATTACAGGGCGGCCTGCACGATCAGTGGGCACTGGTTTTTCAAACGAAAATGCTTGAGGACTTGCCAAATTAAAGCTTATTGCAAACAAGGCCGTCATTAATCTCGATAGTTTCATGCTTGTTTCCTTTTTTAGTTTGGGGGGGGTTATTGGCTGGTATTGACAGCGACTACAAAATATCAAACAGCTAACGGTCGTTTTTTACAACTAATTGATATTAATGTGTTTATCTTGTATTAGTTGTGATCTTTATTGGTTCAGTTTACGCATGGCATCCAGCATGTCATATCGTTTTCTCAACCGACCGCCACATCAGCGGCTGTTCTAGGATAGCAATTAAGTTTTCTAAATAATATTAAGTATTACCACGAAAATAGTAAATTTTGCATACATTGAAGATACTGGGGGAAATATTGGATACATTATGGATGGTTAAAAACTTTATACTTAGATTGGAAGCCATTTTTATAATGAAAGTAAGGGTTTTAGTAAATACCTTCGAGTGAAATTAAAATCCCGAAAGCCCATGACGAAATGTCCATTGTCGATTAAAATGGGCTATGTATATCATCAGTACGCCACCTGTTTATTCCATGACCAAATATATTTTCATCACCGGCGGCGTTGTCTCTTCGCTAGGCAAAGGTATTGCCGCTTCTTCACTTGCCGCCATTCTTGAGGCGCGTGGCCTTAAAGTCACGATGACCAAACTCGACCCTTACATCAATGTCGATCCTGGCACGATGAGCCCGTTCCAGCACGGCGAGGTGTTCGTCACCGAAGACGGGGCGGAAACTGATCTGGATTTGGGCCATTATGAGCGGTTTCTTAAAAGCACCATGACCAAGAAAAACAATTTCACCACTGGTCAGGTTTATGATGCAGTGTTGCGCCGTGAGCGCAAAGGTGAATATTTAGGGGCGACGGTGCAGGTGATCCCGCATATCACCGATGAGATCAAAACGCGTATTTATGCCAGTGCGGAAGGTATGGATGTGGCACTGATTGAAGTCGGCGGTACGGTGGGCGATATTGAATCGCTGCCGTTTCTGGAAGCCATCCGGCAAATGCGCTTTGAGTTGGGGACGGACAGGTCGCTGTTTATCCATTTGACGCTAGTGCCTTATATCCGCTCTGCCGGAGAAATCAAAACCAAGCCCACCCAGCATTCGGTCAAGGAATTGCGTAGCATCGGTATCCAGCCGGATATATTGATTTGCCGTTCCGAACAGCCTGTGCCAGTCAGTGAGCGGCGCAAAATCGCGCTGTTCACCAATGTCGGGGAAAAAGCCGTGATATGTGCGGTTGATGCCGATTCGATTTACCGCATCCCTATTTTGTTACACGACCAAGGTCTGGACGATATTGTCGTCAATAAATTGCGTCTGGATGTGCCGCCTGCGGATTTGACCGAATGGAAAAAAGTGCTGGATGCGTTGGCAAATCCGGTTGATAGCGTCACCATCGCCATTGTCGGCAAATATGTCGATCATTCCGACGCTTACAAATCTTTGAACGAAGCCCTGATCCACGCGGGTATCCGTACCCGCAACAAAGTCAACATCGTTTACATAGATTCCGAAGTCATTGAAGACGAAGGTGTCGCCAGGCTTAAGGATGTCGATGCAATTTTAGTCCCTGGCGGCTTTGGCGAGCGCGGCGTGGAAGGCAAAATCGCCACGGTCCGTTACGCGCGGGAAAACAACGTGCCGTATCTGGGTATTTGTTTGGGTATGCAAGCTGCTGTGATTGAGTTTGCGCGTGATGTAGCCGGATTGGAAGGGGCGCACAGCAGCGAATTTCTGCCAACCTCGCCACATCCGGTCATCGGCCTGATTACCGAATGGATGGAAGAGGGCGGGCAAGTTATTAAACGTGATGAAAATTCTGATCTGGGTGGTTCCATGCGTTTAGGTGGTCAGCAATGCCGCTTGCAACACGATACCCTGGCGTTTAGCCTGTATCAAAAAGATGTGATTACTGAACGCCATCGCCATCGTTATGAATTTAACAACCAGTATTTTGATAAACTGGAAAAAGCCGGAATGCGTTTTTCGGGCAAGTCGATAGACGGGCGATTGGTGGAAGTGATTGAAATACCTACGCATCCCTGGTTTTTGGCTTGTCAATTCCATCCTGAATTTACGTCCACTCCCCGAAAAGGCCATCCGCTGTTTTCCGGTTTTGTCGCGGCGGCGGTTAAGCATAAGCAAGCGTAAGGAATCCAAAACAAGTTTTTGGACGATTGGAAACAGATCGAATATTCCCAAAGCAAAAAGAAGGTGTAACCATGAACTGGCAAGAAGTGTGCGAACATCCTAGCTTACAAGATTTGCCTTTTAAAATAGAGCTGGATGAAAACGGTAAAATTATTTTGAGTCCAGCAAAGGTTTATCATTCTTTCTTCCAAGGGGAAATTGCGTTTTTGCTTCATTCTTTGTTGAAAGACGGTAAGACACTCACCGAATGTGCAATAAAAACCAGCAAAGGCACTAAGGTTGCCGATGTGGCATGGGCTTCGATGGACGTATGGGCGATTATCAAAACCCAAACCGAAGCCTCCATCGCACCGGAAATCTGCGTTGAGATTATTTCTGACAGCAACACCCAGCAAGAAATGGTGGAAAAACGCCAGTTGTATTTTGAAGCGGGCGCAAAAGAAGTTTGGATGTGCGATGAACAAGGTGATATGAGCTTTTATAACACCCAGGATCAATTGATCCATTCTGAATTGGTGTCTGGGTTTCCGTTGAAAATAGACGTGTAATTCATAGACAAAAAAAGGTACAAACTATGCCTGCCATCACCGAATTATCGCAACTGGATTTAAACCAAAGGTACAGCTACGCCGATTATCTGACGTGGCGGTTAAAAGAGGCGGTCGAGTTGATTAAAGGCAAAATCATGCTGATGTCACCTGCGCCGAATGTCAGCCATCAACGGATTTCAGCCGATATTAACGGCATGTTGTACAACTATTTTAAACACAAGCCCTGCCAGTTTTTTGCCGCGCCTTTCGATATCCGTTTATACGACCGCAAAAAGTCCATCCTGAAAAGCCAAGACATTTATACCGTCGTCCAACCCGATTTATGCGTGATTTGCAACCCTGAATTACTGGACAAGCAAGGCTGTAACGGTGCGCCGGATTGGATTATTGAAATCTTGTCGAAAGGCACAGCCAAGCGCGATACGCAAATCAAATACCAACTTTATCAAGAAAGCGGCGTGCAGGAATATTGGCTGATTTATCCAGAAGCCGAAGCCGTATACCAATTTGTGCTGGACGATGACGGACGCTACCAACTGAGAAATATGTACGCCGAAGACGATAAGGCCGTGCCAGTGCTGTTTCCTGACTTGGCGATTGATTTGGCTGAACTTTTTGCAGACTGTGTGGAAGATTGAGCATCCACCCAAACTATCTTTTTTATATTAAACAACGGGAACATTCATGCAACTCTGTGGCTTTGAAGTCGGCTTAGACCAACCTTTATTTTTAATCGCCGGCCCTTGTGTCATCGAAAGCGAGCAACTGGCTTTGGATACGGCGGGTTTCCTGAAAGAAATCACCAGCGAATTAGGTATTCCGTTCATATACAAATCCTCATTCGACAAAGCCAACCGCTCTTCGCACGAAAGTTTCCGGGGTTTGGGCGTGGAAAAAGGCCTGGAAATTTTGGCGAAAGTGAAGGCGCAAATCGGCGTTCCCGTATTGACCGATGTCCACGAAGACACGCCGTTGGCGGAAGTCGCCAGTGTCGTTGATGTCATGCAAACCCCGGCGTTTTTGTGCCGCCAGACCAATTTTATCCAAGCCGTTGCCGCGCAAGGCATTCCGGTCAATATCAAAAAAGGCCAGTTCCTTGCACCTTGGGATATGGCGAACGTCGCCAAAAAAGCCAAAGCGACTGGTAACGACAAAATTATGGTCTGCGAACGCGGCGTGTCGTTTGGCTACAATAACTTGGTGTCCGACATGCGCTCGCTTGCCGTGATGCGCGACACCGATTGCCCGGTCGTGTTCGATGCCACCCATTCTGTGCAATTGCCGGGCGGGCAGGGCACACATTCTGGCGGCCAGCGCGAGCATGTGCCGGTGTTGGCGCGGGCGGCGGTGGCGGTGGGTATTGCTGGCTTGTTTATGGAAACCCATCCCAACCCAGCCGAAGCAAAAAGCGATGGCCCCAATTCTTGGCCTTTGCACCGTATGAAAGAATTGTTGGAAACCTTGTTGATTTTGGATAAGGCTGTTAAAGCCCAACCGTTTATTGAAACTACTTTGTAAGTTTTCTGAGGTGTTGCCATGCCAACTATAACCGACATTAGCCAATTGGATCCTAACGGCGACTACAATTATGCCGATTATTTGACATGGCAGTTTGAAGAGCGGCTGGAATTGCTTAAGGGCAAGATTTCCTTGATGTGTCCTGGGCCGAATGTCCGGCATCAACGATTTTCCATTTACCTTAGCAGCCATTTGTTTTTCTATTTCCAAAACAAACCGTGCCAAGTTTTTGAAGCCCCGTTTGATGTTCGATTGTACGACCGCAAAAAATCACTGTTAGCCAGCAAAGAGATTACGACAGTCGTCCAACCCGACATCTGCGTGATTTGCGATCCGGACAAACTCGACGAACAAGGCTGCAACGGCGCTCCCGATTGGATTATCGAAATCTTATCCAAAGGCAACTCCCAGAAAGAGGTCAAAACCAAGCAAGCGTTGTACGCCGAAAGCGGCGTTAAAGAATATTGGCTAGTGTTCCCTTACGAGGAAGTCATCAACCAATTTGTCTTAAACGATGAAACGAGCCTATACCAACTGACTAATAGCTATGCGGGCGACGATCTCGCCATGCCGTTTTTGTTTCCTGACTTGGCGGTCGATTTGGCGGGGTTGTTTAAAGAAGGGTAATTTGTCGCCATCACCCATTAACCTAATTTTTTACTTACCAACCAAAGCAGATATTAAACATGGGCAAAGCCAGCCGCAAAAAATATCAACAACGCTTACAACAAGCGACGGTACAAAAATATGGGAAAGTCAAATTATCCGAGGCCATTTTGCATTTATGCGAACCGTTTGATACCGACGCGCTAGACTTTGATGGTCATCATAGATTGATAACATTGGCTGTGACCGCTTGGAATATTGCCTTGTCGACTGATCTTGAAGAACGTAAGTCAACGCTATTATCGGCATTAGATAAATTACCTGGCTTTCATCAGGAATTCGAAAGGGATATGGAAATGATGCCAACTATGCCAACATTAAACCAAGACCCGCCCGATTCAGTAGTGATGCTGCATATTTTGGCAGAGTTAATAAAGCGCAAAGACGAGTTGTATCCTAATGATGAACGCCATATATTGGACTTTAGTTTTAAGCCAACTCCTAAAGGCGTTCATTTACAAATCAAATCTTTAATTCCGAAACGTGCGGACGAGTAAACAAACAATACGAAATATTTTTTAAACCCCGTATGTGCTTAAGCCACATCCGACCACCAACCTTGGAGCCATTCAAAACATGAGCAAAATCGTAGACATTAAAGCCAGAGAAATTTTAGATTCCCGTGGCAACCCCACCTTAGAAGCCGACGTGATCCTCGAATCCGGCATTATCGGCAGTGCGATGGTGCCATCCGGCGCGTCCACTGGCGAGCGTGAGGCGATTGAATTGCGCGATGGCGACAAAGCCCGTTTCCTGGGCAAAGGCGTTTTGAACGCCGTCAACAACGTCCGCACTGAAATCCGTGACGCGGTTGTCGGCATGGATGTCGCTGACCAAGCCGGCATCGACAACAAAATGATCGCCTTGGACGGCACTGAAACTAAAGCCCGTTTGGGTGCTAACGCGATGTTGGCGGTTTCTATGGCTGCCGCCCATGCCGCCGCGAAAGAAGCCGGTGTGCCTTTGTACCGCCACTTGAACGCCAGTTCAAAAACAGCGGGCAAATTCATCTTGCCAGTACCGATGATGAACATCATCAACGGCGGTTCACACGCGGACAACAGCGTGGATTTGCAAGAATTCATGATCTTGCCAGTCGGTGCGCCATCGTTCCGCGAAGCCATCCGTTACGGCGCGGAAGTGTTCCACAACTTGGCAAAAGTCTTGAAATCGAAAGGCTTGGCAACCACTGTCGGTGACGAAGGCGGTTTCGCGCCTAACTTGTCTTCAAACGAAGAAGCCATCAGCGTTATCCTGCAAGCGATTGAACAAGCCGGTTACAAACCCGGCGTGGACATTTTCTTAGGTTTGGATGCCGCCGCGTCTGAATACTATGCAGATGGCATCTACGATTTGGCTTCCGAAAGCAAAACCTATACTTCTGAGCAAATGGCTGACTTCTTCGTGGATTGGGTTAGCAAATACCCGATCATCAGCATCGAAGACGGTTTCGACGAAAACGATTGGGACGGTTGGAAATTGCTGACCGAAAAATTGGGCGGCAAAATCCAATTGGTCGGTGACGATTTATTCGTGACGAACCCAAAAATCTTGAAACAAGGTATCGACAAAGGCATCGCCAATTCAATTTTAATCAAGGTCAACCAAATCGGCACCTTGACTGAAACCTTGGCGGCCATCGACATGGCCCATGCCGCCGGTTACACCGCTGTAGTTTCCCACCGTTCCGGCGAAACGGAAGATACGACTATCGCCGACTTGGCGGTCGCCACTGGCACAGGCCAAATCAAAACCGGTTCTTTGAGCCGTTCTGACCGTGTTGCAAAATACAACCGTCTGATGAAAATCGAGGAAGAGTTGGGCGAGTTGGCGGTTTACGCAGGCCGTAGCGCGTTTAAAATGCTGTAACTATAATTTTCGGGGCACAGCGTGAGTTGATTGCCCCGAATTTTTCCCTAAAAGATTCTCCAATGCCTCCCATGAAAATTCTGCCCCTAATCATCCTGTTATTGATTGCACATTTTCAATACCGTTTATGGGGGCCTGAACATGGCAGCCTTGCCGAACTTAAAAGCCGAGAGCTGCAACTGGCTGATTTAAAACTACAGGTTGAAGAAAAAAAACAGCGTAACGAGGCACTTTATGCCGAAGTGGAAGATTTACGCAAAGGCCAGGAAGCGTTGGAAGAACGTGCCAGAGATGATCTGGGTATGATTAAACCAGACCAGACTTTTTTTCAGGTGCTGGAATAAAACCGAATTTCTTGTGACCTATTTTTGTAACCACAATTGTAATCTGGTGCAGCTCATGTAGTTGCTATCCATTAGAGGCTATGGCTATGAATCAAACAGTGTTTAATGTCCTTTTTCTTTGTACCGGCAATTCCGCCCGTAGCATTATGGCGGAAGCCTTGCTTAATCATTTGGGTAAAGGGCGTTTTCGTGCGTTCAGTGGCGGCAGTTTTCCAAGTGGGGTAGTGAATCCTCTGGCGATTGAACGCTTGGGCATAGAAGGTATTTCGTCAGAAGGTGCGAGGAGTAAAAGTTGGGATGAATTCGCCAAAGCGGATGCTGAAAAAATGGATTTTGTCATTACGGTTTGTGACAACGCCGCAGGTGAAGTGTGTCCTGTGTGGCCTGGTCAACCAATTACGGCACATTGGGGCGTAGCGGATCCGGCAGCGGCTGAAGACAGCCAGAAATTCATCGAATTCGCTAAAGCTTTTGCGGTGTTGGAGCGGCGTATCAATTTATTTGTCAATCTCAATCCTACGGGATTGGGGCGTATGTTGCTCGAGCAGCAAGTCCGCGCAATAGGGCAATAACGCAAGTTTCGTGTCTCAGCTTGGATCTGGACTAATCGTCAAACACGCGCTAAAGCTGTTTGGATGTTTGCTGATATTATGGTTGGCGGTTAGTTTGTATTTAGCCGTCGAGGGTTTACAAGACCGCCTGGGCCATGCCGATGCCGCCTTAGTGTTGGGCAACACTGTAAATCCCGATGGTACCCCCTCGCCCAGGCTTAAAGCCAGATTGGATAAAACCCTCGCGTTATATCAAATGGGCTATTTCCACACTATCATCAGCAGTGGCGCGGTCGGTAAAGAAGGCCATGACGAAGCCGTGGTCATGAAAAACTATCTGCTGGCCCACGGCGTTGCCGCCACCGGCATTATTGCCGATAGCCGTGGCAACAACACGTTGGCAAGCAGCCAAAATACCTTACAAATCCTCAAGCAGCGAAACCTCACCAGTGTGTTGGTCGTTTCCCAGTATTTTCATCTGCCACGTTCAAGGTGGATGCTCACCCGATGCCATATCTCTAGCGTTTATTCGGCACACGCTGATTATTTTGAATGGCGCGATGTCTATTCAACGTTACGCGAAACTATCGCTTTTTTAAGCTATTTTTTCCTGCATGATCAGTGTGATTAATGTCTGGGGCTTAACAAATTTTAGCTGACGCAAACTTTATGAAAACGGCATAATGGTCAGTATTGTAGTCAAGATGTTAGGAATTCATGTCACAACCCACACAAAAACAAATCAATAAAGAAAATTTGTTGAATCAAGGCGTTGCTTTACTGACCCAAAAGGGTTACCACGGAACGGGCCTTAAAGAAATTTTGGATGCGGTGCAAATCCCCAAAGGATCGTTCTATAACTATTTCGGCAGCAAGGAAAACTTTGCCGCTGAAGCCATCCAACATTACATCGCCCCGTTCATCAAGCAACTGGACGGGCATTTGCAAAACCCCGGTTGCGACGCACTGACGGCGATCAAGCACTATTTCGACGAATTGATATTCGAACTTGAACAATGCAATTTTCAAGGCGGTTGTCTGCTCGGCAATTTGATGGGTGAAATCGGCGACACCAGCGAAGTGGTCCGGGCATCGTTGCAACAGGCCGTCAACCAGTACCGTGATTTGTTGCAAGCGGGCCTTGCTAAAGCCCAGCAAGAAGGCTCGGTACGGACGGATAAATCAGCGCAAGAAATGGCGGATTTACTGGTCAACACCTGGCAGGGTGTGTTGTTGCGCATGAAAATTGATAAATCGTCGGTGCCGCTTAAACAATGTTGCACGAATTTATTGGATGATTATTTTAGGAATTGATGCTACTATTTAATTTCAAGACGACTGGTCATTTTTAAATTTTTACGAGGAGACAAACCATGCCAAAATATATTATTGAACGTGAAATTCCAGGTGCAGGCGCATTGACGGCGGCAGACCTACAGGGCATTTCCCAAAAATCTTGCGGCGTACTCAGTGACATGGGGCCAAAAATCCAATGGGTGGAAAGCTATGTGACCGATGATAAAATCTATTGTGTTTACATCGCGCCCGATGCAGCGGCTGTGAAAGAACACGCGGAAAAAGGCGGTTTTCCAGCAAACCGTATTTCACAAATCAAAACCATGATTGATCCGACGACTGCGGAAGCTTAAAAAAGATACAACCACGAAGCCTCGCTATGGGTATCTTTGCGTGCTTCGTGGATTATTTTCCAACCCACCCAAGAGTTCATAATGAAAACTATAAAAACTCTAAAATCCCTGTTACTGGGAATGGCTTTAGTGTCACCGCTTGCACAAGCCGAAATATTGGCAATGCTGAATTATGAAAGCAAACCCAATGTCACGCCACGCCGTGAAGGCATAGCCATTATCGACGTAGACCCTGGTTCAAAAAACTTCAGTAAAATAATCACTGATATTCCGTTGCCGCCGGACTTGGTCGGGCATCATATTTTTTACAATAAAGATGCCAGCAAAGCTTATTTCACGTCATTAGGCAGTAATCCGTTGCAAGTCATGGATATGAAAAAATATCCGTACCGCCTGAAAACAATAGCTGTGCCGGATTGCCAGGTCGGTGAAGATGTCGCGTTTTCCAAGGACAACAAAACCTGGTATTTGACCTGTATGGGTTCCAGTAATGTCATGGTCGGCGACGCGCAAACCGATAAGGCCGTCAAGACCATTGCGGCATCGGAGACAAAATCAGCCAGCACATTTATCAGCTATCCACATGGCATTGGTTTGCAGGATGATATTGACCGCATCGTCGTCACCAGCACCGTGCGGCCTTCGGATTTGGGTGCGCCTGGCGAAACCGTCACTGTCATCGAAGCCAGCAGCGGCAAGGTGTTGTCCACCCATAAACTGTCAGACAAACCTTCGCCATCCGGCGTATCACCGGTAGAAGCCGTGTTTTTGCCCGGGGCCAATCCGGCGACAGTCTATGTTAATAATATGTTTGGCGGCACGATGTGGGCAGGTGTTTGGGATCAGGACAGCAAGGAATTGAAATTCCGTGAAATCTATGATTTCAACCCGATCAAACAAGGTGTGCCGCTGGAGATTTATTTCAACCACGACCATAACCGTATGTTTGTCACCACCGCCAATCCTGGCGCATTGAATGTATTCGACATCAGCCAACCCACGCAACCGAAATTGCTCAAATCCATCCCCACCGCTGGCGGTGCGCACCATGTCGTGTTCTCACCCGATGAGCATTATGCGTTTGTGCAAAACAGTTTCTTGAATTTGCCGAAAATGGATGATGGGTCGATCAGCGTCATTGATTTGGTGAAAATGGAAAAAACCGCATCAATTGATACGCTCAAAGAGCAGGGATTTAATCCCAATTGCATTGTGATGTTGCCGGAGTGGCATCATGATGATGCCCATTAAAACTGCCTGGTTTTAAAAGGAGAAAAGGCCGCATGATGCGGCCTTTTTTATAGAAGTCCCGAACGGGTTTTACTGCGGGGGATTAACCACGGTCACTTTTGTCAAGGGCAAGTGGTGCAACTGTTTGTGGTGTCAGGTTAGGCAGGTCAATGTCGTCAAATGAGAAGACAAAGAACTGGTTTGGGTTGGCAACGCCGCCTACTGTAGGCAAAAAGTCATTATCGTTGGCGATTAACAAGGTATGTTTGGTTGCGCCATTTACAATCAGGTCAGGGCCAAACGCAACGCCTTCCAATTTGGCAGGGATTTGGGTGGCTGGGATACCGTTTGCAACCAATTTAGCGAGGACATCCAAGAATGGTGTCGCTGTTTCGCTGACCAGTGTAACAGTTGGGATAGTGGCGGCATCTAAGGTTTTGCCAGAGATGTCTGTTGCGCCAGTCAGGTCGATTTTATACAGTTTTTTGACAACGGCTGAAGTGCCATCGCCTAAGCCGGCGCCGTCACGTTCGTCAACCAAAAACTCGTGGTCATTGATTGCCAAAAGGTCGCTGACGCTGCTGCCGTCAGTCAATTTGTAAGCATATTCAACAGTAGCACCTGTGGCAATATCAATCTTGATAATGCGAATATATTTTTTGGTATCTTGGATCAGGTTTTGCTGCATCATACCAAACAAGGTAGTGCCATCAGGCGAAATCGCCAATGCTTCCATACCTTTGTTAGCCATTCTTCCTGATGTGTTGCCTGAAATTTCATCCTTACCAATGGCGCTCAAATTTTTTATCGCATAGTAATCTGGCAGTTTGAATGACTTGATCATTCGTCCGGTAGTCCGGCTGAATTGATAGACATAAGGGCCATATTCATCGGTAATAAAAACACTTTTGCCATCGTTTGCTACACGAATGCCTTCTGGGTCTAAGCGTCCGTTAAAAGGGCTGGTGGATTTACGGGCAGGATTAAAGTTGTCAGAACGGCCTGTGTAGTAATATTTGCTAGTGGTGTTTAATGCTGGTGCACCATTGACCGCGTAGGTCAGGGGGCGGGCATTTGATAACAGGGTGGTGGCAGTCAGTTCGGGAGATAAAATGTAAGGCATTGAACCAACAGTCAATGCGTCGTAATTAGGATTGACGGCTAAAGATAGGTTAAAGGTTTGGAAACGGGGAATATAGCTAGTGGTATCGTCAACGTTTGAATTGTAGGCAGTTGCGTTTGGGCCACGATCAGGAATTGCTATGAAGGTGTTGCCGCCTGCATAAGCCAAACCCGAACCCACACCACCCAAAATGTTTCCGGCCACACCACTTTCAAGTGCAGGGGCTGTTCTTGGTGAAAGGTCTTGGTAGCTACCATCAATCTTACCAACGGCAATCAAATTAACTTCAGCTTGCGCTAGAGGAGCGGTGATTAATAGGGGGATTAAAAAAGGCAGAATTTTTTTTGTCATAATTAAAAGTCTCAAAAGTTAGTTTTCAATGCTTTACGGAAAGCTTTAAGATTATGACTAACTGTTGTTACTATTATATGAAAATCCCTTGGGTCATTTGCACAATACAATGTGTTTACGAGAGGCTGCTTGTCTCACAGGGGATTGGATTGATGGTAGTCCTGCAATCGGAATGATAATAGATTTGTCAATAAAATATTGCGATGACTGTACGCCTTGAAGTACGGGCATTCGACCCAATAAATCGGTAGGCTTGACTTTTTACAAATCATTCCGATTG
>NZ_JAQTZU010000055.1 GCF_028687615.1 Methylovulum sp.
CAAACTGCCCAACGTTACGGTAAGGGGGCTGCCCGCCCGATGGCCTACGGCAAAGCCGCCTACCTGTGAAAACTAAAAACTTCGCCAGCCGGAACGGCGGGCAGTCCCTTTGACTGGCTTGTTGGGCATTGAAGGTGACGTATTTTGCCCCGCACCGCAAAAGCCCGCTGCACCGCAGTGCCGCAGTGCCGCAGTGCCGCACAACGACTAAAACACCCATACTGCCAGCCCGACAACACCCGGCAGAAAACAGCTCAAAACCGCTTGCCACAACAGGCAAGACCAACAACCCAGCCATACAAAACTGATTGCAACCCCGCAAGGCCGACAACAACGAAACTAAAAAACTAGACCCGACTGCTTGAAGTTGACAGCCAAAACCCAGACCCGACAAGCCGAAAGTGAAGGCGGAAAACCCAACCGACAACCGAGGCCAAAGCCAAGCGTGAACCCCGCCCAAAACCCCAGCCAAACAAACCGCCAAAACCCAGAAAAACGCCCCGGCCACCGATGCCGGACAACCCACCCGCAACAACACGGGACCGCCCAAACCACAACCCTGCAACACACGAAACAGGAACGGGAAAGACAGTGCCAACAAACCGCAGAATTCAGGGATGACGCTCAACCCAACCCGCAGTGAAACCCAGCAAAGCCAACCGACAGCCTGAAAACCACCCGCAGCCTACAAACCCGACAAACGAACAGCCAACACACCCGAACCCCGACTGCCCAACGTTACGGTAAAGTGCCCAACGTTACGGTAATTGATTTGCCCTCTTCAAGCAACCCGTAAGACGCATACCGTAGGGTGCAATAGGCGATAGCCGTATTGCACCGCATGTTGGCCTTCAAACATCCGGCGCATTACGCTATCGCTAATGCGCCCTACGCGGGCTAATAGACCATCATGGCGACCGCTGGATGGCTGGTGAGGACATCGGTACCACCTTGGGCTATTCCAATCCGAGAGACCAAATCAGTAAAATTTATGAACGTAATAAAGCTGAACTGGATGCCTACTCAGTTACCGTCAAATTGACGGCAACTGACGGCAAGCTTTACGACACAAGGGTTTACAACGAAGAAGGCGTGATTATCATCACCTTCCTGTCCAAACAACCCAAGGCCGTCGAGTTTCGCCGTTGGGCGGCGGGTGTTTTCAAACGTCTGCGCCAAGGCCAGTTTGCCGCCAACCCTGCCCATGTCGCCGCCCTACAGGCCGAACTCCTAAAAGCCAACCCACGCCTGCAAGACGTGCTTAACCTCACCCGCTTGGGCTAAGGCGATGCTGGCAGGCGGTTATCAGGCTGTCAGCACCGCCGTGCTGCGGGCGGATTTGCAGTGGCTGCATGAGCAAGGGCTGATTTATGCCAAACACCCGGACGGCGTATGGGTTTAGTCGCCTTATACGCCAGCGGCAAAGAACTTATCCAGTATGCCGACAACTTAAAGTTGGTGGACGGCAGGGTCAAAGCCGCCACGTCCTCGCAAGCGGATTACATCGCCGCCAACCAAGCCTTGCTGGCGGTGTCGCTGGAAACCCATTCCGCTTTTTCTGAAAACGCCGGCCTGTTCGCCAGGACAAACAAATCCATCGAGGCGATGGGTGGCAGTATGGGCAACACCATCGCGTTTTCCGACATGCTGGCCAAATCGTTGGCAATATCCGGGGCGTCGACAGCGGAAAGCAATTCCATTATCACTCAGATGTCCCAAGCCTTTGCGTCGGGTGTTTTGCGCGGCGATGAGTTTAATAGTGTCATGGAAAACGGGTCCAGGATGGCTTATGCCTTGGCGGATGGCTTGGGCGTTGGGGTGGGCGAATTGCGCAAAATGGCGGAGTCAGGGGAATTGACGGCCCCTAAAGTGCTGCAAGCAACCTTGTCCCAGGCCGAAAAGATCAATGCCGAGTTCAAACTGATGCCGGTGACGGTGGCGGGGGCCATGACGGACGTGGAGACGCAGTTTGGCCGCTACATCAACGCCGCCAACACAGCCTACGGCACAACCTCGTCGCTGGCCAGTGGCATTGGCGTATTAGCCAACAACCTGCCCGTGATACTGGACGGCCTTATTTTGGTGGGCGAGGCGGCGGTGCTGGCCTTGGCCTCTAAGGGCGTGTCTAGCCTTGCCGCGTACAGCCAGGCGCAATATCAGGCCGGCCGTGCCGCCGCCGCCGATGCACAGATTTTAACGGCGCATGGTGCCGCGTTGATTGAGGACGCCCGGCGCACGGCAAACCAAACTGCCGCGACGGTAGCCCGGATTGAGGCGGAAATAGCGGCGACCCGTGCGACGCTGGCGGGGACGTTGTCAATGGGTGGACGGATAGCGGCGACCAATACGCTCAATATCCAAACCACGGCTTTAACGCAAGCCACCGCAGCACAGTCAATCGCACAACGGCAGCTTGATGCCATTATTGCCCAAAACACCACGCGGATTAGCGCAATGGGTGTGGCGATGGGGGTGCTAAATGTAGCGATGGCGGGGGTGATGGCGTATCAGTTTGGCACCTGGCTTAACTCATTTGATGGCATCGCCAACACAGCGACGGAAGTGCTCGGTAGGTGGGCGCATAAATTTGAGGATATTGGCTATCATGCCGCTTTGGCCAAAGCGGCTTTGACGGGTGGCTGGGACAAGATGGACGGACTCACTGCCGCCCACGAACGCAACACCCAAGCCATTGATGACAATGTCAACGGGACGGTTGAATGGCGCAAAAAAATGGCCGACGCGGGGATGACAGCGGAGCAATATAAAAATTATTTGCTTGAATTACAGTCTCCACAGGATGCGTTTAATGCAAAAGCCGAGGAAGCCACGCGCCTTTTTAAAGCCGGATTAATTACGTTTGACCAATATAACCAAAAGTTGATTACGTTGCGCAATGAGCTGGACCGGCTTAATGAGCAACGCGAGGCGCCCTTCTTGAAATGGGAGTCCGATATCCAAGATAAAATAAATCAAATCAAATTGCCGCGCCTAGATTACCTGGACAGCAAAATACCAAAAACCTTTGATGACGAGCAAACCGCCAAGGCCAAGGCGTATAACGCGCAGTTAATTGCCGCGCAGGAGGCACAAAAAGCGTTATCGGCCGAAGTAAAAAACACCGCGAAAGAAGAAAAAAAAGCCACCTCTGAGCGCCAAAGCCAAGCCCAATCTACGCAGGAGGACATTAGCCGGGAGATTGCCCAACTCGAAGCCCGCAACCGTTTGTTAAAATTGGGCGGGCGTGAAGCTTTCAGGCAGGATTTCGCCACGCTGGCGGAACAAGCCAAACCCCGCATCAGCATTGATTTTGCGCCGGGAACGCCAGATTCCCATACGCAGTTTTTTGAACAAATCATGAACAAATACCAGGGAATTGCGGATACCCAAGAGCAGTTGCGCTTAAGTGCGGTGGAATATACCAAGACCTATCATGATTTGGAAATCGCCACCACGTCGGCGGCTTTGGCGGATGAGAAACGGGCAATGGCGTTGTGGGATGAAAACAAGGCGTTGGAAGCCAAACAAGCATCGGATAAATTGCAAGCCGATGAATTGGCGGCATTGGATGACCAGTATCGGAAATTGACACTATCCGCGCAAGATTATTACGTGCAAACGCTGGCAAACAAGGGCTTGTCGCCCACGCAAATCGCCCCTTTAAAAGCCCAGTTTGACAAGAACGCCACCGCGCAAACCGCCAAGGATGAAATGGACGCGGCCCGCAAGTCGGTGGAAAGCTACAACCAATCGCTGGAGACCAGCCGCCAGACGCTGCAGGGGCTGGGTTCTGTCTCGTCGTCGGTGTTCGACGCCCAATTGGGCGGCATTAATGCGCTGGTGGGGGCATGGTCAACGCTGACCCAAGGCATTGCCGATAATACTAAGTCAATGGATGAATTGGCAATTGCCAAGGCCGACAATATCACCGCCAACACTGAAAATGACGTGCTGACCGCCGAAGGCGCCGCCAACGCCCAGAAATATGCCGATAAAGAAAAGCGGTTGACTGTTGAAAAAACGGCGTTGGAACTGGACGGGGCGCGGCAAATCGCGGCCTCGGCGGCTTCGATGTTTGGCGAGAAAACGGCGGCGGCGCAAGCCTTCCATACGATCGAAATGGGCTTGGCTGTGGCCAGTATTGCGATGAAGGCCAAAGAGATAGCGACTAATATTCCGCTTACAATATCTAACATTGCGGCGGGCGCGTCTAAGATGTATTCCCAAGCCGGATTTGGTGGATTTGTCGGAGTGGCATTGATGTTGGCATCAATGGCCGCATTGGGTTTTGCTGCTTCCGGTAGTTCTGTGGCAGAGCCGCCAAAGTCGTCACCGGATACAGGCACCGTATTAGGCGATGCCGGCAAGTCGTCCGAATCTATCGGCAATGTCGTGAAGACGCTGGAAGACATCCATGCCAGCGAATATGCCGAATTGCGCGGCATCAATACTGGCATCAATAACTTGCAAGCGGCTTTGACGGGGACTATTAACCGGCTTTTCCAGGCTGGTGGGCTGGATGTATCGAATATTGGCTTAAATTTAAATGCAGGAATTAATAAAGGAATGACATTTTTTGGCGGTGAAGCTGATACGCTGATCAAGACTTTTTCTGACCTAAGCTCCTTTGTTTTACCGCTGAATCTTTTGAATAATATATTTGCAGGCGGATATAAGTCAGTGGTGGAACGCGGCATACAAACCCCCGCGCAAAATGTTGGCAATGGGATGATGGGCGGCTTTGATGCCCAACAATACAACGTGGTTAAGACCCGCCAGTGGGATTTATTAAGTGATTCAACAAGTTATCAAACCGTATTCA
>NZ_JAQTZU010000015.1 GCF_028687615.1 Methylovulum sp.
CTTCAGCGTTTTGTATTTTTTCTCGGACGGCGTGCGTGGTCGTGGCTGTTCCGTGTAGTAGTTGCCCCATAGCTTTTGCTCCTTGAGTTTAGGATATAGTAAACCATTTAAATGCGGGACTAAACAACTAACGCCTTTGTGGGCAAATAAGTGGCAACTTGAAATCGTCCCCTAGCCTTTTTTCGCTTTATAACGCAAGCCGGAGTCGTTTTGTTCCAATAGTAGGCATCTTAAGCGACCCGTTATGTAACGATTTTAGTACCTATAGCGATTTTGAAACTCCGTCCCGCTCCAATCAATCGAAGCTAAACAAATGCTCAGTACCCTTTCGTGCTTTTCGTGGACAACTTGGCATCAACTTTTAGCTTGTCTCCCACGCCACCAATAAAAAACCCGAAATCCCAACAACACCGCTAAAACCACCGCAAAAGTCATCGGGTTGGTCAGGTCTTTTTTCACCAGCCACCAATAATGCACCACGCCGCCGACACCGACGACATAAACCAAGCGGTGCAAGCATCGCCAGCGTTTGCCACCGAGTTTTTTGATCAACGCATTATTGGACGTGATTGCCAGCGGAAGCAGCAATAAGAATGACGGGAAACCAACGGTGATGTAGGGACGTTTGATGATGTCCTTGACGATGCCGTTCCAGTCAAAAAATTGGTCTAGCACCAAGTAGGTCAAAAAATGCAGGCTTGCGTAGAAAAATGCGGACAAGCCTAACATGCGGCGGGTACGTGTTAGCCAATTCCAACCGGTGAGTTTGCGTAATGGCGTGATGCCCAGCGTCACCATGATCAGCGTCAGCGTCCAATAACCGGTGCTACGGGTAATTTTTTCGATGGGGTTCGCGCCCAAACCATCCGTTATGCCGCCGATGATGAGCCTGACGAACGGAATCAGTGCCAATAAAAAGATGATGGTTTTTACCCGGCTTAGGGTTTTATCGTCGAGTTTTTTGATGGCTATCATATTTAGAAATATTTTTGCAAATCCATACCCGAATAAAGCCCCGCGACTTGGTCGGCATAACCGTTAAACGGCAAAGTCGGGCGTTTGAAAAAATCGCCGATACGGCGTTCTTTGGCTTGCGACCAGCGGCGATGATCGACTTCGGGATTGACGTTTGAGTAAAAACCATATTCGCTAGGCCCGGCTTTCATCCAGGCGGAAACAGGCTGATGTTCGGTGAAGCGGATTTTGACGATGGATTTCGCGCTCTTGAAGCCGTATTTCCACGGAATGACGATGCGGATCGGCGCACCATTTTGATTGGGCAGCATCTCGCCGTACAAACCAAAAGTCAGCAAGGTCAAAGGGTGCATGGCTTCGTCCATGCGCAAACCTTCGTTGTAAGGCCATTCCAGCACAGCGGAACGTTGCCCTGGCATTTGCATCGGGTCTTGCAGGGTGATGAACTCGACAAACTTGGCGTTGCCGGTGGGTTCGACTTGTTTAATCAGTTCGGACAAGGGATAACCTAGCCACGGAATCACCATTGACCAGGCTTCAACACAACGCAAACGGTAGACGCGCTCTTCCATCGCCGCCAGTTTCAGCAATTCTTCGATAGCAAAGGTTTTAGGTTTGTGGACCTCACCTTCCACCGTAACAGTCCACGGGCGGGTTTTTAAGGTGTGGGCGTGTCGCGCCGGATCGTCTTTGCTGGTGCCGAATTCGTAGAAATTGTTATAGCCCGTCACGTCTTTGTATGGGGTTTTCTCTTCATCCAACAAATACGCCTGATTGGCAGTAGCAGGCAGTTTATCGGCGGCCCATAGCGATTCAGGCAACAAACCGGCTGCTGAGACGCCTGCCGCCATTTGCATAAAACGCCGCCTATCAGTGTAATGTTCGCGTGAAGTGATTTCAGATGGCAAAATCCTAGTGTCTATTTTATCTCTCATAACGGCGTTCCTGTTGGGTGTTAGGTGGATGGCTTTTATAAGTGGTCGTGCGGGAGTTAGTTTGCTTACCTGTTTTTATATTTTATTAATCTTACATTCAACTCATAAGTGCTTACGCCAAAAAAAGCGTGGGCGAGGCATTCCCTGTTCAATGTAGGCATTTATGAAACACACATAACTTATTGAATAGGATTGTAATATTATAAGAAACATCGCTTTGGCTTTGTCACCCCATCATTTACATTTTGTCCCTATCATTGATTAAAACCTAATGGACGGTTAGCAAACCAGCTCTAACAGCGGACAGGGCATCTAAAATCGTTTACCCGATAATCTTGATAAGGCAAGCCAGATGGACAAGACCTTGCAGATATTAAAAACCTGAAAGATTGCTTAGGAATGGGCATGGAATAGTTTTGGCAATTACCCGCTAGACCTGTCAGGTTTTAATACCCTCTGGGGCACAAGAAACCTGACAGGTCTCAATCCACAAACTTATTCCATGCCCATTCCTTACATTAATCATCAACCCTCAACCACCGCCACCAAAACCAGCCTCGCACATGTAAATAACCCCGAATCGGTGTTTTCAAAAGCAGCAGCAACAAACCAATCGAGTACAAGCACCAAACCGCCGCCCATTCGTTAGGGTTATTCGTGCTTAGATACGCCAAAAATGGCCCGGTGACCAAATGATACGCTGTCATTTTCCACGAACCATAAAGCACCGGCATGATAAACGCGGCGACAATGTACATATTAAACAGCACCAGATTGGCAATCGCCGGAATTTCCCAGGCGATATGCCATTGACCGGAAACAGAACAGATTTTTTTACCGCAAAACGGCACGTTAAATGACTCAAAATAATCGCTGAACAACACGATCTTGGTTTTCACGTCATAACACATCGGTGCCCAGTCAAACGGATACAGGCGTATCAATAGGCAAACGGTGGCGATAAAGCAGATGAAATACACCGCCGGCGAAATTTTCTGGCGGATAGCTGCGGGGATAAAATACAGGGAAACGGCGTTGACGAAAAATGGCTGGAAGGCGATATGGATATAGCCCAGCAAGGTGGCGATCTGGTTGCCAGGGTTGGCGCAATCGTCTATCACCGTATAGGTATAAGCTTGCAAGGCTTCCATCAAAGAAAAAAAGCCCAACGCCGCACACAAAGCCAACGGCTCTTTTTTATAGTAAAAATAAACAGTACTGCTTAATCCAATGCCCGCCAAAACGGTGGACGCTTCGCCACTCCAGCACATAACAACTTCCCCTATCCTATTGTTATTATTTATCCTTTTTAGGGGATGGTGAATCACATAAACGCCAAGCGTATTTATGCTGGCTTACCTTTTCACGCTCCCGGTCGGAAACCAGTAAATGACCGAAGGTTTAAAAACCTTCACGGACATTATGAGTGCAAAATTATTGCCCCCCGCGCTGAAATTACGTTAAAAGCCAGCATAGACCAACGATACAAAGCCGCATCATAAGCAAATAATGAAGCAAATAATGTGCTTTCAGCTTGGCACATCCTACTCCTGTTTTATCCGGCCTTGAAATATTACACGGCTGCCTACCAAAGTAGCCACCCAGATTCACCCAGATTCGCCACCGCGCTGTTCGGGCACAAACTCAAATTTCCAAACTGTCCGCCAAAAAAAACTCGCTCACCAGCAAATGCTGGTGTTGCAAGCCATACACCGTGCGCCTACCCCAAACTGGCCGGTCGATCTGTGCCAATTCCCGCGTATCGGCAATCCAAGCATAAGGCTGCGTCTGGCAGACATCCAACTGCAAACGAGCCAGTTTCGGATAGGCAAAAATCACTTCACCCAGCGGGCGTGTGCCGAGTTTTGCCAAATTGCTATGGGCAAAGGTGATGGTGTCTGCCGGAATCACGGTACGGGCAAGAATCAGTGGTTTGCCATCGGCGTGGAGCAGGACTTCACGGACTAATGCGTGAATGTGGGTTGGAATTTGCAAACGGTGTTGTTCGGATAAAAACGGCGTTTGCCACTGTTGCCAAAGGACGCTGACTTTGACCGCGTTGCCATAAGTGCGGCGTAGACGTTGCGTCAATGATCCGGTTTCATACGTCCAGGATTGTACGGCGGTGGGCAGTTGGTGGCGGGTTCCGCGCCGATTTTCCCGCCATTGCGGATCGCGCAGGAATAACTGGCTTCTGGTGGTCAAGCTTAAACCTCGGCGTAAAACGTTTCTGTACCCAACCAGCGGCCACACAGCCGTGGCACCGCGTCGGGTGTTTCGGTAAACAATCGTTCGCTAACTTTTGCAATTTCGGCAATTAATTCGCCATCGCGTTGCAAGTCGGCAATTTTAAACTGCATCGCGCCCGTTTGCCGCGTCCCCATGACTTCGCCGGGACCGCGCAATTGCAGGTCTTTTTCGGCGATGACAAAACCGTCGTTGCTGTCACGCAAAATCCCCAGCCGTTGCCGGGCGGTTTCCGACAAGGGCGATTGGTACATCAGCAAGCAGTAGCTGTCATCTTTGCCCCGCCCTACCCTGCCGCGCAATTGGTGCAGTTGCGACAACCCTAAGCGTTCGGGGTTTTCGATAATCATCAAGCCTGCATTCGGCACGTCCACGCCGACTTCAATCACGGTGGTGGCGACCAGCAAATCCAGTTGGTGCTGTTTGAACGCCTGCATCACCGCGTCTTTTTCCAAGCTTTTCATGCGCCCATGCACCAGCCCGACGCGCACAGCGGGCAAGGCTTGCGTCAAACTTTCGGCTGTTTGTTCGGCGGCTTGGCATTGCAGAGTTTCCGATTCTTCGATCAAAGTGCATACCCAATAGGCTTGGCGGCGTTTGCCCACCCATTCGTTGATCCGCGCCACCACGTCGGCGCGGCGTTCGGACGGGATGACGCGGGTGACGACGGGCTGCCGTCCGGGCGGCAATTCGTCGATGACGGACACGTCCAAATCGGCGTATTGCAGCATCGCCAAGGTGCGCGGAATCGGCGTGGCGGTCATCACCAATTGGTGCGGACGCATCCCCGCTTGCTGGCTTTTTTCGCGCAAGGCCAGGCGTTGATGGACACCAAAGCGGTGTTGTTCATCAATGATAACCAGCCCAAGCTTGTGGAACTGCACGGCTTCCTGGAACAAGGCGTGGGTGCCGATCACCAGATTGACCGTGCCATCCGCCAGCCCTTGCAGCACCGTCTGGCGGGCGCGGCCTTTGCTTTGTCCACTCAAGAAACTGATTTGCATATCAAATCCGGCAAACCACACGCTGAAATTACGCAAATGTTGTTCCGCCAACAATTCGGTCGGGGCCATCAGCGCGGCCTGATAACCCGCCGTCATCGCCAGCAAGACCGTGTAGGCGGCGACGATGGTCTTGCCGGAACCGACATCGCCTTGCACCAGGCGCATCATCGGTTTAGGCTGGCGGCAATCGGCGACGATGTCGGCAATCACCCGTTGTTGCGCACCCGTCAAACTGAACGGCAAGGAACGTAAAAAATGTGCGGTGCTTGACGTGTCTTCATGAAAAACCGGGGCTTGCCAGACACTGGCTTGCCGTTTCAACGACGACAACCGTAAATGATGCGCTAGCAGTTCTTCAAAGGCCAAACGTTTCAAGGCCGGAACGCTACCGTCTTGCAGGGCCTCCACGGTGACGGTTTCATCAGGGGCATGTAGGGTTTGAATGGCTTCCGCCAAAGAGGGATAGCCAAAATCTTGCAACAGCATCGTAGGCAACCAATCGGTCAATAGCTCGGGATGTTTTTCACAAAACTGCAAAACTTGTTTAATGGCTTTGCGGACGACATTCTGGCTTAAGCCCTCGGTGAGCGGATAGACGGGGGTCAACCGCGTGTCGGTGACTGCCGCATCGGGACCGCTGATGACGCTGTAATCAGGATGCACCATCTCCAAACCCGCCATGCCCAAGCGGATTTCGGCGAACACGCATAGCCAAGTACCCGGCTTGAAAACATTATGCTGGTTGGCGGTGAAATGGAAAAACCGCAACATCACCGCCCCTGTGCCGTCACTGATTTTGCAGACCAGGCTTTTGCGGCCTCTGGGCAGGACATCAATAAATTCCACTTTGCCGCAGACTAGCGCGGTCATGCCCGCCATCAGCCCCACTATGGGCGTGACGCGGGTGCGGTCTTCGTAACGGTGCGGTAAATGGAACAATAAATCTTGCACGGTACGCAAACCCAGTTTTTCAAAACGGCTGGCGGTTTGGGCACCGATACCGTTGAGGCAGATAAGGGGTTGTTTCAGAAGGTTCATGCAATCGTATTCCAAGCGTTTACCCTTCCTGGACGAGATGATGCCTATTCACAGAAATATGAATTGCCGACATTTAGAGAATGGTGGGATGGGTTGACGACAGGAAGCCCATCAATTACGTCAAAACGATGGGCATCCCTTCGTTCGCCCATCCTGTTGGCTGATGCTTACAGCGGATATTCTTGGATGGGCAAGTGCATGACCGCGTCCATTTCCACTGCCGCGCCTTTTGGCAAAGAAGCCACGCCTACCGCCGCGCGTGCCGGATACGGCTGCTCAAAATACTGTCCCATAATTTCATTGACCACCGGAAAATTTGCCAGGTCGGTCAGGAACACGTTCAATTTGACGATATGGGAAAAATCCCCGCCCGCCGCTTCGGCAACGGCTTTCAGGTTATCAAACACCCGGATGATTTGCACGGTGATGCCGCCTTCAACCAGCGTCATCGTTTCTGGGATTAGCGGGATTTGTCCTGACAGGTACACGGTATGCCCGACTTTGACGGCTTGGGAATATGTGCCTATGGCTTGCGGGGCTTTATCAGTCTGGATAATTTCTTTGGTCATGCTGCTACCTTTTATATACGGCAAAACTGCCTTGCGTGGATGAGGATTTATCGGCGCAATTATAGGGTATTTTTAAGCGGATGTGACTGGCAATTGCGGGATGGTGGCTTGCTTTGCCACCCATGTTGAGGATTGGAAATAAAACTGGGGGGTAATTTGAAATTAACAGAATAAGTTTAGGTATTTAGCTTATTCATCGCCGCCGCAATTTGACCGCTGACAATTTGCCCTATATAAGGTTTCGCCAATTCAAAACTGCCTTCCAATAACAGCCAATCGGTTTTGGAAGGTTCTGACAAGACATAATCGGCAACTACCTTACCAGCGGCGGGCCGGCCTATGCCGATTCGAAGACGGTAAAAATCGTTGCCACCAAGATGGGCGATGATGTCGCGCAAGCCGTTGTGTCCGGCATGACCGCCACCTTTTTTAAGCTTGACCACGCCAACGTCGAAATCCAGTTCATCGTGGACAACGAGAATTTCTTCGGGCGGGATTTTGTAATATCGGGCGACTTTGCCGACGGCTTGCCCGCTACGATTCATAAAGGTTCCGGGTTTTAACAACAAGAGCTTATGGTAAGCGATGCTACATTCCGCCAAACTCCCTTGAAATTTGGCTTCCAATTGCCAAGAACCACGATAATCGGCAAGCAAAGTGTCTAAAAACAAAAACCCGGCATTGTGCCGGGTTTTTTCGTACTGACGACCTGGATTTCCTAAACCGACAATCAATTTAATCATGATAGGGTTTGGTCATTCCAAATCTTTAAAACACATTAGCTGGCAGCTTTGGTAGGCATCATTGTGACGACCGGGTGATTGTGCTCTTCACCTTGCGCTAAAACGACGATTGCCACGCCATTAGGCAAAACTAAATCTGACAAATGCAAAGTTTCACCAATATCCAAATTAGCCAAATCAACCTCTATAAACTCAGGCAAAGAGGAAGGCAAGCAAGAAATTTCTACATCAGCCATTGAGTGTGCGGCAACACCGCTTTTTTTACCACCAACAGAAGTTGCTTCATTGATAAAATGCAAAGGCACATGGACTTTAACGGTCTCTGACATATCAACGCGCAAAAAATCCAAATGCAGGACTTGGAATCTGGCAGGGTTACGTTGGACACCTTTGAGAATCGCTTTTTCGATTTTCCCGTCAACTGTTATATCAAGCACATGGGAATAAACCGCTTCATGCTCAAGATGCTTGATCACTTCATTGTGGTTCAACACCAGCATTTGAGGGTCACGATGACCACCATAAATTACCGCAGGCACGTTACCTTGGCGACGTGAACGTCTCGCCGCACCTTTTCCAGAATCGGCACGACCTTCGGCTACAAACTCAAATACATTAGACATTCTCTTTTCAACCCCGCACTTCAACGTGCTTTTATTAAACTTTTAATCAACATATAGCGAACTGACAGATTCACCCACAGCAATCCGCCTTATCGTTTCCGCTAACATTTCAGCAACCGACAATTGCCTGATTTTGCCAGAATCTACTGCTTCCTGGCTCAACGGTATGGTGTCCGTAACTACCAGCTCATCCAAGGAAGAGCCAGTCAAATTCTTCATGGCCGGGCCAGACAGAACAGCGTGTGTGCAATAAGCCAAAACCTTAACGGCCCCGTGCTTTTTTAAAGCCGCCGCCGCATGGCATAAAGTGCCAGCGGTATCGACAATATCATCTATCAGGATACAAGTGCGTCCATCAACATCACCGATAATGTGCATAACTTCTGCAACATTGGCTTTTAACCTGCGTTTGTCTATGATCGCCAAATCGGCATCATTCAAGCGTTTGGCAAGTGCCCTGGCCCTGACAACGCCACCGACATCCGGCGAAACGACTATCAAATCTTTATACTGTTGCCGCCAAATATCGCCTAACAATATCGGCGAGGCATAAACATTATCGACAGGTATATCAAAGAAACCTTGGATTTGATCCGCATGCAAATCAACCGTCAACAAACGGCTGGCCCCTGCTTGCTCGATCATTTTGGCCACCAGCTTGGCACTGATGGGGACCCGTGCCGAACGTGAACGCCGGTCTTGCCGTGCATAACCATAATAAGGCATCACGGCGGTAATACGCGATGCAGATGCCCGTTTAAGGGCGTCAATCATCACCAATAACTCCATTAAATTCTCGTTGGTTGGTGAACAAGTAGGCTGGATTACGAAAACATCCTTACCTCGGACATTCTCTTCAATTTCCACCGCAATTTCACCATCACTAAACCTGCCGACTGCCGCCATCCCTAAGCGCATGTTCAACTTTTTAACAATACCTTCGGACAAGGCCAAGTTAGCATTTCCAGAAAACACCATCATTGAGGTGTCATTCATTCAAGCTCTCCCACACGAATTTAACTTAAATGGATGTAAATGGCTGGGTCGCAAGGATTCGAACCTTGGTATGCGGAGATCAAAACCCCGTGCCTTACCGCTTGGCGACGACCCAATAATCAAGATAGTGAACCACCCTGTTTCATCATTGAAAACAAGGGCGATTCATTGACGCATTTTGAAAGATACACTTGCCACTTATTTTTAAGTGATTGGTATGCTTTCGTTGCATTTATTTCTGAATCAAACTGTGCAAATACACAAGCCCCAGTTCCAGTCAATTTTGCATCTGAAAATTCAGACAAATCGACTAAAGCATCTCTAACGAGTGGATAACGCTGGCAAACCACATCAAGACAATCGTTTTGATGCTGACCCGCTGTAAAGTCAGATATTTTGATTGATTTACTGTCGCGTGTCAATTCCTCGGCGCAAAAAATTTCTTTGGTATTGACATGGCAATCCGGTTTGATAACCACGACCCAATGCTCCGGCACAATGATTGGCTGGATTTTTTCACCGACACCTTCCGCCCAAGCGGCGTGGCCAAACACAAAAATGGGCACGTCCGCACCTAATGACAAACCCAGCTCCATCAATTTTTCAGTTGATAGCTGCAAATCCCATAATTTATTCAGCACGGTCAAAACCGTCGCCGCATCAGAACTGCCGCCGCCCAAACCACCGCCCATAGGCAGGTTTTTTTCGACTTCAATACATACACCCTGCTGGCAAGCCGTTGTAGATTTCAATAGCATAGCCGCCCTGACCGTCAAATCTTCTGATTCAGCCACATCGGGAAGGGTGTTTTTCAGGCTGACCCGTCCACTGGCATCGGGATAGAATCGTATCCAGTCGCACAATTCAACAAATTGGAACACGGTTTGTAATAAGTGGTAGCCGTCCGGCCTGCGCCCGACGATCCGCAACATCAAATTTAATTTTGCCGGTGCCGGCCATTTTGCCGCCCGGTATGGGTGATTAGAGTCCATCAGTGCCATTTAAAACCCATTGCTCAATAATCAATTTCAGTTTGACCTTTTCATTCATGACCGTCATTTTGCGCGGCAAACTGCGGTTGCTGGCCGACTGCATTTGCTTGTATTCAACCATCCAGCCCGATTGGCTGAAACCAGAAGCCACATCGACAAATGCCAGCCCAGGCTCAGGCAAACCGACTATCCAGTAACTCAATGCCCTGATAGGTATCGACATACCTAATTGCTGGTTGATAAAAACTTCCGGTTGCGCCGATGTTTGCACCTTGCCGCCGCCACGGTCGATACTTACCAAGCCGCCATTAAGCCGGATGAGCGTAGCCCCCTGCCCTAATGGCCCGGATAATTTTAGCTGGTCTTGTGCAGGATCATGATCCCAAAGCAGGTTTGCCGACCAAGAATCTTTATTGCCGCTCAATGATAAACGCCCCTCCAGCGACCACTGCGCCAAGGGTTGCAAATCCTCCATCGCCGCTCTTGAATAAGCACCGTCAGGAACCACATCCAGGCTTGAACACGCCGATACTAAAAAAACCAAGGCCAGAACGGCAAGTTGCCTGATTTTCACAAACCACACGACTATTCGGCCTTGTCCAATATCCGCGCTTTAAAATCTAGCAGATAATGGTCTTCCGGTGCTTCCCTAAATGCTTTATTAAAGATTTTTTTCGACTTGTCCTTTTGGTTCACCGCCCATAGGACTTCCGCAAGATGCGCGGCAATCTCATTTTCCTGCTGTTTTGCGTAGGCACGTTCGAGATAATCCAACGCTTTGGTGGTATTGCCCAGCTTAAACTGCAACCAGCCATAACTATCCAGGATAACCGCCTCGTTGGGGGCCAGTTTAAGTGCGCGTAACAAATAGGTTTCCGCTTCCGGGTAACGTTTAGTTTTGTCTGCCAGCGTATAACCCAAGGCATTCAAGGCTTCTGCATTATCAGGATGTTTATCAAGGATTTTTTTCAAATCCGCTTCCAACACATCCAATTTCCCCAGATGCTCAGACATCAAGGCACGGGCATATAACAAATTTTTATCATCCGGCAAATCAACCAACGCTTTGGTCAACAAATTGAATGCCTTTTCATACTGTTGTTGCTGGTTTAGCAATTCCGAATATACCAGCAAAATCCGCACCCTTTGTTTAGGGTATTTTTTTGCCAACGACGCTAGCCGTGTATCGGCTTGCGCAAATTGTTTTTCTTTTCCGAGCAAGGCAACCGCAGCAATACCCGCCTCAAACACCACCGGCTCGTCGCTGACTTTATCGTACAAACGTAAAGCCCGGTCCGTATCATCTTGTTGTTCGGCAATTTTTGCCAAATAAAAATTCGCTTGCGAGCGCCATTCCGGCACATCCAAAAGCTTGGTAAATAGGTCTTCCGCTTCTTCAGGCTTATCCTGTTGCAAATACACCAATCCCAAGGCCAGACGGCTTTCATTGTCATTAGGATTGGATTTGAGCATATCCTGGTAAACCTGGCCCGCTGCGGCATAGTCTTTGGCCTTGACCAACACCTGGGCCAACAATTTTTTGATTTTGTTGTCATCAGGAAACTTAAGCGAAGCATTTTTTAACGCGGTTTTGGCTTTATTGAAGTCACCCGAAAACATCGCCAATTGCGCCTGCAACATCAATGCCTTATCCCAGCCAGGCTGCACACGCAGGGCTTGCCCAACCTTTGCTTCAGCAACATCCGGCTTTTCCATCTGTGTCGCCAGCAAGGCCTGGACAAAATAAACCACTGCCTGATCAGGATGCTTGGCTGCGACGTTACTAAGCACATCAAAAATCAGATCAGATTTGTTTTCTTTTTGCAGGACAGACGCCAACTCCAAGACTGATTTGTCAAAACCCGCCGGGTCGTTCTTTAGCAATGACTCGATATGCGCCGTCGCCGCCACTTTGTCCCCCGACTTTACAGCAGCAAGGGCCGCAAATTTTCTTGCGGTGATATTATTGGCATCCTGCCTTAACCAAATTGTTACCGCCTCATTGAGCTTGCCACTGTCTTTCAGATACATCGCAATCATAGCGGCGCGTTCTGCAAAACGTGGATCGTGGACACGTTTTGCGGCTTCCATATAACCTTCCAAAGCAATGCCATATTGCCCCCGTTGACCTGCCAATTCTGCTGTCAACAACATAAACAACACATCGGGGTCGATTGATGTTTTAACTTCTTTGGGTTTGCTTTGCTGTCCAGGACTAACTGGCTTGGCCGGTGCCGCTTCGGTTTGCTGTGGTTTTGCTGGCGAACTGGCACAGCCGTATAGTAAACCCAGCGTTATTACAGAGAATAATCTAAAAACAAACAGTCTAAAACTTAACACTCACAATCCTTTATTAGGCCCCAAAGATAGGCTTATAGATTAGCAGAAAAAGCCGTTGATTTAGAGAGCTGATTGCACCATTTTCAATAAGCTATTCTATTTCTTGGCAGAGAGCGGGATAATATACGGCTAATTAAGCAAAAAGCCACACGCGACCCGCCCATTTTAGGCAATTTCCAAGAATGAATGTACCCAAATCGCGCAGGATTTTTGCTCATTTTCAACGACTGCAAGGATGCCACCACAAGAGTGGTCTATGGACAGAGGTAGAGCACCAACAGTAGGCGCTTGAGGCGACGCCCCTCAAGGGGGTCTAAGGACAGAGCGGTTGCCGAGGCGTAAAAATAGGCGCATAGCGGGCTATGCAACTGTTTTTACAACGCAGAAAATGGGCAAAAAAACTAGCGAGTTGGATATATTCTTCGCCGGAAATCGCCTTAAGCTATTGTCACGCGGCAAAGCCCATATCAAAACCCATAACATCCAATTGACCACCAATACCATGACACTACTCGCCGTAGGGATTAATTACCAAACAGCCCCGGTCGCCATCCGTGAACGGCTGTCATTCCCTACTGAGGTTTTACAACCCGCTTTACAGGAATTGCACCATCTCAGGGAAATTAGCGAAGCGGCAATCTTATCGACTTGCAACCGCACCGAATTTTATTGCTCGGCAAACACGGCCAACCAACAAATCCTGATCGACTGGGTCGCGCAAAATAAACGCCTCAATACATCAGATTTCGCACCTTATCTCTACAGCCACACCGATGGCGAACTGATCCGCCACATGTTCCGCGTCGCCTGCGGGCTGGATTCGATGATTTTGGGCGAACCGCAAATCCTGGGGCAAATGAAAACCGCTTATCAAGCCGCTTGTGATGCCGGAACCTTAGGGAAGCATCTGGGCAAACTGTTCCAGCACACTTTCACCGCCGCCAAAAAAGTCCGCACCGACACCGCCATCGGCTCCAGCCCCGTGTCCGTCGCCTTTGCCGCCGTCCAGCTCGCCCAGCAGATTTTTGACAAGCTCAGCCAACAAACCGCGCTGTTGATCGGCGCCGGCGAAACCATAGAACTGGCCGCCCGGCACTTGACCCAGCAAGGCATAGGCCGCTTGATTATCGCCAACCGCACTTACGACAAGGCCCACAGCCTGGCTGTGCAATTCAACGGCTATGCGATAGACCTGTCAGAATTGCCCAACCACCTTGCCGAGGCCGATATTGTCATCTCGTCAACCGCCAGTGCCTTGCCTATCCTGGGCAAGGGCCGTGTCGAAAGCGCGTTAAAAAAACGCAAACATAAACCGATGTTCATGGTGGATTTGGCCGTCCCCCGTGACATCGAAGCCGAAGTTGAACAATTGCGCGACATTTATCTGTATACCGTAGACGATCTGCAACAGACCATAGACCAGAACATGAACTCGCGCCGCCAAGCGGCAGATCAGGCGGAAGAAATCATCGACACCCAGGTTGAACATTTCCTGGCTTGGCTGCGCGCCCAAGGGGCGCAATCGACCATCCGCGATTACCGCCTGTCCGCCGAACAAATCCGTGATGAAGCCTTACAAAAGGCGTTGTTATCCCTGAGAAATGGCGCGTCTCCCGAAGAAACCCTAAACCGGCTCGCCCATACCCTCACCAACAAACTGATACACACGCCCAGCACCCAAATCAGGATCGCCGCCGAAAACGAACGCCATGATTTAATCGCCGCCGCCCGCGAAATTTTTAAACTTAGTCATACCCAATGAAAAAATCCATACAAACCAAACTGGAAAACCTGTGCGAACGCTACGACGAAATCGCCGCCCTGCTTTCGGAACCGGAAGTGCAAGGCAACCAAAACCGCTTCCGTTCCTTGAGCCAGGAATACGCGCAAATCAACCCGCTAGTAGAATGCTATAAACGCTATGAACAGGCACTGGAGCTGCTCGACTCGGCAAAAGAAATGCTGGACGACAGCGATGCCGACATGCGTGAACTTGCCAAAGAGGAAGAGAAAGAAGCGGAAAACCAAATCGAAATACTCGACCACGAACTGCAACTGTTATTGCTGCCTAAAGACCCCAACGACAACCGCAACATCTTTCTGGAAATCCGCGCCGGGACCGGCGGCGACGAAGCGGCGATATTCTCCGGCGATTTGTCGCGCATGTACCAACGCTATACCGAACGCAAAGGCTGGCAAACCGAAATCATCAGCGAAAGCCCTGGCGACCACGGCGGTTACAAAGAAGTCATCCTGCGCATATCAGGCCGCGACGTGTATTCGCAACTGAAATTTGAATCCGGCGCCCACCGCGTCCAGCGCGTACCGGAAACCGAGTCACAAGGCCGTATCCATACCTCCGCCTGCACGGTCGCCATCATGCCGGAAGTGGAAGAAGTTGACGCCATCGACATCAATCCGGCGGATTTAAAAGTCGATACCTACCGCGCTTCCGGTGCCGGCGGCCAGCACATCAACAAAACCGAGTCGGCGATCCGCATCACCCATATCCCTACCGGCGTGGTGGTGGAATGCCAGGACGAACGCTCGCAGCACAAAAACCGCGCCCGCGCCATGTCCTTGCTGGCCTCGCGCCTGTTGTCCGCCGAACAGGAAAAGCACCATGCCGAACAGTCGCTCACGCGTAAACTGCAAGTCGGCAGCGGTGACCGTTCCGAACGCATACGCACCTACAATTACCCGCAAGGCCGCCTCACCGACCACCGCATCAACCTGACCTTGTACAAACTCGACGACATCATGCAGGGCGGCCTGGAGCAAGTGCTGCAACCGCTAATCAGCGAACATCAGGCCGAATTGCTCACGCAATTGGGGGATGATTGATTGCAACGGGCAACGGGCAACGATGCCCACGAAAAACACGAAAGGCACGAAAAAATGAGCCAGGGGGAATTGTTGTTGATTCCCAAAACGGGTGAGTGAATCCAATATTACTTCAAACGGTCACGTTTTCGGTTTTTGCAATCCATCGTAGGGTACGCTATGCGTACCTTTTGCATTGATTTTATGATGATTTTTAAAGGTACGCACAGCGTACCCTACCTAAAAAACCGAAAACTTGACCGCTTGAAGCATACGAAAACGTAAAGCATCTTTAGAACAGTTTCAACTCAACCACCATTAAAATTTTCGTGCCTTTCGTGTATTTCGTGGACAATGCGAAACACTCTAAAAAATCAACCACCCCATGCCCACCATCAAAATCCTACTGGCACAAGCCACCAAAGATTTAGCCGCCACCAGCGACTCCCCGGCCTTGGATGCCGAAGTCCTGCTCTGCCACGTCCTGGACAAACCCCGCTCCTACTTGCGGGCCTGGTGCGACCAGACCATCAGCGACGAACAACAACGGCAATTCCAACGGCTCTGGCAACAACGTTGCCAAGGCCAGCCTATCGCCTATCTAACGGGCCAACGGGAATTCTGGTCACGCGATTTTTTCATCACCCCGGATGTATTGATCCCGCGCCCAGCCACCGAACTGTTGATTGAACTCAGCCTGCAATTGATTCCGGCCCATGCGGCTTGGAATATTATTGACCTCGGCACGGGTTCCGGCATTATCGCCATCACCCTCGCCGCCGAACGCCCCAACGTCCAACTGACCGCCGTTGATCTTAGCCAGAAAGCCCTGCAAGCCGCCCGGCAAAACGCCAGCCGCCATCAAACCAACAATGTCCAGTTTCTACACAGTAATTGGTTCAACGCCGTGCCCTTGCAACGCTTCCAGCTCGTCATCAGCAATCCGCCCTACATCGCCGAAAATGACGGGCATTTACAACAAGGTGACCTGCGCTTTGAACCCGAATCAGCCCTTATCGCCAGTGGACAAGGCTTGGATGATATTAAAACTATCGCAAAAACCGCCAAAAACTGGCTGACCGAAGACGGGCATTTGTTAATCGAACACGGTTATGACCAAGAAGCTGTCGTACAGGCTATTTTTACATCATGCGCCTATCGGGAAGTGCAGACTTACTGCGATTTGTCCGGGCAACCCAGGGCGACTTATGGCCGAATGTAAGCAGATGGTTTTATATGGCAATATTTACCTGACTCAATCCAGTCGAAAACGGCGGATAAGCACTTGCCGTTTATCAAGCACCAACGCCGCACATAGCGGCTTGTCCATTGTCGGCAAATCCAGGCTGATGGCCCGCCATGCCTCAGCCACCCCATAACCTTCAGGTACACCTAAAAAGGCTTCCGGCTGCTGCGGATTGACCACACAATGCTGTAAACCCAAAGCAATCCCGCGCCCGGTGGCTTTGACGAAAGCCTCTTTTTTAGTCCAAAACTGGTAAAACACTGACGTTTTTTCTGCGTCAGGCAATGCTTGCCAGTAAGCGGCTTCGGTGGCAGAAAAACATTTGGCAACCAGCGCGGCAAGGTTGGCACGGGCTTGGATGTGTTCAATATCAACGCCAAGCTGGCAGCTCGGCGCGACAACAATGGCGAGCTGATTGGCGGTGTGGGAGATATTGAATGCAAATTGCGGATGGTCGGCAAGATACGGTTTGCCATATTCAGTCCGGGCGATGCGGATGGCGGCAGGATTTTGCTTGAGCGTGTCCGCCAGAACCCCTCTCAAACGACCGCGTACTTCGATAAAACGCCGCCTTATCAGCGGATTGGCAAGTGTTTTGGCACGGGCAAGTTCGGCGGCATCTAACAGCGGCAGATAGTGTTGGCTTACCGCTTCATCGCCTGACAATTGACCGTGCCAGAAATCGACGGTGTGCCCATCAAATTCCGGCAATGGCACGCCCCTTACTGTGGCTGTTTAGCTTACTGAAATTATTAGATACCCGTATTTTCAGTATAGTTAGGTGATTTTCGAGAAAGAACACACCATCAAAAATCTGATTCGTAGAAAAACTAAAGTCCACGAAAGGCACGAAAAAATAACTTGGAGACGTTTTTTCGTGTTTTTTGTGTCGCCTAATGCGCCTACTGTTGGCTTTCGTGGACAGATTTTTGGGTAAATTCATTGCAGGAAATCACCTTATTTAAACTCAAACGCACCCATTAAATCGCCAACATTGCCCCTAACTCCCGGCAAGGCTTCCAGACCATAACGGCGGGTGATAAATTTGAGGATCGAAGTGGTGTCGTAAACTGTATGGTCAACAAATCCGCGTTTGGCAAAAGGCGAAATAATCAGGGTTGGAATACGCGTCCCTGGCCCCCAACGGTCGCCTTTAGGTGGTGCGGCATGATCCCAAAAACCGCCGTTTTCGTCGTAAGTGACAATGACCACCATATCCGGCCATTGTTTGCTGTGGCTTAGTCGGTCAAGCAATTCGGCGATATGGCGGTCACCGCTGAGCACATCGGTGTAACCTGGATGCTCATTCAAATCGCCGGTGGGTTTGTAAAATGACACTTGTGGCAAGGTGCCGTTATTGATGGCTTGCAGAAAATCCTCGCCGTCTTTTAAATGCGTTTCCCGGTCTTTGCTGCCGGGGGCAAAACGGGCGTAGTAATTAAACGGCTGGTGGTGGGCTTGGAAATTCAAAGTGCCTTGAATATCGGAATAAATCACCCCGCGTTTTTTATCGGCAGTTTGCACGCCATCAGCGAGGGCTTTATTCCAACCTCCTGCATACCAGGCCCAAGAGATTTTTTTGTCAGAAAGCGTATCGCCTATGGTTTTCGTGGTTTGGGGCGGCAGCTGGTAACGTTCTGTACCTGCAAACCGCAAGTCGCCGCCTTTGTCAGGCGGAATACCGGAAGGCTGGTAGGGCGGTTGCACGGTGTTGACCGTATAGCCATCGGGGGTGAACGCGCCATCAAAAAAAACAGGCGCGGCTTGCATAGCCGACGGCTTGGATTCGGGTTTGCGTTTTAGCCGCCCTTGTGGGTCAAGTTGGGCGCGAAGTTCCGAGGGTGCTTTCAGGTCTTGTGGCGTACAGGCACAAACCAGCCATTGGTGGTTCAAATAAGAACCGCCAAACGCGCCCATAAAAAAATGATCCGCCAGCACATAGTCCTTAGCCCATTGCCACAGCGGTAATTTACTTCCGTCGTAATAGCCCATGACCAAACCACCCGCATCGGAAATGGCGGCAAAACGGTTATTAAGCCCACCGTTGATTTGCCCGATATTTTGATAATAACGGTGGACAAGGTCGCGGGTTTTTACCGATGCAGGTAAATTGACCGGGGGGGCATCAATTTGGAAGGGTTGGTTGGGCAGTTTGGCAGCTATCAACGGTGTTTTTTTACTCGCCCAGATCGGTGGCAATTCCTTCAGCACCTTACCATCGTGGTCGATTTGTGCGTACTGTTCAGGAGCCGCCTGTTTGATGCCATCAGCCCCAGGAAACAAACCGTAAAGATTATCAAAACTGCGGTTTTCGGCGTAGATGATGACAATATGCCCGATGGCTACATGCGGTTCAGTTTTTTTGCTTCCCGCCAAAACCGATGCGCTGGCAACCCACCCGACAAAAAAAATCAAAGCGTTTGCGAAATATTGAATTTGTTTATTAATCATAGGCTTTAAGGAACTTGCAAAATTATCGCGTCAGTTTTAAATATTTTTGATACAAGGTCTCATGATCCTCAACAAACTGCGGATCTTTTTCTATACATTCGACGGGGCATACTTCGACACATTGCGGTGTGCCATGATGGCCTACGCATTCGGTGCACAAAGCCGGATTGATGATATAAATGTCTTCGCCCTGGGAGATCGCGCCATTCGGGCATTCAGGTTCGCAGACATCACAATTGATGCAGGCATCATGGATAATCAGGGCCATTGCTTATTCCTCAGCGAATTTTTGGATTAGGGTTTGGCGGACGAGTTCAGGGACAAAACTGGACACGTCGCCGTTCAGTTGGGCGATTTCCCTGATCATGCTGGAAGAGATAAATTCGTATTGTTCGGCGGGGGTCAAAAACATGGTTTCCAGTTGCGGCGCCAAGCGCCGGTTCATACCGGCAAGCTGAAATTCGTATTCAAAATCGGATACCGCCCGCAACCCCCTTAAGATGACATTCGCGCCTTGTTCTTTAGCGCAATCGACCAGCAAATTGTCAAAACCGATGACTTCGACATTGGGAAATTCCGGGGTGACGGCTTTTGCCAAAGCCACCCGTTCATCTAGCGAAAATAAAGGGGCTTTACTGCGATTGACGGCCACGGCGACAATGATTTTATGATAAAGTCTCGATGCCCTGGCTATCAAATCCAAATGACCGTTGGTGATCGGATCAAAAGTACCCGGATAAATGGCGATAATTTGCATAATATTTGGTAAAAGAAAACGGTAATGAACCGAAACACAAAGTAATGCTTTATTATAACGGCATTTGGCGGCGATGGCGCGTCCACCGTTGGCGTACATTACGCTCGTGTTAAAAATCGCTTCATGGACGCAGTTTGTCATTTAACTTTAATCTATTTGTCATTAAGCTGACATTTTCCTTAATTATTCTTTCTTACTGATACTCTTGAACACATGGATAATTATGAGAAAAGACACTGCTGAAGTACTCGTCAAACCTACGAAACGGTTGGATTGTTTTGTCGCAAATTCAGAGGCATTAATCAAAGAAGCGCAACGGTTGCGTTATCGTGTTTTTGCCAAAGAAATGGGCGCAAAATTGAAATCTGGATCAGAAGGACTGGATTACGATGAAGTTGATCAATATTGCGATCATCTGGTAGTTTTTGACAATACGACCCAAAAAGTCGTGGGCTACACACGCCTGCTGACCCAATTCCAGGCTGAACAATTGGGCCGGTTTTATTCCCAAAGTGAATTTAAGCTAGACCAAGTTTTGGCATTGCCAGGGCGTTTTCTGGAAATCGGCAGGACTTGTGTTGATCCTGACTTTCGCGGCAGTGCGGTGTTGACTACATTGTGGTCTGCGTTAGTGGAATACGCTTTACAAGGCCAGTTTAATTATTTGTTAGGCTGCGCCAGTATCACACCAGGCCCTAGTGGATTTGCAGTAGATGCGGTCTATCGCAATATAGATGCCAAAAACATCGCCCCGCTGTCATTAGAAGTGGCGCCGACCATCCCCGTCCCCCATGCCTTACGTTGCAACCGCGACGAATCTGGCATTCCACCTTTGTTAAAAGCTTATCTGCGTTTCGGTGCCTTGATCTGTGGTGAACCCTGCTGGGATGAAGATTTTAACTGTATGGATTTATTCGTGTTATTGCCTTTAGACCAATTGCAAGAACGTTACAGCAAACATTATATGCGCGACTTCCCAACAAGTAATGAAATCGAAAAGTCGGCTGTTTTATAAGTTACTGCTGGTCATCTTGCTGTTTGTTGCAGGGTTCATCATTGCCGCCATCGTTTTTCCCACGCTCAATCTGCTGTGTTCGGCGAATGCGGCAAGAAATCACCGGGATGCCCTTAAAAAACAATGGATATGCTGGTTTAGCTCGATATTGAAGCTAGAGATCACCCGGGAAGGTAATGTGCCCCTGCACTCATCACTTGTGGTCAGCAACCATATTTCGTGGGTTGATATTATTGTTATCGGCCAGTATTTGCCCGCTTATTTCGTCGCCAAAAGCGATATTTTAGCTTGGCCGTTGCTAGGCTTCCTGTCCAGGCAGGCGGGGGCTATTTTCATCCGGCGCGGCGATAAAAAGCATATTATGGAAACCGCCGAAAAAATGGTCTGGCTGTTAAAACAGAACCGCAACCTGATCGCTTTTCCTGAAGGCACCACCACGGTTGGCAATCATGTGCTCAATTTTCATGCTTCATTATTTCAACCCGCTTTGCTAACCAAAACAGCGATCCAACCCGTGGCTATCGAATATTTAGGGGATGCCCAACATTTGGCGCCTTTTATCGGTGATGATGCTTTTGTCCCTCATCTGATAAAAATGCTGGGGCTGGAAAAAATTGAAGTACGTTTGAGCTTTCTACCGACGGTCAACGCGTCGGGTAAAAACCGCCACGCCGTCAGCCATGAAGCCAGGGATTTGATACTCGGTCAAATTTCTAATGATGCCTTGTACAAGCAACACCACAGCGCGTGATAAATTCCAGGCCTCCAGCATCCTATTTCATCGCACTTCCCCAATCGGGCAACCATGCCTTGGCTTTGCGGCCTTTAACGCCAAACCATGACCGGCTTTAACTTCCCCGAACTGGAACAACTCGAACGCCTCATCGGGCAGTTCGGGGAGCGTGCGCGTACCGAGGTCATTGACCGCATCCATTACAAAAATCTCGAATTCCCCATTTACAGCCTGACGCTGGGAACAACAAAACCGGATGTGCCGGTTTTGGCTTTTTTCGGTGGCGTCCATGGCCTGGAAAAAATTGGTTCAGAAGTGATTTTGTCGTATCTGCAAACCATTTTGCAATTGCTGGACTGGGATGAAGAATTGCTGCAACGGCTGGAAAAATCGCGGCTGGTGTTTGTGCCTATTGTCAATCCGGTCGGCGTTTATCTGGGACGGCGCTCGAACGGCAATTGTGTTGATTTAATGCGCAATTCCCCCATCGAAGGTGAAGGGATTGGGGCAAGGAAGATTTACAGCGGGCAAAGGATGACGCGGTATCTGCCCTGGTTTCGCGGCGATATAGATAAAATGGAAAAAGAGTCGCTGGCATTATGCAAGGTCGCCGCCGAGCAATTGTTCACCTCACCATTGTCGATTGCGCTGGATTTACATTCCGGTTTTGGCATCAAAGACCGCTTATGGTTTCCCTACGCATCGCGGCAAACGCCTTTCACCTATATTCCGCAAGCACTGGCGCTTAAGAAATTGTTCGACCGCTGTTATCAGAACCATGTCTATAAAATCGAGCCGATGTCCATGGAATATGTGATTAACGGCGATTTATGGGATTATCTGTTTGATCAATTCGTCGGCCAGTTTGGCGATCAAAAGCTATTTTTGCCGTTGACACTGGAAATGGGCTCATGGCTGTGGTTGCGCAAAAATCCCCTGCACTTGTTTTACCGGCATGGTTTGTTCCACCCCATGTTACCGCATCGCCAACAACGCGTTTTCCGCCGACATTTTGTCCTGTTTGATTTTTTGCACCGCAGCCTGCTTTACCCAACACAATGGGCGAACTTGTCGGAGGCGCAAAAAGCCTTAAACCAGCAAAAGGCCGAGGCTTTATGGTATGGACAATAGATGCGGCCAGCACTGGATTTTATTGCGCGGTTTAGCGCGTGAATCTGCACACTGGGGCAATTTTGTCCCCCAACTCCAAGCCAGCTTCCCCTCAGCAACCATCACCGCACTAGACTTACCCGGAACAGGGCGGTTTTTTCAACAATCCGGCCCCAATAGAATCCCCGCCATTGCCGAACAAGTTCGAACCAATGCCCATGAACAAGGCTTGCCCGGACAGCCGGTCATGATACTGGCGGTCTCATTAGGTGCTATGGTGGCTTGGGAATGGCTACAACGCTATCCAGGCGATAGTTGCGGCGCGGTGTTCATAAACACCAGTTTTGCTAGTTTAAGCCCGTTTTATCAACGCTTACGTTGGCAAAGCTACTTGAAGCTATTCGCCCTGCCCGGACACCGCGATATTTATCAACGCGAGTTGGAGATTGTAAAGTTAGTCAGCAATCAGGAAAAACATTATGAAGAGTTTGCCAAAGACTGGGCAAACATACAAATAGCCAGACCACTCAGCTTAAGAAATACGATCAATCAGCTAGTGGCGGCGGCAACTTATCGGCCCGCCAAAGCCAAACCCAAGACCCCCGTTTTATTGCTCAACAGCAAAAGTGACCGCTTGGTGTCCCCTGTTTGTTCAGAAGCCATTCAAAAACAATGGAATTTAGATTTACGCACCCATCCTTGGGCAGGCCATGATTTGACCTTGGATGATGGCGCTTGGGTCATTGCCCAGTTGCAACAATGGATGGCAAATCAACACAGTAGCTTTGGCTAAGCCCACCTTCCTATCCTTGCAAAAATTAACGCTCTTTCTTCGGTCGGATAACGCGGCGGCCTATCGCCATATTCTTTTCAAATATAAAGCGGAGCCATACGCCGCCAATAATATCCACTGTGCGCCCGCTCATTCCAGAGTATCAATTGATGCGGGATGCCCTTTTTAGTCAAAATAGAGCTGAGTTCTTGGTTATTTTGCAAAAATGGGTCTTCATTGCCAATGACCAGAATAATATCCATTTCTTTCAATTTGCTTAACAAGTTACTGCACTCCAGATTGGGTAAAAAATGCGATGGCGTGTGGAAATACACATCATCGTTATAAAACCCATCCAGCAAATCATTAAAGCATTCCACATTTAAAGTCAGGTCATAGCGGCCTGAAAACGCCACCATTTTTTTAAACAACTGCGGATGACGGAAAGCAATCGTAGCGGCATGGAACGCCCCAAGGCTCAAACCGTGTGAAATGATACATTCATGAGGATTCTTACTGTCCATAAACGGTATCACTTCTTCCAGCACATATTCTTCAAAAGTGATATGCCGCCGGATACGCCCAGAAGGATGCGCCCACCAACAATAAAAACTTTCTGCATACACCGCATCGATACAATACAGTTGCAACCAGCCCTGGTCGATTTTATGCTGCAAAGCCTTGACCATGCCCAACTTTTCATATTCGTCAAACCGCCCGTCGCGGGTTGGAAACACCAATACTTTTGCCCCGGCATGACCAAAGACCAGTAATTCCATATCGCGTTGTAATTTATCACTCCACATCTTGTGATACTCGCGGTTCATCGCACAACTCCTGATTGCCTGTGTTGATAATGTGGTTAAAACTATTTTGCTAGTGGCGCAAAAAAAACGTCCAGTTCATCAACTAATTGCTGCTGTTGACGCGCTTGGTTCGGATAACTGTAATGCCCGGCTTCCAAAACAAATAATTGTTTCTCCCCAGCCAATGCATTGTAAATGGCAAATTGCCCAGGCGGTGCGACACAGGGGTCAAACGTTGCACAAGCACAATGTACGGGCATTTCAATGAATTGGGCGGCAGTCGCCGCATCGTAATAGCGCAATACTTTCAGGGTTTGTTTCTTATGTTCACAGTAATATTGCTGGACACTGCGGGCACTGCCTTGTGATGGCAACCGCAAACGTAGCGGCTGGTTGCCAAAGGTCGGCACATTGAAATGCGCCCTGGCAATACGTTGTTCAAACGCCAACGCCAACGCCCCAATACCACCAGCAAAACTAATGCCCAAATACCCCAAATGCCCGCTTAAATACGGAAACAAATTCAATAAGGCACTGACCGCCAACCATAGGTCTTCAACACACCCGCCCAGCACATATTTGTCGGCGTCCTCTATATGGTGCCGGACATGCCAGAAAGGATCGGCGGAAATATCCGCCTCGTCACTCAAACCCAAACCGCGAAAGCACGGAAACAACAAGGCGGAATCATGGAACGGCAAGTGGAAATCCGGTGCATTACGCCCGCCATAACCATGCCCGACAACAAAGCCACGCTTGACTACACCATACTTTGGCAATAACAACCAACAACGGATGAGCCGATGGTCGGTAGAGGTATAACGAATATCAAACACCTGCCAACCAGATTTGTCAGTGCATAAAAATTTTATCTTGGGCAAAGGGGCAACGCGTAACGCTTGCTGATAACGATGCCGCCAGAACTCCGAAAAATCTTTAGGGGCTTTGGCGGTGCCCACCGCTAACAATTGCGCTAGGGAATAACCATAAGCAGGGTCAAATCCGTAGCTATTTTTGTTAATAACATTACAACTATCGTCGGGCATGTACTTTCTCATTTTTATAGTTATACCATTGCGTCCATGACAGGATTATTGACATGGAATGGGTTGGTTTTTTTAATTCCAGGGCATTGCTCAAGCGAAAATAAGTGGAGCAGGCAAATATTAGATTAGTGAAGCCTGAGAGACTATTTCTTGAGAAGAATTTGACAGTTGCTGGTGTAACGACATCCACCTATCCACCTTTTGATTGCTTTCCAAAAGCAGAATTTTACAGATATATTTTCTGTTAAATTTACATACGCCCTGTTCTAATTAAGCATAATTTTAACCTGTTATTTTTTGCTATCATACTGATAACATTCATTAACCTGCTTCTGTATCCGGCTTCGCGCTTGGCACACGCCGTTTACCTATATTTTTTTGGTCGCGATGGCGGATTTTTATTTTCTCGGCAGGCTTCTTTTTATCTTCTTCTTTCTTCTTTTTAGCTCCGGCGGCTTTGCCGGATGATTTGATTTTTTTCGGCCCTTGATAACTACCAGCCAACTCTTTTATCGTGCGGCGGATGAAAGCTTGTTTCAAAAACCGTTGGATACCGGACATTAAATTCCATTCAGTGCTTTTGACCAGCGCGATGGCGACACCTTGCTCATCAGCGCGGCCAGTCCGGCCTATACGATGGATGTAGTCAATCCCATTTCTGGGGACATCAAAATTGACCACCAGATTGATGCCCTTAACATCCAAGCCCCTCGCTGCCAAGTCGGTGGAAACCAAAATAGTGATGATGCCTTCGCGGAACAAGTTCATGATACGTTTGCGTTCATAATGCTCCATTTCTCCATGTAATACGCCAATACGCAGATTTTGGTTACGCAAAGGGCTTTCTAATTCAATGGCTTTGTTGCGGGTATTGGTAAAAACCAGTGCTTTGTCGTAACTGTCATTAAGCAATAACCACGCTAATAACCGCTGCTTATGGTCATTGTCATCCGCCAGCACGATTTGTTGTTCGATATTGCTGTGCCCATCATGCAGGGTATTGAGCGCGATGACCTGATGCTGTTTTAATACCTTATCGGCGATTTTAATCACGCCGTAATGGGTTAAGGTCGCAGAAAATAGCAGTGTTTGCCGTTCCGGGTTACAGCGTCCGGCGATATTCAGCACATCATCGCTAAAGCCCATGTCGAGCATACGGTCGGCTTCGTCGAGCACCAGCACTTCCAGATGCGTAAAATCTGACGAATGCTGTTTTATCTGTTCCAGCAAACGACCGGGCGTGGCGATAATAATATCTGCATTTCTACGCAACACCCCTTGTTGTTGTTTGAAGTCTTCGCCGCCGGTAATCAACCCTATTTTAATATCGGTAAATTCGGCGAGTTGTAAACATTGCTGGAAAATTTGGCTGGCAAGTTCCCGCGTTGGTGTCAAGATCAGGGCGCGGGTACCAAATAAAGAGGTGGGCTTGTTAAGCAGGTTTTGGAAAGTCGGCAATAAAAATGCGGCGGTTTTGCCGCTGCCTGTTTCAGCACTGACCAATAAGTCTTTGCCCGCCAATGCAGGTGGTATGGCTTGCTGTTGCACAGGGGTGGGTTGGGTAAAGCCGAGTTTGGCAATGGCGGCCTGTAATGCTTCTTCCAGTGCTAACTGGGCAAAAGATAAGGGAATGTCGCTTGAATTTGTGTGCATGAATAAGGAATGATTCTGGAGCTAAATGCGGGTTATTGATTAATAGCCATTATAAACGCTTTACAAAGCAGGTCCTGTGTAAATGTCCAATTGCCAATCGGCGTTTAAATGTTAAGCTTAGATGACAATTTAGCCATCAGCTTGATAGACAAACGAGAACCAACCCTATGATCCCTATTAGAGATACTGCGCCGTGTTATGCAAAACCCTTGGTTACCTGGAGCATGATAGGCGTGTGTGTGCTTATTTTTATCACCATGTACTTTATGCCGGAAGCGGACAGTTATCGGCTGCTTAATCTGTACGGAATGGTACCGATGCGCTATGCCCACGGCTGGGCAAGTTACAACGGCATGTCGTTCGATGGCTATTTTTCCTTTATCAGCAACTTGTTTTTGCATTCAAGTTGGACTCATTTGCTGGTGAACATGTGGTTTTTATGGATTTTTGCCGATAATGTCGAAGACCGTATGGGGCGATGGCGTTTTTTACTGTTCTATCTTATTTGCGGGATTTTTGCGACGGCGTTGCAATGGTATTTTGACCCTAACCTAACCATTCCGGTAGTGGGTGCGTCTGGTGCCATTGCCGGTGTATTGGCGGCCTACTTTTTTCTCTATCCATTAGAACGGGTCATTGTTTGGCTGCCTTTATTTTTCCTGCCCATTGTTATTCATGTACCCGCCATCGCTTTTTTAGGTTTATGGATTTTATTGCAACTATACAATGCAACAACATCCATCGTCTTTGACAATATCACGGTCAATGTCGCGTGGTGGGCGCATTTAGGTGGTTTTATCGCCGGTTCCATTTTATACCGTCACTTTTTGCGTAAAGACTATTTTCAAGCACAGTGACTTAGGAACGGGCATGAAATAACGTCGACAACTTGTCCCCTCTCCCACTGGGAGAGGGCTAGGGTGAGGGAAATCAAATGCTCAAGTTATTTCATGCCTATTCCTTATTTGTTTTTTTGCTTCCTCAACTTTTTCCTAGCTTCTTTTTCTTGGCGGATGACCGCCAATTCCACCAACTCCTGCTCCATCATGGCGGGTGTTTCCAAGCTAATATCACCTAATGCTCCAGTTCGGAATTCTGAGAGTAAAATTTTGGCTACTTTATCGTAATCAATCTGCCCGCCAGAACGTAAACAACCGCGTTGCTTGCCAATCAATTCCAACAACCCAGTTTCCCGTTCGGGCAATTCCACCAACTGGAAACGCGCTTTCAGATGGTTTGGATAATGCCGTAACAAGAACTCCGCGAGGAATGCAGCAATATCGTCATGCTGTATCGCCGTGTCTTTTATCGCCCCTGTGCTTGCCAAACGATAGCCGCTGTTTTTGTTGTCAAGATTAGGCCAAAGCATCCCAGGGCTATCCATTAAAATAATGCCATTGCCTATATCTATACGCTGGAGGAATTTGGTAATCGCAGGCTCATTGCCGGTTTTGGCAATCGTCCGCCCCGCGAGAATGTTAATTAAGGTTGATTTGCCAACATTGGGGATGCCCATAATCAGCGTATGTAACAATTTACCTGCTTTTACCGGAGCCAGTTTGTGGCACAAAGCAGTCAATTGGCGTATTTTTTCTGGCTGGCTTGCCGTCAGTGCCAACGTTTTAACGCCCTGCTCCTGTTCCAGATAAGTTTGCCACTGTTGCGTCATATCAGCATCGGCAAGATCGCTTTTATTAAGCACTTTGATGCAAGGTTTATCGCCACGCAATATTGCAAGCATAGGATTTTGGCTGCTGAACGGAATGCGGGCATCGAGAATTTCAATAATCAAATCAATCTCAGGGAGAATAGCCTTGATTTCTTTGCCGGCCTTGTGCATGTGGCCGGGATACCACTGGATTAGCATGATGTTTAAATTAAATGATCAGAGAAATTGATATGAGAAAGCAAGATACCAGATATCCCAAAGTCCGTTCATTTTTTCGGTGGTGGCTAGATTAAGGCGGGAGCGCGGTCATCTTGACCGCAACTGGCGGGCAGGATGCCCGCGCTCCCTCCCACTAAAAACCGAAAACGTAAGCGTTTGAAAAGCACAAATCCTGACTGTCCGCAGTACATAGCGTTTTGGTGATCCACCATAAAGCCATTTAGGGTTACAGCGACAATTTGATGTTAAGGGTTTTCAACAATAACATCCCGAAAAAAGCTGGCATTCAATAACTTTAGTAGTTAAATTGCCATTCCAGATAAGGATACTGCTGTTAGCCGAGCCTTACCCTTATTAATATAATGGAAAATAAAAACAAACATGACACAACCTGTCATCGCACTATTTTATACTTGCCAGCAAGACACAATCTTCTTAGCTTTAAGGTAATCACCCCATGAAACGCCACCCTATGAAAAAAAGGAAAAATATGAAGCCACAGCACAGCACAGCACAGCACAGCACAGCACAGCACAGCACATAATATTTTCGACCAACTGACCAACCACGCCAACCAAATTCAACAGCATTGGGCAACTATTTTTCAAGGCATTTACAATGCCAGCATTGACTACCCACATCTCGACGGCAAACATTTTAATGCCCTAAACGACAAAATCACCGCCGCTTTAGACCGCCTACACAGCGACTTACAAAGCCCCACCTTAATTATTGCCACCACAGGCACCACCAGCAGCGGCAAAAGCACCATCGTTAATTTGTTGTGCGGCGCGGATTTAATGCCGCGCATGGCGCAAGAAATGAGTGCAGGCGTGGTTTATATTCACCACAGCCCTGATAACAGAAATCATTTGAAAGTCCATGAAACCGAAGGCGCGTTATGGGAATGTGGCGAATGGCATGATTTAAAAGATGCCGATATTCGCGACAAACTCACAAAAGTAATGAACGAATTTAATAAAAGCAAAGGCATTAACCAACCCGCCACGCCGCACATTGAACTGATTTATCCGCTTGCCTGTTTTAACAACCCTGAATTGTTAGCCCTTTCTGGCTTACCTAAAAGCACACAATTCAAGTTGATGGATTTACCCGGATTGCGTAATGCGCAAGATAGCACTAACTCAAATGTTATTAAAAACTGTAGTGATGCCTTGTGTCTTGTTGCCTACAACATGGAAGAAACCGATGAAACTCGACGATTAGAATTAGTGGAACAAGTGTTAGGGCAAGTCAAAAATATGGGGGGATCACCAGCACGGATGCTGTTTGTATTAAATCGAATTGATGTTTTCCGCAAAGATAGAGATTGGGAGCGTTATCAAAGTGAACACGTCACTAAAACAAAAACAGAAATTTCAAAAATTTTGAACAAACGCTTATCAGAGCATAGCGACATTTCAGCCAATTTAACTTACAGCTTATTAAGCTCATTGCCAGCATTACACGCTCAACACATTAAAATAGGCAATGATCGCATTTATGCGGCTGACGAATTGGATAGTCATTTTAATTCGTTGATTTCAGAGGATATATTATTAGATTTACCGCGTAGAACCAGTGCTTGGAATGACCATCATTTTCATCGTGTGAGTGATGCTGTTTGGAAAAACAGCTACGGTGCAGAATTTTTTACAACGCTAGACCATCACATTCAAGCGCATTTTCCTACGCTAGTGATTCCATCTATTGTGCAACGCTTCGACAAAGAAGCAAGCCATGCAGCGGGTGAAATCATGCGGACTTGTTACAGTCAGATAAACAGTTCACAAGAAAAATATGAGGAAGCTTGTTCCATCCTTATGAGGCAAAATGCGGAATTACAGCAATTCCTTGACCAATCAAAGCAAATTTTACTTGAACCATTTAGCCAATTAATCGAAGGATTAAAAAAAAATGATACTGATTTAACGATTTTACTTGCGATTGTTGCTGAAGAATTGGCTGAAACCGAAGTTTTTCAAGGAATAACGGCTGATAAATTATCGCCTTTAGCCAGTTGGCGCACAGAACTAAGGGAAAACTCCATCGGCATATTGCAAGGGGTAAAACAGTCGCTGGATAGTGGAAGACGCAATTTCAGCAATACGCAAGCTGATAAATTATCTGAACGCGAACAACAGTTGTTAAGTATGGCGTGTGAATATTATGGCATGGCAAGAAAAACAAATGATGAATCCCGTTTTGACGAGCAGCTTGAAAATTTCCTCTCGCAAATTAGTGAAGTAATTTTTAAATCATTAGGTAATCAAGTTAATCAAGAAAATATGCGTATTCGTGATACTGTCGAATTAATCATGAAATACTATCTTGATTATTTACAAGACGGTATAAAAGACCTTGCTCCAGAATGGAATTTGGAAATTGGTCTTTATGTACTTAATGAGATTAAGATGCCAGAAATCAACCTTTCTTCGTTAGAGGCAGAGGTTGAAACTCAATATAAGACAGAGTATAGAACCGAGTATAGGAATAAAACACGGACAGTTAGACGTTGGTATTCTTTATGGCTTATTCCTGAATCAGAAAGTTATAAAGAGGCATACTCTCAAGAATATGAAGTTTCATATAGATGCCTACCAAATTCTGACTCAGTTTATCAAAATAGCAAGGAGCAATTAAGTCAAGAGTTGGATTTATTGGTCAAGCCATTTTATAACATGATTCATGATTATATTAATGAATTGACAGAGACTGTTGTTAAAGAGCAAAACCGAGTGTTACTTGATTTTAATGCTAAATTAGAACAAGCCCGTCAAGGGCATCAAAATAATCATGAAAAAGTAGTTGCTGATTGGCAGCCGTTATATGACCAAGCACAACAATTCAAAGATGAATTGTCACAACTGACAGACACAAGGAATTACCTATGAGTCAATTTGATACTTCCGTAGAAAATCTTTTAAGTCGTATTCATTTAATAAAACAAATTGAAACGATAGCAGAAAAACAAAATTCCAATTATTTATGGGTGAATAACGGGGTTCTAAAATCATTTATTGATGGATTAAAACCTCATGTTTCAGTAAATGAAAAAGATTGGGGAGAAGACGATACTTTTTTAGATCTGATTAATGCTGTAAATAACCAGATAATCATTCAAATTAATGACGGAGAAAAAAACATGGCAACAGGTGCTGAATTAGCAACAACAGGTACTGGATTAGCAATAGGCACAAAGTTTATTATTGCCGCTGGCGTATTATCAGTGATAGCGATTGCCTTATATGCTCATCGTTGCTCAAAGAATAAAACGAAAACGAATAGCAATGAAAAAGATGAAAATATAATTGAAAAAGTTATAAAGTTTGGGAGTGAAGTAAAAGCAGGATTTGAAAATCCTAATAGCAACAAACCACAACAACAAGTAAGCCCACCTTCTCAGCCCACAAAAAAAACGACACCAATATATGGGCAATATGTCTTACTGCTTATTATTGAAGCAAATCGACTAGATAAAAACCTAAAACTAGGTAGCTTTTCTAAAGAGGAAGCGGAAAAACTTATTTCCAATGCAATGTTCGCTTATTGTTTTGCGGAAAATGATGCAGATGGTCAAATGGTTTTAGAAGCTGTTGAACTTTCAAAGGATGAAGACATTAATTATGAATCCGAAGATAAAGTATTTTTACAACTTTCTTTATCAGCTAAACCCAAAATTGCAGAGGGAAAACCTGATAAATTAGGTATTAGAGAAGCAATGAATCCCAACCAACGAGTTGAAATAAAAATGCTGAAAAAGCTACTCAAAACTCGTTCAATCACAGCATTTCATAGCGTAGTTTAAGGATATTATTATGGATTGGAAAACCGCCTCAACCCTTTACGCTAACCAACTAAAAACCGCGTTAGCCGTGCGCCGCCACGCTTTAGACTTAGCGAATTTAGCCTCAGTCACACAATTGGGCATTACGCCCGAACAAAAAGCCACCTTGCAAAAAGCAGGTGAACCCGCCGAAAAACTCATGCACCGCTTGCAAAACGGCGAGTTTCGTATTGCCGTGGTCGGTTTGGAAAAAGCGGGTAAAAGCACCTTTGTCAATGCGTGGTTAGGCAGTGATTTACTGCCCGCTAAAACCGCCCGCTGTACTTTCACCACCACGCAAATTTATTCCGTACAAGACCAAAACGAACAGCGACTGGAAACCTTGCCGAAAACCGAAGCACAGTATTCAGCCTATCAAGCAGATTTACGCGAACAAACGCAGAGTGCGGATAAAAGCGCGGCACAAAAAGCGGAAAATGATTTAAAAGTCATGGAACTGCATAACGGCACATTACGCGAGATTATTAACGAGGGTAAAAAGACTTATAGCTTTAGTCGCTTAGAAGAAATTAAAACCAATTTAAGCCGTTATGTGGCTGATGAGCGTTATGCCCATGCCATGCAGGAAGCGCGGCTTTACACCTCGCAATTGGCGGCAGTGGATGGGGTGGTGTTTTATGATGTTCCTGGTTTAGATTCTGGACTAGCCAAGCATATTGAAGAATCCAAAGAAATGTTGGCAGATTGTGATGCCATTATTTTAGTGCAACGCCGTGATATTGATTTAAAAGCCCACGAACAGGATTTAATTAAATTCGGCGCAACAGGCGACCCGTATTTAAAACTCGCGGATAAATTATTTGTATTTTGGGGGCAAGTTGATTTACAGCCTTCTAAAGAAGTTTTACAGGATAACTGGCAACAGTTATTAGAAAAATGGGCGGCTGTGGAAATCCCAGAACATCGCATCGTACGCGGTTCGGCAGGCGCACATTTAGTTTTACAAGGTTTTGAAATTCCCCAAGTTGGCACGTTAGAACAAACCTTGCAAAAAATGCAGGACTTAACGGGTTTAAGCTCACATGATGAACTAAAACAAACCACTGGCATTAGTGAATTACAACAGCGCATTCAACATTATTTGGATAACGAACGCACGGCGTTATTAAAAAAACGCTGTGACGGTATGATAGGCGATATTCTAAAAACCGCGCGGGATATTTATCAAACTGTTGCGGCTGTTTATCCCGAAGACCCCGAACAAGCTAAACGCGCTCAATCGGAGAATAATACTATTGAATTTTCCCAATGGTGGCATAACCGTTGGCAAAAAATTCAAGCCGATGTCAATAATCGTTTTAAAGACGGTAATGAACAATCCATCAAAAATCGACAAGTATTTAAAGCCCGTTATGAAGAATTAGTGCAGGAAAAAATAAACGCTTTACCTTCACGGCAATTAGAACAAAGACAGGACATTTTTGATAGTGTCAGCAATCCCGTTTTTGATGCGGCTAAAGCCAATATTGCATGGCGAGAAAAACTCTATAGTGATGTGCGGGTAATGACTGCCGAATTAGCCAGAAATTTAGCCTTGGAATTACAACAAGAAGCCTTGGATTTAATTGCTGAATTAGAAAAGCAATTATGGGGCAGTAAAACGGTTAAAACTAAATTAGTGCAGAATGAAACAATCTATGTTTCGTTATTGGAGCACAGCTTAAACACCTTGTTTTTACGCTTTGCCCGTCCTGTGGTTGAGTTATTAGTGCGTGCGCCCGTTGGCAGCACCACCCGTAAAGAAGCGCGTAAAAAAATGGGCGCGGATATTGAAATCATTGATAATTATTATTCAGGTGGAGAACCTGCATTAGAGCGGTTATGCCAATATGCGAATCATGGCGTTTCACTATTAACCGATGAGCAAAAACGCAAAGACGTATTAGGTGTTTCTGCTAATGCAGTGGTTGAAAGCCTTATTGCAGCAAATCCTTTTGTTACTATCGCCTTGAATGTAGCAAAAACAGCGGTGAATGAATTAAGCGAAACCTTAGTGAATGAGCAAGACACCATGATTGCTGAAGTGGAAGCCGATATTCGGGTATTAGAGCATTATTTGATTTATGGCATTTTTGAAGCATCGGGTTTTTCGGCTTTTTGTCAGCAAGAATTAGATAATCTGAGGGATTCTTTTTTAGATGTCAATATTCGAGGTTATTGGACTGGCGTTGTGCAGAATGAATGGCAAGCGGGTAATCCTGCTTTATTAAAAGAATTACCTGTTAATTTGCAATCTTTCAAGTTTAATACCGAAACCAGTGACAGATTAAAGCAGTTACGGGTATCTTTGGATGCGGTGCATTGATATACTCAACACGGGCACAGATTGCGGCTTTTGTCTCCCTCTCCATTCGGGAGAGGGTTGGGGTGAGGGGTTTTAAAAAGCACAAATCGTGACCGTCCGCAGTATAGATATAGCTTGTAATTAGATCATGAAAGGTGGGTTATTCGCCTAATAACGGATAATTCACCATAAGATACGCTGAGCTATTCGTTAAATAATAGTTAAATAATATTAGTGTCCTTCATTTTCAATAGGATAAATCCCTGTACATGATAAAAATTAGTCGATCTGTTGCAAGATATGGCTTTAATTAGCTGAATAATCAATTATGATGTAAAACTGTTTCTATCCGCATTTTGTAAGCTATGGAAGAAATTACCGTAACCAGCAGTTTTTATGCTTATTTAACCCGCTTAAGATGGATTAAGCGGTGGGGGTTGAAACGCAATGCCCATGAAGAAAATGTCATGGAACACAGTTGGGAGGTGTCGGTAATCGCCCACATCTTGGCATTGATAAAAAACCGTTATTTTAATGGCAATCTCGATGCGAATGCCGTGGCAACTGCGGCCTTGTACCATGATATTACTGAGGTAATTACGGGAGATTTACCGACCCCAATCAAATATCATTCCGAAGAAATTCGTAACGCATACAAAGAAATTGAAAGACAGGCGGAAATCGAGCTATTGAATTTATTGCCTTCAGAAATCCGTGACGATTTTGATATGCTGATTTGTCACGGGCAAATGCCAGAAGAGCAGGTGAAAATTATTAAGGCTGCCGATAAAATTTCGGCTTATTTAAAATGCCAGGCGGAATTAAAAGCAGGAAATTTAGAATTTGAAGTAGCCGCAAAACAGTTAGCCCTAAAAATTGCTGAATCTGACCAAAATGAAGTAATTTTTTTCATGCAGGTTTTTGCGCCTAGTTGTGGATTGACATTGGATGGACTAATGAAAACCTACTGAGTTTGTTTACTTGATAAGCTGCGTCAATATAAATTTTAGGCAAAAAAAAGCCGATGATTCTACATCGGCTTTTCTACGCTTCTTTTTATATTACAAACTGCCAACTGCATTTAAATCTTGGAACGCTTGTTCCAGGCGGGCAATCATACTGACTTCGCCAGCACGTTGCCAAACCCGAGGGTCATAATATTTTTTGTTTGGTTTATCAGCACCTTCTGGATTACCGATTTGACCTTGCAAATAACCTTCATTCTTCAGGTAATATTGTCTGATGCCGTCCCAGGCTGCCCATTGGGTATCCGTATCAATGTTCATTTTGATAACGCCATAACTGATGGATTCACTGATTTCATCTGCGGAAGAACCAGAACCACCGTGGAAAACAAAATTCAACGTATTTGCAGGCACAGCAAATTTTTCTGAAACATACTTTTGTGAGTTGTCCAAAATTTTCGGTGTCAACTTAACGTTGCCTGGTGAATAAACACCATGCACATTACCAAATGAAGCAGCAATAGTGAAACGGTCACTGATTTTGCTCAGGTGCTCATAGGCATAAGCCACATCTTCAGGCTGCGTGTACAACATGGAGTGATCCATGCCGCTATTATCAACACCGTCTTCTTCGCCGCCAGTAACACCCAATTCAATTTCTAAAGTCATGCCCATTTTAGACATACGCTCTAAATATTGCCCGCAAATCTCAATATTTTCCTCCAGACTTTCTTCTGACAAGTCCAACATGTGTGAACTAAACAGTGGCTTACCTGTTTGGGCAAAATATTTTTCGCCCGCATCCAGCAAGCCATCAATCCAGGGTAACAGGGTTTTTGCGGCATGATCAGTGTGCAGGATAACAGGTACACCGTAAGCTTCCGCGAGAGTATGTACATGTCGGGCACCAGAAATTGCACCCAAAATAGCAACTTGTTGGCCTTCTAATTTAAGCCCTTTACCCGCTACATATTGTGCACCGCCGTTAGAAAACTGGATAATAACGGCAGACTTTACTTTGGCGGCAGCTTCTAACACTGCATTGATAGAACCAGTACTGATCACGTTGACGGCTGGCAATGCGAATTTGTTTTCTTTCGCGATGGCAAAGATTTTTTGTACGTCATCACCTGTTACTACACCTGGTTTTACAACATCTAAAATTTTTTGTGACATTTAAGTAGAGTCCTAAATATAAATAAATAATGCCGAAAAAGCTCAAGATGTCCAAACAGCGAAAGCTTGTCTGGACACCCTTAAGTATCAAATATTTTAGCCTTCTAAAGTTGCCAAACGTTCAGCCAACAGCTTTTCTAATGACTCTAAAGCCACTGTAAAGCCGTTGATACCTTCTGCCAATTTATCCGTCGCCATACGGTTTTCTTTATGCATTGCGTCAAACACTTCTTTGGTCATATCGATTTTTTCGATGGACATCGTTGCCGCGTTTTCAGGATCTAACTTGCGTGGCAAATCACCTTCCGTCGCTTGCAATTCCGCCAAAATGGACGGTGCAATGGTCAACAAATCACAACCTGCCAATTCAGTAATTTCACCGACGTTACGGAAGCTTGCGCCCATAACTTCAGTTTTATAACCAAACTTTTTGTAGTAGTTGTAAATTTCGGTCACAGACAATACGCCGGGATCTTCCGCTGATGGGTATGAATCGCGGCCAGTGTCCTTTTTGTACCAATCAAGGATACGGCCCACAAAAGGGGAGATCAACGTGATGCCATTTTCTGCACAAGCAATTGCCTGATGGATACCAAACAATAATGTCAGGTTACAATGGATGCCTTCTTTTTCTAAAACGGCTGCTGCTTGAATACCTTCCCAAGTCGAAGCAATCTTAATTAGCACCCGTTCACGGGAAACGCCTTGGGCTTCGTACATCTTAATTAGTTCCCGCCCCATGGCAATGCTAGCATCGGTATCATGGGAAAGCCGCGCATCCACTTCAGTAGATACTCGTCCAGGAATGACCTCCAGTATCTTGTGTCCGAAGGAAACAGCCAAACGCTCGAAAGCAAGGGAAACAACTTGAGCTGACACAGCATCAGCTCCTAAAGTCTCCCTTGCGCCTTTCAAAGTGCCATCAACAATATCCTGATACTGTGGCATTTGTGCAGCCGCAGTAATCAAAGAGGGGTTTGTTGTTGCATCTTGTGGTTTAAATGTTTCAATGGCCTGTATGTCGCCGGTATCTGCTACAACAACAGTGACCTCTCTAAGTTGTTCAAGTAAATTTTTTGCCATAACTAGTGCCTTCTCAAATAAAGTAAAAAAATTTTAAAACCGGATGGATGGTGCCTGCAATTAAGCCAGTGCTAAATTCACATCTACACAAACAATAAACAGCATCCAAGATGCTGTTTATTGTTTCCACTCATCAATCATCTGAAACTTAAAAACTAGGCGCGATTCCTCATATATTTATCGACACCTGTTTCAATCATTTCAACTTTTTGTTTGTTTGCAAGTGTTTGCCGTGCCATATATTTAGTCACACGACTTATTTTTGGCAAGCTTTCTTGACTTTGTAAGTATTTCGCAACCCCTGTCAATTCAGGTTTTGCCACAGATGGTTTTTTCATTTTAGCAAGCAAAGCCTGCTTTTTCATATACTTAGCAACTCTACTCAATTGTGGCAAGTTTTCCTGTTGCTTCAAATATTTTTCCACCCCAGTCAACTCAATATGCGCCACCACATGCTTTGTTTGTTTGGCAACGATGGCTTGTTTAGCCATATACTTGGCTACCTTAGTCGCTTTTGGCAAATTTTCTTGGTTTTTCAAATACTTTGCCACACCACTCAAAACCGGCTTTTCCTTTTGGTTGCTTAGATATTTAGCAACTCCTGTAACTTGTTTTTTACCAACTGCTTTAGGCGCGTTCTTTTCAGCCAACATTTTTTTCAGCATATATCGAGTCACACCACTTACAGGATTTTGCTGGTTTTTTTCCAGATACTTAGCTACGCCCGTAACCACTTGAGTATTTCTTTGATCTTCCAGTGATTCCGCCTCTTCTTTACTTGCCTCTAAAATTTTTCTCTGGCTTTCCAAATATCTTGCAACACCTGTCAAACCGCTAGCATCGCTAGAATAAATCGGCAATACCATTTGGTTTTCTTCGTGAACCCTATCAACACTAGGTCTTTTCATAAAAAAGAATAAGCCAGCCACGGCAGGGAAAAAAGATCCGCTCAAGTAATTCTGATTCATTGATTATCCCCGGTTACGCATATATTTTTCAACTCCGGTGGCTGCACCTGCGGCAGTCGATTTTGCTACCAACACTTGTTTTGCTATATATTTGGCAACACCAGTAGAGGCAGAAACAGACTTGACTTGCTTGTCTAAATATCTTGAAACGCCTGTACCGGAAGCTTTATTTAAATATCTTGCAACACCTGTCAAACCGCCCTTATTTACTTGTACAGGAGACACTTTATTTTCAGTCTTTTTAGACCCGCATTTGAATTGATTTTTAAACAAAAAAGCCCCAACTAGACCTAGAGCAATAAGCCCGATCAAATACTTAGACTGTGAATTTGTTTTTGCAGGAACATCAGCAACATTTTCACTCGTTGGATTGGTTGAAATTTCCGTGCTATCGCTATTGGACGTAGTTGACAAGGAAACGGATGGGGCAGCATTATGTTTATAATTAGGGTCACTATAAACAACTTGGGGTTCGAAATTTGCAGCAGGATATTTTGGATCTGCTTTAGATTCAGATGAAACCGCTTGCCCATCCGTTTTTGATGATGGGTTGTTTTTGGCAATATAGTCGTTATCTTGGTAAACGACTTGAGGTTCAAAATCTGCCGCTGGGTATTTTTGATCTGCACCCACTATCGGGCTAGCAATCAATAAAGTTGCAAACAAACCATTTATAAGATTATTTTTTTTCACGTTGTTCACCTTTAAGTTGGAAGTTAGGGAGAGGGAAGATTAACAAAAAATCTCAAATTTATTCAAATTAACCATTCCTCTCCCAATTGTAAGCTAAGCAATTATCTATAATTTTAATTCTGAAATACCGCTTCTACATTTTTAACTACATTTTCAACAGTAAAACCGAACTCTTTAAATAGCAGGCCAGCAGGAGCTGATTCACCAAAATGGTCAATGCCCACAATTTTTCCATTAGTACCTACATATTTCCACCAACCATCAGTCACACCCGCTTCAACTGCCACACGTTTAGTGACCGTGCTAGGCAAAACGGATTCACGGTATGCAGAATCTTGAGCATCAAAAATGTTGGTCGATGGCATAGAGACAACGCGAATATTTTTTCCAGAAGCTTTCAATTGCTCTGCGGCTTTTAACGCAAGCTCAACCTCAGAACCTGTAGCGATGATAATTGCATCCGCCACACCTTCACTATCAGCAACAATATAAGCACCACGGGAAATAGCATCAATTTGCTCTTGATTGCGAGGAACGTGGGTTAAGTTCTGGCGCGAAAAAACCAATACGGAAGGACCATCTTTTCGCTCTATAGCTGATCGCCAAGCAACTGATGTTTCGACCGCATCACATGGACGCCAAACTTGCATATTAGGTATTAACCGTAAAGTCGCAGTTTGCTCAATTGGTTGATGGGTAGGCCCGTCTTCACCTAAGCCAATAGAATCATGAGTATAGACAAAAATTGAACGAATCTTCATTAACGAAGCCATTCTCACTGCATTACGTGCATATTCAGAAAACATCAAGAAAGTTGCGCCGAATGGTATCAAACCACCATGTAAGGCCACACCATTCATAATTGCAGACATACCAAATTCACGCACACCATAATTGACATAGTTAGCATCCGGCTTATTGGCCCGCATAGGTTTGTAACCTGACCATTCCGTCATGTTTGAGCAACCTAAATCCGCTGAACCACCAAATATTTCGGGTAATAATTTTGCGTAACCTTCTATCGCTGCTAGCGAAGATAATCGGGTAGCCGTCGTTTTAGCTTCATCGTTGACTGCACTTATAAATTTATTAGCACCTTCAGACCAATTTTCCGGCAATTCGCCTACCATACGGCGCTCATATTCGGCAGCTAATTCTGGATAAGCTTTTTTGTAAGCAGCAAATTTTTCATTCCAATCTTGCTCGGCTTTAGTTCCTTTTACTTTGGCATCCCACCCAGCATAAACATGTGCAGGAATTTCAAACGAACCATAATCCCAACCTAATGCAGCCTTAGTCAGGTTAATTTCGGCATCGCCTAATGGTGCGCCATGACAAGCATGTGAACCCGATTTATTCGGTGAACCAAATCCAATAGTGGTTTTGCAACAAATCAGTGTAGGCTTATCGGTCATGACTTTCGCCAATTCGATAGCTTTAGATATTGCATGAGAATCGTGGCCATCTACATCGGCGATAACATGCCAACCATAAGACTCAAAGCGCATTGGCGTGTTATCGGTAAACCAGCCATCTACATGACCATCAATTGAAATGCCATTATCATCCCAAAAGGCGATAAGATTACCCAAACCCAGAGTTCCGGCTAACGAACAAGCTTCGTGCGAAATCCCTTCCATTAAGCAACCATCACCCATAAAAACATAGGTATGATGATTTACGATTTTATGTCCATCTTTATTGAATTGCGCGGCCAATGCTTTTTCGGCAATTGCCATACCAACGGCGTTGGTGATACCTTGCCCCAATGGGCCTGTTGTGGTTTCTACGCCAGGGGCGTATCCGTATTCTGGATGACCAGGGGTTTTAGAATGTAATTGACGAAAGTTTTTCAACTCTTCGATTGGCAGATCATATCCTGTGAGATGTAACAAAGAATAAATCAGCATTGAGCCATGACCATTTGATAAAACAAAACGATCACGATTTGACCATTTTGGATTGGTCGGATTATGAGCCATGAAGTCATTCCAGAGAACTTCGGCGATATCCGCCATGCCCATAGGAGCTCCTGGATGTCCAGAGTTTGCTTTTTGTACAGCATCCATGCTCAAAGCGCGTATGGCGTTCGCTAATTCTCGGCGCGAAGTCATATTGTTCTCCTTACTATTTTAATTACAAATTATTGACTATCATCTAAAGATGATTTGTCAGAAATATTTTTTTGTTATTATCGAAACGAATAAGGAACGGGCTATTTAATAACCCGTTCCTTAAGCATTACTCTAAATTAGCGTGTCTTTCCCTCATCACTTCTTCTGGTATCCCTTTTTCATGAATTACATGAGAAATGGTTGCTTCCAAAAACAGTAATGTAGATAGTTCAAAAACAGTCCCCATTGGCATACCAAAAACTTTTCCATATTGTTCTGAACGACCAATTTGAAATACTGCATCTGATAAGTCACCGATTGTGGATTCGCTTTTCGCAGAGATTAACACAATGTTGGCGCCTATTTTTTGGGCGCTCTTTGTAAACGCAATCAATTGCTCAGTTTCCCCTGAACCAGAGATAATGATTAATAAATCACCGTTTTTTATGCTAGGCGTGACGATCTCACCCACGACACTTACATCGTAACCCGCATGTACCAATCTCATTGCAAAGAAGTTACCAACAAGCTTTGAACGCCCGGCACCTGCAATAAACACACGCTTGGCATTGTCTAGCAATTGCGTCAACTTTACATCATAGGTGTCATCTGTAGCTTCAAGAATGCTTGATATCTTTTCTACGACAAGTTGCTGATGCATTTATTAAGCCTCTGTGGCATCAACCAGTTCACGAATTTCGCGAGCAGCTTCAGCAGGAGATGGAGCACCATATATTGCAGCACCAACAACGATGATGTTAGCACCTGACTTAACAACGTCCTGAACTGTTGCGGCTTTGATACCACCAGCAACAGAAATTCTGACGTTCAAACCTAATCTGGCGATGTCGTTCAAATCAGAAAATGGAGTGTGACCAGCAGCTTGTGCGTCAAGGCCAGTATGGATACCCATAACGTGGGCACCTGCTTCAGCAGTTGCGCGTGCGCAAGCAACTTTGTCTTCTACATTGATTAAGTCGATTTGAGCTTCTGCACCGAAAGCATTTGCAGCTTTGATGACACCCATGCAGGTTGCCAATCCAGACACACCCAGCACTGTACAAATATCTGCACCAGCAGCATAAAATGGAGTAGCTTCATATTCGCCAGCATCCATAGTTTTCAGGTCAACTAAAATCAGTTTGTCCGGGAATTTTGCTCTCAGTGTTTTAACCAAGTTGACACCGTTGTGTTTGATACATGGGGTTCCGATTTCAAAAATGTCAACGTGTGGTGCAACCTGCTCTGCAAGTGCAACTGTTGCGTCGAAATCTAATGAATCCAATGCCATTTGAATTAATGGTCTAGCCATGATATGTGCTCCGAAGGGTTATTAATAATTATTGTTGGTTGCATAATTGTTTTGCGGACGTAACTGTAAAGTAGAAAGGGGACGCCTGTCAATGCCCAATGCTTATTGGCTAATCCCTCCTCCTATCAGACAAATATTACCCCATAAAAATATCATAAAAAATTATATTGTTATAATAAAAACACGATAAACATCCCCTCCTCCCTAAACTTTAAAATCAATGAACGCATAATAGCCATTCAAACTCGGTATTCATGGTAGCCATTGATTGGATTATCGGTGGGATTTCCGTTTAAAACCCCATCTATTTGTTCATTAACATCTTAGGCATGTCATGCAAACAACAAACCTTTTATACTATCGTAAAAAACTTTAAACGCCCCCCATATTGAGACATTCCCTATTGAGATATTTATGGAACCATTTTTAAACGTTCGCGCCCTCATCATTGATATGGACGGCGTGTTATGGCATGGCGACCAAGCCATACCCGGATTAACCACGTTTTTCGAAACGCTACGCAAACAAAAAATCCGCTTTATTCTCGCCACCAATAATGCCGGCATGACACCGGCACAATATGTGCTCAAACTTGCGAAAATGGGGGTGACCGTTACAGAAGATGAAATTCTCACTTCAGGCATTACTACCGCACTATATTTAAGCCAGCATGAAAACCCGGCAACTACAAGGGTATTTGTCCTAGGTGAAGCCGGGGCAAGCGAACCGATAAAAAAATGCGGTTTCACCTTAACAGGCTTGTATGAGGTCAATACCACCGCAACGCCTAACCAAGGTGCGGATATTGTCGTTTGCGGCAAAGACCAAACACTCACCTGGGATAAGCTGGCAACAGCAACCCTAAACATCCGTGCAGGGGCTAAGTTCATAGGCACCAATGCAGACACCACCCTACCTACAGAATACGGCATCACGCATGGCAACGGCGCGATTCTAGCCGCCCTGCAAGCGGCTACCGGTGTCATCCCGACCATCATTGGCAAACCTGAACCTATCATTTATCAACAAGCCATGGCATTGCTTGGTACGGACACATCCGAAACCATCGCCATTGGTGACCGTCTGGAAACAGATATTCTGGGTGCGGTGCGTACCGGAATCCGTAGCCTGATGGTATTAACTGGCGTGTCCACCCAAGAAGATCTCAAGACCTCGGACTACCAACCTACTTGGGTCATGGATGACATCCTCGCCGTCACGGCCGCATTGCAATCTTTGCCCCACTAAACCAGAAAAGGCGGGTCGTTATGAAAAAATTTATTAACTCTGTTGATACCCTGCTGGAGGAAAGCCTAAGCGGTTTTGCCAAAGCCCATGCAGATATTATCCAATTCAACGCACAACCGCATTTCATCAAACGCCGGCAACCGGCAACGTCCGGCAAAGTCGCATTAATTTCTGGCGGCGGCTCAGGCCACGAACCCTTGCATATTGGCTTTGTTGGTTCCGGTATGCTGGATGCGGCCTGTCCGGGCCAAATTTTCACTTCCCCTACCCCCGATCAAATGCTGGCGGCGGCAGAGGCGGTGGACAATGGCGGCGGCGTATTGTTTATCGTCAAAAATTATGCCGGCGACATCATGAGTTTTGAAATTGCCACCGAAATGCTCAGTTGCCCAAACGCATCGGTCATCATCAACGACGATGTCTCGCTACCCAAAACCCACAGTACTGGAAGGCGTGGCGTCGCGGGTACTTTAATCGTCGAAAAAATGTTAGGCGCAGCAGCCGAAAAAGGTGCTGACCTGGCAAGCTGCAAAGCTTTAGGGGAAAAAATAAACCGTGGCAGCGCATCTATGGGCGTGGCACTCAGCAGTTGCACCGTACCCGCCTTGGGGCATCCAACGTTTGCCATTAATGATAAGGAAATGGAAATGGGGGTTGGCATACATGGAGAACGGGGCCTCGCCACTTTGCCGTTGACCAATGCCACTGAAATCGTAGAACATCTTGTCAACGCAATCAACGGGGATCTCAACCCCCAAAAAGGCCAATCCGCACTGCTGCATGTCAATGGTTTTGGCGCAACGCCATTGATGGAACTCTACCTGATTTACGAATTGGCGGCGCGACACTGGCAAAACCAAGGCGTCAACATCGTGCGTTCTTTGGTGGGCAATTACACCACATCGCTGGATATGGCAGGCTGCTCAATCACACTGAGTGTATTGGACGATGAATTGCTTGGCTTATGGGATGCGCCCGTCCATACCGCAAACCTACGCTGGGCTTGCTGATAACACCGGGCATATTGCACAGATGATCAGTTGTGAGGTCTTCGCACCTGCATCAATATGGCCAAGGGTACGCGCTTCCAAAAATGATGCCCGGCCTTTGGTCGCAACCATATCCCGCGTAGACTCCACACCCGCCAGCGCAACTTCCTGTACCGCCGCCAAAACTCCTGCAAGGGCTATATCTGCCTTAGCCGATGCCTGTAAATAATTGGCGACCGGGACCAACACATCCAGCATTGTTTTTTCACCCGCATCGGATTTACCGCGCTGCTTCATCGACTCCACGCCTTGGTTAAAAATGGCGGCGAAACCGGCCGCATCCAATATCTGTCCTTTACCCGCTTTAGCCATCGCCACAAATAAAGTCCCCAACAAAGAACCCGACGCACCCCCCACGGTTGACATCAGTGTCATGCCTATTTTTTGCCATGCCGCAACCCAGTCAAGCAGGACCAATTCATGGCGTTGCTCCATCAGGGCATGGATACCGCGTTGCAAGTTGACGACATGGTCGCCATCACCAATCGCCTGGTCGAGTGCCGTCACTTCCCCGGCATTTTGGTTGATAGCATCGGCAATGGCTTCAATCAATTGTGGCAATAACGCAGTGGCATAAGTCATGATGTTCCTCTTGGGATATTAAACAATTCAAAAAAATCAACCTAGCGGCTGGCGACATTAAGGAATGTGCATGGAATAAATTCGCGGATAAAGACCTGTCAGGTTTTCAAAACCTGACAGGTCTGACGAGCCGGTGCGGAAATTATTTCATGCTCGTTCCTAAGATGCCAAAAGCATATCCCTATAAACCGTAGTTGAAAAAAACAACTTCAGAAAAATCCCGTGCCCAACTAAAGCCTTGTTGTTTTGCCTTATAATGCCAAGCAACTTTTACTTGGCAAGGAATAAACAATGATTGACTGGCATTTAACTTACGCCGCGATTTGGCGGCAACGTAAAGAATACCTGCGCCCCGTGCGTCAAACCGATCCGATCCGATTGGATGAATTATTGGGAATTGATGCACAAAAACAGCAACTGCTGGCAAACACCGAACGTTTCCTTGCCAGCCAACCCGCCAACAACGCCCTGTTGTGGGGTTCGCGCGGCACCGGCAAATCATCGTTAATCAAAGCCTTGCTGAATACTTACAAATCCCAAGGCTTACGGCTGATTGAAGTGGACAAACAGGACTTAGTGTATTTGCCGGAAATTGTCGATGACATCCGCGAACTGCCGCAACGGTTTATCATTTACTGTGACGACCTGTCTTTTGAATCCGGCGACAGCCAGTACAAGTCCTTAAAAAGCGTCCTGGAAGGCTCGGTTGAACTGCCGCCGGAAAACGTGTTGGTCTACGCCACTTCTAACCGCCGCCATTTGCTGCCGGAACTGATGAAGGACAACCTTGAATCCCATTTGGTAGACCGGGAAGTGCATTATTCCGACACTGTGGAAGAAAAAACCTCGCTCTCCGACCGTTTTGGTTTGTCCCTGGGATTTTATCCGCAAACGGCGCAAACTTATTTGAGCATAGTTGACGGCTTTTTCCCCGATGCGCCGGATGGTCGTGAAAACTTACATAAAGCAGCTCTGGATTTTGCCCATCAACGGGCATCGAAAAGCGGCAGGACAGCCAAGCAATTTTATAATGCGTTTGTGGGGGGTTAAGTTTGATCCACTGGACCATTAAGGATGTTTTGCCCACCACGATTTAATCGTGGCCGATAATCAGCGTTTATACTTTTTAGATAGGATCATGGGGCCGTCTGCTCCGCATTACGCAGGGCTTGTCCCGAAGCAGTGCGTAATTTGCCCAGCCAAAGCTTCAACTTATATTTAACCCATTGATCCATAATTAAATATTCATTATTAACCTGGAGCGGATCAGGCCAAAGACGATAAAGCTCCCGCTCCCCCGTATCATATTCAATATAATTGATTGGCCCATAATTACCGATAGCCCGCTCTTGGGTGCGAAGACCCGCAAAAGCACTGGGATCATAGGTCGCCGCCGCCTGAATATCAAACTCGTCTTGAGGTTCCAGCAGCGGATCTGCACTGAAAGACGTGATGCTTTGACTGGCATGTTCGAGCAACAAGACTTTGCGCCAATTCGTTGGTGTGATGCCATGCAGAATAGGCAACAAAGATCGGCCATCGACAAATGCAGGTGGCGTGATCCCGGCAATTTTGGCAAAAGTGGGGGCAAAATCGACATTGGCGGTAATTTCAGAAACCACCGATCCAGCCGCCACACCGGGGCCGCGCACCACCAGCGGCACATTGATATCCTCCTCAAACGCCGTGTTCTTGCCTGAGTTTAGACGATGCTGACCAAGATGGAAGCCATTGTCGGAGGTGATAAATACATACGTGTTGTTGAGTTCCCCGACAGCACGCAATTTATTCACCACGTTTTCCACTAAATCCCCAACCGCTTGCATGGACTGCCTTTGCCTGCGATAAAGAATGTCTATATTCGCAATCTGCTGGCTTGTCAAAAGCGGCTTGGCTTGCACCCATGCGGGTTTATCGCTGACATCGGCCTCATTAAAAGAAGCCGGACGGGGGGCTTTTACATTGGGGAAATCATTGGCGTAGCGTAAAGGGGCGGTTGCCGGTTGGTGGGGCAGGTAAGGGGCCAAAAAGATAAAGAAAGGTTTACCCGGATATTTGCTTGTCGTGTCGCCAATAAACTGAGTTGTCTTATCCGCCAACACATCAACCATGTAGTCTTTATCTGCATTGCCATAGGTGACGGTTTTGCCATTTTCGTTAAGCGAGTAATTAAATTCTGAATAAGGCTCGCCTTGATTAGGGCTGACCCAGTAAGTCCAACCTGGAGGTATGTAACTTATGCCTGATAATTTGCTGGGGTAACCATTGAGGTATTTACCGATCAAAGCCGTCCTGTATCCGGCATTTTGCAACCAAGTGGCGACGGTCGATTTCTCCAAACCGCCGCTATAAATTTTTCCAAAACCGCCATCAGGAGGATTGTTTTTAAACAGCCCTGTATTGTGGGCGTATTGCCCTCTCAAGGTAGACGTTCGGGACGGGCAACACAGGGATAAGCTGACAAAATTATTTTTAAACGTCATGCCATTGGCCGTAAGCAGTGAATTAATTTTCACCTGATGGCTGAAAACTTCCTTGTTGAGATCATCCGCCAAAATAAAGATGATATTAGGCGATTTCGCTTGCGCCGGCATCCCGAACAGAAAAACAACTGGCAAGAAACAAAACCAGCCGGACTTAGATAAAAAATTATTCATATTTTCAAATAGATACAATCGTTTATTTAGAAAAAAGGTTGCTATTTAATGGCGGGTAATTTGGCCATCATCCACAGGATCTGAACCATTACCAAACTGCACAAAGGGCAATGCCTATGCACACATTGGAATTTGAGGCTCATATTGCCATCGAATGAAATAGGTTGGCGGCGCGTTTGCCGGTTGATTGTTAAGTTCCCCCAAAGGGAGCCTAGCTCATGTCCAACAGCCGCCCGCTACCTTCGGCACTTAGGGTAATGACATAATCCGGCAGTGGCAGAAAGCCTTCGCCCTTGTCGGGCCATTCAATAAAACAAACGCACTCTTGATTAAAATAATCACGGATGCCTATCCATTCCAATTCTTCCGGTTCAGCAAGCCGGTATAGATCAAAATGGACGATTTTTCGGTCATTGACTAAATATTCTTCAACCAAGGTGTAAGTGGGGCTTTTGACCGCACCGACAAAACCGGCGGCACGCAGGTAGGCCCGCACCAAGGTGGTTTTGCCTGCGCCTAAATCACCTTGCAGGAAAACCACGGCCTGTGCAGGCAATAATGACCATAATTCGGCACCGAATTGATCGGTCGCTTCGGGCGTCGCTAAATATCGTTGCACTATTGATTAACCAGGCGTCGTAAATGCGGCATTAAGTCGCTCGCCAACAAGCCGCGTTCGCCGCCTTGTTCTGCGGCAATATCGGCGGCTTGTCCGTGGATATAAACACCTTGTTGCGCGGCGTCTTTAAGCGGGAAGCCTTGGGCCAGCAGCCCGGCGATAACCCCGGCGAGCGCGTCACCCATGCCACCTGATGCCATACCTGGATTCCCGGTCGTCGAAACAGAAACATCCTCATTTGATGCGATCAATGTCCCGGCTCCTTTGAGGATGGCAATACCACCGTATTTTTTCTGAATCATTTTCGCCACGGCAAAGCGGTCCTGCTGTACTTGCGCCGTTGACAGATTGAGCAATCTAGCCGCTTCCCCTACATGCGGGGTCAAGATACTGCGGTAAGTGGTCAGTAGCAAATTACTATGCGCCGCCGGTATTTTTGCCAACATATTCAACGCATCAGCGTCAATGACCGCCAGTTTTCTGGAATCAATGACCGCCAGCAATAAATCTTTTGCCCAGTCGGTTTGCCCTAGGCCAGGGCCTATGACAAGCACATTGGCTTTTTCAAGCAAGCCTGTCAACTCGTCAGAATTTTCCACCCCGTGGCACATCAGCTCAGGCCGATGTATGCTCATCAGCCCGGTATGCTCTTTGCGGGTGGCGATACTGACCAGACCTGCGCCTACCCGCAAGGCCGCTTCGCCCGTCAACATCGCCGCACCAGCGTAGCCTTGTTCCCCGCCGATAACCAAGACATGGCCATTTTTCCCTTTGTGGATACAGCGATCACGACGGGGAAATGTCCTGGGTACGACACGGTAGACCTTAGACGGGACTTCTTCAAAAATGTCTTCGGGTACGCCCAGCGATGCGTATTTTATATCCCCGCAATAATCTGCCGCATCGCCGGTAAACAAACCTTGTTTCAACGCGATAAAACTCACTGTACCGCCGGCTTTTACGGCTTCGCCCATCACTTTGCCGGTATTGGCGTTTAATCCCGACGGCATGTCCACCGCTATAACATGTGCCGGACTCCGGTTAATCATGCGGATAGCGGTTAAATAATCCCCTGCCACCGGCCTGTTCAAGCCTACGCCGAACAGAGCATCGACGACGACATCAGCCCGTATCGACAACTCGCTACGAAAAGGCAATACCGTACCACGGGCGGCAAGGTACTTTTTATAGGCTTTCGCCGCATCGCCCATGAGCGCGTCAGGATTGACCAAAGTATAGACTTGAACGCCAAAGCCAAAGGACAGTGCCAATTCCGCGACAATATAACCATCACCAGCATTATTGCCAGCACCACAAAACACGGCGATAGATTTAGTGTTCTGCCAACGTTCCCGTAAATAACGGAAAACCTCAGTCCCCGCCCGGATCATTAATTCAAATCCAGAAATACCGCACTGGTATATCGCCCTATCCTCCAATTCATGGATTTGAGCCGTACTGTAAAGCGTTGTGGGGAGTGTTTGCATAATGTTGTTTAAGCAAGCTTTTCAGAATTCCAATTTATTACAATCCCCTAGGTTCTTGCCTTAATTTCATAGGAGATCGCACGGAACTATACATCCAACCACGTTAGAATAGCCAATATCGTTAAATTATCCGTATCCACCAAGTGATGAATATATCCAGCCATTGCTTATTAATCTTGGCTCTATATGGGTTTTAAGGTCTTTTGCTAAAAATATACGTTAAGCCATTAATAAGCGTGGTTATCTAAAATACCCGTCATTCCGGCAATCCCTGCCGGAATGACGGGGGTATTTATGACCGCTATATTTATTAACGGACAAAAGACCTTAAAACCCATATAGAGCCTTAATCTTTATCCATATCCATCCATTCTTCCAACGCCGCAATAATGCTCTTTGCCTGATCTTTGCTGGAAATATTGAACTTGGATTTTTGCTGATATTCACCATTGCGTTTTTGGTAACGGCGGATGGTGTATTTATCGGGGCCGTATTCTTCTTTAGCCCGGTTCCAGTCCTGATAGCGGTAAATCACGGTCGCCCAGGCCCCTTTGGTCAAAACCTTTTTATCCAATTCCTTAACGGTTTCAACACCGCCATCTTGGTAACCCACCGTCAATTCATCTACTGTTTCAGCCATTGTCATCCTCAACCATTAACAAATAAATCGGAGTCTATCACATCAAGATAACAGGCAAACATCATTTGCCGATAAATTGCCCGAAAGCACGGCTGCCTTCACCGGTTTTGATGGTCTTGATGACGCGCAAGGTTTTCGCGTCAATGACCGAGACATTACTGTCAAACCAATTGGCGACATAGACATGGCGGTCATCGGGATGGGTGTCTATGCCTTCGGGTTTGTCGCCAACCGGTATCAAACCCGTCGCTTTTAAGGTTCCGGTATCAATCACTGAAACCGAACTGTCGTCCTGATTGGTGACCAACAAGCGGCTGTCGTTTAAAGCCAGCGTCGCCGCATAAGGCAACATACTGACTTTGACCGTTGCCAGGGCCTGCATCAATTGGGTATCCAGCACCGTGACATCATCACTTTGGACATTGGCGACATAAAGCCTCTCGCCCCGGCTATCAAGCGTCAAGCCAAATGGATGGCTACCCACGGCAACCGTTTGCTTGACCAGCCCGCGCTTGAGGTCAATCTTGCTCACCGAATTACCCAAACGATTCGCCACATAAAGCCAGCGGTTATCTGGACTGACCATCAAACCGGAAGGCGATTGTCCAACGGCAATGGTTTGCACAACGTGGTAATTGCCCGCATCGACGACGGCAACGGTATTGTTATACCAATCGGCGACATAAATCCGCTGGCTGTCAGGACTGACGGCAATGCCCAATGCACCGTCGCTCACTTTAACCTGCGCCACCAATTGACGTTTTTCGGTGTCTATCACGGCAAAGCCGTGGGCTTCGGGAGTGCTGATATAGCAATGCTTGCCATCGGGGGCAATGGCGACACCGGCAGGTTTCCCTGACACGGCAATGGTTGCCACCACTTCGCCAAGTCCGGTGTCAATAATGGAGACGCTGTCGCTTAATTGGTTGCTGATATACGCCAACGGCGCGGCAGCGAGTGCGGACGTAAAAAAAACGGTGGCGGCAACCACCGCTTGCAATAGTTTAATTGGCACTGAAAAACCTTATTTCTCAGCCAAGGCTTTCAGGTTCGCCAAGCCACCTTTTAAAATGGCGGTGACAGCCGTGTTGGCGGCGTCTTCGTTCATTTCTTCTGGTGGATTGTTGTTCATATACGCACGGTAATAACCCGCTTTCCATGACACCAACGCCGCCCCGCCTTTGTCTTCCACTTCAATGCTGGCGGCATAATTGTCAACCGGCAACACGGGGACTTTTTCTTCGGCACCTGAATGGGTGATGGTTTTCGCCGTGCTCATATCGGTGATTTTGTATGCGTAAGTCATTTTCTTATCATCATACTTTTTCAGCTCTTCGGTGATGGTACCGCCATCTTTCAAGGTAAGGACACGGATTGAACCTTTGTTGTTGCCTTTATCTGCCGTAGTGCTTTTAACGCCGGGCAACCAAGACATATCATCATAATTTTTAATGATATTCCAGACTTTTTCGGCGGTGGCGTTGATGGTGATTTCTTCTTCCGCTTTTTGACGGACCGGGCCGTGGGCATTGGCAAGCGTTGTAAACATAAACATCGCAGACAAACTCAGTAACGCTATTTTTTTCATAATCTTTTCCTAGTGAGAACAAATAAACGCGGCATTATATGCCAACTACCCATTGCAAGCACCAGTAAGTAGGTGTTGTGCATAAGTCTTTTAACATTTTTAAAAAGAAGCCGTCATTCCGGCAGGGATTGCCGGAATCCAGAATACAGGTATGTACACGCGTGTAGATTGCCGTCCGTGGCCCTTGGATTCCGGCAATCCCTGCCGGAATGACGATGCTTTTCTTGGCTTTATGGTGAAGGTGTAGGCACCGGATTTTACAAATTGTAATGTTAAAAGACTTTTGCACTACTACTTAGTTGGTCAGCTTTGTCCACGAAAAGCACGAAAGGCACGAAAATTGGCCAGGACGATGAGGTTTACTTTTTTGGCGTTTCGTGGACGAAAGACATCGCTCAATCATTAACCTTGATCCCATATTTTTCAAACAAGGTGTATAAGGTGGGACGGGTCACGCCCAACAGTTTTGCGGCATTGGAAATATTGTTATGGGAAAACGCCAAGGCTCGTTTTATCGCCAAGGTTTCGGCAACTTCGCGGACGGTTTTGAGGTTGAATGGCATGGTCTCCTCACCCGTCTCGCCCAATTCCAAATCATCAAAATCGATAATGGCATCGTCAGCCATAATGACCGCCCGCTTGATTTTATTCTCCAACTCACGGATATTGCCGGGCCACGGATAGCTTTCAATCGCTTGCACCGCTTCCTGGCTAAAACCTTTCAACACCTTGTGATTGGCTTCGCTGAAACGTTTTAACAAGACATTGGCGATAGTGATGGCATCGCCTTCGCGCTCCCTTAGCGGCGGAATAATCAGGGTGATTTCGCTGACGCGGTAATACAAGTCACTCCGAAACCGCCCCTCGTCAATCAAGCCCTGTAAGTTTTGATGGGTTGCACAAATAATCCGCACATCGACGGGAATTTCTTTGCGCCCACCAATGCGCTCTATGCTCCTCTCCTGAAGAAAACGTAATAATTTTGATTGCAAGGCGGTTGGCAAATCGCCAATTTCGTCGAGGAAAAAAGTGCCTTTGTCGGCATATTCGATTTTGCCTTTGGTTAGTTGCGCCGCTCCGGTAAACGCGCCCTTCTCGTAACCAAACAACTCGCTTTCCAGCAAGTTTTCCGGTATCGCCGCACAATTGACGGCGACAAAGGGCTTGTCCGCCCTATCGCTTAAATTGTGTATGGCTTTTGCCAACACTTCCTTGCCGGTGCCGCTCTCGCCCAACAATAAGGTCGTCGCATTGGTCGGCGCAACTTTTTCCACCATACGCGTCAGATCCTGCATTTTTTTACAGGAGGCAATAATGCCCGCCAAGGGTTCATGGATTTTATGTTGCAGATGGGTATAGGCTTTTTGTAACTCGGAAAACTGGAAAGCGCGTTCCACAATGAGCGTCAGCACATCCAAATCAATGGGTTTTTGATAAAAATCATACGCACCCATCGCGATTGCCCTGATGGCATTTTCACGGTCATCGTTGCCGGTCACGACAATGACCTTGCTTGCCGGTGCCAGTTGCAGCATTTCCTTCAAGGTCGCAAGGCCTTCGCTGGCATTGGCGGTGTCGGGCGGCAAGCCCAAATCCAGCGTGATCACGGCGGGCATGAACCGCCTCAAGGCGACAATCGCATCATTCCTATTGCCGGCAATGACGGTTTGGTAATTTTCGAATCCCCATTTTAATTGGGTTTGCAAGCCCGGATCATCTTCCACAACCAACAGCACTTTTTTATCGCCCACGTTCCACCCGCCCTCTACCATTTAAACTTTATGGGTTAATAACCACTGTTCCAGCATCACCAAAAGCCAAATCATCACCCCATAATAGGAGGCATGGCTGCTTTGATGCAATTGGATGAGCTTGGTAATATAAGCAGGATTCAAAAATCCGCGCTTGGCGATGCCTTGTAAATTGGCTTCGGCGAAATCTTTCAAGGCTTTGTCGGAACCCATCCACACGCCAAATGGCAAACCAAAACCCTGTTTGCTTTTAGCCAGGGTTTCTTTCGCCAGAAAACCTTCCATGCCCTGACGGTAAAATGAGCGCAACTCAAAGCCTTCCATCAACCATTTCGACGGGACTGACGCGGCAAAGGCCAGCAGATTTTCCTGCAACATCGGGTATTTCACATCCACGCCTGCCAGTTCGCACATGCGGTTGACCTTGCGTAAGTCATTGTCGGCAAGTGTGAATTTATTATCCAAAAACAACATTTTTTTGATCAGATCATCGCCTGCTGTACGTTGATAAGTCGCTTGCAATTGTTCCAGCGGCGCATTGGCGTTGGTTTGCGCCAAAAAATCCGCAGCAAAAATCTCTGCCAATGGCGTTCTATGTAAGAAATTATAGGTTTCCAAGCGTTCCGGCATGGCAATTTTGGCTTGCTCGATATAACTTTTCAGCTTCCTCAACAACGGAATGTTATCTGCGAGGGATTCCAACATGGCTTTGGCAAAATCGGGGACATGCCGGTAAAGATCAAATATTTTTTGCTTGGCATAGCGGGCGTTACCGGCAAAAATCTCATCGCCGCCATCACCCGCCAGCAATTGTGCCATGCCCTGTTCGTGGGCAAATTTCGCACAATAATACGCAGGGACGGCGGAGGCGTTGCCGAAAGGTTCATCATAAGCATGGGCGATCATCGGGATGGCGGCCAGGACATCAGCGGGCGTGACGTAATATTCATGCAGCGTGGCCTTGAAATGCCTGGCGGTGATGCGGGCGTATTCCATTTCATCATAACCTTGGGCGGCAAATCCAATGCTAAAGGCATCTACCGGTTGCCCGGACATTTTTTGGAAGACGCCGACTACCGTGCTGCTATCCAGACCGCCACTCAAGAACGCACCCGTTTGCTTATCCGCTACGCACTGTTTTGTCGCAAGTTCCAGCTCGATAGGGAGCTGGGCAAGCAACTCCCGCTTACTGGCGGTGCTGTCCTGGTAACTTCTTTGCCAGTAAAAACTGCGGGTGTCCTGCCCTTGGTTGACTTCCAAAAATTCGCCCGGCTGCAATTTGCCTATTCCGGCATAAATGCTGCCTGGGCTGGGGATCATGTGGAAATACAAATAATTGAAGATAGACTGCCCCGAGATTTCTGAATGCACATCTGGATGGGCGAGAATCTGGTCCAATTGGCTACCGAACACCAACACATCGTCTTTTTGATAATAGGCCAAGGGACGCAGCCCCATCCTGTCAACGGCCAACAAGGCGTAGTGATGGTCGGCTTGCAGCACACAGGCAGCAAACGCGCCGGTCATTTGCTTCAACACGTCACGGCCTTGCTGTAGAAAGCCTTCCGCCAGGGCGTGGGCGGCATCATGGTGTTGCGCGATTGCCGCCAATGCCGGGTCTTGCCAATCCGGCACCCCATCGACAATCACCAGCAAGCCCCTGCCCTCATAAATGCCGGGAGCGGCATTTATGCCATGACCACCTAGTCCTGCCGATTTATAATGGGCGACAACATGTGGCAAATGCCCGGTCAGGCCATAAGCCGCGTTGCGTTGGACTCCAAGCAAATGGAGCGGTTCGAAAGTCTTGGCGGCGGATAGCCAACCGTAGATAGCACTCATAAGCAGTCTTCCAAAAGTTGTTGGGGCAGCGAAAAACCTAGATATTATGGCATTGTACCGTTGCTTAATGAAAGCTGTAGGCCAAGTTATTCAAAGGGGATTTATAAATAAAAAACAATGGCATGTTTATCGCTTATCTGTTGGTACGTTTCTAGCCGAACCATAACAGGATGGGGTTCAACCTATCCAAAAGTACTCAAAACTTGGCGAATGGGTTGAAAACCACCTGCTTCTTCGGCCATTTTAAGTGTTAAAACCGTTGCAACATCCACTTTAAGGTTTCTAAACCGGTGACAAACTTCTGATGAAAAAAAATACCCCCCCCGGCAAATCCCTATTCGGCAATTTCTCAGAGCCAGATCGCTTGAAAATTGACAACGCGATGGCGATAGTCGGGCAAATCGTTGATGACCCTCAGTATTACCGCCCTAAAGGTTATGAAGTGGCGATGATCCTGATGGATTTCCATGTCGATTTAAATACTATTTTAGCGGCCATTCTCAGCGACCCGCGTTTGACGCCACTAAAACTCTTGCCACAGATTAAAGAGCAATTTGGCGAAACCGTGGCGGCTTTGGTCAAAGATGTCAATTGGCTGAACACCATCGCCATTTATTCCTTGGATATGACCGACCAGCCCAACCAATCGGAAATCCTGCGCCGGATGCTGTTGTCGATGACCCAGGATGTGCGGGCGGTGCTGATCAAACTGGCTTACCGCATCAAACGCCTGGGCGTGTTGCCGAAAGAATCTTATGAAATGCGCCGCTTCATCGCCCAGGAAACCTTGGACATTTACGCCCCCATCGCCAACCGCATGGGCATCCATCAGCTCAAGTGGGAGCTGGAAGATATGGCGTTCCGTTATCTCAAGCCACAATCCTACCTGCACATCGCCAAATCGCTCAGTGACAAGCGCAGTGAAAGGGAAAATTGCGTCAACCGGTTTATCGAAGTCCTGAAAACCACGCTCGCCAAGGAAGGCATCAGCGCGACCATTTATGGCCGGCCCAAACACATTTACAGCATCTGGAAAAAAATGCAGCGCAAGCAATTGGGCATAGATGAGCTTTATGATTTGCTCGCCGTGCGCGTGATTGTCGATAACCTGACCGCCTGCTACACCACGCTGGGCATCGTCCACAGCCTGTGGCAAACCATCCCCAAAGAATTTGACGACTATATCGCCAACCCTAAAGAAAACGGCTACCAATCACTGCATACCGTCATTATTTATGGCCAGGAGGGAATTGACCCGGAAGGACGGCGCATCGAAGTACAAATCCGCACCCAAGAAATGCACGATTTTGCCGAATACGGTGTGGCGGCGCATTGGTCGTACAAAGAAGGCGGCAAACACGACGCGGCGGTGGAAAAGAGCATCAGCTCATTGCGCAAATTGCTGGATGAAAAAGACGATGACGAAACCCTCGGCGAACATTTCCGCAATGAATTATTCCATGACCGCGTCTATGTGCTGACCCCCAAAGGCCAGCTCATTGATCTGGTTAAAAACTCCACGCCACTGGATTTTGCCTACGCGATACACAGCGAAATAGGCCACCGTTGCCGTGGCGCGAAAGTCAATGGACGCATCGTGCCTTTGACCTACCTTTTAAAATCTGGCGAGCAAGTGGAGATTCTGACCGTCAAAGTTGGCGGGCCTAACCGCAATTGGCTGGATTCAAATCTGGGCTATTTAAAATCGTCCAACGCCATCAGCAAAGTGAAAGGCTGGTTTAAAAACCAACAAGAAGCACAAAACATTGCCGCCGGAAAAACGATACTCGACAAGGAAAGTCAACGGCTGGGCATCAAAACGCCCAATTTGACTGAACTCGCCAAGCATTTTAACCAGCCCGATACCGACCAATTGCTGGAATTTATTGGTCGTGGTGACATTAATACCCGCCAGCTCGCCGCGTTTTTCAAAATACCCGAATTGGAAACGGCAAAAACCAAAAGCCCACCGAAAAAAGCTGCAAATAATTCCGTTGTGTCCGTTGACGGCATCGATCAAATCAAGACCACATTTGCCAGTTGCTGTAGCCCGGTCCCTGGTGAGGACATCATCGGTTTCATTTCTCAAAAAAAAGGCATTATCGTCCACAACAAAAAATGTCCAAACATCGCCAACTTAGGCCATGAAAAACAAAGCCGCCTGATTGGTGCCGCCTGGGGAGCGCAAACCAGCAGCCATCTTGTACCTATCGCCATCAAAGCCTATAGCACCCAAAATTTGCTTAATGAAGTGTCACACATCCTGACGGAAGAGAAAATCCACATTGCCAATGCAGCAATGGACACCCACCCCGATTATTCCGCCGAGCTAAACCTGAGCATCCAAATCAAAAACACCGACCAATTAAGCCGGATTTTGAAAAAAATAGGCTGTTTGGCGAATGTGCTTGATGTTAAACGCAAAATATGAAAACCAGCCTTTATCGGCCTTGTAGCAATCGTAGCGAAAAACTTTCGGGGAAATTATGCTGGCGCATTTTGGCGATGACGGGTTCATTGTCATAAGGCAATGCCATAAAAATGACTTGCCGCCGCTCCCTATCATAAATGGCAAATTGGCTATCGGTGTTGCCATTACGAGGCTGCCCGACGGAACCTGGAGAAACCAAGGCTTGTTGGAAACGGGACAAATTTACGGTTTTCCCCATTTCGTGGCTGTCGTTCTGGTTGTTTCGTGCAAATACCCCGGGACTATGCGAATGTCCATGCAGGCATAGGCCTAAGTTGTTTTGCTGCATATAATCCAGATTGTCATGATATGTCATCACATAGACATAAGCGTAAAAATAATCAGGATCCATAGGCGAGCCGTGTACTGCATACCAATCATCTTGTTGTATAACCGCTGGCAAGGCATTTAGCCAGTGGCGATAATCAGCCGATAATTCGTTAATCGTCCATTCGACCACGACTTTGGCATCACTAGAAAAACCTTTGGAAGTGTCGCCAGTAGCAACAGCATAATCATGGTTGCCTTTTATGATTTGAAAAGCGCAATCCTGCAAACGCTCTATACATGCTTTAGGTTCGGGGCCATAGCCGACAATATCGCCCAGGACAATCCCCTCATCTATGTTTTCAGCCTTAAGATAATCAAGCACACGGCAAAGTGCGGGGTAATTGGCATGAACATCCCCTAACAGGGCGATGAAGCGCCCTGAAATTTGACGCTTGATTTTTACCTGATCAGCACCAACCGGATTGGTCGCTAGCATTGTTTTTGATTCTGGCGGTTGCAGCAAAATAGTTATCAACGCTCTTAACAATTGCTCTTTTTCAGGACTTGGCATAAAGATAGCTTGCAATTCCCTGGCAATAATGACTTGGCATTCGTTATCCTGAAAAATGTCCTGTAGCTGTTTGACCAGACTGCGGGCCAAATCTTCTATAAATTCGGTATCAAGCCAGTTGAAACTGCGGATATACACGCCCAACATGACTGAAAACGTCGCAAAATCGTCCCAAGGGTAATATTCATCATCAAGATAATAGACGCGCCCTTCGTCCGAAACCGCAAAATTTGACAAGCCTTCATCGAGTTTAAAACCGGTGCTTTTGGCCAAGGAAAAATAAATGTTGAACACGGCATTAAGCAATTCAAGATTTTTTTGCCGCTGGTTGGCTGCTTGTATCGTCGTATGCAATGGATGCAGGCGGGGGCAGATATTTGCCACTAGGCATTCCCCCCCATGCCCAATCAATAATAGCCAGGTTTTGTGCGGATGGTGTACAGCTAAATGCCGCTCTTTTTCTAAGGCTTGCCGTATCCAGCCCCGTGCTTGATCGGCATTCAAATCAAGCTCGCTACGAACTTTGATGACATCAGACTTATTTGCGAATATTTTTGTACTAGGGCGACCGATAAAATTAGTCCCAACAACTAACGCTTGCAAATCTACTGTTAAGAGTTCGGCTATATAGTCTTGGTTATAATAGGATTGCCGGTCTATAGCACCGATAATGTCAATAGTCCACATGGGTTGTTACAGAATGGGTTGTTACAGAATGGGTTGTTACGGAATGGGTTGTTGCGGAATGGGTTGCTACTGAGGCAATGGAATTTAAGTGACAATTTCCTATCAGATAGGGCACTGGAACCCAAAACATTTTTGGATTCCAGAAAACCTTACTGAACAAGCTGTTTAGCGTTAGGCTCGAAAGTTAAGTCCGTAGCATGAAGCCCAGGCTTTATTGGCCGATTAAGGACACAGTGGCGCAATCAACGGCATATTCCGGCGAACTGAAGACCAACCCATACCCAGATTAGTTTTCCTGTTAGTGATCAAGACCATCAAGGCGTCAGGTTTTTCCGGGATAACCGCCATAAAATGCAAGGTGTTAGTCGTGGTCATCTGCACTTCTTGGATCATTTTTTCGACTTTTTTGCCACGTTGGGTGGTGAGCAATGATTCCACCGCACGGACGTTTTTGCCACGCAACATATCCACCGCAGCGGCGGCAACGGCTTCCAGATAAGAAGACGTGAAGTAAGGCACGTTATGTGCGACGGCGATCAACAACCCGGTTTCCAGGTCAACCACCGCACACCCTAATGCCCCGTCCACATCAGACAGGACGCTTTGTAAAATATCATCTATTTTTGCCATATTACGATTCTCCAAATTAAAAAAGGGACTGCGTTATCATTAAAAAAACTTGATGTTGAAGTTTGCCCTAGCCAAACTCAAGCACCGCCAACAAAGTGTCCAGCAACAGTTTGACATCCATCGCACTGCGTGCATCGACATGGATAACCGGCCAGGGATCACCCCGTTCAGCCAATGCCGCATAATAATCATCGACACTCGGTTGTGATGCCACATCATAATGGGTGATGCCAATAACTGCCGGATTGTCGGTTAAAAACCGATGGTTCAAATTTAAATAATAATCCAGTTCATCCAATGGGTTTTCATGGCTATTATCAATCAGGACAATCAGGCCCAACGCGCCTTTGGTCAGGATGTCGGTCATAAACTCAAAACGACGCTGCCCAGGCGTTCCATAAAGGTAAAGCTTGTCGCCGCCATCCAAAGTCAATTCGCCATAATCCATAGCCACCGTTGTTGACGCTTTGCGCTTGATGACACTGGCCTCGGAAGGTTTGACTTCGGTGGAAACGGGTGGCTTTTCGCTGATAGTGGTGATGGCAGTGGTTTTTCCTGCCCCCACACAACCAGTAAAAACTACTTTAATTTGATTGTGGCTATTGGGGTTATACATAATTTCAGCCCATCAGTCGATTTCTGATTTTTTTGAGCAGATTTTGGCGTTCACCATCAATATGTTTTTCATGGCGCTGGACATTAGTTACTTTTTCAATCAATCCGGTCAAATAACAGGCGTTATAAAAATCATAAACCGAACCCAGCGGGATATGGGTAGCTGTGGCAATGTCAGCCAACGCCATTGAGTTGCTGTGCATAAATGCCGCTAATTTGACATAGTTGCGGCATTCAGGAAGCCCCAAGTCAGGCCAGCGCAACAAATGCACAATATCCTGGGCAGACGTGCCTTGTAACAACCGGCCTTGGGAAGACTTAAAGACAACATACCAAACAAGGCTGCTAAGCGGGCGGGGGGAAAGCTTTTCCTGGACAACAAGCCGTTGCAATTCTGGCTCGCTCATCGGCTCAACAGCAAACAGGTTTTCCGGCGCACAACAGGCGATCAGCCGCTCCAGCGTTAATGGACAAAAATAAAGGCCCTTTGCCGGATCAAGCCACAGTACCACGTTATTGGCCGTGAGTGCCACAGGGAAGGTTTCGAGTTGTAGCAACGCTTTTAACAAGCCTTGATCGGGACAAAAGACAGCCGAATCAGCGGATTTGCCATCTGGATCAGAGGGCATAATATCCTCCCCGACACTGGCTGGCACGAATAAAGCGGAGGCGGAGGCATGTACGCCCACACCAGCCGTTTCGGACATTTGCGACGGTTCATCTGGAATTGGTGCGGACTGGTTCCAAGCCTATTAAGCACCGCAATTAAAAAACTCAAACGGGGGACATTGTCTTTGTCAACGACAATATGCCTATCAAAGCAGTGTTCGGAAACTGTACTGTCGGAGACATAAAACAAACAGCGTGCCATCGGCGGTTCAGGCGATATGGGAACATGCCTCCCGTCTTTAAATATAAAGAAGTCGCCCCCCCTATTTTCATCCGTTATATTCCATGTTTGTTGCAAACGGGCTTCAGCCAAAGCCAAGATAGCAGAAAAAAGTTCTATTTCCTGTGCATTAAAGCCGACCAAACGAATGGTCAAGATATTGCCGGACATGTTTTTTTGCTGTGTATTTGATAAATCCATCTCAGATTACTCCCCCCACTTCTGCATTGCCGGAGACTGGAATATAAACAAATATTTGATAGATACCTGCCTATTTATCAAATATGTGATCCAATACATACTAATAGATGCGAACCAAACCTTTGACGACACGCCGTTATTTTTGAATAACGTTCTTTATCAAAACATCACGTTTCAAACATTTATTTCAAATTGTAGTGAAAAAATACCAAAATAGAGTTTGACACCAATTGCCTGAATATACCTAACATGATGAATAGATTAAAAAACATAAAAAAACCAACTTTATTAGTAAGGATTTAAGCAAGCTGGGCATAGTACCATATCATTAAAATGACAGATAAACTTTTTTGCCCGGCGTTGAATAACAACACCAATATTATCAATATTATTTGTATGGTAATTAGACCAAAACCTCAGAGTGGCCTTGGCTTCGTGGCGGGATAGAAGCGGGGGGGGCAGGAAGCCGCCGTTATGGTACAGGCCGAAAGACATCCCGGCAGCAAGCATAAAAATTACGGTTCACAACAGCGGGATTCAGCAACATCCGTGGCAATTGACCGCACCGAACCACGGCAAATCCATTAGCCAGCATCATTTCAAATTATCCGTGACATGCGGCTCGATTAACTGGTACATCAACTGGTGCATTTTAGGGCAACCGGCAATCAGATTTCCTGATTGCAAGTAACCGTCATTAAAGGAAAAATCGGTGACCACCCCGCCTGCTTCCTTAATCAACAAAACCCCCGCCGCAATATCCCATTCCATCACGCCAATTTCCCAAAAACCATCCAAACGGCCTGCCGCGACATAAGCCAAATCCAGGGCGGCGGAACCGGCACGGCGGATACCGGCACATTCCATCGTCAAGGAACTGAACATGCCCATGTAAGCTTTAAGATGCAAATCCGTCTTAAACGGAAAACCCGTGCCCAGCAACGCACCTTTCAAGCTTAATTGTTGGGTGACGCGCAAACGGCGGTTGTTCAGCATCGCGCCGCCGCCGCGTTTGGCGGTGAACAGCTCATCGCGTAACGGATCGTAAATCACGCCGACTTCCAACCGGCCTTTGTGTTTTAGGGCGATGGAGACGGCATATTGCGGGAAACCATGCAGGAAATTGGTCGTGCCATCCAGCGGATCGATCACCCAGACAAAATCGTTGCCTTGATGTTCGCCACTTTCTTCAGCCAAAATCGCATGGTCGGGATAAGCGGCTTTGATGATGCTGATAATTTCCCGCTCCGCCATGCGGTCAACTTCGCTGGCGTAGTCGTTTTTGCCTTTTTGGTCGATACGCAATTGACCGATATTGTCGGAGGAGCGAAGTATCAATTCGCCCGCGCTTCTTGCGGCGCGGACGGCGATGTTTAACATGGGTTGCATAGGTCAGTTTCTAACAGGCAGATAAAACCCTGTATGGTAGCAAATCTTTTGGTAAACTTACGGCTTTTTTATACTTGCAATTTTAAAGTGATTATAAATACGGCTTGTCCACGAAATACACAAAAAGCACGAAAAGATAAGGTGGGAGCGGGAAGGGGTCGCCTAATGCGCCTACTGTTGGTTCAAAACTCCTCCTTAAAGTTTCAAAGTCGCTATAGGTACTGAAAACGTTACGGAACGGGTCGCTTAAAGTGCCTACTGTTGGAACAAACCCGTTCCAGCTCGCGTTATTTTATAAATGTTAAAAAAGTTATGAACGCCTACTTAGGATTTGGCTAAAAATAACTTCCCTGAACCATTCTTGAAACCCTAGACCTGACAGGTTTCAAAAACCTGTCAGGTCTTAATATCGGGAAGTTATTAATGGCCAAATCCTTACGGATACAATGTCTACAAATCGTAGGCAATACCTGCCATTTTACATTTTCCAGTTTTTTTCGTGTCTTTCGTGTTTTTCGTGGACAATATAATCGAAAACCCGCCTCAACCTAGGATCAACCTTGCTTTCCCACATAAAAATCGTCCTGGTCGAAACCACGCATCCGGGCAATATCGGCGCAGTGGCGCGGGCCATGAAAAACATGTCCATGACCCGTTTGGCCTTGGTCAACCCCAAAATTTTCCCCAGTAACGAGGCGACTGCCCGTGCTTCGGGCGCGGATGACCTTCTCACTGCCGCCACCGTTTATCCGACACTGCAAGAAGCCATCGCCGATTGCCACATAATCATCGGCACCAGTGCCAGACGCAGGACCATCAGTTGGCCGGAATTGAACCCCAAGCAATGCGCCCAGACCGCCGTCATCGACCATCCGCACCAGCAAACCGCCATTATTTTCGGGCGGGAGAATTCCGGCCTGAAAAACCATGAACTGGATTTATGCCATTATTTGCTGCATATCCCATGCAATGAAGATTACAGTTCCCTCAACATCGCCGCCGCAGTGCAAGTAGTTTGTTATGAATTGTTCGCAGCAACTGAGCGCGAAGAAGACGTGAAAATTGGCGACAAAGGCGAATGCCCCTTGGCGACTGCCGCACAAATGGAATCGTTTTACCAGCATCTGCACGAAGCCTTAATGGATATTGGCTTTATGCAGTCCGGCCAATCCCAATCCATCATGCGCCGCTTGCGCCGCATTTATAACCGCATCCAACTGGACACGAAAGAACTCGATATACTCCGGGGAATTTTACGCATGTCCCAAGACCACCAACATAAGGATTAATTATGTTCTCCCGTTTAAAAGAAGATGTCGCCTGCGTGTTTGCCCGCGACCCCGCCGCGCAAACGTGGTTTGAAGTCATCACCACTTACCCCGGCGTCCACGCCGTGATAGTCCATCGCCTCAGCCATTGGTGCTGGAATGCAGGATTCAGATGGCTGGCGCGGTTCATCGCGTATGTCAGCCGCTGGTGGACGGGGATAGAAATCCATCCCGGGGCGCAAATCGGCAGACGCTTTTTCATTGACCACGGCATGGGCGTGGTGATAGGGGAAACGGCCGTGATCGGCGACGATTGTACGCTCTATCATGGCGTGACCCTGGGCGGGACAACCTGGAAAAAAGGCAAACGCCATCCCACCCTGCACAATGGCGTGGTCATCGGTGCGGGCGCGAAAGTGTTGGGCCCTATCGACATTGGCGATGGCGCACGGGTCGGTTCCAATTCCGTGGTGCTGAAACCCGTACCTGCTGGCGTGACCGTGGTTGGGATTCCGGCGCATATCATCGGCGAACAAACTGCGGCCAAACCGGAGCCGGCGGCAATGGACAAACCCGTCAATTTCAATGCCTATGGCGCCAGTGCCGACACACCCGATCCGGTTGCCTCGGCAATCAACCGTATGCTTAACCATATCAACGCCTTGGACAAGCAAATCGAAACCATGCAAAAAGCCATGAATGAAGCGGGAATCACGGTCAAAAACCCGCCGATTTGCACACTGGACGGCTGTGAAATCAACGACGGTTACCATCCCTGATAAGCCTTAAAATAGCCGGCTGCGGGGAGCGCGTACCCTACGCATCAAGCTAAGGAGAAAACTCATAGTTTTTATACAAGTTGTCCACGAAAAACACGAAAAAAAATGAGATAAATTTTCGTGTCTTTCGTGTCTTTCGTGTCTTTCGTGTCTTTCGTGTCTTTCGTGTCTTTCGTGTCTTTCGTGTCTTTCGTGTCTTTCGTGTCTTTCGTGTCTTTCGTGTCTTTCGTGTCTTTCGTGTCTTTCGTGTCGTCTAATTCGCCTACTGTTGGCTTTCGTGGAAAGATGACTGTCATCCAAACAATGCCTTATAAGCCCGTGCGGATTGTTCCGGCCCGTCATCAAACAAACCACCGATGACCGCCAGAAAATCCGCACCTGCCGTCAACAATTGCCCCCCATTTTCCGGCAGGATGCCACCAATCGCGACAATGGGCACCGCCAAAACTTGTTTGGCTAGCTGTAGTGTCGCAATACTCGCCGGGGCCGCCAAAGGCTTGGATGAAGAAGGGAAAAACCGTCCGAAAGCCACATAAGTCGCCCCTTGTTGTTGGGCGGACAATGCCCGTGCAACATCGTTATAACAAGACACGCCAATAATCGCATCAGCCCCCAGCAAATCCTTAGCCAAAGCAATATTGCCATCGTCCTTACCCAGATGCACGCCATCGGCGGCAACGGCGGCGGCGAGCTCGACACTGTCGTTAATAATCAGCGGCACTTGATATTGATGACAGACTTGCACCAACTCAGCCGCTAGCGACAAGGCGTCCAGCGGATTTTTATCGCGGTATTGGACAAGCACCGCGCCGCCGCGAATCGCCGCCTCCACGCCGTTGATAATGCCCGCATGGGATTTTTGTTCGGTTTGGGTGATGGCGTACAGGCCACGCGTGGGGAATTTCATGCGTCGTCTTCCATCCAAAAAAAACGGTTGGGATTGGCTTGGCCCCTGCCGGTGCGATAGGCCGTGTTTAAAGAATTCCAAGTGTATTCCTGCGCTTCCATGACGGCTTGTATCGGCGACAGACCGTGTGCGATCAGGGCCGTAATGCTGGTCGCCAAGGTGCAACCGGAACCGTGGTAACTGCCTGGCAGCCTCTCCCAGGTATAGGTTTCCCAACTGCGCCCGTCATGAAAAAGCTGGTTTTGGACACTGGGCGTGGTTTCGTGCGTACCGGTAATCAACACATATCCGCATCCCGCTTCCAATAAGGACAACCCGCACTCTTGCAAATCATCAAGATTCGCCAACTTACGCGCTTCCTCGCTGTTCGGGGTCAATACGGTCGTGCACGGCAACAGCAAATCCACCAGCGTGGCGATCAATCGGTCATTGGTCAAATCTGCGCCACCACCCGCCGCCAGCACAGGATCCAGCACCACCGGAATCAGCGGATATTGTTTCAATATCGCGTAAATCGCCAACGCGCTTTCATGCTGCCCGATCAAGCCAATTTTGAAGGCATCAATTTCCATATCGTCCAGCAAAGTCTGCGCTTGGCTGATGATGTTCTCGGAACTTTGCGGGATCAGGCGTTTGACATTGTGGCTGTCCTGCTCGGTCAAGGCGGTGATGACGCTGACCGAATGGCACTGGTGGCTGACCAGCGTTTCAATATCCGCTTGGATACCCGCGCCGCCACTAGGGTCGTGGCCGGAAAACGACAGGACGATAGGACGATGGGGATTCATTAACTGGCTGCTCCAAAAACGTTAGGGGATGATGCTTAGGAATGTGCATGGAATAAATTCGCGGATCAAGACCTGTCAGGTTTCTTGTGCCCCAGAGGGTATCAAAACCTGACAGGTCTGACGAGCCGGTGCGGAAATTATTTCATGCCCGTTCCTTAATGCTTGGGCAATTTAGCATGGCTTGGTGATTATCTCTATAATGTTGACATGCCTTTCAGGTTTTTGAAACTTGGAAGGCATTCCTGAACACCAATATCCTGCCATGCCGACGAAAGCCACAAAAAGAATTTCAGCACTTTAAAAACAAAGGAAAACCCTTGACCAAGCATAAATTCGCCAACCGCCTTGTCGTCCTAGACACCGAAACCACCGGGCTTAACCCGCAAGAAGGCCACCGCATCATTGAAATCGGCTGCGTGGAGCTAGTCAACCGCCGGCCGACCAACCGGCATTTTCATTATTATCTAAACCCTGACCGCGATATTGATGCGGGGGCAACGGCGGTACACGGCATCACCAACCAGTATTTAAAAGATAAACCGCGTTTTAAGGACATTACCGAGGAGTTTATTGCGTTTATTACCGGCGCGGAGTTGATCATCCATAACGCACCGTTTGATGTGGGCTTTCTCAACCACGAGTTGACACTGCTGAAAGACACCAACAAAACCAAGCTCGGAAACTATTGCAAGGTCTTTGACACGCTGGCTTTTGCACGGAAAAAACATCCAGGCCAGCGCAACAGCCTGGATGCGCTCTGCAAGCGTTACAACATAGACAACAGCCACCGCAAACTGCATGGCGCGTTATTGGACTCGGAAATTCTCGCCGAAGTATTTTTGTTGATGACGGGCGGTCAAGCTTCGTTATTGGATGAAGCTACAGCACCCACCAACCTCGGATCTGCCGCGCAAACGGAACAAACCCGCCAGCGCATAAACACCGAACGCCAGGCTTTGTGCGTGATTGCTTGCGATGAAGGGGAATTGGCGGCGCATGAACAAGTTTTGGATGCCGTTGCCAAAGCCAGCGGCACATGCCTTTGGCGGCAGTGACCGGACACCAGGCCCACAAAACAAAACGGGACGGGATCTTGCAATCCCGTCCCGCTACTTGTCCCATCTAATCGCTATGATGGGATAAAAAAACGTTCAAATTCCAAAAATCTGAAACGTCTATTGCAAAACCTTACTCTTCCGCTTTGGGCTTGGCGCGTCTGGAAGGTGAGCTAAGACGTTTTTTGCTTTTGTCGATTTTTTTCTCACCGTCATCACTATGTTTGCCGCCCTCCACTTTGGAGATGTTCAATGGCTGGCCAGCAACACGCACCCTACGCAAATCTTGGATCAGCTCTTTCGGCATACCTGCTGGCAATTCCACGGTGCTGTAATCATCTTCGATTCTGATACGGGCAATGTGTTTGCCATCAATACCCGCTTCGTTGGCAATCGCGCCGACAATATTGCCGGGCTTGACACCGTGGGCATGACCCACTTCGATACGGAACAATTCCATCTCAATATCGGGGCCGCCAAAATCACGGCGGGAAGGGCTACGCTCGCGGTCGCCACGATCCCCACGGTCACGGCGTGGACGGTCTTCACGTTCGCTTCTAAACGGTGATTCTTCCCTTGCTTCACGGGCTTTTTTCGGTGGATTCTGGATCAGCAACGGCGTGTCGCCTTGCACCAATTTTGCCAATGCCGCCGCAATTTCCGCCGCCGAAACATTATGTTCTTGCTGGTACTGCTCGATCAACTGGTTGAAAAAGCTCAACTCTTCTGCCGCCAGGGTATCGGTGATGTTTTGCTTGAAACGGGCGATACGCTTGTTGTTGATGACTTCCGTAGATGGCAGGCCCATTTCCTCAACTTTTTGCTTGGTCGCTTTTTCTATGTTCATCAGCAACTTGCGCTCACGCGGGGCGATGAACAAAATCGCATCGCCAGTACGGCCTGCACGTCCGGTACGGCCGATACGGTGGACGTAAGATTCGGTGTCGTAAGGGATGTCGTAGTTGACGACATGGGTGATACGGTCAACATCCAAACCACGCGCGGCAACGTCTGTGGCAATCAGGATGTCCAACTTGCCGTTTTTCAGATTGTTGATAGCGCGTTCTCTTAACGCCTGGGACATATCGCCGTTGATCGCCGCCGCCGAATAGCCGCGCGCTTCCAATTTTTCCGCCAGTTCGACCGTCGCAGTTTTGGTCCTGACGAAAATAATCATGCCGTCGAAAGTTTCGACTTCTAGGATACGCGTCAACGCATCCAGCTTATGGATGCCGCTGACCACCCAATACCGTTGGCGGATATTTTCGGCAGAAGCCGTAGTGACTTTAATCGTGATTTGTTCAGGTTCGTGCAGATATTCATTGGCGATTTTGCGGATCACGGTCGGCATGGTCGCCGAGAACAACGCGATTTGGCGTTCATCCGGGGTTTGTTCCAGAATCCATTCCACATCGTCAATAAAACCCATGCGCAACATTTCGTCGGCTTCATCCAACACTAGCGTGGCGAGTCCATCCAAATTCAATGTGCCTTTACGCATGTGGTCCATGACCCGGCCCGGCGTACCGACCACGACATGGGCACCGCGTTTTAATTGCCGCAATTGGGTGCTGTAATCTTGCCCGCCGTAAATCGGCAATACGTGGAAACCTTTTAAATGGGCGGCATAACGTTGAAAAGCTTCGGCTACTTGGATAGCCAGTTCACGGGTCGGAGCTAACACCAGCACTTGTGGATCTTTTTGCTTAAGATCAATACGCGATAAAATTGGCAACGCGAACGCTGCGGTTTTACCTGTCCCTGTTTGTGCTTGTCCCAATACATCCTTTCCTGCCAGCATGTGTGGGATAACTTGTGCCTGAATCGGCGAAGGTGTTTCATAACCGACATCCTCCAGTGCCTTAAGCACCGAGTCTGTCAGTGCCAAATCACGGAAAGAGGGTAATGTAGAAACATCATTGAGCATGGATTTACCTTGTTGTGGAATGAGAATGCGCGGAATGCGCGGGGGAAATGTTTGTTTAATATGGAATTATATCTGATTCCAGCAAAAATTGCAGTAATTGATAGTGATTTGAATGAATATACGCACCAATCTAAAAGGCTTCGCTTATCCAATCTGCAAACAAAGCTAGGATGAAGCGATAGCGTAATTCCGGCAATCAAGCCATGAAATGCCGGGGTTCGCTATCGCGCCCTTCAAGTCCTTGCGTCATCCAGGCCTACGCGCTAATCATGCTAAAGCAAGCACTTATGAAACAATCAATACCAGGCGATTTACGAACCGAAACTATCCATCAGTCTATTGATGACCACCTTGCCAATTGCATTATGGACAATGGCAACACCTCAATCTGCCAGCATTTATTCACCCTGCTTCAGCGGGCATTCATTTCATATCGGCATGATCAAGCCCGTTTCCAGCCATATTATCCGTGTATAATGAACAGGATAGACCATTAAAAAACTCAGTTTACCCAAGTGCTATGGCAGAAAAACCCACTAAAAGCAGTGTCAGATACGCAACAAAAAAGCAAGCAAAAAAGGCGGGCTTCCACTGGTTTAGAAATCTTTTTCTGATCGCTTTTGTGGCTGGCAGCTTCGTGTTGATGAGTTATCTAGGCTATCTGGATTACAACGTCCGCAAGCAATTTGACGGTAAACGCTGGGCGATTCCGGCACGGGTTTATGCCGATCCTGTAGAACTTTATGCGGGCTATAACCTCACTGCGGAAAAATTTGAAGCATTGTTGCAAGCCCTGCACTACCGCAAAGACGCGCATTTGTCGCTGGAAGGGTCTTATTTTAGAAATGACCTACAAATCAATGTAAAAACCCGGCAATTCAAATTCTGGGATGAAACCCAAAACAGCCAAGCCATCAAGCTGATATTTAATGACACCGGCATCGCTTCGATAATGGCCTTATCTCCCTCTAAAAACCCTCAAGCCGAACAAACCGAAGTGGTGGAAGAAATACCGATTATCCGCATGGATCCGGTACAAATCGGCAATTTTTATCCGACCATCAAAGAAGACCGCATCTTGATTAAATTGAGCGAGGCGCCCGACGCGCTAACCAAAGGACTTCTTGCTTCTGAAGATCGTGATTTTTATCAACATTTTGGCATTTCCATGCGCGGTATCGCGCGGGCGATGTGGGCCAATGTCCGTGCCGGCGACATGGTGCAAGGCGGCAGCACCATCACCCAACAACTGGCAAAAAACTTTTATTTAAGCTCGGAACGTAAGTTGTCGAGAAAACTTAAAGAAATGCTCATGGCTTTGATTTTGGAATACCGCTATCCCAAAGACGCCATCATGGAAGCTTATCTCAACGAAATTTACTTAGGCCAGGACGGTGCGAACGGTGTCCACGGTTTCGGTTTGGCGAGTGAATTTTATTTTGGCAACACCTTAAAAGACTTGCCGCTGGATCAAGTCGCCTTATTGGTGGCACTGGTGCGCGGGCCATCGGAATATGATCCCCGGCGTTATCCTGAGCGGGCCTTGCAACGCCGCAATCTGGTGTTGGATGAAATGGCGATGCAGCAATACATCACCGAACGCGAGGCGATGGATGCGAAGGCGAAACCATTGAGCATCATCCCCCGCAAGCAACGCACCCATAACCGCTATCCTGGTTTTTTGGACTTGGTCAAACGGCAGTTAAAAGCCGATTACCGCGAAGAAGATTTCACGTCGGAAGGCTTGAAAATCTTTACCACGCTGGACACCCAAATCCAAGAGACCGTGGAAAAAACCGCTGTCGCCAAATTGCAGGAACTGGAAAAACTACCCAAGGCCAACAACCTGGAAACCGCCATCGTCGTCACCCGCAAGGACAGCGGCGAAATTGTCGCCCTGGTCAGTGGCCGGGAAAATGCCGAAGGCGGATTCAACCGCGCCTTGGATGCCGTGCGGCCTATCGGCTCGTTGATTAAGCCAGCCGTTTACTTGACGGCTCTGGAGAATCCCCAAAAATACACCATCACCACGCGTGTCAGCGACAGCACCATTGTCGTCCACGGACAAAACGGCACCGACTGGATACCCAAAAACTATGACCACCGCGAACACGGCAGCGTCCCTTTGCATAAAGCCTTGGCAAAATCCTACAACTTGGCGACCGTGCGTATCGGCATGGATGTCGGCATTGCCAAAACCGCAAAGACCTTAAAACAATTGGGTGTCAACAAAGAAATCGACTTGTTTCCGTCGCTATTGCTCGGCGCATCATCACTGACACCGATGGATGTCACGCAAATGTACCAAACTATCGCGGGCGGCGGTTTTTTAACGCCGATCAAAGCGATTCGGGCCGTGATTTCATCAGATGACAAGTTTTTGCAGAGTTACCCTTTTAACGTCAAGGAATCCGTTGATCCAGATGCGACGTACATCGTCAACACCATTTTGCAAGAAGTCATGCGTGAAGGGACGGGCAGTTCCGCATATAACGTGTTTCCGCACGATTATGGTTTGGCGGGCAAAACCGGCACCACCAATGATGCCAAAGATAGCTGGTTTGCTGGCTACACCGGCGATTACCTATCGGTAGTCTGGGTCGGTCGGGATGACAACAAGCCAGTAGGTCTAACGGGTGCGACAGGTGCGCTCCCCATCTGGACGGCGGTGATGCAACGAATTTCCACCCAAGCGGTCACCTTGGACAAACCGGAAAATATCAGGATGGTCGCCGTTGACTCCTGTGGGCACGGGCGGGAATACCCTTATATTGCCGGTTCAGAACCAGCACCCAGGGGCTGCGTAAAAGCCGTACCTGAACAGGACGAAGAAGAAAAACCTTGGTTTGAACCGTTTGAACGGTTTATTCCTGATTGACAATCAGTGTCCACAAACGGCATGGCGCGAAGTGAAAGACACGAAAAATACCCGTGCCACCGCGAATAAGCCTAGAGTGCAAACCTGGATTTGCACTCCAGAAACACACAAAATAACCCCGCTTCCCAACATTTTTTGATGAGCATCATCCCATGAACCCGATTTTTTTCCGCACCGCGTTTATCGCCATTTGTTTATCCCTGTCCACCGCCGCATTCGCTGAAACCAAACCCGTAGAACAACTAAAATCCTTCCTCGCCAACACCCGCTCGCTCACCGCCGATTTCAAACAAATTTTGCTGAACGAAGCAGGCAATCCCGCGCAAACCAGCTACGGCTTGCTGTATCTGCAACGTCCGGGGCGGTTCCGCTGGGATTACCAAAAACCCTTCCAACAACAAATCATCGCCACTGGCGGTAAAGTCTGGTTTTACGACACCGAACTCGAACAAGTCACGATCAAAAAACTGGATGAATCGGTGGGCTCCACCCCTGCCCTGCTGTTGAGCGGCGACATCAACCTGGAAGACAATTACACGATGGAAGGGCAAGGCGTTGAAGGCGATATGCAGTGGATAAAATTACTGCCCAAAAACCAGGACAGCAGCTTCAAATACTTGGTGATCGGTTTGGAAAAAGGCCAGCTCAGCGGCATGGAACTGAGCGACAATTTCGGGCAATTGACGCGCATTTATTTCTCCAACATCAAAAACAACCCACCGATTGATGCCAAGCTCTTCAACTTCCAAGCCCCCAAAGGCGTGGACGTTTTTTCCGAATAAGCCCGAATCGCCGCCGATGTTTGACCAGTCCCTACAACCTTTGGCAGACCGGATGCGCCCCCGTGTCCTCAGCGAATATATCGGGCAAGCGCATCTGCTAAAACCCGGCAAACCGCTGTACGAAGCGATTTTATCAGGCCGTTTGCACTCAATGATTTTCTGGGGGCCGCCAGGGACAGGCAAAACCACGTTGGCAAGGCTGATTGCCCAACATTCCGATGCCGTGTTGTTGCCGCTGTCCGCCGTGTTGTCGGGCGTGAAAGAAATCCGCGCCGCCGTCGAAGAGGCGAAAAAACTCCAGCAAAGCCAAAACAAACGTACCGTGTTGTTTGTTGACGAAGTGCACCGCTTCAACAAAGCCCAACAAGATGCTTTTTTGCCGCATGTCGAAGACGGCACGGTCTACTTTGTCGGTGCGACCACCGAAAACCCCTCGTTCGCGCTCAACAACGCGCTGCTGTCACGCGCCCATGTCTATGTGCTTAACGCGCTGACCACCGATGATTTATTGCAGGTGTTGGAACAAGCCCTGACCGACACCGAGCGCGGCTTAGGAAAGCTCGCCATAGCCATGGACGACACCATCAAACAGCAATTTGCGCGGGTTGCCGACGGTGATGCCAGACGCTTATTGAATTTGCTGGAAATTGCCGTGGAACTCGCCGCCGCCCAACAACGCCAAGACATAGACGAGAGCATCGCCCAAGAAGTGCTGTCCGGCGGCGTGCGGCGGTTTGACAAACAAGGCGATGATTTTTATGACCAAATATCGGCCTTGCACAAATCCGTGCGCGGCAGCTCGCCCGATGCGTCATTGTATTGGCTATGCCGCATGATAGACGGCGGTTGTGATTTGAACTATCTGGCCCGACGCATCGTGCGCATGGCCTCGGAAGACATCGGCAACGCCGACCCCCGCGCCCTGCAAATCGCCATCAACGCCTGGGAAGCCCAAGAACGCCTGGGCAGCCCCGAAGGCGAGCTGACCTTGGCGCAAGCCGTGGTTTACTTGGCTTGCGCCCCGAAAAGCAACGCCGTCTACAAAGCCTACAAAGCCGCCATGCACGACGCCGCCCAACACGGCAGCCTCCCCGTCCCCCTGCACCTTCGCAACGCCCCCACCAAGCTGATGAAATCGCTGGACTACGGCAAAGCCTACCGCTACGCCCACAATGAACCCGAAGCTTACGCCGCTGGCGAGACTTATTTCCCCGACGGTTTTCCTGAAACCCGCTATTACGAACCTGTCACTCGCGGTCTGGAAATTAAAATCAGTGAAAAGCTCAAGCATTTACGGGAATTGGATAAGGGTTGGGAAAGGAAATAATGCCTTAAATTGCCGATTCGCAAACGGAGACATCCAACTCTCCGTCGATTCGCCCCCCACCGTGACACAAAAACTCATTAACCCGATGTATCCGCCACCTGCTACAGCCAACACGACTGGTTTCACCGCTCAGAACGTGTTTTAAAAGCGTCGCGAGCGATTCGATTGCAAGGCGCACGGAGCGGAAAAACCGAAATGTACTGGAGTACATGAGGATTTTGAGCACCGCGCAACGCCGCAATCGAACCGCGTAGCAGCTTTTAAAACACGTTCTCAACACATTAATCAGCCTCCAAAGTAAGGCCAAACAGGAATTTACAATTGTTGATATACAGTTGACGAATCATTTACGATGAAGCTATCTGTTGAAGATGAGGCTAAACCATAACATAGGTAACGACCTTGCCAATATGCTGATCGGGAATGCAGCCACTAACATCCTCAACGGTGGCGCAGGTGCGGATACCTTCAAAAGCGGCTTGGGCGATGATTTTTACATCGTTGATCTTGCAGGTGACACTGTGGTGGAAAATGCTAGTGAAGGCATAGACACTGTACAAGCTGCTGTAACTTACATACTGGCGGCTAACGTTGAAAACCTTACGCTCACCGGACTCGCCGCCATCAATGGCATCGGCAACACCCTCGCCAACACGCTGAACGGCAACGCGGCGGCGGACACGCTGAATGGAGGAAATGGCGCGGACACCGCGCAAAGTTCAGTCACTTTCACGTTGGCGGCAAATATGTGGACAACGGCGTGGACAGCGCAATGTATTTGTTTAAATCGTCAGGTGCGGACGCGTTGGTCAGCAGTACGGGATTGACTTTGGTTGGCACATTGCAAGGCGCGGCGCAAACGGCGTTGGCGGATTATGGCTTTGCTTGAATGATGGGCAAGTGAGTGTGGATATTTATATCGTTTTAGGATTCGGTAAAAAATAACTTTCCGATTTGAATAGAATACGGGCAGCCGGTAGGGGCGAATTTATTCGCTCTAGGTGATTCAAATCGCCCCTACAATTTTGTAATTTCAATATCTAAATCAATAGGATAAAAATAGAAAAACTTCCACACGGCTTTACGGAGACCCAAAATTCATACCTACTCCCATCTTACTTTGAAAACGTACAGCTTTGAAATGACTGGACACCTTGTAAGTCAAAGGTTGCAGTCACACAAAAGCATACGATTTTTCACTCAGATGAGAGTAAATCAAATTTACCGGAACTTTCTTTTTATCGCCCCGTCTTATTTGCGTTCGCCTTCCACGGTGATCAACCAGCCGTAGTTCCCCCCTTTGTTAAACGGCTGGTTTTCCCCTCAAGCCCCAGTGTCTTCTCCAGCACTGGGGCTTTCTTTTTTCCGGCATATTCAAATGGCAAGCTCAACGCCGGCAACCGGGGCCAATTCAAATAAGGCATCCAAAGCCAAATGGACTTCATCAACGCCGATTTTTTTCAAAGACGAAAACATTTGCAGGCTCAATGGAATAGTGACGTTTTGCAAATCCCGTTGCACTTGCAACAAGGTGTTTTTCGCGGCGCCAAAAGTCAGCTTGTCGGACTTGGTCAATAAAATATGCAGGGGCAAATCGCTATGCTGGCACCATTCGACCATTTGCCAATCGAATTCGGTCAACGGATGGCGGATGTCCATCACTAAAATGATCGCGCACAAAGATTTGCGGCTGGTTAAATAGGTTTCCATCAATTTGTGCCAATCCTGCTTGACGTCCCAAGGCACCTTGGCATAACCGTAGCCAGGCAAATCGACAAAACGCTTGTGTTCGTTGATTTCAAAAAAATTCAGCATTTGGGTCCGGCCTGGCGTTTTACTGATCCGCGCCAACGAATTTTGCCTGGTCAACGTATTGATCGCGCTGGATTTTCCGGCGTTTGAACGGCCTGCAAAGGCTATTTCCTTACCCTCATCAGCAGGCGTGTTTTTAAGATGCGGGGAACTGTTTATAAATTTTGCTTGGTGGTAAAGTGGGTTCATCGTTGCCTCGCTTAAGCGGTGTAATTAGGGTAGAATTTGGCAGATTATGCGGCCTGCATGTTCTTAATGGCTATTATAACGACCTGATGCACTTCCAGCTTAAAGGCCACCCAACGTTTAACGTTGCCGCTGGCTTTTGATAATCAAGCTGGCATCAAACCAATTATTTAATTCCGACGAGGGAAACCTGATGAAAAAACAATGGCTGGCACTTTCACTGGCCCTGGCGCTCGCCAGTACGTCAAGTGTGTTACACGCAGAAGGCGGCGCGGAGGCCGGAAAAGAAAAATCCGCCAGTTGCGCCAGTTGTCATGGCGAACAAGGTAATAGCATGGTATCAACATTCCCCAAACTTGCCCAGCAGCATCCCTTGTATTTGGTGAAACAATTACAGGCATTTAAAAACGGCTCCCGTAATAACCCGATGATGTCCGCGATGGCGACGGGCTTGTCCGATGATGACATGGAAGATATTGCGGCTTACTATGCGGAACATAAAATTACCGACAATGCCCTGCCGGAATTGGCCGATGATGAAGCAAAACCAGGAACCAAACCGGAAGAAACTGTCCAAGCCTTGATCAAGCAAGGTGGCGATTTGTACCGTAACGGAGATTTGCCCCGCGAAGTCTCCGCGTGCATCGCTTGCCACGGGCCGCAAGGCGAAGGCAACAAACCCGCCGGATTTCCTTTGCTAAAATCCCAACATGCGGATTATTTGATCCAAACCCTGTCTGATTTCAAATCCGATGCGCGTAGCAACAACCCTGAAAACATGATGCACATGATCGCCAAAAAAATGACCCTGGAAGAAATTAAGGCCGTTGCCTATTACATTTCCATGATGAAATAAAATCCCTATCAAAGTTGGTATTACTTACGGAGCCACCCAAACCATGCTAAAAAAAATTGCCCACACCAGTTTGCTCATGCTATTGCTGATTTGCTCAACGTCAAATGCGGAACCAGCGGGTTATGAAACCTTATCGTCCCCCCAGCCTACCCAACATCCCGATAAAATCGAAGTGATTGAATTTTTCTGGTATGGCTGCCCGCATTGCTATGCTTTCGAGCCTGAATTGGCAAAATGGGTGAAAAAACTGCCTAAAAATGTCGAATTCATCCGTCAACCTGCGGTTTTCAGTGAATTGTGGGGCAAACACGCCAAAGCGTATTTTGTCGCCGAATCTTTAGGCGTTGTTGAGAAAGTCCACGCGGACTTGTTTGACGCCATCCAAAACAAGAAAGAAAAGCTGGAATCCGAAGAAGACCAAGCTAAGTTTTTTGTCGCCCACGGTGTCAAGGAAGCCGATTTCCATGACGCTTACAAATCTTTCGCGGTCGATTCCAAAATGCGCCAAGCCTCCGTGACTGCCGGACGTTATGGCATCACCGGCGTACCCGCCGTGATTGTCAACGGCAAATATCTGACCAACGGCCCGTTGGCGGGTTCGCATGAAAAAATGATTGAAGTGATGGACAAATTGATCAAACAAGAAGGCGCGAAATAAGCCCGCAGGACAAGCACAATGCAGGGTGGATGCAATACGCTTCATCCACCCTCCCCTCAAAAACTAAACCCTCTTGGCCAACTTTTCCGCATAGCCCGTGTAAAAACGCGGTGATAAGGCCAACAACGAGGCCTTGGCTTCATCGGGAATCTCCAATTTTTCAATAAACACCCGCATCTGCTCGGGCGTAATGCGCTGGCCCCGCGTCAATTCTTTCAGTTTTTCATAAGGTTTTTCAATGCCGTAACGGCGCATCACGGTTTGGATAGGCTCCGCCAACACTTCCCAATTGGCGTTCAAATCGGCTTCTAAAGCATCGACATTCAATTGCAATTTGGAAATGCCTTTTAAACTGGCTTGGATGGCGATGCTGGTGTGGGCGATACCGACACCGATATTGCGTAGCACCGTGGAATCGGTCAAATCGCGCTGCCAGCGCGACACAGGTAATTTTTCCGCCAAAAAGCCAAACAATGCGTTTGCCAGCCCTAAATTGCCTTCGGAATTTTCAAAATCTATCGGGTTGACTTTGTGCGGCATCGTTGATGAACCGACTTCCCCGGCAATCGTCCTTTGTTTGAAATAGCCCAGAGAAATGTAACCCCAAACGTCACGGTCAAAATCCAGCAAGATCGTATTGAAACGCGCCAGGGCGTGGAAAAACTCGGCGATATAATCGTGCGGTTCGATTTGGATCGTGTACGGGTTGAATTGCAAACCCAGCGATTCGACAAAGTCTTGCGCGAAGACGGCCCAATCGACATCAGGATAAGCCACCGCATGGGCATTGTAATTGCCGACCGCACCATTGATTTTACCTAGCAATTCAACCGCTTGCAGTTGTGCCAATTGGCGTTGCATACGTGCGGCGACATTGGCGAATTCTTTGCCGACAGTCGTTGGCGTCGCCGATTGCCCGTGGGTGCGCGCCAGCATCGGTTGGCCGGCGGTGTCGTTGGCGATGGTTTTGATCGCGCTGATGCAATCATTGATTTGCGCGGCGATAATGTCCCGACCCGCTTTCAGCATCAAAGCGTAAGACAGGTTGTTGATGTCTTCCGAAGTACAGGCAAAATGGATGAATTCGCTGACTTGTTCCAGCTCGGCACAACCGGCGATTTTTTCTTTCAGCAAATATTCAACGGCTTTGACATCGTGGTTGGTGGTTTTTTCGATGTCCTTGACACGCTGGGCATCGGCTTTCGAAAATTGCCCGACGATGTTATCCAACAACTGGTTTGCGCCATCGCTGAATGGGCTGACTTCGCTGATCAACGGATGTTTCGCCAAGGCCTGCAACCAGCGCACTTCAACTTCCACCCGAAAACGTATCAAGCCATATTCGCTGAAAACCGGACGCAGTTTTTCAACTTTGTCGGCATAGCGTCCGTCAATGGGGGAAATGGCGGTGAGGGAAATGGCGGTGGGGAAAACATTAGTCATGTTGGTTTGTCCTGATACTGAATGGTTGTTTCAAAAATTATTTATTATGGTGATCGGCTTTTGGCTATTTTAGATTATCCTGGCCCTTTTCAGGAAAACATTGGCGGACAGACATGAAGCCCGCCAATCATGGCGTAAAATAACCACCATCCTTTTTTAATTTCATCCCGCAGAATTAAATGAATAAGCCTATTGCCACAACCCGACACTGGCTGGACCCGGAAAAACAACAAGACCATTTATATCAATATTCCTTCAAGGAAATCGAACATCGTCTGTTCCACGGCTCGTATGTGGGTGACAAGCGGGATTATGTTTTTCTTGCCACCCCCAAAGCGGCTTGCAGCACGATGAAATGGATCTTGGTCGATTTGGAAAACCGCCATGTCCCTTTGCGGCATTTTGGCCTGCAAACCAGCCGGGAAATGATCATCCATGCCCGCCCGCATGACATAAAAAACTTGATGCAATTCAGCGAAGATGAACGCTTACGCTTACTGAACGACGGGAAGGTTGTCCGCTTTTGTGTGGTCAGAAACCCTTATGCCCGCATCGCCTCGGCATGGTCTAACAAAATACGCCAAAAAGAGCCGGAATTGCGTAACAGTTGGCAACGGATTGCCGAATACTTTGGCACTGATCCAGAAATTTGCCCCAGCTTCCCGCAATTTGCCCGCTGGGTTGTTGAAACCGCACAAGCCGACCACTGTAACAACCACTGGCACAGCATGGCGCACCTGTTGCTTCCTGAGTTAATGCGTTACACGCATATTTTGCATACAGAAAACCTTGAAGCAGAATTTGCTTCGGTGTTAAAAATCATCGCCCCGGCAAAAAACGCCGGTGATTTGCTAAAAAAACATCGCATCAACGAATCATTGCCCATTGATTGGCAAAGTTATTATGATGAAGAAACCGCCCAACGGGTTGCCCAATTTTATCATGAAGATTTCAAACAGTTTGGCTACGCCCTGGATTCCTGGAAACCTTCGCCGCAAACACTCAGCTTGGCTGAAGAAGTTATCCATTTGCGCAAGCAACTTGCCAGACTTGAAAATTCCGCGCTTGAAGCCATTCGGGCCAGAAACGAGGTCATCAATGACTTATGCAAAAAAGCCCCACCCACTGACGAAACCAATGTGAACAACCCGTATATTGTCCTCGTTTTGGGAGATTCACATGCCCGTCTCTTTGAACGGGAAAATTGGCTGAAACTAACCCCCAAAATGGCCTGGAAATCGGTCATTGTGGAAGGTGCAACCCTATCGGGCCTACAAAACCCCAACAGCCAAACCCAAGCCGCCGAACATTTTAAACACGCATTACAACAACATCCTGCCAAAATAATCTTGTTCTGCTTGGGGGAAGTGGACACCGGTTTCGTCATTTGGTATCGGGCGGAAAAACATCACATCGATAGGCAGCAAGCAACCCAACAGGCCATCGACAATTACTGCCAGCTCATCACCCTAGCGCAGCAAAAAGCCAAAGTGGTCGTCCTCAGCACCCCCCTGCCCACCTTACGCGATGGTTTGGCACAAGGCGAGGTCGCCAAAGCCAGGTTAAGCGTGAAGGCCAACCAACAGGAGCGTACCGACTTGACCCGGCAATTCAATGCCGCTATTGAATCATGGTGTAACGGTCACGGCGTCAGTTATGTCAATCTTGATCCCTTATCAGTCGGCCCCGACGGACAGGTCGATCCTAAACTGCTCCATCCGAATCCGTTAAACCATCATTATAACCCCGGCTATTACCAGGAATTATTGGCAGAACATTTATTGCCCCTCATCAGAAAAATAATGTGGAACAAAGCCGATTGATTTGATTCATCAAAAAATCTTGAATTTTTCAGAATATTTACTGATGTTACGCATTGTCCACGAAAATCACGAAAAGCACGAAAAATACGAAAAATACGAAAAAATACGTCTCCAAGTTATTTTTTCGTGATTTTCGTGATTTTCGTGGACTATAGTTTTTCTACGAATTAGATTTTTGATGGTATGTTCTTTCTCGAAAATCACCTTAAGCAACTTTGGCAACAACCAGAAGGAAGCAAAATTCCGAGATGATTACAAAGCTGGTAAACTAGGGCATTATTTAGTGCTTAAGCCCGTCACAGCCACTCATGAAAAAAATCCTGATTTCTGACAAATTAGCACCCGCCGGTATCCAGTATTTAAACGAACAAACGGATTTTGCCATCCATATCGAAACCGGGCTTGACGAAGCTGGCCTGTGCAAAATTATCGGCGAATACGATGTTTTGTTGATACGCAGCGACACCCAAGTCACCCCCGCCGTCTTACATGCCGCCACCAACCTGAAGCTGATAGGCCGCGCCGGCATTGGCGTTGACAATGTCGATATTCCGCTCGCCACCGAACTGGGCATCATCGTCATGAACACGCCCGATGCCAATGCCACCACCACCGCAGAATTGGCGGTCGCGCACCTGATGTCACTTAGCCGCCATCTGCCGACCGCCGACCGTTCGGTACGCGCCGGCAAGTGGGAACGCTCCAAACTGATGGGTACTGAGGTTGCACATAAGACGCTGGCGATACTGGGCTTTGGCACGATAGGCCGGATAGTCTCGCAACGCGGTTTGGGCATGCAAATGCACGTCATTGCATTCGACCCGTTTGTCGCACCAGAAATTTTTGCCGAATTGGGCGTTGAACCCGTCAGTTTGGATGATCTGGTCAGCCGCGCCGATTATTTGACTTTGCACTGCCCGCTGATTGAAAAAACCCATAACATCATTGGAAGCAAACAATTTTCCATGATGAAAAAAGAAGCCATGATCATTAACTGCGCCCGTGGCGGCCTGATTGATGAAGCGGCGTTGTACTTGGCCCTGAAAAACGGGCAGATTGCCGGGGCCGCGCTGGACGTTTATGAAAACGAGCCGCCCGCCGGCTCGCCGTTGCTGGAACTGGACAATATCGTGTTCACGCCGCATTTGGGCGCGTCCACCAGCGAGGCGCAAGTCGCCGTCAGTGTCGAAATTGCCCGCCAAGCCGTGATGTTCCTGAAAACCGGCGAAGCGGTCAACGCCTTGAATTTGCCCAGGCTGTCCGCCGAAGAGCTGAAAAAATCCCATGAATTCATGAACCTGGCGACGATTTTAGGCAAGATGCTGGTGGGATTAGTCCCGCAACCGCTGCAAAAAATCGAGGTCGCCACCTTTGGACGAGCTGCTGAAGTTGCGGTGCGCCCCATTTCCATTGCCGCCCTGGTCGGTGTGTTAAGCGGGCATGTCTCCACCACCGTCAACCGCGTCAACGCCGAAAATCTGGCTAAACGCCAAGGCATCGCGCTGGTTGAATCCACTTCCCGCGAATCGCACGATTATATTTCGCTGATAAAAATAACCGGATTCTGTGCCGGCCAAACCCTCAGCCTGTCCGGGGCATTATTGGGCGGCCGCCAGCCACGTTTGGTGTGCATCAACCATTTTGATCTTGAAGTCGTGCCGGAAGGCACTTTGCTGGTCACCCGCCATGACGACAAGCCCGGCGTAATTTCCGCGATCAGCGCGGTGCTGGGCAATGCCAACATCAATATTTCTAGGATGCAGGTCAGCACCGCCGATGACAACCAGGAAGCTATGGCGGTCATCAGCATCTCAGAAGCCTTGACCGAGGCGCTGTTACAACAAATCAGCGGACTTCCGCCCGTACATAACATCACGCAAATCACCTTATGAGCTTTGACATCATTTGTTTCGACTTCGACAGCACCTTAAGCAAAATCGAAGGCATAGACGAACTTGCTGCGCGGGTGGGTTTGGGCGAGGCGATGGCGAAACTGACCGATGCCGCGATGAACGGCGAACTGCCGTTGGAAGCGGTGTACGGGCAGCGCCTGTCAATGATCAAACCTGATCAGGACAGCATCAACTGGCTCGCGGATTTGTACATCGCCGAGCAAGTGGCAGGAGTCAATGAGGTATTCGCGCGATTATCTTCAATCGGCAAGCAGGTGCACATCATCAGCGGCGGCCTGCTCCCCGCCATATTGCCGCTGGCCCGGCAATTGGGAGTGCCTGACGAGCGTGTCCATGCCGTAGACATTTATTTCCATGACGATGGCAGCTACCGTGATTATCAACAAGCCTCGCCATTGGCCCGAAACGGCGGTAAAGCCGAAGTTTGCAGCCAATTATGTGTAGACGGGGCAACAATGGTTATGGTGGGCGACGGCAAAACCGATATGGAAGCCAAGCAGGCAGGGGCTTACACGATTGGTTTTGGCGGCGTCGTTGACCGCGCCATCGTGCGGGAATTGGCGGATGTTTATGTCCACGAAGCCGATTTGCGGGCGGTGTTAAACCACCTGCTCTAAGCCTAGCTATACTCTGAACGTTCACGTTTTCGGTTTTTTTAGGTAGGGTACGCTGTGCGTACCTTTAAAAATCATCATAAAATCAATGCAAAAGGTACGCACAGCGTACCCTACGATGGATTGCAGAAACCGAAAACGTGACCGTTTGAAGTATAAGTTGTGCGTAGCTTTGCAACATCATGTCCATATATGTGCAAAAAGATGCGTACTCAGCCTCTGAGGATGCAGCACAGCCTGATGAATAAGGACATTCACCCGTCACCAACTGATACCGTGATTTTCTTATCTTACCCATGAGGAACTGCAATGCTTGACGAAACCTTAAAGAAGTTGCTGTTGAAAAATGCGTTTTATGCCGCGATTGGCCTAGCTGCTCTAATTGTTGTGAACTTATGTTTTGGTATCAACGATGCGGGGGAACGGACGGTGGTCCAGTATCCGACCGGGCAACTGTTCGTCAAATTCTCGCCCGGCATTTACTTTAAAGGTTTTGGCAACACGGAAATTTATTCCGATGTCGCCACTTATGATTTCGACAAGGGCGGTTCTGCGGGCAAAGAAAACGAAAGCAGCCTGAAAGCAATCGGTGTTGCCGTCCGCTATCAGGACGGCGGCACCGGGACGGTGTTTGGCAAGGCGCGTTTTGCCTTGCCGACGGATGACGAAACCATGATCCGTCTGCACAAGGATTTCCGCAACAAAAACGCCGTCGCGGAAAAATTGATCCGCACAGTGACGGAAGAGTCCATGAATCTCACGGCAGGACTGATGACTTCCGAGGAAGCCTACGCCGAAAAACGCGGCATATTCACCCAGTGGGCGGAACAGCAAGTCGCATCGGGCAAGTTTTTCACCGAACTGAAATCCGTTGTGGAAAAACAGGAAGCCACCAACGAACATTTGACCCGCAATATCCCGGTCATCAAATACGGCGCGGATGGTTTGCCATTGCAACACTCCAGCGATTTTAAGATGTATGGCATTAAGGTCAATGGCTTCCAATTGACCGACTGGGATTTTGAGAAGAAAACCCTAGACCAAATCTCGCGCAAACGCGAAGCGACAATGGGCATCATCACCGCCAAAGCCGATGCCGAACGGGCGCGCCAAGAAGCCTTGACCGCCGAAGAGCAAGGCAAGAAAAATGTCATGGTTGACCGTTACACCAAGGAACAGGAAAAAATCCAGGCCGTCGTCGATGCCGAAAAAGAAAAGGAAGTCGCCGTCACCAAAGCCACGCAAGCGGTGTTGGTCGCCGAACAGGGCAAGCTGGAAGCCGAACAGAAACGGCTCGCGGCGATAGCCTATAAACAGGAGCAAATCCTGCGCGGCGAAGGTGATGGTGAATACAAGCGTTTGGTGATGAGTGCCGACGGCGCGTTGGCCACCAAGCTCGAAGCGTGGAAAACCGTGCATATCCGTTACGCCGAAGCCATAGAAAAACAAAAATGGGTGCCGGAAATCCAAATGGGCGGCAATGCCCAAAGCGGCGGCAGTGCGGCGAACGATTTGATTGAATTGCTCAAAGCCCAAACCGCCAAAGAACTTAAGCTGGACATGAGCGTCAAGGGCAATTAATCAGAAATATCAAGATCATCAATTTTTTAACCGTTCTTTTAGAGGGAAACAATGGCTGGACACAGTAAATGGGCGAACATCAAGCACCGTAAAGCGGGGCAAGATGCCAAACGCGGGAAAATTTTCACCAAAATGCTGCGCGAAATCGGCGTTGCCGTAAAAACCAGCGGCCCAGACCCTGCCAGCAACCCATCGTTACGGACGGCGATAGACAAAGCCTTAGGCGCGAACATGCGCCGCGACACCATCGACAACACCATCAAAAAAGCCTCTGGCGCATTAGATGGCGCGAATTATGAAAATATCCGTTATGAAGGCTACGGTCCCGGCGGCACGGCGATTATCGTCGATTGCCTGACCGACAACCGCAACCGCACTGTCGGCGAAGTCCGCCATGCCTTCACCAAAGCGGGCGGCAACTTGGGTACGGACGGTTCGGTCGCCTACCTGTTCAGCAAGCTCGGCATCCTCAGCTACGCGCCGTCCGTGGATGAAGACGCGCTGATGGAAGCGGCTTTGGAAGCGGGCGCAGATGATGTCATCACCAACGATGACGGTTCGGTCGATGTCATGACGACACCAGAGAATTATCTGAACGTAAAAGACGCGCTGGTCGCCGCTGAATTTACACCTGACAACGCTGAAGTGACGATGCAAGCCTCGACAATGGTCGATCTGGATGCCGAAACGGCGGAAAAAATGCTGAAACTCATCGACCGTCTGGAAGATTTGGACGATGTGCAGAACGTTTATTCCAATGCCGATATTAGTGACGAGATTATGATGGGACTGGAATAGCACTGGACGCTAATTACCGGACAATTGTCCACCATTCCGATGGCTTGCCAGAATACAACCTACAAAAATGTGGCTACATTGCAATACAATTCCAATTCAACCACTACCCGACAGATAAATCCCCATCGCAAATGAAAATCCTAGGCATAGACCCCGGCTCCAGGCTGACTGGTTACGGCATTATCGAACATGGCCCGCGTGGTTACCGTTATATAGCCAGCGGCTGTATACGCATCAGCGCCGATTATTTCCCGGACCGCTTGAAGCAAATATTCGATGGCATCTGCCAAATCACCGAGCAGCACCAACCCGAACAAATGGCGATAGAACAAGTGTTTATGCACAAAAATGCCGATTCCGCGTTAAAATTAGGGCAAGCACGCGGCGCGGCGATTTGCGCGGTGCAAAGCTTAGGCTTGCCAGTGTTTGAGTATGCGGCGCGGCAAGTCAAACAGGCCATTGCCGGCAAAGGCAGTGCCGACAAATTGCAAGTGCAGCACATGGTGAAAATATTGCTCAATATCCAAGGCGACTTGCAGATTGACGCCAGCGACGCGCTGGGCATCAGCCTCTGCCATGCCCACTACCAACAAACGGCGCAGCGTTTACAACAGGGTTATCAATGATCGGTTTTTTACGCGGTAAACTGGTGCAAAAAGCACCGCCGTTATTAATCTTGGATGTACAAGGGATCGGTTATGAAATCGAAGCCCCGATGACGACATTTTATGAATTGCCGCTGGTCGGCGCGGAAGTCACCTTGCACACGCATTTGGTGATACGCGAAGACGCGCATAGCCTGTTCGGTTTTTTAAAGGCAGCCGACCGCACCCTATTCAGGGCATTGATCAAAGTCAACGGAGTCGGCCCCAAACTTGCTTTAACAATTCTATCGGGACAAAGTGCCGAAGAATTCCACCGCTGCATCCAAAATAACGACACGCTAGCCTTGGTGCGTTTGCCGGGAGTGGGCAAAAAAACCGCCGAACGCCTAGTGATTGAAATGAGCGACCGCCTGCCTGATTTGGGTCAGGACGGCTCATTAACTGTTCCAGTAACAACACCTTTGCTAAGCCATCCCAAACAGGAAGCCATCAGCGCCTTGTGTTCCTTGGGCTATAAACCGATAGACGCCAACAAAATGGTGCAAAACATCAATGCCGAAGGCAAAAGCTGCGAAAACATCATCCGTCTGGCCTTACAAGGCGCAGTCAAATGATTGAAAGTGCCCGCGTCATCACCGCCAACAGCCACTTGGACGAAGAACGCCAAGACCGCGCCATCCGCCCGAAACGCCTCGCCGAGTATGTCGGACAAAAAGAACTCTGCCTACAAATGGAAATATTTATCCAAGCAGCAACGGCGCGTAAGGAGGCCCTGGATCATGTGCTGATCTTCGGCCCGCCGGGCTTGGGCAAAACCACGCTGGCAAATATAATCGCGGCGGAAATGTGTGTTAAGATTCGCCAGACATCCGGCCCCGTGCTCGAAAAAGCGGGCGATTTGGCGGCTTTGTTGACCAATCTCGAAGCCCATGACGTGTTGTTTATTGACGAAATCCACCGTTTGAGTCCGGCGGTTGAAGAAATCCTGTATCCGGCGATGGAAGATTACCAGCTCGATTTGATGATCGGCGAAGGCCCCGCCGCCCGCTCCATCAAGCTCGATTTGCCGCCGTTCACGTTAGTCGGCGCAACCACCCGCGCAGGTTTGCTGACCTCACCTTTGCGGGATCGTTTTGGCATCGTCCAGCGACTGGAGTTTTACACATTGGATGAATTGACCAGCATCATTTTGCGCTCGGCTAAGGTGTTAGGCATCAGCATGGAAGCCCACGGCGCATTTGAAATCGCCCGCCGTTCACGCGGCACACCGCGTATCGCCAACCGATTATTAAGAAGGGTGCGGGATTTTGCCGAAGTCAAAAGTAACGGCATCATCACCGACACCATCGCCATGCAGGCTTTGGATATGCTCAAGGTCGATAGCAACGGCTTCGACACGCTGGATAGGAAATTATTGCTGGCTATGATTGAAAATTTCGCTGGCGGCCCGGTCGGCTTGGACACTCTGGCGGCCGCCATCAGCGAAGAGCGTGGCACGATTGAAGATGTCCTGGAGCCGTATTTGATGCAGCAGGGATTCATCATGCGCACACCGCGCGGCCGCGTCGTCACCCAACACGCTTATACCCATTTTGGTTTGCCCGTGCCGAAAACACCTGGCATTTCCGCTGATTTGTTTGAATAAACCCAGCCATGAAGCAAGCCTCGTTTTTATGGCCTATACGGGTTTATTACGAAGACACCGATGCCGGTGGCGTGGTGTTTTACGCCAATTACCTGAAATTTTTTGAACGCGCGAGGACTGAAATGCTCAGGTCTATGGGCCATGAGCAAGACCAGTTGCGGGCAAGCGAAGGCATACTCTTTGTCGTGCGTTCGGTGCAAGTTGACTATTTAAGCCCCGCCCGATTTAATGACATGTTGCAAATCAGTGCGGAAGTGACGCTAGTTAAAAATGCCAGCCTGACGTTTGCACAAGCCGTCGCCCGTGGCGATGAAGTCTTGGCGACTGGCCTGATCCGCATTGCCAGCCTCGATGCCGACACCTTCCGCCCCAAAGTTATTCCTAAATATTTACTAGAGCAGTTAAAGAATGAACACTGATTTATCGATTTTCCATTTAATCACCGAAGCCAGCTTTGTCGTCCAATTTGTCATGCTCGTCCTAGCCGCCGCATCGCTGGCTTCCTGGACGTTTATTTTCGCCAAGCGCAAAGAACTGAACCGTGCCGTTGAAATTACCGACGAATTTGAAGAACAATTCTGGTCTGGCGTCCCTTTAGCCGATTTGTACCGGAAATTGTCCGCCAAAGATTTTGAGCCGGAAGGCATAGAAAAAATCTTTCTCGCAGGCTATAAGGAATTTTCCAGGATGCGCCAGAGCGGCAATGTCGAAGCGATGGTGCAAGTGGAAAGCGCGCAACGCGCCATGCGCATCGAATTGTCCCGCGAATTGGACCGCCTCGATGAACACCTGTCCTTCCTCGCCACCGTCGGCTCCATCAGCCCTTACATCGGCTTGTTCGGTACGGTTTGGGGAATTATGAACTCGTTTATGTCGCTGGGCAGCGTCAAACAAGCCACGCTCGCACAAGTCGCCCCCGGCATTGCCGAAGCCCTGATCGCCACCGCGATAGGTTTGTTTGCCGCGATTCCGGCTGTGATTGCCTACAACCGGTTTTCCACCCGTCTGGATCGTCTGACAGGCCGTTACGAACTGTTTGTTGAAGAATTTGTCGTGTTATTGCAAAGGCAGGCGCATAACAAATGAGCAAATTCAGCAGAAAAAACGGCCGCCGGAAACCTATGGCGGAAATCAATGTCGTTCCTTACATTGACGTAACCTTGGTGTTGCTGATTATTTTTATGGTGACTACGCCGATGTTGCAAACGGGGGTTGATGTGGATTTACCCGAAGCCGAATCAAAAGCCGTGGGAAGCACCGACAATCCACCCATCATTATTTCCATCGATAAATCCGGTCAATATTCCATCAAGATTGATGACGGCGACAACGAACCCGTGCAAGCTGAAGCCATTACCGAATTGGTGATTGCCGCCTTGGCAAAAAAACCGCAAACCCAGGTCTATATCAGTGCTGATAAAACCGTTGAATATGGCAATGTCATCACCGTCATGGCAAATTTAAAAAATGCGGGTGTAGACAAAGTTGGATTCAGCACTAAAGCGAAATCAGAAGACCAATAGCGAAATGGCTAGTCAAAGACGATATTCCCGCTATTTCCTGCTGGCGTTAGCTTTACATCTAACCTTGCTGGTGTTGTTTACCTTAAGTGCGCTGCTCAAACCCCAACGGCCTGAACCAGAGCCTACGGAAGACATCATCCACGCCACGATGTTCGATGCGGCTGAAATAGAAGCGCAAGAACAGGCCATGAACGCCGCCAAAGCCGCCGAACAGCAAGCGGAGCAAGCAAAAATCGCCGAGCAACAAGCCCAAGAGCGAGCGGCACAAGCCGCCGAAGCCGCTACTGAACAGGCAAAAGCCGAAGCTATAGAAAAAGCGGCGGAAGCCGAGCAGGCAAAAGCCGAAGCTGCCGAAAAAGCCAAAGCCGAAAAAACTGAGCAAGCCAAAGCGGTAGCCGCTGAAAAAGCCAAGGCCGAAAAAGCAGAGCAAGCCAAAGCGGTAGCCGCTGAAAAAGCCAAGGCCGAAAAAGCAGAGCAAGCCAAAGCGGTAGCCGCTGAAAAAGCCAAGGCCGAAAAAACCGAGCAAGCCAAAGCGGTAGCGGCTGAAAAAGCCAAGGCCGAAAAAGCCGAGCAAGCCAAAGCGGAAGCGGCTGAAAGAGCAAAGGCCGAAAAAGCTGAG
>NZ_JAQTZU010000039.1 GCF_028687615.1 Methylovulum sp.
CCGCTTTACCTGGGTTTCTTTGAGTTTGTGCATAATGTCAGGCGGCGTGGGCGGGCATTATTGGGTTCGCTCTTGGATGCTTTGTTGCAACCAATGGCATGCCCTCAAAACCCACTATGAGCCTTTTTTGTTTAAGCCTATTATTGCAAATCTAATACTTTCAGGGGTTCTTTAGTAAAAAACGAAATAGGAGTACGTTCGTATGAGAACTTATATGGCAATTGTAGAGCGATGCCAAGATACGGGTTTTTATGTTGGCTTTATCCCTAGGTTTCAAGGGGCGCATACGCAAGCAGAAACCTTGGATGAGCTAAATCAGAATCTTCGGGAAGTTGTTGAAATGTTGCTTGAAGATGGTGAGCCAAGATTGGAAGCTGAATTTATCGGTACTCAAAATGTTGTTGTGGCTTAAGCATAGGTCACTTGCCTGTTCTTAAGCCTCGCGAAGTCGTTGCCTTGCTAGAAGTGTTGGGATTTATTGAAATTCGTCAGCGAGGTTCACACAAGCAGTTTCGCCACCCTAATGGCAGATGCACAACAGTACCATTTCATGCAGGGCGTGATGTGCCACCGATTTTGCTTCGGTAAATTGCCAAAGATACTGGGTTAACAATTGAGGAGCTTCTTAAAGTACGAGCTTAGGGAAGCAGCAATAACCAACATACCGCGTACAATGATGGCTTAATGTAATAACACTGAAACCCACAGATGAAAACAACAACCCTTGAACGAAACGGAATTTCTAAGGAAGTGGTGGCTTTGGTTTCACGCTTGGTTGGCTTGATCCCAGCCCTGGCAGGCGCTGTGCAATGGGCGATGCCACCTTGTCCTTGCTGGACGGAAAGCACCGTACCGCCGAAGATGTGTTGGGTTGGAACCGATCCGCCGTTGAGTGCGTGTTTTAAAAGTACGGCGGTGGTGAAAACTGAGGTTTTTTAGATCAAATTCATCTTGAAGCAAGGTGATTTCATCCAATTTTCCAATGTTACGTTCGGGCAACCCAGTTGATTGTGACCAATTTTTACTAAATCGAGACTTTTAAAACACGCACTGAACGACGGCGGCGACGTGTTGGCACAATGGCTGTTGTTGACTAACATGAAGGACGCGGACGCCGCCTGCCCTCTGGCACTACTGGCGTTTACCCGCAGGGCACAAGGGCAGATCGAGTGCTTTTTCAACCCGGTCAAATCGGCCGGCCACCAGCTCGAAGCCTGGCGGCAGGAATCCGCCCTGGCCGTCGCCAAACACCTGCTAGTCGTTAGTATGGCCTGTGTCACGGTCTGGGAAACCGCCGCCGATTTATGCCCTGTGGGTACACTAGCCCGGAAGCCACCGAATTCCGGGTGTTCCTGATCAGGCTCAGTGGCAGGCGAATGCGCCATAAGCAGGAGTCCACCAATCCCGCATTGCTGGCGGGTTTATGGGTTTTCCTGTCCATGTCCAAAATCATGGATGCCTACTCCCAAGTGGAGCTGGAGACTTTAAAAGCGACTGCACGGCAATTCTTGGGAAATGTTGTGTAGGTGTTGTGTAGATACTTATGCTATCAGGGGTATAAATGCGGGCAAGTGACACCGTCAGCCCAACGCAACTGCCGGATGGCGGCATAACAGCGGGTTTCACTGACTAACTGTTTGATGGTGATTGAGGTTTCCATCCGCCCATTTTACCAAAAGCCCTTAAAATACATATTGGGCCTTTATCTTTCCCATCAATTTTGCAAACCCACACCGCATTGCTCCAAGAGCAGCAATTCCTTTGGTTCATTGCTTCAAAAGCGGCGATTTTTCATCCGCATTGCCGCCAGTGCGGCATCAATAATAAAAATATACAAAATACAATTAACAAACAATAACTTATAAATGGCATAAGCTTTGCTTTGAAAGGTTTTGGGCGCAACGTGTTTGTCTTTCCCGGAATCCTCTTAGGGCAAACTCAACGGACGTCGCCGATATCTGAAAATATGTTAATTGGAGTTTCTAATGAATAAAGAATCGTTTCCTGCCAAAAATTACCAGCGTATAAATTTATGGCGATTGCAGAAGATGTCGTTATTGGCACTAGCGAGTACGGTATCGCCTGGGGTATTGGCCCTGAATACCGGAACTGATCTGAACCTGTCTTTAAAACCTATTGCTGGCGGTATGGCTGGTGCGGCTTATACCCGACCGCAAGAAGTTTCCGCCGCATTGTTTGGCAACCCGGCCACCTTGACCCAGTTTAAAGGCTTTAATTTTGGCTTGGGCGCGGCGGTTCTTGAACCTGTAGTCGATAATTATCAAAGCAACAACGGATTTACTAACCATTCCCCCAGCCTGGCGCAGAATTACATTGCGCCGGATGTTGCCCTCAGCGGAGAAGTCTTGCCCGGCCTTGTGGTGGGCGGCGGTGTCGCGCTTGATTCGGGCATAGGTGCGGATTACCGCACCCATCCTATCAATGGCGGGGCCGGGCTTGGACTGGGTGGCGCCGGTGCCGGTGGCGCGGCGACATTACCTTTGGTTTTGGAATTCCTGTCATTTAGCGCCAACGTGGGGGCGGCTTATGAAGTGACGCCAGATTTGTCATTAGGGGCGGCATTAACGGTAGGATTTGGTTTAGGTCAATTAGGAACTACCGGGAATACGAGCGGGCTAGGCGGTTTGTCGGGTGATTTTGGGGGGACTACGTCCAGCGTACATAATATTTCGCTCCGTGGTTCATTGGGTGCAACTTACCAGCTCACCGATGATGTGAAGCTAGGGGTTTCGGTCAAGTCCCCTTTGCAATACCACTACCATAACGTATTGTCGACTACAGTCGGCGGCGGTCAGGAATACCAAAGCGTAAAGCTCGATCAACCCTTGGAAGTCACCTGGGGCATAGCAGCCAATGCAACGCCTGACTTGCTATTGGAGGCGGATGTCGCTTGGAAAAACTGGTCGCAATCTTCACTGTACAAGGACATCTACGATGACCAGTTCCTGGCTATGCTAGGTGGCCAATATAGCCTTGGAAAATGGCAGCTCCGCTCAGGTTACAGTTATGCCTCGGAGATACTTCGCGATAATCCGAACGGCACTGTTGGCGGCTTTACAGGACTGGGGACGCTGCCGCTTGATACCAATGTCCCCGGGGTTCTTAATAGCAACGATTTGATTAAGGTCGTACAAACGACTTTAGGCCCGGTCGTCTGGGAGCATACCGCCACGGCAGGTCTGGGATATGCCTTTACACCCCGGTTCAGGCTGGATGCGTTTGCCGCCTATGCTTTTGAAGGCACAGCAAGCCGCAGCACACTGGCTTTGGGAGATTATCATGTCACCGGTAGCGAATGGGCCTTGGGTGCGGGCGCGAATTTCAAATTTTAACGGAGGGATGCCGGATAATCCGCGCTAGGATTATTCGGCAAATCCCGGCCCACCCGTTAAATCCGCAATAACCGTCTCGCGTTTTGATATAACACCCGATCCAACACCTCCTCGTGCAAACCGAGCTGTAGAAAGTCCTCTAGCGTTTGCCCCATCGCCCGGAACGGGTACGAGCTGCCAAACAGCAGTTGCCCCTTCATAAAACCGTTGGCCGCTTCCACATACAAGCTTCCGCCCGGCAGAAAAATATACATGTCCGGGACGACGTAAACGTTTTCATAGCGAAACGCGACGCCGATCATTTCGTTCACATACGGATAAAAACCGTGGTAGCAGACGATAGGCAATCCTGAAAAAGCCCTGGCCACCTTGCCGACGGCGACCGGATTGGCATATTCCAGGTTCGGCGTGGTCGGCCCTGACATTAAAAACACCGGCACACCCAGTTGTTTGCAGGCGTCATAAATCGGGTAGAGCAACGGATCATCGGCCTGAATGGGCGGCGCACCGAATCCGGGTTCTATGTTAATTCCCCTCAATCCCAGCGTGTCCACGGCCTTTTCAATTTCTTTGGCGATGGCATGGCTATCCAGCGCCTGCGGGTTTACCGAGGCGATGCCGATCAGCTCCGGGTGCGGCGCGGTAATGTCCCGGATGGTTTCATTAGGGATTTTGATGTCGGGCGTATCGCGGCCCACAACGACCGCATGGCGGATACCCACCTCGCGGATTTCCTCGATAAACCCATCCAGGGACTGCGAACGGACAAAGTGATCGTCCTGTTTGGAGCCCAAACGGCGGTTAAGCCATTTGGCGGTTTCATATTCTGGGGTTGCCGGCGTTGCGCCATAAAAATCATGTAGAAACGCAGGTCGGCTGCGCATATCAATTATCGGTCTGGACATCTTGTCAATTCTCGGCTTTGGCTAATGTATTGAAGCGATCTTCGCTTCGGCTGGTGTGCTAAACCACAGAAGCAGCAGATATTGTGCCAAATGACCAGGAGCGGCCTGAATCCTGGGTTTGCCAGATGCCTGCCCAACAACGATTGCCGCTACAGCGGCAATCGTTGTAATTCGCTGCTGCAACAACGGCATCCACATCAATAGAGCCGTCATTAATCACTTTAAAAACAATAAGTTGAAAGTTGGCATAGTCGATGCTAAAGCTTAAGTACAGTACCCGTGCCTTGCAGGCATTGGGATTTTTCAACCGTACAAAGGCAATCAACATGAGTACATTAAAAGTCGTGGTTGTTTCGGGCAATCTAGGGCTGCCGTCTAAGACGCTAGGACTGGCCGGGCAAATCGTCGAAGCAATCAAACAACAAGCTTACCAGCAAGCTTGTATTGAAGTCATAACCCACAGCTTGGCTGATTTGGGCCCGGTTTTCGGACTTGCCCGTCATCCGGGGGAGCTGAGCGATAGTGGCAAAGACGTGCTGGATTCTATCGGGTCGGCCGACATCCTGGTCGCGGTCACCCCGGTTTACAAGGGTTCCTACACCGGCCTATTCAAGCATGTGTTTGATTTTCTGGATGTGACGGCGCTGAACGAAGTGCCGGTGATTCTTGGCGCCACCGGCGGCGGGGAAAAGCATGCCCTGATTATCGAACATCAACTGCGGCCGCTGTTCGGCTTCTTCGGTGCGCAAACCGTCCCTTCCGGCATCTACGCCACCGAACAGAACTATGACGGCTCACGCTTTAGCGATGCCATCGTCAATGAACGCATCCATGCGGCAGCGCGCCAAGCCGTTGTGGCGGCGCTTATCCGCGCGGATCAAACCCAATCATGTGAAGTAGCTTAAGGAGAGTATCATGTCTGTACACGATTACGAAAAAATCCGTTCCGAAATTCGCGCCCTGGTTGACGAAGTCATCCGGCCTAATGCCGAACAAACCGACCAGGGCGTTTTCCCTCGGAAGAATCTTGAAGCCTTGGGCCGGGCGGGCTGGAATGGCGTGCTGATTCCGAAGGAATACGGCGGTCTGGGTCTGGGCCATGTCGCCTTTTCTATCGTGGCCGAAGAAATCGGCCGCGCCTGCGCCTCCACCGGCCTAGTTTATGTGATGCACACCGGCGCGGCGCAGACCATCAACTTATTCGGCAACCACGACCAAAAAGAACGTTGGTTGAAGCCGGCCCGCGACGGTTTGATCGGCACCTATTCGACCAGCGAAAAAGCCTCGGGTGGACACTGGTGGTTCAACTTCAGCGAAGCCAGTCGGGGCAACGACGATAACTATCTGCTCAATGCGGAAAAGTCATTCACCACCAGCGCCGGGCAAGCGGATTACTACATTTTTCAAACCCGTTCGCCGGGCGCCAAAGGCCCTACCGACATCAGTTTCTTCATCGTCGATTCCAAACTGGACGGCATCACGCATGGCATCTGGGAAGCGCTCGGGGTGCGCGGCAACCACAGCGGGCCGATCACTTACAAAGATGTGAATGTGAAAAGCATCGACCGCCTGGGCGACGAAGGCCAGGGCAAAGACATTGTTTACCACGGCGTATCACCGGTCTATCTGGTTGGTCTGGGCTCTGTTTGGCACGGTGTAGCCAGGGCGGCATTGGAAAAAGCTTCAGACCATCTGACCGGCACCATCCATCGCGATTTCAACCGCAAACTGTCCGACTACCAAGTGCTGCGCCAGCAATTGGGCGAGTCCAAGGTGTTGGTCGAAAGCCTGCGCCCCTGGCAGCACGAGCTGGCGCGGCAATTGGACCAATTGCAGGCCACCGGTCAGCCGCAAGGGCAAATCCTGCTACCGTTGACCGAATTCAAGGTGCATGCGGCGGAAGTCGCCAATATCTCGGCACGCAATGCCCTGGATGTCAGCGGCGGTTACGGTTACAAGAAAGGCCCTATCGAGCGCATCTTCCGTGATGCCCGTGCCGGCATCGGCATGGGGCCATCGAACAATATCGCCCGCGAATGGATTGGTAAAGCACTGGTGGGATTGCCGCTGGAGCTGTTCGAGACCGGCGGAGAATAGACTCCGAAAAGGACGTTCCGTTTTGTAAGTAGTTGGAACAATTCAATTTGACGAACCTATCGCAAAGCCATCCTTACTTAGATTTGGCAGCCTCAACATCAATGCTATGGAAATCCACATGTCACAGAAAGATTTGAAAGCCGCATTAGAAAACACCATTGCCGCCTTGCAAGAAAATCCGGCGGGCGCCCGTCTCGTTTTTAAGGCAAAGACCCGCTTGCTCGATGGCGTGCGTTGTGCTGCCGAAGTGCGGGATTTTCCGCCGCTGATCATTGACGAACCCCCTGAATTGGGTGGGGGTGACGCGGGTGTAAACCCCGTCGAACTGATCCTGGCCGCGCTCGGCACCTGTCAGGAAATCGTCTATGCAGCCTACGCCGCCGTATTGGACATCCCTTTGGAGGCGGTCGAGGTGAGCGCCAAGGGTCACCTGGATCTCAACGGCCTCTTCGGCTTGAAAGAGGTTCCCTCCGGTTTCCAGAAAATCAGCTTTGAAACCACAGTGAAAAGCCCGGCGGCCCAGGAAACTATCGAAAAGCTGGTCGCGGTCGTGGAAGCGCACTGCCCCGTGCTCGATACCTTGACCCGTCCAGTCGAGGTGGCCGGTACGGTCACGCTCAATGGAGCACCGCTTAACTTCCCCGCACGCCATGCCGCATAAGGAAAAATCAAATGAGCCAATCACATCAAAGCAACAACCCAATCAAGTTTGCCTATTGGGTACCCAACGTCAGTGGCGGCCTGCTGATCAGTAAAATCGAGCAACGCACCAGTTGGGATATTGACTATAACCGCAAGCTTGCGCAAATTGCCGAGCAAAGCGGCTTTGACTACGCCCTCAGCCAGATCCGTTTCACCGCGGGTTACGGTGCGGAATATCAGCACGAATCGGTCTCTTTCTCCCATGCCTTGTTGGCGGCGACCCAAAAACTACGGGTGATCGCGGCTATTTTGCCGGGGCCTTGGCATCCGGCGGTCGTCGCCAAGCAAATTGCCACTATTGACCACCTGACGGGGGGCCGCATCGCCGTCAACATCGTCAGTGGTTGGTTTAAAACAGAGTTTACCGCTATCGGTGAGCCGTGGCTGGAGCATGACGAACGCTATCGTCGTTCAGAAGAATTCATCCGCGTGCTGAAAGGCATTTGGACCCGGGACGATTTCAGCTTTTCCGGCGATTTCTACCGTTTCCACAATTTCACATTAAAGCCTAAGCCTTTACAACAACCGCATCCGGAAATATTTCAGGGCGGTAGCTCCCGGGCGGCGCGAGACATGGCGGCCCGGGTCTCGGATTGGTACTTCACTAACGGCAATACGCTGGAGGGCATCAAGGCGCAAGTTGACGATATTCGCGGCAAGGCGGCCAAGGAAGGCCATACGGTCAAGATCGGCGTCAATGCTTTCGTGATCGCCCGGAACACCGAAGCGGAAGCCCAGGCGGTGTTGAATGAAATTATTGACAAAGCCGACACCAAAGCTGTCGATGCTTTTGGACATGAGGCCAAGCAAGCAGGAAAAGCATCTCCTGAAGGTGACGGTAATTGGGCCAAGTCCACATTCGAGGACTTGGTGCAATATAACGACGGCTTCAAGACCAATCTGATCGGCACGCCCGAACAAATCGCCGGGCGTATTGTGGCGTTAAAAGCGGTGGGTGTTGACTTGATTCTGACGGGTTTTTTACATTTCCAGGAAGAAGTCGACTATTTCGGGAAGCATGTTTTGCCCTTGGTACGCGAACTGGAATCAAAGCAAACTGACAAAGTGGCGGCATAATGGGCGTGGTTAATCCTATCAAACAGGCTCAATTAAAGGCCCAATCGTTGTTCGACAAGGCCGAACAATTAGCGGCGGAGTTTGCGGTCACCGCAGTGGAACGGGATAAACGTGGCGGCACGGCCAAAAATGAACGCGACAGCCTGCGTAAAAGCGGCCTATTAAACCTCATCATTCCGGTTGAATATGGTGGGCACGGCCTGGATTGGCACGATACGCTACAGATTGTGCGTATTATTTCCAGGACTGATAGTTCGGTAGGACATTTGTTTGGTTTCCAGCATTTGTTGTTGGCGACAATCCGGCTGTTCGGGGACCAATGGCCGCATTATTACCGTGAAACAGTCAAAAATAACTGGTTTTGGGGAAACACCCTCAATCCTCTCGATACTCGCGCCAAAATCAGCGCTGACGGCAAAGACTGGTTGCTGCATGGCACCAAAAGCTTTTGTTCCGGCGCCACGGATTCCGATCACTTGATCGTATCGGCCTTATCGGAGACTGACGGCAAATTAGTCATAGCAGCCATTCCAAGTAATCGCACAGGCATCCAGATCCATTCGGATTGGGACAATATGGGACAACGCCAGACCGACAGCGGTACGGTGGATTTTCATGGGGTGCGGATCTATGACCATGAAATTTTACGTGAGCCTGGCCCTTTAGGTAGTGTGTTTGCCACCTTGCGTCCGCTGCTTGCACAACTGATTCTAACCAATATTTACTTAGGCATAGGCGAAGGCGCTTTGGCGGAAGCGATAGGTTATACCCGCAGCCAGTCGCGGGCTTGGTTCTTGTCCGGCGTGGAAAGTGCAACCCGCGACCCTTATGTGCTCAAAAAGTACGGTGAATTTTGGGTTGACCTGAATGCGGCCGCACTGGCGGCCGATCATGCCGCCCGTTTACTGGACGCCGCCTGGCGTCAGGAAGATGCGCTCACCGAGGCGGAGCGCGGCAGTGTCGCTGTTGCGAGCGCGACGGCCAAAGTCTTGGCCACCCGGGCCGGGTTAGACGTTACGCAACGCTTGTTTGAAGTCACCGGCGCACGGGCCACCAGCGCCAAAGGAGGTTTTGACCGCTATTGGCGCAATCTGAGAACCCATTCGCTGCATGATCCGGTGGATTATAAGCTGCTTGATCTTGGCGAATGGGTTTTGAATGCCAAGTCACCCGCGCCGAGTTTTTACTCCTAAGGACTCTATGATGAATTACGACACAATAGAAACAGCGCTGGAAGCCATCCGCAATGGCGGCTTCGTGGTGGTGGCTGATGATGCCGGCCGGGAAAACGAAGGCGATTTAATCATCGCGGCCGAAAAAATCACGCCCGAACGCATGGCCTTTCTGGTACGGCATAGCAGCGGCGTCGTTTGCGTCGCCTTGCCGGGCGAGCGCGTCGATGCGCTGCATCTGGAGCCGATGGTCGCGAACAACACCGATGCCCACGGCACGGCATTTACGGTTTCGGTGGACTTGAACAAAGGCACCAGCACCGGCATTTCTGCAGCAGACCGCAGCGCCACCATCCGGGCCTTGGCGAATCCTGCCTGCACCGCCGACAATTTTGCCCGCCCAGGCCATGTGTTCCCCTTACGGGCCAGGCGACATGGGGTTTTAGTGCGGCCTGGCCACACTGAAGCGGCCAGCGATTTGGCGCGCTTGGCCGGACTGTATCCGACTGGCGTGTTGTGCGAAATCGTGAATGACGATGGCAGCATGGCCCGTGGCGAGGCATTGCAGGCATTTGCTAAAAAACATAACTTGCCGTTTATCAGTATTGCCGATCTTATCGCTTACCGCCGCCGTAATGAATTATTGGTCGAGCACGTCTCAGAAGCACGGATACCCACAGCTATAGGGGTTTTCACCGCCCATGTTTACCGTTCAGTGCTAGACGGTTCGGAGCATTTGGCATTGGTCAAAGGCCAAGTGGCGGGACAACAAAATGTTTTGGTGCGGGTCCACTCCGAATGTTTAACGGGTGATGTGCTTGATTCTCTGCGTTGTGATTGCGGCAATCAACTCAAAATGGCGTTGGCAAAAATCGAACAGGCGGGCAGCGGGGTTTTGGTTTACTTGCGCGGGCATGAAGGCCGCGGCATCGGTTTGGCGCACAAGCTGCGTGCCTATGAATTGCAGGATCAAGGCCGGGATACCGTACAAGCCAATTTGGACTTGGGTTTGCCTATCGATTCCCGCTGCTATGATGTAGGCACCCAAATCCTGACCGATTTGGGCGTAACGACGCTACGATTGATGAGCAACAACCCGGCTAAGTTCACCGAGTTGGCCGGATACCGGTTGAAAATTGTCGAGCGTGTACCGCTAGAACCCGTCCCCAATCGGGAGAATATCTCCTATTTACGGACTAAATCTGAAAAACTAGGGCATTTGCTCAATCTGGACAATCTTCCTTGGGAAGCTCTAAGTGCTGAATGAGACTGGCGGGCACACTAATACTGAATTTGGAGACAATAAAGTGAATGTTTTCTGGTTTTTACCGACACATGGTGACGGTCGTTACCTGGGCTCGGCTCAAGGTGCACGCGAAGTGAGTTTGCACTATTTGCGCCAAATAGCCCAGGCTGTGGATGCTTTGGGTTATGGCGGGGTCCTGATTCCTACCGGTGTTACCTGCGAGGATCCTTGGGTCGTCGCCGCCTCGTTGATTGAAGCCACCGAGAATCTACGGTTTTTGGTGGCAGTCCGGCCCGGCTTGACCTCACCCACGGTGGCGGCGCGCATGGCGGCTACCCTGGACCGCTTTTCCGGCGGGCGGTTATTGGTCAATGTCGTTGCCGGCGGGGATCCGGTTGAGCTGGCTGGCGACGGCTTGTTCCTGGCGCATGATGAGCGTTATGCCTTGACCGCCGAGTTTTTGACCGTCTGGCAGCGCTTATTGGCGGGCGAAACCGTCAGTTTTGCCGGCAAGCATATCCGGGTCGATAACGCGAAACTGGCCTTTCCGCCCGCACAGACGCCCAGCCTGCCGTTATATTTTGGTGGCTCATCGCCTGCCGCCCATCATCTGGCCGCCCAGTATATCGACCACTATCTGAGCTGGGGCGAGCCAGTGCCGGCCGTGGCGCAAAAAATCGCCGATCTTGAAGCACGATCCAAGCTGACCGGCCGGGTTGTGCGTTACGGCCTGCGCATACACATCATCGTTCGGGAAACCGAAGCCGAAGCGTGGGCGGCGGCCAATGCGCTGATCCGTCATGTCGGCGATGACGCGATTGCCGCCGCGCAGCACGCTTACGCCCGCTCGGATTCCGAGGGGCAGCGGCGGATGAACAGCCTGCACCGAGGCTCCCGGCAAAACCTCGAAATCGCCCCCAATTTATGGGCCGGTGTCGGTTTAGTCCGGGGCGGCGCAGGGACTGCATTGGTCGGCGACCCGCAAACGGTCGCCAAACGTTTGCAGGAATATGCCGATCTCGGCATCGAAACTTTTGTGCTCTCCGGTTACCCGCACCTGGAAGAAGCTTACCGCGTGGCCGAATTGCTGTTCCCGTTGTTGCCGGTCGCAAACGCTGCCAAAAAGACACGCGCCAAACCGGTGTTCCATTTAAGCCCCGTGGGCGACACCGGAAAAGTCGAGTTGCAAGCCAAGGCCGGATGAGCAAAGGCGGCGCCGAGACTGGCGATGCCGTCGTTTGCCCCCCAGCCTGTCATCAAAACCGAAAACCAGACCTTTTACAGATTCCATCAACCTCGCCAACCCTAAAGCCTATGAAACTAGAAACAATAGCCATACACGGTGGCTACAGCCCCGATCCAAGCACCAAAGCCGTGGCCGTGCCCATTTATCAGACCACGTCTTACGCCTTTGACGATACCCGGCATGGCGCCGATCTATTTGACCTGAAAGTGGCCGGCAATATCTATACCCGCATCATGAACCCGACCACCGACGTACTGGAAAAACGTGTGGCCGAATTGGAAGGCGGGTTGGCAGGGCTGGCGCTGGCCTCCGGCATGGCCGCGATTACCTACGCGATCATGACCATCGCCGAAGCGGGTGACAACATCGTTTCCGCCGCCACGCTGTACGGCGGCACCTATAACCTCTTCGCCCACACCCTGCCGCAATACGGCATCAACGTGCGTTTTGCCGATTATCGCGATCCGAATGCGTTCGAGGCATTGGTTGACGACAAAACCAAAGCTATTTTCTGCGAATCGGTCGGCAACCCATTGGGCAATATTACCGATTTTGAACGGTTGGCCGAGATCGCCCATCGCCACGGCGTGCCGCTAATTGTCGATAACACCGTGCCATCGCCGTATTTGTGCCGACCGGTCGAACACGGCGCCGATATTGTCGTGCATTCGCTCACCAAATATCTGGGCGGTCACGGCAACAGCATCGGCGGGGTGATTGTTGATAGCGGCAAATTCCCCTGGGCTGAACATAAAGGGCGTTTCCGTCGTCTCAACGAACCGGATGTTTCCTATCACGGCGTGGTGTATACCGAAGCGCTGGGGCCTGCCGCTTATATCGGCCGGGCACGGGTGGTGCCGTTGCGCAATACCGGCGCGGCCATTTCGCCATTCAATTCGTTTTTGATCTTGCAAGGCATTGAAACCCTGGCGTTGCGCATGGATAGAATCTGCGGGAACACCGTCAAAGTCGCGCAATATCTGCAAAGCCACAGTAAAGTTGCTTGGGTGAATTACGCAGGATTGGATGACCATGAAGACAAAGCGCTGGTCGACAAATACATGGACGGACGCGCCTCCGGCATCCTCACCTTTGGCTTGAAAGAGGGCCGCAAGGCCGGTGAGCACTTTCAGGATGCCTTAAAACTGTTCACTCGGCTGGTCAATATCGGCGACGCCAAATCGCTGGCTTGTCATCCGGCCTCCACCACACATCGGCAATTGTCGCCTGAGGAGTTGGTTAAGGCGGGAGTCACCGAAGATATGGTGCGTTTATCTATCGGGATAGAACACATCGACGATATTGTCGCGGATCTGGAACAGGCGCTCGAGGCGGCTTGACACCAGAACATTGGCGTGCGCTAGACGAATTCCCGTTGTTGGGGCCTGGACATGCCTATCCGGAAACCGCGCATTTTTGCGAAACCCGACGGCCCATATAATTATCACATTTAAGCATAACTATATTAATTTTAATCACTTTATAAGTTTTTCCAACATGTTATCTTGACAGTCAACGTAACTTCAAAGGACATGTTTTTACTTATGCGTTTACTTGCTTTTCCTAATCCATCTGAGATGGCCCTTTCAATTCGAGCATCAGCCCTCGTTTTCGAAGATCCAAAATCCAAAGAGCTACTTGACAGAATCAAACGTATTGCCCCTAGTGAGTTGAATGCCCTTATCATCGGCGAAACGGGTACCGGGAAAGAACTGGCCGCCCGTCACCTTCATGAACTTAGCGCAAAACGCAACGGGCCATTTTTAGCGGTTAATTGCTGTGCCTTATCGGAAACATTGATTGAGAGTGAGTTGTTTGGTCATGAAAAAGGGGCTTTTACCGGCGCGATGACGGCCAAACAGGGTTGGTTTGAAGCTGCTTCGGGCGGTACGCTTTTTCTGGATGAAATTGGTGATTTACCCCAGTCGATGCAAGTGAAATTATTGCGGGTGTTGCAGGAACGGGAGGTGGTGCGGGTCGGTTCCCACAAGGCTATACCTATAGATGTGCGATTGATTGCAGCAACCAACGTCAAATTGGAAGAAGCGGTCATGGCCGGTCGGTTTCGTGAGGATTTGTACTACCGCCTGAATGTAGCTGCATTGAATTTATTGCCATTGCGGCAACGTACCGGGGATATTTTGCCCTTGGCCGAACATTTTCTAAAAGTGTATGGCCAGCGATTTGGTTGTCCTGAAGCCACGATTGCCCCTGCCGCAAAACAAATTCTGTTAGCGCATACTTGGCCAGGTAACATTCGTGAATTGGAAAATGTTATCCATCACGCCTTATTGGTAACGCGTGATCTTATCATTAAGCCAACGGATTTAAATTTCTCTCAATTGCCAGGTTTTCCTAAATCGGCAGACTCTGATGCTGGAGATTTTGAGAAATTAGTTAGTGCATTTCAGGCTTTATGCGAACAAGAGTATCCTGATTTATATGCCCGTGCCGAACAGGCTTTGTTACAAGTCGCTTATAAGCATACCTACCGAAACCAATTGGCGACAGCCAGATTGCTTGGGCTGAGCCGACATGTGGTTCGGGCCAGATTGATCCAGCACCATATCTTGACAGCAGGGGAGCCGGAAACTGACAAATCTCATCCTGTATTACCGCAGGGAGTAAGTGGGCCCCCCATTCTTGTGCGTGACTTTTTTCCAAAGGATAATGACTACAAGGAGCCTTTTTTAGCCGAAGCATCGCAAGAATGCTGGGGCTTTTGATTTGCTGGTGGTACTGATAGGTTCGGAAGTAATGTTTGATCCGATCCATTGGGTTTGTTTATATGGGTAATCCACCGGGTCTCAACTTGGCCGGGCGCGAGGATTCGTTCGTAAATTGGGGTAGTGGCCTGCAACACGCATCCCGCTTACAATCATGCCGTTTTAACCGCGCTATTTAGTCCAAAACCGAAGGCTTCCGCCCCTGCTTCACGCCGCGTTTCTTAGCCGCCTTCAATCCAGCTTTAGGTGCGCCCAACATTAAATCCCGCTCGAATCCCGCCAGTGCCGCCAGCATGTGGCCTGGCAGCCCCCCGCATTTTTCAGGGCGGCAAGCCGCTGGACAGCTTTGCAGGGACGTTTTGACTTTACGGCATGAGCCTTTACTTCTGTGCCCGTTGCGGAGTATCGTATCCCGGATCGGAAGAAATTGTGGCGGAATCTGGGGGCGGGGCGAGGTTGAATTCAACGCTTAATCGTTGGATCGCTTGGCATTCTCTGGCTGATTGCTGAGGCCGCAATGAAAAATAATCAGCCGGCAACGGGTTTTCAAAAGGCCGATGAAAGCTATACGATGCGTGGCCAGCAAATTGAGTCACTTTAACCGGAGAGTGTGATGGGCAGCTTCTATACGATAAAAATAAAAAATGAAAGTTTTCTTAACCAGAATTTTGTTATCTTCCAACAACCCGCGATTTATGTCGGCGGAGGGCAAGTGTATGTCAATGCCGTTTTTGATGGCAGCTTAAGGCCGTTCTATTCCGATGGAGGCTTGTTAATATTTCAATGCCTTCAACACTGTTACGCCGGCGCCCAGGCGGCGGTGCCATCATTGCAACCGGGACAAAGCGCGGGTTATATGACAGCCGGGCAAGCACTAGATATTACGTTGCAATCCGGTGTCTCCAATAATTCCACTAACCTCAATTTGTCGATCAATCCCTTGGGGTTGGACAGCCCCACTCATGCAGAGGGCGTTCGTGAGGGCGCTTATCGTATCGTAACGCCCTCATTCGACCCGATAAGCTCGCCAATTAACGTGGGCCCAGCCATTAAGCATCCCGTGAGTGATTCGTACATCCTTTCCAGCTTTATCCAGGCCCCGCCCTTAAGCAACATTGATTGCCAACCGATTGCGAAATTTTATATCACCGCCGACAATGGCTACCAAGCGGGACAACTGATTAACCCCGAGTGGCTCGAAAATCTTTTGGCATCTGCGGCGATTTGTGACGCAACGCAGGGTTCCGACACATTTGACGTGACCTATAACCCAGATGGTTCATGGACGGTTTTGTACGATAGGAGCGCACCTTCGGGCGGGGGTGGTTTATAGGGCGGCGAGGAGGGTGCGGCCTCAATTTAAAGCAGCCGCACCAGAAGGGATGCCAAAGAGGTTTAGTTTTTGCCAAAACTGTGTCCCTCTGTGAGCGGCCCAAACTTTCCAGCCGTTAAAAATTTTTATCAAAATCAAATTTATACCAACGGACAATAGTTTCTGTTGCCGCAAGTACATATGACATATTTTTTACCTATTTATCAAACACTTGAGTTATAAATAATGGCAGACATGGTGTACCCAACGTTACGAGACTGTGAAAGTATCCAAAAGCCAACGAGCCTGTAAAGCGATTGTTAGCGCCATTTTCTAAAAAACGCACTGAATGTTGGCAAGCTGTCAAGTCCCGCCAGATCATAAACCTTTTGACCGATGACGTTGCCCTGATCGTCTTTTTCATCGACTGTCTTTGCTTGAAAGCCGTATTGGGTGCGGTGCGCTTCATCGACAACGACGATGATATTCCGGCGGGCTGATAACTCCTCATAGACATTGCCTTCATCGGGTTGAAACTTCTGGATCGTGGAAAACACCACGCCGCCAGAGCCGACTTTTAACAGCTCTTTGAGCTGTTGCCTGTCATCCGCCTGTTTGGGTTCTTGCCGGAGCAGTTGCGCGGTCGCGGCAAAAGTATCAAACAATTGATCGTCGAGATCGTTGCGGTCGGTAATCACCAACACCGTCGGGTTATCCAAGGCCAGCACGATCTTACCGGTATAAAACACCATCGACAGCGATTTGCCGCTACCTTGGGTATGCCAGACCACACCGGCTTTTTTGTCGCCTCTCGGTTGCTGTTTGACACCCGGCAAACCGTAACTGGCCGGACTTTCGGCAATCACAGAAGCCGATGTATAACCCGCCGCCCGAATCGTTGACTCGATGGCTGCATTGACCGCGTAATACTGATGATAAGCGGCAAGCTTTTTAACCGTGCTGATGCTGATAACGCCGGTCGTGGGGTCTTCTTTCTTAGATTTCTCAAACACCACGAAATGCCGGATTAAATCAAGCAACGTGGCTTTGTTTAACATGCCGTTAATCAAGGTTTCAAGCTGGCTGACCAGATGCGAGGCTTCGGTTTTGCCATCGGCTGACTTCCAAGTCAAGCGGCTAAAGCCAGCCGATAAAGAACCCGCCTTGGCTTCAAGTCCATCAGAAATCACTAAAATCGCGTTCGTGGTAAACAGGCTTGGAATCGTATGCTTGTAAGTATCTATTTGCCTGTAGGCGGATTTGATCGTGGCGTTTTCATCGGCGGGATTTTTAAGTTCAATGACCACCAATGGCAGGCCATTGATGAACAGGATAATATCAGGGCGCTTGTTCCGGTTGTTTCCCCCATTCGGGGATGAATCAATCACCGTGAATTGGTTAGCGACGACAAATTCGTTATTTTCCGGCTTGGCAAAATCAATCAGCCAGACCAGATCACCGCGATCTTGACCATCCTTTTGATAACTGACCTTCACGCCTTCGGTCATCAGTCGATGAAAGGTTTCGTTGTTGGCGAGCAATTCCGGCGAATGGATGCGTTCAACGTCTTTCACCGCTTCTTGCAGGGCATGGCGTGGCACAGATGGATTGATGCGCTGCACGGCTGACCAAAGCCGGTTTTTCAGGATCACTTCATCATAGTGGCTACGCTCTGGATTTTCTCCATCAGGAGCAATGTCAGGGGCGTAAATGTAGCTATAGCCAAGCCGTTCAAACAGCTTGATGGCGAAATCTTCTAGCGCGCTTTCTGTGAGTTTGCTCATCCATTGGCCCCGTTGATCAAATTGATGATGACCTTAACAATGGTATCCTTTTCCTCCGGTTTGCTTTCGGCGATCAGTAAGGTAAAAGCGACCAGGGCGTTATCGGCAATGCGTTTTTCGCCTTCCGCGTTGTACAAATATTTGTGACGCTCTAAAAACCAGACAAAAATCGCAGCCGCTATGCGTTTATTGCCGTCGCTGAAGGAATGGTTTTTAACGATGAAATACAACAGATTGGCGGCTTTTTCCTCGATGCTGGGATACAATTCTTCCCCGCCGAACGTCTGGTAAATGGTCGCCAGCGAGCTTTTAAATGAATCGTCTTTCTCATTACCAAACAATTCGGTTAAGCGCTCCAGTTGCCGCCAAAGATGGATTTGTGCAATAGCTTCCTTGTATGTGATTTTGGCTTGCTCAACCCGGCGCAAACCTTGTATCGGCAGGCACTGATGATCGTAATCATCCAGCACAGCCAAGGCATAGCTGTATTTTTCCAAAATCGCCAATATGCCTTGCGACTCGCTGAGCGTTAAATTTTTGTTGTGAGCCAATCGGGAAGACAAGGCAATCGCCTGTTTCAAATCGGCTAATTTTTCTTGGCTGGCGCGCAGTTTTTGTTCGTTCAGGGCATAGCCTTGAATCAGGTATTGTTTAAGGATGCTATTGGCCCAGATGCGGAATTGCGTACCGTGCTGTGACTTAACCCGATAGCCGACTGAAATAATCACGTCAAGGTTGTAAAGTTTAACCGGTTTATCAGAGCCGGCAATGTGCAAATTTTGCACATTGCTTTTTTCATCCAATTCGCCTTCTTTGAACACATTACGAATATGTTTAGTAATGACCGAACGTTCACGCCCAAATAATTCTCCCATTTGCTCTTGTCGTAGCCAGACGGTTTCCTGTTGCAAACAAACCTCGATTTGGATTTGACCGCCTGCGGTTTGGTAAATGGCAATTTGGCTTTGCGCTTCGGTCATAACGCCACCCGCACTTCACCGCTCATGAGTTTGGGTAACAGGGTGTCGCGGAGTTTTTCAAGTGTGCGTATTTGTTTGGATATTGCTATTTTCTTGTCCAATATAGGATTCATTTTTTCGGACATGGCTTCAATCTCTTCAGATGAGGGAACTAGAACCATTGCCGCATCGAGGTCGCCTCGCTTGATATGCCCCATTGTTGTTGCATGGCTTGATGAAATTGAGATGAACTCAGCAAGATGATGTTTGCACCACATAAGATAAAACCATTTTGGGAACTCGTCTGAAGTTAGCTTGAATAGATGCTGGTTCAATATACACCGCTCGCCGTCCCAAACCTTGACCATCAACGATGCTGACCATGCAAAAATCACATCGCCAGCTTCTGCAATATATTCAGGCTTTACATTGCTTGTCGCCCAGTCCGAAGATTCAGATATGCCGTTGCTCAATTCTTTTATCTTTAAGACTGGGAGTTTTTCAAGGTCATTCTCTGGAGGGTATTTTTGGCAAGCCAGTCCATTCAAGAAATTGGCGATACTACTTAGCGACTTTTCCTTCCAATTTTCTTGAGCTTCTTCAATAAACCATTGCCGAAACAGCGTTTCAACCATGGCTTCGAGGGTAAGCTCCTGTCGGTGCAACAAGTCGATTTTATCGTCAAGGCTGGACAGGGCCGGCGGCGATGGCTTTTTGCTCCTCAAAAGGAGGAAGGTCAATTTCTATGCTTTTGATCTCTTGAAAATTTATGTTTGGTTGCGCTGATTGCCCAGACATATTATTGATAAAATCAATAACAGTGCTTTGCCTCAAAAAATAATTAACAAACCTTGGTTGCGCTTTTAATTTATTAAGCCTAATTATTGCAAGCGCTTGATTGGTATTGGCGGGAAGCATGTTTTCCTCCACCATCCCAGTCTTACCCAAAAAAACGCCTGCCATTGAGAACAAAATGTCGTCAGTTTTCAGCTGAGATCGTTTGAATTTTTCATGTACATCTTTGCTTATATATACAAATTTTGACCGGTCTATTCTGCCATCGTAACTGACTGCATCTGATTTTATACTTGTATAGTTCCGTGCGATCATATACCCATCCGTAGCTGGCCGTTGTTTCGGGCAAAAGCGTATTTACAAGAACATTATCAAATTGCTAAACAGGAAACAAGCGCATGGGCCACCACATCCATTCCCAAGCAAGGACAACGCCCGTCATCCGCCAAGAAATCAAGGATTCGGCACTGTCAGACCGGAAACTGGCCGGGCGGTACAACATTAGCCGTAGCACGGCGAGGAAATGGCAACAGCGCGAGGACACCGAAGACCGTTCACATCGCGCCCATACCTTAAACACCACCCTAACGGAGCTGGAAGACGACTGCATGGATGCCACCACAAGGGGGGTCTATGGACAGGCAACGCCCCTCAAGGGGGTCTATGGACAGAGCGGTTGCCGGGGCGATTGTGGCCGGTTTGCGTGAAACCTTGTATCTGCCTCTGGATGACTTGCTTTATGTCACTAAAACATACATCAACCCGGACGCGTCGCGTTCCGGCTTGGCGCGTCGCCTAAAGCGCCTACTGTTGGTGCCTTAAGCGTCATACCCTCTGGGGCACAAGTGGCATCTCCAAGCTGAAAGACGTCCTGCCGCCCGTGGAAGACGACGACTGCATGGATGCAGGAGGTAGGGCAACGCAGGGAGCGGTTGCCGAGGCCGCACAGCCGC
>NZ_JAQTZU010000016.1 GCF_028687615.1 Methylovulum sp.
AAATACCATGACTACACCTTATGTCCGTCTCGACAAAAATAATGCCGCTGTTCTACTGGTCGATCATCAGACTGGATTGCTGTCTCTGGTTCGGGATATTGATCCCGACAAATTCAAAAACAACGTACTGGCGTTGGCCAATCTGGCCAAGTATTTCAATCTGCCCACCATCCTGACCACCAGTTTCGAGGCGGGTCCCAACGGGCCACTGGTGCCAGAGTTGAAGGAAATCTTCCCCGATGCGCCGTATATCGCCCGCCCCGGCCAGATCAATGCCTGGGACAATGAAGATTTCGTCAAAGCAGTCAAGGCCACGGGTAAAAAGCAACTGATCATCGCTGGCGTGGTGACGGAAGTTTGCGTAGCCTTCCCCGCGCTGTCGGCGCTGGAAGAAGGTTTCGAAGTGTTTGTGGTAACCGATGCCTCAGGCACCTTCAACGAAATCACCCGACATTCCGCATGGGATCGTATGTCGGCGGCGGGCGCCCAGTTGATGACCTGGTTCGGTGCAGCCTGCGAACTGCATCGCGACTGGCGTAACGACATCGACGGTTTGGGTGCACTATTCTCCAATCACATTCCCGACTACCGTAACTTGATCTCGAGCTACACCACACTGAAGAACACGAAGTAATCTTTCCTGCTCTAAAATGTCGGGCGAAACGGCATCTGTGACCGGCAAAATGGAAAGGATGGGGATACTTTTTAAAACGCTTATGCAATGCCCATAAAATACCTCCGGCAAAGCCGGAGGCTTGTAAATGTGAACCGCTCAAAACGGGTTAAAAATGTGCCACCTGAAGCGTGGCGGCGTTCTACTCCCATCTGACTGGAATAACTGGGGTCAGAAATAACTGGGGTCAGAGTAAGATTAAAATGGCAGGATTTAATCTTACTCTGACCCAGTTATTTCGGCCTGAACGAAAACACCAATGGCCTGATCAGGCAGTACTTTACCAAAGGTAGCAGTTTCGCAAACATAACGGATGAGGACATTGTAGCGGTCATGGAAAAACTCAATCATCGCCCCCGAAAAACGCTCAATTATAAAACACCCCATGAAGTCTTTTTTGCTGATACGTTGCTAAAAGCCGCAGATAACTAGGATTGCACTTCGGAGTTGAATCCGCCTTTCTATTTCTTTTTTGTTACAGAATAACTGGGGTCAGAGTAAGCTTAAATCCTGCCATTTTAAGCTTACTCTGACCCCAGTTATTGAACTCCGACAAGTTGACCATCAAACACGATAATTTTCATAGTGATAATTCTAAGCGCAAGATTTTGATGATCTTGAACATGAACAAGATTGTCCAGCATGTCTGGATGGCAATCCGGGCGGAAAATACCGAAAAATTGGCCGCCGTCTTCGATAAAGAACACCCCATACGTTCAACCGCCCATGTGAGGACGTGGTACACCAGCAAGCCGTGTGAAGGCTTAAAAAAATCCCATATTAGCCATTGTGTTTATGACAGCACTTGGGAAGCCAGCGAAGCCTATTTTTTAGAAAAATCAGATTCGGTGCAATCGTTTGTCAAAAATGACCATTTAGGTTTTGTGATTTTTTATAACTACAAGAGTGTCATTAGAAAGTATTATCCTGATTTTATTATCCGTTTGGTCAATGGCGATTATTTGGTGCTGGAAGTAAAAGGCCAAGATGATCAAAGAAATCAAACCAAGCGGGAGTTTTTAAACGAATGGGTGAATGCGGTCAATGAGCATGGCGGTTTTCGGCGTTGGCATTGGGCGGTTTCGTTTTCGCCTTCGGATTTGGAGCAGAAGATAACGGGGTGTTTGGCTTCTTAAAGGGGTTATGCTATTTTTTGAAACGGTATAACCGCCGCACCTTGCTTCAAATTTTCCAAGTAATCTGCCCAGGATTGCATCATGCGCCGCCTTTCGTCCAAATATTGCGTCCGGTGATTGCTTACGGAATAGTTGGACGCTAAAAACAGTATCAAGAGATTTTTGTTTGAGTCCGTCTTGGAGTCAAAAAACATGTTTTTTGACTCCACATAATCAATGGCTTAACAACCACCAAGATAGTAGAATCCCGCTTCTTCGTATCTTAAAATAGCGTCCAACTATTCCGTCAGCGTTGCGTTTTTTGGCGTAAAGTATTCCGTAAGCAATCAGTCCGGTTGTACGCCGCCTGCACCTGATCGCGTGGCGCGTGGGCTAGTTGGCGCTCAATGGCGTCGGGACTCTAGCCCTGTCCATTGAGTAGCGTCGATGCGGTGGTTCTGAATCCATGCGCCGTCATCAGGTCCGAATTATAGCCAAGCGATTTAAGCGCCGTGCGGATGGTGTTATCGAACATGGGCCTCCCATCGCCACGGCTGGATGGGAACACATATTGACCTCCGCCGGTAAGAGGGCAGATCGCTTCCGGTATCGCAATGGCTTGCGTGGGTAGAGCGGTTTTGTTGGTATCGGCCTTGCCTTGGAGTCCGATACCAACAAATATACCAACAAGTTGTTGGTATTTGATGATACTTGTTGGCACGTCTTAAGACAATAAAAAACCCGCTAAGCCTTACAGCTTGCGGGTTCTGACACCGTATGATACGGCTTGGTTTTACGATTTGGTACGATGGCCGGATTTGAATCGCACCCAACCTATTGAATTTTAATTTATAAATAACAGTTAAAGTAAAAAAGACATAAATAAGGACATAAATTTAGTTTTTACCTCCTATTTTTGGCAAAATCACCGCAATGCTTGCCGGATTTCAGGCACAAAAAAACCGCTGTTACGCGGCTCGTTTGTTAAATTCCCTCACGCCTAATCTGTTTCAGGCAGTCGTTTTGTTCCTGTAACAGCTTCGCTATATCCTTAATCAACAAGCGGACACCGCCCTTATAGGCGTTCCGTGACGTTATCGCCTTGCCTTCGGGTGTCCGCGCCCCTGTCGAACTGTTCCACGGCTGCCATTGCCGAATTTTCTCCGCTTGCCGCTCCCGTTGTTCCGGTGTCCAGTGCCTCGCTGCCATAGTGTGCCTCTAATAGTTCGTTTGGTGGTATTTTACAATTTCCCGTGTGCGTGGCGGGTGTGCCATTGTTGATTTGCTGGTGTCCGTTTGAAATGTTGGCTTGCTTGGCATAGATGACAGGCGGGTTTTTTATCGCCGCCAAGGTCTCCAGCGTTGCCCTGCATTGGCTTTGGGCTTTCAGTGCCAAGCGTAAATCCAGTTCGAACTGCTTTAACGATTTCATGTTACTCGCCCGCCGTGCCAACTGGTTGAACAGTTCATCAAGGGTGTACGCTTGTGCGGTTATTGGCCTGTTCCCGCATAAATAGCCGCTGGTTGTGTTGGGTAATTTCGGTGTTCCAGTTAAGTGCGCCCATTACCACTCCCCGCCGTATTCCAGCAACCGCATACAATCGAACGCATCATGAGCAAATCCATCGTTCAGCACATCGCCGCCGTGACTATAAACCCGCTCCACGCCATCCTTGCAATCGCGCATGATTACCGCGCCGGGGGCTTTGGATGAGCTGCCCGGCCTGATAAACCTATCGGGTGACACCTGTTTGTAACCGTTGCGGGTAAGCACATCAGCCACCACAAAAGCTTGGTTAAACTCTTTTATAGGGTTACGGTAGCCTGTCAAATTTTCGCCTTTTAACGGCTTGCATGGTGAGATTTTGGGCGGTTCAGCTATGCCTAGGGCAGAATCAAAGCATGGTTTCCATGCCTCCCAGTGTTGCAACATATCCAGCAAAACCGCTGGCGCGTTGGGTATCGCCGCCGGATTGCCGATAAGCTGATAATCGCCGCCTTCGGGGTGTCGTCCTAAAATCACGTCTTGGCAATTGCCACAACGCAATTCAAAGATTACCGCGCCGTTGTGTTTAAATTTCCTCAAATTTGCATGTTTAAAACCTTCGGGCAATTTAAAAAGCAATTTCCCACGGTTTGCCTTGGGGCTTTTGATTTCAAGGCGTTCAGGGCTTTTTAACCAGTCTGCTAGGTGTTGGTCGGTCAGCTCTTCAAAAACTTGACGCGCCAGTTCCATATCATCCAAATCAAGGGCAAGGGTATTGCTTGCTCCGTGATACAGGCCAAAATTAAAGCCGTCACAGCCGATAAAATCAGCGGCATTGTTGCTGTAGCCGTTGGGGTTGTTTGCGCTTCTTGGTTTGTTCCAATTGCTGGCGCGTGGGGCTTTGGTGGGTTTGCCGTCAATCGGTGCAATCGGCACTAACGACAAACCCGCCGCGCATGACGCGGCAAGTCTGCTGTCCATAATTACCCCTTTGCCAATAAGACATATTGGGCAATTTTTTTCCGCCCGACCATAACCTTGTATGTCACAATATTATGCCCCTGCGCCTTTAGCTCAAAAATACGGGCGGCAATGGACATTACAAAAAGCTCTTGCCGTGCTTCAAGGGTTGTCAGCGGATTTTTTAGCAACCATTCCAAAACTTTTTGGCATTGCGTTTTGCTGTTAAAATAAGGGCTTGAATCATTGCCGCTTGCCACGTTCGCCGCGTGGTGGGTGGTTTTTTTTTTGCATATTAACCCCCGATAGACTCAATCAGGGCGCGGATGTCTTCGGTTTTCCAAGCAACCGAACGCGGCCCAAGCTTTAGCGGCTTAGGGTATTTGCCGGATTTTACGCCGTTTAAGAAGGTTGTCCGCCCAACTGGAATAAGGGCAGGGATGGGCGGGTTAGCTTTGGGGTTGCCGATGATTTGCGCGAGCCGCAATAAGGCCAGTTCGCTTAGGTGGCGGGGTTGGGGGTTGGATTGTTTGGTCATTCTTAAAACCTCGATAATCGTTAATGAATTTTCGAGGCTAGTTTGCCAATCAAGTCATCGGCATTGGCCGAACTCGGTTATGACTTAACCGAATCGGTTATGATCCGCGCCAGTATTGGGTTTACGGCTCTATCAGGTCTTTTGCTTCGCATAAATATTTGCGTATGGTGTCGTCATTGATGCTAATGCCTTTAGTTTGCAACTTTGCACTTATCCCATTTTTACTACCGCTGGCAGAGTTTCGGGTGGCGTTTGGGTCATATCCATAAGCATCCATAGCCATGCCAATAATGAGCTTTAGCATGGTTTGGCGTTCGGTTTCAGTTATTTCATTTTTCTTTACCACTCCTTTATTCTTTAGCTTTTCCACGTCCTGTTCAGAAACAAATAAAGTAATTTTTTTTATAGGAATGGGAGGCTTATTTACTAAGTAGTAATAATTAACAATATCGCCATCTGTCGATAATAAAACGCTCAAATGTGCGTCGCCCTTACTTGTATGGTATTCCTCAATGGTAAACGCGGGTATCTTACAGATGTGTGGAACGCATTCACTTTTTTTTGCTTCTTCGGGATAATCCGCATAAGGGATTTCTTCAATTACATTGCCGTAATCGTCTTCGAGTAGATGATAAGAAAGCCAAGGGTTTATATATAAATTACCTTTATATTTTATATGCCCAATATTGCCGTTACCTTCGATGTTGTCCAGCCACTTAAGCTCTTTTGAAAACCCATAGTCGTAGTCATTTTCTATTTGGTAGTCCTGCAATCGGAATGATTTGTAAAAAGTCAAGCCTACCGATTTATTGGGTCGAATGCCCGTACTTCAAGGCGTACAGTCATCGCAATATTTTATTGACAAATCTATTATCATTCCGATTGCAGGACTACCTTCTATTTTTATAGCCCAGGCTTTTAAATTTTTCACATAAAAATCAATTTTTTTCTCAGCACCTAAGCTAATCAAATGCTCTTTTGTGTAGCCAGTGGCCTTTTCTGCCATAGCTAACGAGTAATGCTCTGGTTCTATCATAAAACACCCCGTTAAAGTGTACCGTTACGATAAGGATTAACCGGAAGCGGGGTAACGATTCCCGCTTGTCGCCCCGTCGGGTTATCCGGTTAAATTCGGTTTTGCAGTTATCCTGCTTTTTTAAACGCAATCACTTGCGCCCCGCTCTTCAATCCGTCCAGATAATCCGCCCATGATTGCATCATTTTATGGCGTTCTGGTAGGTGCGCCGTTCTGTTGTATGCTCGCCCGTTCGGGTCTCTCACGGCATGGGCTAATTGATGCTCGATAAAGTCAGGGCGAAAGCCTAGCACTTCATCCAGTACGGTTCGAGCTAATGCCCGAAAGCCGTGTACGGTCATTTCTTCTTTACTGATACCCATACGCCTTAAGGCCGCCAATAAAGCCATATCAGACATTGGGCGCGAACCGTTTGGCGTTCTGGCACTTGGAAAAACATATCGCCCGTTTCCAGTCAATGGCTTGAGTTCTTGCAGGATGTTAATGCTTTGGACAGATAACGGGACAATGTGATCTGTATCGGTTTTTGTGACCAGATACCGCCACTCTTTGGCCTCAAAGTCGATGTGTTCCCATTCGGCTTGTCTTAGTTCGCCCGGCCTAACAAACACCAAAGGGGCAAGCTGTAACGCGGATTTGACGACAAACGAACCGCAATAACCATCAATGGCGCGTAACAATTCGGCGGCTTGTTTGGGTTTTGTGACGGCTGAAAAATGCCCGCTTTTTACCGTTTTTAAAGAGCCGCGTAAATCGGGGGTTATGTCTCGTTCCGTGCGTCCCGTAGCTATGGCATAACGGAACACTTGTCCACAAACTTGAAGGGCGCGGTGTGCGGTTTCAATGGCGTTTCGGGCTTCAATACGCCGTAATGCCGCCAATAGTTCGGGGGCTTTTAGGTCGGTTATGGGCTTGCTGCCAATGTAAGGAAATAAATCACGCTCGAACAATCCGGTTACGCGCTTTTTATGGTCTGTTGATTTATCGCCCATTTTATTTTCGTACCATTCGCGGGCGATCACTTCAAAGCTGTTTGCCGCGCTTTCGGCTTTGGATGATTTAACAGCTTTGCGGTTTTCGCTTGGGTTAATCCCGTTGGCTATCTGTTTACGAATACTGTCCCGTTGCTCTCTGGCTTGTTGCAAGCTAACCTCAGGGTATGTTCCCAATGACAACAAACAATCCTTTCCATCGAAGCGGTATTTAATGCGCCACCATTTTGCCCAACTATCCTTTAATGGCTTAAGAAGTAGATGAAGCCCTTTATCGTCAAACAGGGTAAAAGCCTTGCCTGTCGCGGCTTTGTCGTGTTTGTGGGCGTTCTTGCAAGCGGTGTCTGATAGCGGCATTGGTATAACTCGTTTCGGGTATCAAGCTGTTATACCAAATGTTATACCTGTTTAGGTGTGAATGTAAATGTATTTTGTTGCATTTCTCTGGACAATAAAAAACCCGCTAAGCCAGACAACTTGCGGGTTTTTGTATTTCGTTGGATGCCGTTGCATCGGTATTTGGCGTCCCAAGGCGGATTCGAACCGCCGGCCTGTCCCTTAGGAGGGGACCGCTCTATCCTGCTGAGCTATCGGGACAAATATCCTAAACGGGGTATCAATGTGATAATTTTACCATGAAAAATGTGCAAAATTACCACTATTGATAGGTTTGTTTAACTGGTGGCTACGGATAAATGACTTTAGGTTTGAAGTAGGCGGCAGGATATTTAGGGTCGAATTTATCTTCCGCTGCCTCGATCAAGTCCTTATCTGCATAAATGACTTTGGGTTGAAAATTGGCGGCTGGGTATTTGGCGTCGAATTCGGGTCCAGCATCAGCAACGGCGGTTGGGACGATGTCTTTATCCAAATAAATGACGGTTGGTTCAAAATTGGCGGCGGGGTATTTGGCGTCGGTGGCGGCTGGGGCTAGGACTGGATTCAGGGCGGTCACAGCAAAAGCAAAGCCTAACAGAATGTTGTTCTTCATAGTTAATTTGTCTCCACATGTAATAAATTAAATCCAGCAGGGGGTTTTCTTCAGCAAAACTGGATAACTTTGAAGTATCGAATATTTTGTCTGAATGCGCAACCGTTTTTGCTGGTTAAATACGATTGCACAAGCTTATAAAAGGGAGTTGATGTCAGGGTATCCAGCTTTAAGTCGTTGTCTGAAAGCTTCAATCGCCGTTTCATTATTACGTTCAGAACGAGCAACCGGCACGGAAATTTCGCGAACGACCCGCATCGGGGACGCCGATAAAAACACCAGTTTATCCGCCAAGGCGATGGCCTCACGCAAATCGTGGGTGACGAACAAGACGCTGTGCGGACGCTGTTGCCAGAGTTGCATGAGCAATTCGCGCACTTGTCTGGCGGTCGGTGCATCTAGCGAGACGAACGGTTCGTCCATCAGCAGCACATCGGGGTTTACGGCGAAAGCGCGGATGATCGCGACACGGCGGCTCATGCCCAATGAGAGCCGTTCGGGATACACTTGTTGGACGCCTGTCAATTGCATGGCTTCGAGCAGGTCGTCAATCATGCTGGCTGGTGTTTGTTTGTCCAGCACCAGTTCAATATTCTCGCGGACGGTGCGCCACGGCAGCAAACGTGGGTTTTGGAAGACGTAGCCAATTTTGGGGTGTGTAGAGTGCCCGGCGACGATTTCACCGTCGTAATTTTTATCCAGTCCCGCCAGGATGTTCAGCAATGTGGTTTTACCGCACCCAGATGGGCCGACCAGACAAACGAACTCCCCTGCCTTCAACGTCAATGAAAAATCAGCAATCGCCGGCTTGGCAAATGACCGTCCTGCCGCCGGATAGGTTTTGCAGTTGATACGGATTTTCATCGCCGCCATCGGTGTGCGGAATTATCGAGTGGTTTTAATATCAGTATTTCAATGACTTGTATCACGGCGACAAAAGCGATGGTATAGGCAAGTATGCTGGCGACGTCAAATAACTGGAAAAACAGGTGTAACTGGTAACCCATGCCATTGCTGCGGCCTAGCAATTCAACGACGAGGATGATTTTCCAAATGATCGCCAAACCTGAACGGGTCGCCGCCATGACAAACGGATGCAATTGCGGCCATATCACATGGCGCAGCATTTTACGTTTGCTGAAACCATAGCACCGCGCCATGTCCAGCAAATCTTGGTCTAAAGCGCGGGCCCCTTCCCTGACGGTGACGATGACATTGGGCAATTTGTTGATGACCACCGCCAATATCGCCGCCGATTCCACCAAACCCAGCCAGACGTAGCAAAGAATAATCGTCACCAGCGCGGGGACGTTGAGAAAAATCACCAGCCAATTGTCAAAAAACGCATTCAGCCTTTTGTTACGCCCCAACACAATGCCAATGGCGGAACCCATCAGCATGGCGATGGTGAAACTCGCCGCCAATCTAAGCAAGGTCATGCCCAGATGGTAAGGAAGTTGCCCTGAACCGATAGCTTGCCACATAACCAACGCGACGGAGTACGGAGTAGGCAAGACGTGGCTGTTGACGGACACAGCCACCCCTTCCCAAATGGCGATCAAGGCCAACAAAGACAGGATAGGCAATAGTTTTTGTAATGCAGTCAATCGCTTACTGAACCCAAAAAGTGCCGGCATCCAACGTTTCGGCAGAGCCGGTAAGCTGGTCTTTGCTTAACTGGCGCAATAACTGGTAAATACTGGCGGCGGCTTGTTGTTCTTTTTCACCCCATTGGCTAACTGTCCCCTCACAATAATGCTGGCGTAAGGCGGCTGGGCTTGTTGCGTCTTCGGTTTGGGTCAACGGCAAAATCTCATGCCATGCTTTATCGGAAGTGCAAAGTTGGTTTTTTGCTTGCGAGGTGGCGGCCAAGAAATGCTTAAGCGCCTGTTTGTGTGCATCCGCCCAAGATTGTTTGAACACATAACCTAATGCCGGTGCATTTTCAGTGATGCCCAAACCTTTTAATATGCCCTTGCCGTCGATGATTTGACGGTAGCCCTGGGCTTCCAACTTGGCGGCAAAATTCCAATACGTCAGTAAGGCATCCACGCGCTTTTGCAGGATTTGTTCGTTAAGCAACGGCGGCGCACCCATAGTTTTTTCTACTGATGCGTTTAAATCCAGATGCTCATGTTGCGCCAAGGCTTGTAGCAATAACCAGTTTTTATCCAGTTCGCCTCCGGCAATGCCCAAGCGTTTGCCGACCAAATCCTTGACGTTGTGAATGGGGCTGTCTTTAGGCACCATCAATGCACCCGACGTGCTTGAGTAGGGATAAAAAGTAAAATCCGCGCCCGTAGAGCGTAATCTGGATACCCATAGCCAATCGGAAACAATCACATCCACGGCACCGGATTGTAAAGCCACTTTCCCCGCTTCAGGATTGGCAAGTTTTTGGATTGCCAATTCAAAATCGGCATCTGGATTTTCAGGTAGGGCCGCCAATTCCCACGCTACGGTACCCGTGGCTTGTACGCCGATGCGGATAGTGGTTTTTTCGATGGCAAAAATACTGTTCGAGACCAGCAAAAGAGCAAAAATAAAGCTATTAAATTTCATAAAAGTAATCCGCTTGCAGGGTTAATCTGATTATTTTAACGTGTCTGTCATGAAGCGTGTGAGAATGTGCTTGGCGAATGTCCAGGGAAATATATCTGATTAATCCATGTCACTAATCCATGTCACTAATCAATGCCATCATATCCGAAACCGACATTTTGCCGCTGACCTCGCCACCTTCCAGCAGGCTGTTCGCCAAATCGCGTTTATGCTTGTGCAAATCGACGATCTTGTCTTCGATGGTGTCTTTGGCGACCAGGCGGTAAATGGTCACCGGGCGTTTTTGGCCCATACGGTGGGCGCGGTCTGATGCCTGGTCCTCCACCGCCGGGTTCCACCACGGATCCATGTGGATGACATAATCGGCGGCGGTCAAGTTCAAACCGGTGCCGCCCGCTTTCAGGCTGATCAAAAACAAATCGCCATCACCGGCTTGGAACGCATTCATGGCTTTTTTACGCTGCGGCACAGGCGTCGAACCATCCAGGTAATGATAGCTGATGCCTTTTTTATCCAGCAATTCGCGGATCAAGTCCAAGTGCCCGACAAACTGGCTGAACACCAGGGCCTTATGGCGGTTGTCCAGCAGTTCATCGACCAGCTCTTCAAAGGCTTGCAGCTTGGAACTTTTGATGGGTGACTCTTCCATCACCAGACGCGGGTTGCAGCAGGCGCGGCGCAGTTTCATGATTTCCGCCAGCACTTTCAATTGCTGGCTGCCGGGTTCTTCGGCGGCATCGCTGATGGATTTTAAGGCGCTGCGCCGCAAGGCTTCGTACATCGCACGTTCGTCCGCGCTCAATTCGATATGCAGCGTCACTTCGGTGCGTGGCGGCAATTCGGTCAGGACATCGTTTTTCAGCCTGCGCAAGATAAACGGGCGCAACAGCTTTTTCAGGCGTTGCTGCACGGCGTGGTCTTGCTGGTTTTCTATGGCGTTGGCATAGCGTTCGTTAAAACGGCTTAAGGAACCCAGCAAACCAGGGTTGATGAAATTGAACAAATTCCACAGTTCGCCCAAGTGGTTTTCTATCGGCGTACCCGTGGTGATGAGTTTGAAATCGGCTTGTAAGGTCATCGCCGCTTTGGAACGTTTGGTCAGGGCATTTTTAATCGCCTGGGCTTCGTCGGCGACCAAGGTATGCCAGTGGACTTGGGCCAGGCGTCCGGCTTCGGTTTGCAACAAACCATAACTGCAAATGACCAAATCAAACTCACCGACGTTATCAAGCATGGCCTGGCGGTCACCGTAACCGAAATGTTGCACATTCAGGGTCGGGGCAAAACGCTGGGCCTCTTCCAGCCAGTTGATGCACACCGACGTCGGCGCCAAAATCAGCGTCGGGCCTGCGGGCGCGCGGGACAGGATTAACGCCAGGGCCTGCACGGTCTTACCCAAACCCATATCATCAGCCAGACACGCGCCCGCGCCCCAATGCGCCAAACGCGACATCCACTGGAAACCTTCACGTTGGTAATCACGCAATTCGCCTTGTAGCGTTGACGGGACTTGCGGGTTCAAATCACTAATTTTGTTTAAGTAATTTAGCTGGTCTTTCCAAGGTTTGCTGGCAGTCAGGCTCATGCCTTCGGTGATGTTATCCAGTGCCTGCACCGCCAGGGGATGGAAGCGGATTTTGTCGTCCTGCATTTCGCCCAAACCGGCCAAATCATCCAGGCGTTGACGCAGTTCGCGGGTCAGCGCGATGATCTGCCCGTCTTCAAGTTTGAGAAAACGGCTGGATGAACCGCCCAATAAGTGCATCAGACGCTGCATATTAAAAATCTGGTCGTCATCCACGACCAAATCGCCATCGACGCTAAACCAGTCTTTTTCTTTACGCACCGAAAAATAGGCTTGCGACAAACCCGCTTCCCGGCTCAATTTGATTTTTTTGCCTTTCGGCCATTCCAGCACGGCAAAATCGCCTAAATCCTGAAAATGTAGCAGGGCTTCCAAGGCAATTTCAGGATCGTCCAGAAACCACTTGAAGTCCCGGTCTTTATAAAGCTCAGGGCATTCGGCAAGCAATTGCATGACATAAGCATTTTCCTGCCCGAAATCGCGGGTGGTTTGATATTGCTGGCCGTCGATGTCCGCCAATACCGTCGCCCCACCGTTGCCGGGTTTGTACAAGGGCCCGCCATTGGCAAATGGCTGGACGAAAACTTCGATTTGGATGCCCTGGCCCATGGGCTGCAAATGGATATGCAAGCGGCTATCGACCGGTGCTTCGATGGCATTGGAAGTGCCGCCTATATCCGATTGCACGGTCAGCATCGACGCTATCGACGCTATCGAATCGATCACTTGCTGGCGGGCGGACGCCGGCACCACCAAACCGTCTTTTCCGAGAATTTCGGCGACCTGGCGGTGCTGGTCGTTGATCACATACAAGATCAGGCCATGATTGGCGGTTTTCTGGGCGATGACCCGTTGCCGGTTGATTTCCGGTACCAAAAACATCCGCAGATTGGGAAGCTCTTCTTTCACCAGCAATTGCGGTTCGGCGATGCTGATGTCCACCGGTTTGCCTGATTGTTCCTGTCCCGCCCAGTAAACATGCGGGTGTCCGGCAGTGGCGAGTAACCCGTCGATGGACAATTCATAAACTTCTTTCGCATAATAGCCGTAATAATCGCTTTCCTTATTAATGGCAATTTTGGTGCAAATTTTGCGGTCTTGCTCAGTCAAATAATCGTAGTCCGCAAGATCATGGTAAAGCTTTTTCAACGCGACCGGACGGCCTTTGCTCCATTGTCCGTTTTTGCCAAGACGCTGCTCCTTGGGCACTAAAACGACACTATCGGCTTCCAGGCTGATGCTCCAGATCAAACGCAATTCTGGTTGCGGCTGGGTAGCGGCAAGCGGTTGCCCGCTTAATTGCGTCAAGGCGGTCAACGCCCTTTCCCATAACGATGCTTTGGGCAACAAATCCAGGATTGGGCCAAACGGTGTGTCAATATAATGCAGGGCAAGTTGCTGGCATTCGGCATTTTTATAATCCAGGCGTTGCAAAAGCAAGGCACCGACCGCCGCATACCACAAATAACCCGATTTGTGGGCTTCTGGACAATATTTGGCCAGTTGCTCAATGACAAAATTCAAGCGGATATTTTTACCTGCTGCGCCAAAATCAACCAACCAATAAAAAATCAATGCCTGGAATAAATATTCATAAGGATAACGCGGACTTTTAAATTGCCGGATAAATTCTTCGATTCCCACTTTGGCCTGATAAACATCCACGGCGCGGTCCAGGAGCGCGTTCGCCTCATAAAATGCGTCATAACCTTTTTTCAGCGTCATCGGCAAATGCTGTTTTTTAAGATAGGCCAAATTCTCGCCCGTCCTTGAGCGTAGCAAAGCCAGACTGAAAAAATAGCCGTGCAAACCATAAAGCGTGATGTTGCGTTTGCTGGTTTCTTTTTTTAATTGCTTAAGCGCGGCGTTAAACAAATTGATGGCTTCGTCATTATGATTCTGCAAAAAACAGATGGTCGCGCGTATTTTCAAGCCTTCGCTTGAAGGATCATCAGCCAGCCAGGACTTTGCATCCTGAAAATTGCCCCGCAACAGGCGTTGCTCTATCAGGGTATGGGCAATTTCAGGAAAGGCAGGTTTGCCGCCACCAAATAACTGTTCCAGTAACTGGTAAGCTTTGTTTACATCGGTGAAACTTTTATAGTCGGTCACCACCAAATATTTAAGTGCGCCATATTGAATCTGTACTGGCAAACCGGTAAACCAAGCCCCATCAAAATCGGTGAAAAAGACGCGGTTGATATGTTCGGCAAAGTATTCGGGGTAACTGGAATGCAGGCGGTCGATGTTAGCCAAGCAGGCGGTGACACTGCCTTGGTATAGAAACAGGCGCAATTGCTTGACAATATGGCAGGCGATCACCCGATGCGAAGGATAGTAACCCGTATCGGCTATCAGCAAAGGCGCCAGTTTTTTAAACCAAGGCTGGTCAACTGCGCTACGCATCAGGGCTTCGCTAATTGCGGGATGGCATGACCAACCGTCGTTATTGGCGATGATCAATTTACTTTTATGTAATCTTTCTTTCAATTGTTTATCGACCAAACGCACCGTTTTGGCGTCAAAGCTGGCCGATTTGGATAATAAATTCTGAAAATTGGCTTGACTGACAGGGGCATAAATGACCGACAAAGCCATGACAATATCTTTTTCGGCAGGAGGGAGAGTATTAAAAATTGCGGGTAAATTAGTCATTTCTGAATGTCGAAGAATTTATTTGGGCCTGGCTTGCATTTATTTCGAAAATGCTAAAAACAACACTCAATGTATTGATTTTACGATGATAAGTATTTGAATAATTTTACAGTTAATATCTGGACATTCACTCGCCAGCTATCTATCATGCCACCCAGTAGCAGGTTTATAGTGCTGCCAATGTCAATTAAAATAATTTAACCAGTAGTTCAATGAGGAGTTTTTTTATGCTAGAAAAACAACAAAATGCACCGATGTTCAGAGCATTGGACCAAAACAGCCAATTGCTCAGTTTAACTGATTATGCGGGGGAAAAGAACATTGTCCTGTATTTTTATCCTAAAGACGATACGCCTGGCTGCACGATTGAAGCCAACCAATTTACCCAACTCGCTGATGAGTTCGCCAAGCTGGACACCGTAGTGATTGGAGTCAGCAAAGACACCAGCGAATGCCATACGGATTTCATTAAAAAATACGATTTAAAAGTGCAATTATTGGCGGATACGTCTGGCGAAATGTGTCAAAACTATGGCGTTTGGCGTGAGCGGGAAAAAGAAGGCGTTAAAAGCATGGCTATTTTCCGCTCCACTTTTATCATTGATAAAGACGGCGTTTTGGCCGATGTCATCTATGGCGTCACACCAGAAGGCCATGCCCAAGCCGTGTTGGAAAAAATCAAAAACCTGGGCAAATCTGAAGAACCCGCCCCTGAGGCAGAATAATGGCATTGTTGCCAAACAATTTAAGGTGGCAGTTAAAATGGATATAGCAGGCATTAACCACATCAATATCGTCGTCACACCAGGGCAATTTCCAGATATGGTGGCTTTTTATGAACAAGTCCTCGGTTTAAAACAAGGTGTGCGGGCGGTTTCCAAGCGTAACGGCGCATGGCTGTATTGCCATGATACCGCCATCATCCATTTGTCGGTCGTTCAAGAAGCCCCCTACACGGGTAAGGACACCCATTTTAACCATGTCGCGTTGACGTGCAGCGGCGTTGCCGAGTGGATACGCCATTTAGACCAGCACCATGTCACTTATGAACGAGATTATCGTCCGTCACCAGAAATGAGCCAGCTTTTTTTCTACGATCCGGTCGGCATCCGTATCGAATTGAATTTTGCCGGTGAACGTCTGGAAACCTTGGTTTAAGGAGTCCTGCCATGATACCTGAACAACATTTAGATTTGACCGGCAAAACCGCGTTTATCAGCGGGGCTGCCGTGGGCATAGGCCGCGCCGTGGCGTTGGCGTTGGGCAAAGCCGGTGCAACGATTGGCCTGCATTATTATTCCAGCGCAGATGCGGCTAATGCCTTGTTTGAAGAATTGACCGAGTTACAAATCAAAGCCATTTTATTGCCTGCCGATTTGACCCAAGAAGACCAGGCCAACGCCGCCGTCGATAAATTGGTCGCCGAAACAGGCCGTCTGGATATTCTGGTCAATAACAGCGGCGGCTTGGTCAAACGCGCCAAAATTGAAGATTGTTTGCTGGAAAACTGGAACAAATCCTTGGACATTAACCTGACCAGTGCGTTTTTAGCCACCAAACGCGCCATCCCGCATTTGCGGGCAACCGGTAACGGGAGCATCGTCAATATTTTGTCGTTGTCGGTACAAACGGGTGGAGCCAACGGTGGCGGGGCTTATGCCGCCGCCAAAGGCGGCTTGATGGTGTTCACGCATACCCTGGCGAAAGAATTGGCCCCTGAAATACGCACCAATTCGGTCATGCCCGGCACCGTGGAAACCCAGCATCATGAAATCCATTCAACCCCGGAAATGATGGAAAACTACCGCAAACAAACCCCGTTAGGCCGCAATACTTTTGCCGAAGAAGTTGCCAGCTCGGTGTTGTTTCTAAGCAGCAACATGGCGTCGCATATAAATGGTGCGTTGATCGATATTAGTGGCGGACGATTTTTGCGCTAACACATTTTTTAGTAGCAAATGCACAAAGCCTAATACCCAGTCAGTGTTGAATTGTCGAGTTGACATAGACGTAGGCCGGAAACAACCGTTCTCGCTTTCGCCCGAACGGTCTTATTCCAGCCTACGCAAATACCCGTCAAAATAAAAATGACTAAGCACTAGTTGTGCACCTGCATAAAATGCCGCATTAATATGTTGCAATGTTGATAGGGCTATTTCGTTAAATAAGCTGCGACGAAAAAGAAATTAACCTTATAACTCTTTGCAAATAAAGAAGAAAAAATACTGACTATCCAAATTCGAAATCAGGACAGAATTTGATTGCACTTTGACATCAAATTTCCTTCACCACCACTTTCGGCATATTCCGCTTAATCAAAAAATACACCACCGGAATCACCACCAGCGAAAATAAAGTTGACGCGATGATGCCGAAGATAAAACTCCACGCCAGACCGGAAAAAATCGGGTCCAACACAATCATCATCGAACCCAGCACCGCCGAGGCTGCGGTCAAAAATATCGGGTTTAACCGCGTTGCCCCCGCTTCGACTATCGCATCCGCCAAGCTAATCAGCGGATTATTGCGGTAAATGTTTTCGATAAAGTCGATCAGGATAATCGAGTTACGCACCACGATGCCGGCGAGGGCGATCATGCCGATCATCGCCGTGGCGGTGAAATAAATCGGCGTGGCGTAAGTGCCGACGGGTGAAGAAAACAGGTTGATGAACCAAAAGCCGGGCATGATGCCGATCACGGTCAAGGGGATGGCGATCATCATAATCAACGGCACACCCAGCGATCCGGTTTGCCCGACTAACAAAACGTAAATCATCACCATTGCCGCACCGAAAGCCAGCCCTAAATCACGGAACACATCGACAGTGATTTTCCACTCGCCCTCCCCTGCCATTTCGGCTTTGTAGCCGTCCGGCAACGGTTTGTCGTCGAAGGTGCCGAACAAATCCAAAATCGCTTCGACGGGACTGCGGCCTGCCATTTCGCCCGTCACATAAGCGACGCGCTGCAAGTTTTTATGGTAAATCGCCCGCTCGCCGTGTTCGTGGCTGAAACTACCGATTTCACTGAGACGCACCAGTTGCCCGTTGGCAGTTTGCACGGACAAGGCCAGCAAATCGGCTTCGGAAGAACGGGCTGCTCGCGGCAGTTGCAATTGGATGGTTAAGGGTTGCCGCTCTTCGGGAATGTGCAACACGCCCACCGAACCGCCCGCTATCGCCAGTTGCAAGGTTTGTGCGACTTGTGCGGTGCTTATGCCCAGTAACGCGGCTTTGTCGTGGTCAACCAGGTAGTGCAATTTGCCGTGTTCGGCTTCGGCAAAATCATCGACATCGACCACACCTGCGGTTTTTTCGATGTCGCCGCGTACCCGTTTGGCGACGTGGATTAAATCGGCATAACTGGATTCGGGCGGGCCGTAAATTTCCGCGACCAGCGTGGATAACACCGGCGGCCCCGGCGGCATTTCGACGATTTTGATGTTCGCGCCGTAGTGCTTGGCTATGCGCTCGATTTCTGGCCTGATGCGTAGGGCGATATTGTGCGAGGCTTGGTCGCGGTGGCTTTTATCTGCCAACACAATGCGGATGTCGCCGACATTCGCGCCTTGCCGCAGATAGTAATGGCGCACCATGCCGTTGAAATCCATTGGCGAGGACAATCCGACATAGCTTTGGTAACTGCTGACTTCGTTGACTGTGGCGAGGTAATGCCCCAGGGCCGCCGCAACTTCGTCGGTGGCTTCCAAGGAGCTGCCTTTGGGCATGTCGATGATGAGCTGCAATTCGTTTTTGTTATCGAAGGGCAACAGTTTTAACGGCACGATGCGCGTCACCGCCATCATCGCCGAGGCGGCGAAGGCGACCATGACGATTAATAAGAATAGCCACGCCTTGGCTTTGCTCGCCAATAAGGGCGCGACAATGGCTTGGTAGATTTTGAAGCCGCGTGTTTCTTTTAAGTTAAATTCCGCACCATGATCCTTGCCGTAATCACCTTTCAAGAGCTTGAAACTTGCCCACGGCGTGACCGTGAAGGCAATCACCAGCGACATCAACATGGCAATCGGCACATTGAACGCCATCGGTGCCATGTATGGCCCCATCATGCCGGTGATGAAAAACATCGGCACGAAGGACATGATGACGGCGAAAGTCGCCAAAATGGTCGGCGGGCGGATTTCGTCAACCGCACTCAACAAGGCTTGCAACGGCGGTTCTTTGCGCATTTTGTAGTGGCGGTGAATGTTTTCGACATCGACTATCGGGTCATCGACCAGCAAACCTAGCGACAAAATCAGCGCGAACAAGGTGACGCGGTTGATGGTGTAGCCGAACAAATAATCGCACAACAGCGTGACGGCAAAAGTCATCGGCACGGCTAACGAAACGATCAACGATTCCTTAAAACCTAAGGACAAGGCCAGCAGCACGATGATAGTCAGGATGGCTAGCCCTAAGTGCATCACCAATTCATTGACTTTGTGGTCGGCGGTTTCGCCGTAATTGCGGGTGATGGTGATCAACACGTCTTCTGGGATTAACGTGCCTTTGAGTTGTCCGGTGACTTTCAAAACGACTTCGGCGACGCTAACGGCGTTGCTGCCTTTGCGTTTGGCGATGGCTATCGTGGTTAATGGGCGTTCTTCGCCTACGCTGGGTAACTTAGCGACTTCTCCGGCGGTTTGTATATGCGCCACCGCAGGGCCAAAGCCGATGCGGGTGTAGGTGTCGGTGTCCGCGCCGCCGTCGATGATTTGCGCGACATCACGCAAGGTCAGCAAACGACCGTCCACCACTTTCACCACCGTGCCACCGATTTGCCCGGCGGTTTGGTAATGCGGGCCGGCTTCGAGGATGATTTCTTTGTTTTGCGCGGTGAGTGTACCAACGGGCAGGTTGACGTTGTTTTTCGCCAAAGCCTGCCTAATGTCCAGCAAAGTGATGTTGCCCGCCTGTAATTTCGCAGGATCTGGATAAACGGAGATTCGCCGTGGCGCACTGCCCACCACCCAACTTTTGCCGACATTTTCCACTTCGCGCAGCCGCTCGACCAACTCATCGGCGACACGGCGCAAATCGGTCGCTTCCATATTGGTTTTTTGCGGCGACAAACTCAACATCAAAATCGGCACATCGTCGATTTCGACAGGCTTGACCAGCCAATTAGTGACACCCGGTGGGATGATGTCTTGGTTGGCCAACACCTTATCGCGGGTCTTGATCAGGCTGTTTTCCAAATTTTCGCCAACCAGATAGCGCACAGTAACAACGGCTTCACCCGGACGCGAAGCGGAATAGACGTATTCCACACCTTGGATTTGCCGCAGCAAGGTTTCCAGCGGCGTGGTGACTTGCTTCTCGACTTCCTCGGCAGATGCGCCAGGCACTTGCACGAACACATCCATGACGGGGACGATGATTTGCGGGTCTTCCTCGCGTGAAGTCAAAAATAAGGCCGCCGCCCCTGCCAGCAAGGAAATAATCAGGAACAGCAGGGATAAATGCGAGGTGGTGAACAGGCGGACGATTTTGACGGTTAGGCTGTCTTTTTTAACTTCCATGCTCATGGCTGTAGTTCCAGAGGCATTAGCACAAGAATCATTGCGTCATCTCGGCATGGATTGCCGAGATCCAGAAGCCACGGACGGCAACTCGCAAACACATCCCTGTGTTCTGGATTCCGGCAATCCATGCCGGAATGACGACTTATAGAATTCATTATATTGAACTTATTGAAACTCATGGCTGCAATCCACCATTCAGCAAAATCGTTTCACCTTCATGCAAACCGGACAACACTTCAACTTGTTCACCGTACACTTTGCCCGTGCGGATGTGGCGGGTATGCCATTGTTTGCCGTCCACGACCTTAACCGCTTGCAATTGCCCATAATGCAGCACGGCGGTGGCTGGGATCAGCAACGCGGTTTGTTCGGCTTGGCAAGCCAATTCCAGCCAACCGAATTGCCCGTGTTGTAAACCTTGGGTACGCGGCAAACTGATTTTGATGGCTTGGCTGCGGGTTTGCGGGTCAGTTTCCGGCGCGATTTCGTCCACTTTTCCGGTTACCGTTTGGTGCAAAGCGTCGATGCGTACCGTCACTGCCATGCCTAATTGGATGGTTTCGGCACAATGGCTAGCAATCGCCGCCTCCAAGCGTAAATCATCAGGTTTCAGCAAAGTGACTATCGCTTGGTTAGGCAAGCCCATATCCCCCGATTCTTGTAAGCGTTCACCGATGATGCCATCAAACGGCGCGTACAGGACATTTTCGCCCAACAGCACTTGGCTTTGTTGCGCGGTGCTGGCGGCTTGGTCCGCCATCGCCCGTGCCGCTTTGGCTTGCGCCAGTACGGCATCGTAATTTTGTCGGGTTGCGGCTTGTTTTTGGTATAAATCAATGATGCGCTTTGCTTCCGCTTGCGCTTGGGCAGCTTGCGCCCCAGCGGCGGCCTGCGCGGCTTGCGCGGCGTTGCTGGCGGCGCGTAAATCGCGGTCATCCAACCTTGCCAACACCTCGCCTTTTTTCACCCGTTCGCCGGGATGCACCAGAATTTCAACAATGCGGGCGTTTAGTTTCGGCGCGATTTTGATAGCAATCCGCGAACGCACCGTGCCTTGCCACGCTAAAGCATTGGCGGCAGCTTGGCGGCTGACGGTTATTGTGTTGGCATCGGCAGGCAATGTTTGCGCGGTGTTTGCCGTGGCGCCAGATTCTATTTTGTCACCGCCACCGAGAAAGCCTAGTGCGAACAAAATCACCAGTAGCAAGCCAGAAATGGCAGCCGTGGGGATCAGCCATTTTGGCGGGTTGAACGATAGAGATTGGTCAATCATGGATAAATCCTATTAAGCGTAGGTCGGGTTAGCGAAAGCGTAACCCGACATTTTATTTGCAATTTTGTCGGGTTACGCTATCGCTAACCCGACCTACAAATGCTGTGGTTTAAAACCCGCCTGTCGCCTGTTTCAGTTCCGCTTCGGCACGCAAGGCATCAAACCGTGCCGAGATTTGCCGCGTGTGCGCCTTATCCCGCGCCACTTCGGCTTCGATATAACGGGTCACCGTCACCACGCCCGCTTGGCGTTGTTCATTGACCAAACGCAAGGCTTCTTCGGCGGCTTGTACGGACACCGCCGCCACGTCGGCGCGGTTCAAGGCTTCCTGCAAACGCAATTGCGCGGATTTCACGGCGTTTTCTATCTGCAAACGCTGTTGGCGCAGGGCTTCTTGCGCGGCGGTGAGTTCGTGTCCGGCTTTTTTGACTTTGGCCTGGGTGGCGAAACCGTTGAACACATCCACCTCGACTTGTACGCCGACGCTGACATTATCGCGGTCGGTATCAAAATCGGGGCTGCGGTTGTTGAAGCCGTAGCTGGCGTAGGCATCGGCGCGGGGCAAATAGGCGCCTTGGGCGGCGGCAAGTTGTTGTTCGGCGATGGCGACGCGCTTGGCGGCGGCTTGCAGTTCAGGGTGTTGCGCCAAGGCTTGGGTCAATAAGGCATCAAACTTGAGCGGATTTTTCGGTAAGGCTTGCGCCAAAGTTTCCTTGATCACCAACGGTTCACTAACCGACAGCCCCAACAAAGTTTTCAGCATCGTGTTCGCCATCTCGACCGCATTAGCCGCTTGAATTTGCGCTTCTTTGGCTTCGGCGAGCTGCACTTGCAAAGACAGCACATCCGATTTCAGCACCGTGCCGGCAGCAAAACGTGTTTGTGATTGCGTCAATTCACTTTGCACGGCGGCAACCGAGCTTTCGCTGACTTGCTGGGCATCGACCGCCGTTATGTGCGCGTAATACGCGGCGGTGATGTGGCTGACCAAGCGATTTTTTACCGCCGCTTGATCCAATTCCGATGCCGCCACGCCCAATTCGGCCGCTTGCGCCTGATGGCTGTCCTGACCGCCTCTATATAAGGAATAAGTCGCGGAAATTTGCTCGCGGAAATTGTCCACACCGCCCGGATGGTTGAAATCCGTACCGGCAAAATCCAAGCGACGTTGGGCGATAATCATCGCAAACGCTTCCGCCGGATTATTGCTGTGTTGGTAAGCGATACCCGCTTTGATTTGCGGATAATAATTCGCCATCGCCAAATCCAGTTGGTCTTGCGCTTGGTCGATACGCGCCTGCATGATGCTTAGCTCAGGATTGTTCGCCAGCGCGTAGTCTATCGCCTGCGGCAAGGTAAGCGGCGGGGCGGCGTGGGCGGTGAGGCTGAATACGCAACTAATTAGCAATAGTTTCAATGGGTTCATAGTGTAGGGTACGCTGTGCGTACCATTTCCAAATCACGGTTTCAAAAAGGTATGCGTTTATGCCCCAGAGGGGGCTGCGTACCCTACATTTTTAAGTTGCCAGATAATCTTGCAACAATACTATCTTGCCAATATCCACGGCTTTCCGGTAATAAGCCGCATCGGCGGTAATCAGCACGACATCTGAGGTTTCCAAAGCAGCGGCGTGGTAGAGCGTGTCGAACAAATGATGTTTAAGCTCACGGCTTAAACGCATCGCCGTTTGATAAACCGCCGCGCTATCCACCACTGATATTTCCAAGTGTTGGACTGCGGTAAATAATCGCGCCGCATGGTCTGGTGCAAGCCTGACGACCACGCCCATCAGTTCCGCCAGAAAATGCGGCGGTTGCAGCAAGCGCACATCCTGACGGCTGACCGCTTGCAATAACTGCAAGGCTTTATCGACATCCGCCTCTTCAGGTTGTTGCGGCAACAGCCATTTCACCGCGACGCTGGCATCAACCACGACAAACTTCATGCTTGCCGCAATTCGTCACGCGCCGCTTGCACGGCTGCTTCGGTGACGGCAGGAATTTGCCCGCGCAAGGCCAACAAATCGGCAATCGCTTGTTGGTGCTGTTGCTTACGCACGGCGCGTTCGACTGCTTCACGCATGAGTTCGGCGATTATTGCGCTTTTGTTTTGCCCTTGGTACGCGGCGTTGAACGCGGCCTTAACTTCATCGGGGACACTGAAATTGACGGTTGCCATGATTTGCTCCTGGGTTGTTGAAAATTTCAACAAATTATCGGGGCAGACGCTAGGCAATGCAATGTTTATGAACCCGTAAAATCCCGTATTTCGCTATCGCTGCATACGGCTACCTCTGGGCTACTTTTTCAAACGCATAATGCCCATCAATTTCAACGGCAAACGCTCATAAAACGGCTCGCTCAAGCCTTTGCGGACTTTGCGCATGAAATATTTTTCATAGCCGATTTTTGCCCAATGCACCCAACGCCCGCGTGATGCCCATTGCACATTGCGCGGCGGGATTTGCGGCATGGCGAGGAACGCGATGCCGGAATCGCCAAAATCCGCCAAACACAGCGCGTTCCAGGTGCCCTTGTGGCTAGGCTCTTTGCCGTCCAATTCATCACGGATATTGTGCGCGGTGGCGGTGACCATCGACTCGATCATGTAACCCGTTTTGGGCACACCGGTTGGTACGGGCGTGGGTTTTTGCGGTGCGATGGCGATGCACACGCCGACGGAATAAATGTTTTTGTAAGTTGGGTTGCGTTGATGTTCATCGACCAGCACAAAACCGCGCGGGTTAGTCAGTTTTTCAATGCCGAACAGCGCGTCCACGCCTTTGAACGCTGGCAACATCATGCTGTGTTTGAACGGCAATTCGTGTTGCTTTTTCACCGCGCCGTTTTCATCGACTTCGGTCACATACATCATGCCATCTTCCACGCGGTCCACTTTGGCGTTGCAAATCCAGTCGATGTGCTTGTTGCGCATTTCGCTTTCCAACATGCCTTTGGTGTCGCCCACGCCATCCAAACCCAAATGCCCGATGTACGGCTCGGAAGTGACATAAGTGATTTTTACTTTGTCGCGGATTTTATGTTGGCGCAGGTCGGTTTCGGCGGTGAACAAGTATTCATAAGCAGGGCCAAAGCACGACGCGCCTTGCACGGCCCCGATGATGATAGGGCCAGGATTTTCGGTGAAGGCTTCCCAACGCTCACCCGCAGGGCCGGCGTGGTCAACATGGCAGACTGATTCGGTATGTCCGTTGGGACCTAAGCCTGGAATTTCGTCAAACGCCAGTTTCGGACCGGTGGCGATGACCAGATAATCGTAGGCTACGGTGCTGCCATCAGCCAATTCGACTTGGTTTTGTTCCGGTTGGAAGCGGGCGACTTTTTGCTGGATGAAGGTGATTTTTTTCTTTTTGAACACGGGTTCCAACGGCACTTTAATGTCTTCGGGTTTGCGCCAGTTGACGCCCACCCACGGATTGGACGGCACGAAATGGAAAGTCGGCGTGTCGGCGATGACGACCACTTCGTCTTCTTTACGCGCCAAGTCTTTCATTTCAAATGCCATTGGAATGCCGCCGATGCCGGCTCCTACGATTACGATTTTAGCCATGATGTTTCCTCTCTGTGTTTTTTTTAGTTATTTAAGTCCACGAAAAACACGAAACACACGAAAAATTTAGGTCGGTAATCTTTAGTTGACACGCTGACAAGCCAACAGGCTACTGTTTTATTTCGTGTTTTTCGTGCATTTCGTGGACAATTGCTTTATTGGCAAATTGATTTCACACCCAGTTTTTTCAGGATCATTTCTAGCGGACAGAATTGGGTGAAACCGCTTTGGAGCAAATTAAAACCGACAAAGGCGGTGAACCACAGCCAGTTTTGATGGTGGAACAACGGGCTGCCTTCCACGCCCAAGCTTAAGGACAGCAGGATAAAAGTCCCTGCAACAATGCGGACAATGCGTTCAGTGGTCATGTTTTTTGCTCCCAGATAACGTGCCACAGGATGGGGCTATGCCGTGGGTGTCGATGTCGCACACCGATTCCAGCCACATCGCGTTGATAATGGCGAAAGCCGCCGCAAAGCCTACGCCGAGTATCCAAGTGAAATACCACATGATCGTCTCCTTAATAAAGTGTATGGGTGTCTTGCAAAATGGTTTGTTCGGTGATGTCGCCCCAGATGATTTTGTAAACCCAGCGGGTGTACAACAACACGATGGGCAGGAACACGACGGTGATCCAGAACGCCCACAGCAAGGTGGTGTGGCTGGAACTGGCGTCCCACAAGGTCAGACTGGAACGCGGGTCGGTGGTGGAAATCAGCAGGAACGGGAACAGGCCAAAACCGATAGTCAACAACAAACCTGTCATGCCTACGCTGCTGAACAACAACGCAGTGATCCGGTGGTCGCCTTTACCAAACAGCCATGCCAGCACTAACCCTGTGAAACCCAGCACCGGGGCCAGCAGCATCCAAGGATGGGCGAAAAAATGCGCCCGCCATGTTGCGCCTACCGCCACCACTGTTTTGTTCATCGGATTGGAGGGTGCGTCGCCTGCGGGCATGTGGGTGATTTCTGGGCGGTCTATGCCGAATAACGTCCAAATCGTGGCAAGCACCAACAACAGCAACAGCACCGGCCCCAAAACATTTAAAACAGCGGTGGTGCGTTGGTAAATCACGCCCACACTACGGCATTTTAAGAACAACGCGCCGTGGAAAGTGGTCAGTGCCAAACCAATCACCCCGCACAGCAACGCGAACGGGTTCAGCAAGCCCCAGAACGAGCCGTCATAAAAAGCCCGCAGGTCCTGGTCAAGATGGAACGGCAAGCCCAACAACAAATTGCCGACCAACACGCCGAACAATACCGGCGGCAAGCTGCCGCCCAAAAACAAGCACCAATCCCAGGCGTTGCGCCAGCGCGGGTCTGGCAGTTTGCTGCGGTAATCAAAGCCCGCCGGACGGAAGAACAAGGCGAACAGCACCAACAGCATGGCGACATACAAACCGGAAAACAGCGTCGCGTACACGGCGGGCCAGATCGCAAAAATCGCCCCGCCCAGCAAAATCAGCCACACTTGGTTGCCTTCCCAAGTCACGCCGACGGTGTTGATGATGACGCGGCGTTCGGTGTCGGTTTTGCCAACTAGCGGCAATAAGGTGCAGACACCAAAATCAAAGCCTTCAGTGACGGCAAAGGCAATGGCGACAACGCCGATAAATAGCCACCAGATGATACGCATGGTTTCATAATCGAACATGGTTTACTCCTCAAAGTGTAGGCTGGGATGAGTGTGCGAACCCCAGCAATCCGCATCTAGCCAATTAATGGCCGTGGTGTTGCATTGATCCGCCGGGTATCGCATGGCGGGCGTGGTCGCTCAACTGCGCATCAAAATACTGGTGTACCGCCGCTATCAGCTTCGGGTCAGTGCTGACGTAAGCGATTTGGGCACCGTCCGCCAATTCCCGGTAAGCAAATTGGATATGGCTAAATCCGGTACGCAAGTCCTGCACACCTGGCATGGTGTCGCCGTGGATGCGCATCGGCCCGGAAAAATCACCTTCACCAAAACACTTTGCCAAAGCCGATAAATGGTCGCGGATCAGGCCGATTTGTTTGTGGTCATTGGCATCTTTGGCAAGCACTTGCTGGATGCCGCCTGTGTCAGTTTGGGTGAAAACGTGCTGGGTTTTGTCCAGGTCAAACGGCATGACATGGACACCGCGTGCCACGACTTCATCCAGACGCGCGGGGCTGGCGGGTTGCACGGCATAAGCGCTAGGCATCATTAACAAGCCTAGAGCCAAGCAAATTTTATTCATTATGGTCATCTCCGTTATTGCTACAAATGTTGTTCTGAAATCCCTTACCCAGTGCGAGCAAACCAGCTATACTGCCAACCCTGATTTTGTAAGGAAAAGCTATGAACCTGCCCGAAACCATTTACCAACGCAGCTTATTGTTGCCCGAAAATGCCGCAGCTGAAGTGCTGGCATTCATCGAATTGCTAGAGCGGCGCGAGCAGCAAACCGCTGGCGCAGATGCCCAACGCCGCCAAACCGCACTGGCCCATATCGCGGCAGCCCACATTCCGTGGCAAGGCAAACCCATTCCTGACCGTGCCGCCCTCTACGATGATGCCAGGGCTTAATTCGACTTATTTCCTCGACACTAACATCGTGCTTTATGCCTACGGTACGGATGCCGGGAAAAAAGCCAGTGCCCTCGCGCTATTGGCCGCAAATCCAATGATTTCCACTCAAGTCATTAACGAATGCAGCCATGTCATGCGTCGGAAATTACGCTGGCCGCCACGCCAAGTTGCCGCTGAATTGGACATTTTGCTCGAACTTGTCCAATTACATACTATCCACATCCAGCACATCCGGTCAGCTTGGCAGTTAGCCGGCCGATACGGTTTTAGCCATTACGACAGCCTGATAATCGCCAGTGCGTTGGCAATCGGTTGCAATCATCTATACAGCGAAGATTTGCAACACGATCAATTAATTGCCGACCAACTCCGCATCATTAACCCGTTTTTGTAGCTGCCCCCACTTAATGCACAGCCTTCAATTCAAAAAAGTACCGCCCGGTATGCAAACTGCTAGGTCCCAAGCGCACATATTTGAGCATCAGATACAGCTCAATAATCAGCAACACCGTGTAAAACAGGGCGAATCCGGCGATGCTGAACCATAATTGCCCGGTGCTGATGCTGGACACGCTCAGATGGGTAGGCAACACGCCGGAAATTGTCCACGGTTGGCGGCCCACTTCGGCGACAAACCAGCCGGTTTCAGCCGCTATCCACGGCAGCGGGATGCACCAGACCGCCAGGCGCATCAGCCAGCGTTTTTGGTCGGCGACGCGGGTGGCGCAGTAGTAAAAGGCCATCGCAAACACAAACAGCATGGTAAAACCACACGCCACCATGACGCGGAACGTCCAGAACAGCGGCGCGACTTTGGGGATGGTGTCGTTGGCGGCTTTTTCGATAGTCGCCGTATCGGCATCGACGACGTTTTCGGTGTATTTTTTCAGCAGCAAGCCATAGCCCAAATCAGCTTTGTGGCTGGCAAATGCTTGCAAAGTCGCCTCGCTATGGTCGCCACCGCGCAGTTTTTGCAGCTCCCCATACGCCACCATGCCATTTTTGACCCGCACCAAACTGTCTGCACGCAATTCTTTCAAGCCTTTGACAGGTTCGTCTATCGAGCGGGTGGCGATCAGACCCAAGACATACGGGATTTTGATGGCATAATCGGTATGCTGGGTTGCTTGGTTGGGGAAGCCAAAGGCGGTAAAACTGGCGGGTGCGGCTTCAGTTTCCCATTCCGCCTCAATCGCGGCGAGCTTGATTTTTTGGGTTTCGCCTTGGGTGTAGCCACTTTCGTCGCCCAACACAATCACCGACAAAATCGAAGCCAAACCAAACGCCGAGGCGATGGAAAAAGAACGGCGGGCAAAGCCGATGTCGCGTTTGTTCAGCAAATACCACGAGCTGATGCCGAGCACGAACATCGAGCCGGTGACATAACCCGCCGCCACGGTGTGGACGAATTTGACCTGGGCGACCGGGTTTAAAATGACATCGGCGAAGCTGGTCATTTCCATGCGTAGCGTTTCGTAATTGAATTCCGCGCCGACCGGATACTGCATCCAACCGTTAGCAATCAGAATCCACAAAGCCGACAAGCTGGTGCCGACGGCGAGCAGCCAGGTCACGATCAAATGCTGGACTTTGGTCAATTTGTCCCAGCCGAAGAAAAACAGCCCGACAAAGGTCGATTCCAGGAAAAACGCCATCCAGCCTTCGCTAGCCAGCAAAGGCCCGAAAATATCGCCGACATAATGCGAGTAATACGCCCAATTGGTGCCGAACTGGAATTCCAGCGTGATGCCGGTGGTCACGCCCATCGCGAAGTTGATCCCGAACAGCTTGCCCCAGAATTGGGTCATGTCCTTGTAGACTTCCTTGCCGGTCATCACATACACGGATTCCATAATGCCGAGGATAAAGGTCATGCCCAAGGTCAGCGGCACGAACAAAAAATGGTACAGCGCGGTCAGGCCAAATTGCAGCCGCGATAGCATGACAATATCATCGCCGATCATAATGGATCTCCTTTGTGGATGGATAAATAGGGGCTTGCGTAGGTAAGGCAAAATGGGCGGCAATATCGGGCTTAACGGCGGGACGGCCTTGCCACCGGAACAACAAAAACCACAAGCCTGTCAGCAAGATGATTTTTAGCAATAAAGCCAAGCCGATTTCCCATCGTAACGGGGTTTTGTTGGTAGTATTATTGATCATGATTGCCTCCTGACATGGTTGGCGTAACATGGCCGGGTGCCGACATCATTAAGCTGTTCTGCCCATTGTTAAAAAGCGCCACTCCTCGGTTTGCCATCATCAGCCCCATCACCATAACCAATACCCCGGACACCCGCACTAACTGGTGCATCGCTTTCGCAGGCAACAGGCTGGCAAATGCGCCAAACCCCAACAATGGCAGCAACGTTCCTATGCTGAACAAACTTAAAATCTTGGCGCCTTGCAAGGGGTCGCCGCTACCTGCCGCCATGATATACATGGCTTGCAACGGGCCGCAACCAAGCAATAAGCCGGTTAGTAACCCAGTCAACAAAGGGCTGCGCCGCTTGTGCATAGCTCCAGTGATTTGCCGGTTTGCCGATGGGGGCAAGCGTAGCGTGAATCGTCGCAATACCGTAAACACGTTGAGCATTTTTAAGCCATACAAAATCAAAAACACACTGGCAGCCAAGGCGGCGATGCCACGCATTTGTGGCGTGATGGCAATGCCCGCACCCAACAAGCCAAAGCCCGCACCTAACACGCTATATGACAATGTCTTGCCAAAGCCATAACTTAAATGCCCCAACAACTGGCGTATCCGGCTCTGATGTTGGTCAGTGTAAGCAACCACAAAACCGCCGCACATGCCTATGCAATGAAAGCCAGTTAAAAAGCCAACGCCCAGCAATAAAACATCATCCATTCGCGGTTTGATGAGCTGCATCACACCCGGCATCTGGTTTTTACCCCAAAATACCAAACCGCCGACTAACACCAGCAACAATAAAAAAACAATAATCTTGTAAAGCGTGCCTGGGGCATCCGGCCTTGCATCGACAACTGGATCTAAAACTGGATCTAAAACTGGATCTAAAACTGGATAGCCTTTAGCTTCAATGGCTAGACGGATTTGATCGAGATTGAGCTTATCATCATCATACTCTAGCCTGACGCTTTGCCTGACATAATCGGCTTTTGCATCCACTACGCCGGGCAAAGCCATGACCGCCGCATTGATGATGTCCTGGCAACCGCTACAAACCATTTGCTTGACTTGCAATTGTGTGATTCTCATGACCATAAACTCATCTTCCCCCTTCAACCTAGGCTTTGGTTTTAATCGTTGTCATCAGGCAACGGTTTGCGGAGCAACCTTGTCGATAAGGCCAACACCAAAATTGCCGCCGATACCAACAACACGTCCAAACCCGCTTGGTGGTGCGCCTGCACATCGGCAATCAGTAGCCGCGACAAGGCGGTGATGGCGATAAAAATCAGGCAGCGTACAGGCATGGCGTTAGTCTGAAAGTAAATGCCGACCATCGCGCCCAACTCTAAGTAGATGAACAGCAATAAAATATCGCTTATCGTGGCATGACCAATGCTCACCATGCCTACAAACGAACTTATCGCCGACCAAACCACACTGGCACCGATAACAAAAAGGGCTAAATAATGAAACATTTCAATCAACAAATTACCCAATTCGTCAATCCAGGCCTTTAAGGTTTCGCGAAACTCGCTCAGTTGGTTTTGCTTCATAATATCTATGGTTCCAAACGCTTATATGAAACATAACTGTAATCGCGGAACGTCCAATTGTCTTTTTTTTTGTAAAAATTTTTTGAAAAAGTGCCGTTAGCTTATTATCAATCTTTGTGGCAGTACATAATAAAATTCTAATGCAACTGCCGAGCCAATATGCCACAGATAATAATTAAATTTTAACCCACTGTTTTCATTTGTTTTTATTTGATACGAATAAACCATTTATAAATGAAGTTGTTTCAATTCAAAAAATACTAGAAACAAATATATTTCATAATGAAACAAAAATGAAACATATTCGGATTATATACTTTACATGGTCAGTTTTCGGTTTTTGGAGCGCGGTCATGACCGTAGCGGGCGGCTCCCCGTGTTCCCATCAGTTTGCAGCGTCCCACTAAAAACCCAAAACTTGACCGTTTGAAGTATTAGTTAGGCGTCAGTTTGGGTAACAACTGTGATACAACTGTGATACAACGATGATACAAATCACAGATAGCCATAGAATTTGTAAGTTTGTAGAGGGTACAAATACCTGCCAATCTATAAATCCCTCGCCAAGTGGCCTGCGGAATATGCCTGCAGAATATGAAAGAAGAGAATGTGAAGGGAGATTTATTTATTATTCAGGATAATAGAAGGACTTCCCTGCCCTTCTATTGCCCGGCATAATTTCAACAGCGGTGACTAGTCTTCGAAATCAGGACCGTTATGGCAATCAAAACAAGTCACTTTATTTCCAGCCGGGTATTGCTTTGTACCGAGTTCAGTGACAAACACCCGGTTTGCGGCAACCTTGGCTAATGGCGAGCCTTTTAAATCCAAACCATGACAGGATTGGCAAGACTTGGCATTACGCTCATAGAAATCCCCATGCCCACCATTGATCCATTCTTTGTCATTGACATTGTGCATACCATGCGGCCCATTTAAGGTCAACGCCAGACTGCCATTTTTATGGCAAGTCGTGCATTCCATAATGGTGCCGGTATGGCCTTGTGCTTTAATCGCCGCGACATTGTCATTAGGATGCTTGGCATCTCCAGGCCAGATGGCATGGGTGCTATTATGGCAATTTTCGCATAATACCCCGCCGTGGCCTTTGCTGAAGCGGTACAAGGTATCTGTCTGTTCGGCAAAGCGTTTATTGCTTGCCAAGCGTGGCGATGCGGCAAGGTCATTGAGGTCAAAGGCAAAATGTTCGCGCAGGCCATCCGCCGAGGTGCTGGCCGTGACCGGCAGATGATTGGTTTCATCACCGGTGTGGCAAGATTGGCAACGAGGCAAATCGACCCAAGGGCGGCGTTTGCCCCCATCATTTTTGCCATCTAATGAACCTCCTGTTTTGAGAGGGTAATGCCCGCCCGTCGCCTGCATATTGCCGTGGCAGTTTTGGCAGGTGACATTCTCGGTCATCGCCCCCCGTAAACAGCGCGTCTCGCTGCCTGGATGGCATTGGTAACAACTTTGCTTGGCAGGACTGGGGATTTTTCCACCGACCAGGACGGGTTGGTCAGGAAGTTTTTCGCCATTCAACACCATTTTGTTGGCATGGTTATCGTGCATCACCGCTGACATGGTCTTATGCAGTTTTTGTACTTCGCTAGGCCCTGATCCGGTCAAATCAAGTGCAGGGGAATAATGGCAGGATGCGCATAAAACGGGTTTGGCGGCTTCCAGAGCCGTCGTAAATTTAGCGTCGTGCAGTTTTAAGACATTTTCCCGATATTGGACGCTAGGATCGGGGTTCAACGACCAAGCGATTTTCGGATACTTGATTGGATCGGCGGCACTGGCATTCGTGGCATGGCAGTTTTGGCAAGTGGTTTCATCTGAAACAGGCAAAACAATCTGGGTCGAAGCTCCCGCCAGTGCCTTATGGGTGGCGGAATTGCCGGCCTGAATTTTTAACAGCGGGTAGAAATTCTTGTTGCCGTCATCATCAATCGGCAAAATCGGGATGCCAGGGGCTTTAAAAATGCCCGCTCCGTTGATCCAGGAAAAAGATTTGTCAGCGCGGGTTTTAGCATCATTAGGCATGGTCAAACCAAAAATACCCACACCGTTAGCTAAATTTAGCCCGTAAGCTTGTTGATATGACCAAAAATTGGTTTTAGGATTACCGTATTTGTCTTTCCATGAGCTGTTGATCGAGCCTAAACGATCAGCGGCGGGGGCATAAGTCAGTTCCACACCGTTGCTTGGCGATAATACTGAAGGATGGCCTTGTGTATCAATGCCGATCACTTGTGCTTGCACGACATTAAACGGCGGCAAAATAGTAAATGTGGAAAAGTCATCATCCACGCAGTGCATACCTAGATCGTTCACCGCGAATACTTTATATTCTTGTATCGTGGCACTACTTGCAAAGCCACTGATTAACAATAAATAAACCAGCAAAACAACGGATTGAAGTTTTGATTTAACCATAAAAACCCCCTATAAAATTTTTGGCGAAGTTAAGATTTAGATGTGTAAATAACCACAAGCTTAGTAGTATATTGTTTTTTTCTTATTAACACCCCTTTTTTCTATCAGCCAATTGCCCCACCCCGCGCTAAGCGCAGAATTAAAATGACTTTTCGTTGTTGGAGATCATAGAAATCCATTTTCCCCTAAAAGATTAGCCAGAAACCGAAAAAAAAACAGGGGAGATGGCAACTTTATTTACCGATGATTGGAGCGATAAGGTGGATCCTGAAATGCTGAAACACGGAAATATCGGGCATAAACTATATGCCCGACTTCCCGCAACCCACTATGTCCGGTGGTTTTTTTGGGTGATGCTGATAGGTGATGTTTTCCAAATGTCTTCGCAATACTCGCGGATAGCCCGATCCGAAGAGAATTTGCCTATCCGCGCAACATTCAGGATAGACATGCGGGTCCAGTGCTCTGGATCTTTGAATTGGCGGCCGACTTCTTCCTGGCAAGCGGCATAGCTGGCAAAATCGGCACAAATTAAGTAGGGGTCGTGGTTCCAGAGATTATCAAGGAATGGCGCGAACAATTCCTTATCGCCGTGGGAAAACAGGCCGGATGCCAAAAGATATAACGCTTCCCGTAGCGCGGGTGTATGCTCGACGACTTCCCTACTCCGGTAACCGTTGGCATACAAAGCCTGTACAGCTTCAACGCCGAGGCCAAAAAGGAAAAAATTCTCCTCGCCCACTTCCTCCCTGATTTCCACATTGGCACCGTCTAAGGTGCCGATAGTCAACGCGCCGTTCATCGCAAATTTCATGTTACCTGTACCTGATGCCTCCATTCCGGCGGTGGATATTTGTTCCGACAGGTCAGCGGCTGGATATAGCCGCTGACCTAGCTTGACATTCATATTCGGCACGAACACCACCTTGATGCGCCCGTTGATTTGCGGGTCGCGGTTAATGACCTCCGCCACCGAATTGATCAACTTGATGATTAGCTTAGCCATCCGATAACTCGGTGCCGCCTTGCCGCTGAAAATAAAAGTGCGCGGCGGGAGCTCCATATTGGGATGTAGTTTGAGCTGCTGATAGAGGCTGATGATGTGCAGCACATTCAAGTGCTGGCGTTTGTATTCGTGGATACGCTTGGCCTGGATGTCAAATAGGCTGTCTGGATCGACAGCGACTCCCGTGGTTCGCCGGATGTAGTCTGACAGGCGAGCCTTGGCGGTGCGCTTGACCTGGCGCCAGCGCAAGCGGAAGCTGGCATCGTTAGCGCAGGGTTCTAATTGGCATAATTGTTCCATATCGCGCAGCCAACCTGTACCGATACCTGAATCAATCAATGCCGCCAGCGGGAGGTTTGCCAATCCAATAAAACGGCGTGGCGTAACCCCGTTGGTTTTGTTGCTGAATTTCTCCGGCCACACTTTATAAAAGTCTTTCAGCACCGTTTGTTTCAGAAGGTCGCTATGCAAAGCGGCGACACCATTGATGGCGAAACTGCCCACACAGGCGAGATTCGCCATGCGCACCCGTTTTTCACCCGTCTCATCAATAAGCGAAATGCGGGCAAGGCGTTCGTTGTCGTCTGGAAAGTGCCAGCGCATCTCTTCCATGAAGCGGGCGTTGATTGCGTAGATAATCTCCAGATGACGCGGCAGGATGCGTTGGAATAGCGGCAGCGACCAAGTCTCCAAGGCTTCAGGCAACAAGGTGTGGTTGGTGTAGGCAAAAGTCTGGCGGGTGATGTTCCACGCCGATTCCCAGTCCATCCCGTGTTCGTCCACCAGCAAACGCATCAGTTCCGGTATCGCAATGGCGGGGTGGGTATCGTTAAGTTGGGCGACGAATTTATCGGCAAAATCGGTGATTTTGCCTTCGTCGCGCAAGGTCATCTGGATCATGTCTTGCAACGAGCAGGTGACGAAGAAATATTGCTGGCGCAAACGCAATTCCTTGCCAAGCTCCGGTTCATCGTTGGGATACAGCACTTTGCTGATATTTTCGGCGACGACTTTGTCGCTGACCGCGCCCTGATAGTCGCCGTGGCTGAATGCCAACAGATCAAAAGGTTCGCGGGCTTCGGATTTCCAAAGCCTGAGCAAATTGGCATTGGTCACGCCATAACCCAGGATTGGGGTGTCGTAGGCCAAGCCATAGATGATGGTTGCAGGTATCCAACGGCTTTGCGCTTGGTTTGATCCGTCGACGTAGTGTTCGATTTTTCCATCCATTTTGACCGGATAGCGGATTTGCCGGTTGGGGAGTTCCCAAGGGTTGCCGTTACGCAGCCACGCATCGGCAATTTCAAACTGCCAACCGTCGCGGATTTCCTGATCGAAGATGCCGTATTCGTAACGGATGCCATAACCGATAGCCGGGATTTCAAGGGTGGCGAGCGAGTCCATGTAGCAGGCAGCGAGCCGCCCCAAGCCACCGTTTCCCAAACCCGGTTCCAGTTCAGATTCTAAAATGGTGTCCAAATCCAGCCCCAAATTTTGCAGGGCTTCGCGGGTGTGGGCGCGGGTATTGCCCCAGACGTCTAAATTGAGGATGTTGTTGCCAAGATGTGGCCCTAACAGGAATTCTGCGGATAAATAAGCCACAGTCCTGGCATTGGACTGCTGGTACCGTTCTGTGGAGGAGACGAATCTGGCGAGTAAACGGTCGCGGATCGTGTACGCCAGGGCGGTGTAATGATCGACTGGCGATGCGTCCTCAAGCGTCCTGCCCATGACATAAAACAGGTTATCCAAAAATGAACGCTGGATGGCCTCGACGGATCGTGCGATGCGTATGCTTAGTGCTTGTTCGGCAATGTCAAACATGAAGTATCCTCAGTATGGTGATGGCTTAGCAGGAATCCCTGTGAAATACATTGGACAATCAACTCCTGATTGGCAAGATGGCTATGTTTAGAAAAACATCGATATCCCGATGTTTATACCAAACAGTTGGCCTCATTCACAACCCTGGCCTTAACAACATTTTCTATTAATCACTGATGTTATGCAGCAACGTAGTTTGTATCCCATTTGCCGCGTCGAGCACTGCATTATTTGTTTTCAAATCGTAGAATATGTCTGCGTAACATCAGATTGTAAAAGCAAGGTTCAAATATGCCACCGCCACCGCCGGTGCACAATCGGCGGGATTTAGCAATGTCATTGCCGAATTACGGCAAAGCCCGGAAAAATCGAGATAAGGCATTGATTTTTCAAGTGCCAGTTGTTGTGCTAAAAAGCGGCCTATGCCGGCGCCGATAATGGGCTTGGTTTCAGCCCCCCCCTTCTGCCGTTCCAAATGGTCACAAGCTGAACGGATTTTTTGGACTTGCTGGCTTTTTAGGTTGTCCGCAAAAGCTTGCCAACGAGTCAGTTCCTGGGGATAAAAATCACAGCCTATCATCCGCGCCAAACGTCTAGCACTGGCCGCGATGGTTTTTTCCGCCCCGTCAGCGGTGTCACATTGGTCATGGGCTTCTGCCAATTCGCCCGTCACCCGATAGACATCCGCCATCGTCGCAAAATACTCCGCCATCACCCCGATTTCCTGGCCTTCATCCCACGCCGTTTGCGTGACCGCCATCACGGCAGTCCTGACTATGCCGGTGTACACCAATTCTTTGCTGATGAGACGCTGGTGATCGGTATAAGCTTGTGTTTGCACTCGACCGTTTTTCAGCACCAAAATATCGGTGGTGGTGCTACCGATGTCGATAAATAGGCCATCACCCACCATCTGCGCCGCAAATCCCGCACTTGCCAGCCAATTCGTAGAGGCAATATCTTGAAAATGTGCGGCAGTTATCTGATTGCTCGGCAATAGGCCATGCCGGCCTGCAAAAACCAGCATGTCGGCATCCGGCAATAATTCGCCCATCGTGGCGATGATTTGCCGGACGCCGTCATCCCTGCCGGCAAATAAATCCACCAGTTCGCCGGTCATGGTGATGGCGTGGCGGTAATCGCTCTTCGGCAAGCTTTGCATAATCGCCCCGACCGCCGAGTGCAAAGTCGCCAAGCCCTTCCATAAAGGGCAAGCATGTTGATAAATGGCGATGATTTCGCCGTTTGGGTTGATGGCGGCGGCTTTCAAATGCGCCCCGCCGATGTCCCAGCCTAAGTAATGTGTTGCCTGCATATCAATGGAGGTTTAGCGTGATGGCTTGATTAATTGTTGGTTTGATTACAGGCTGCCCATACAGCAGTTGCAGGGTCAGTTGGGCGATATTCAAACCCAGCGCGGCTTGTATCGCCGCGAACGACGTGGTCAAGCGGGGGTTAATTTCCAGCACCCGTATTTCTTCAGCGGTTTCGATCAGGTCTATGCCCACATAGCCCCATAATTCAGGGAATGCTTGGGCTATTTGTCCGGCAAGTTTTTGATAGTTTTCAGAAATCGGCTGGCTATTGACGATAATTTCCGTGAGTTGGTATTGCCGTTCGATAATTTTAAAGCCTTGCTTATTCACCGACACTATCCAGCATTCACCATTTTTGAACAAGCACGACAAGCTGGTTTTATCGCCATTTAGATGCGGTTGGATTATGAACTGTGCCGAGCGTATCGCATGATCAGCAAAATCTTCTGGATTCGTCAGGATAAAACTATCCCCACACCCTGCCCCATCAATGGGTTTGATGATCCATTCACCCGCCGTAAATTCGGCTTGGTCGGACAATTGCGTCAGTACGGTAGCGATATTGTTCTCAATAAGACGCTGATATGTAAAATATTTATTGCCAGTCAGCGCGACGGCACCGGCGGGCGGAGCCAATAAAACTTTAGCTTGCGCGGCAACAGCCAAGCAAAGATTTTGCAAAATACCGTCAAATTCGGGGGCGATGGGCCAGACGGCATCACATTCGGCAATCAAGCGGTTGAATACCTCATGGGGGTTTTGTTCCGGGGAAATAATGACGGTATCGAGATATTCCGTATCAAAATGGCTTGCCAAACGGCTATCGAGCATCACCGTCAATTCGATTGGCTCAAGTTCGGCAAAATTAGCCAACAACGCCTGCAACATCAACCGCCCTTCCTTAATTAAGCCCGTTGGCAATTCCTGACGGTTAAATCCGCCGCCCGTGATGTATTCAAAAATCAGTATCTTCATGCCACCCAATTCGTTCGCTATGCCATCTGTAGGCCATTATAATGGAATCCGATTTCCCACTGGCCTTTTGCCAACTGACTTTTTACACACCCACCTTTTCATGACGAACTTACCCACTGATTTAAGCGTATTTTTAACCACCTCTGTCGAACCGTTGCTGGCACTCATTCAAAATGCACGGCAGTTTTTTTTAGCGTGGTTGACGGCTAACCATCTGAATACGCTCATCACTCCCGCCGCCGCCAGTTTTTCATTGATTGCCGCCGCTGAAATTGGCGATAAAAGCCAACTGGTTTGTATGACGCTGGCTTCGCGGCATAAAGCCTTGCCTGTCGTGCTCGGCGCGATTGCGGCGTTTATGCTGCTGAACACATTGGCCGTGGTGTTTGGTGCGGCAATTGCCAATTGGCTGCCTGAATATCTGGTGGCCGCCACCGTGGCATTTTTATTCGCCGTGTTTGGAGTGCAAGCGTTACGCGTGCCAGACGATGACGACGACGAAGCCATTCAAGAAAAAAGCGGCCACGGTGTTTTCTTCACCACGTTTTTTTTGATTACCGTAGCCGAATTCGGCGATAAAACCCAACTTGCCGTCGTGGCCTTAAGCAGCACCAGCTTGCCGCTGGCGGTTTGGCTAGGCGCAACGCTGGCCTTGGCATTCACGTCGATAGTGGGGGTTTGGGCGGGCAATACATTATTGCAAAAAGTGCCGCTAGTGCTATTGCACCGGATCAGCGGCACTTTTTTTCTGGTTTTGTCTGGCTTTGCGGGCTACCGGGCTTATCTAAATTTTACAGGCTCTTAAGTTCCGCTGTTATTCGGTGAACACCCCAAACCCCATAATCCGCTGGTAACGGCTAGCCAGCAGATCATCTATAGGCTGTGTTTTCAATTCCGCCAGATGGCGCAACAAAGTTTCCTTGAGATTTTTGGCGGTGGTGACAAAATCCCGATGACCGCCGCCTAAAGGCTCGCGCACCACTTCATCCAAAAAACCCTGTTCACGGATACGGTCGGACGTGATGCCCATCGCTTCCGCCGCCAATTGCGATTTTTCCGCGCTTTTCCATAAGATTGACGCGCAACCTTCAGGCGAAATCACCGAATAGGTGCTGTATTCCAGCATAATCAAACGGTCGCCCACGCCTATCGCCAATGCGCCGCCGGAGCCGCCTTCGCCTATCACGGTACAAATCACTGGTGTTTTCAATTTCGACATTTCAAACAAGTTCCTGGCAATCGCCTCGCTTTGCCCGCGTTCTTCCGCGCCGATGCCGGGGTAGGCGCCAGGGGTGTCAATCAAGCAAATGATGGGCAATTGGAAGCGTTCCGCCATTTTCATCACGCGCAAGGCTTTGCGGTAACCTTCAGGGCGTGGCATACCAAAATTGCGGTAGATTTTTTCTTTGGTGTCGCGGCCTTTTTGATGGCCGATGATGACTATCGGCTGGTCATCAAGCCGCGCCAAACCGCAGACGATAGCGGGGTCATCGGAGTATGCACGATCACCGTGCAGTTCGTGGAAATCAGTCATCATCAGCCCGATATAATCCAGCGTGTACGGACGGCCTGGGTGTCTGGACAATTGGGAAATCTGCCAATCGGACAGTTCGGCAAAAATGGTTTCGGTCAATGAGCGGCTTCGATCTTCCAATTGCTTGATGGCATCGGAAATATTGATGTTGTTATCGAACTCGACATGGCGGAGTTCGGTGATTTTCGCTTCCAATTCAGCGATAGGTTGTTCGAAATCGAGAAATTTTAAATCCATGAAGATGCGCTATGACGAATTAAAGGTAAACCATAGATTTTATAGAAAATTGGCGATTTATTCTAAACATAAATTCTAATTCTTTGCCGGCCCTACAAACCACCCGCTAAGAAAGACTTTTCAGGTTTTTAAAACCTGACCCGTTAGAGCGCGAAGCGAAAGACCGACCTGTAAAAATCAAATCATCCGTGCATCGCCAACAAATTATAGTAAACTGCCAAGCTTTTAAAACCCGCGCCGATTTGTAACCCGCCATGTACACCATCACCAAAGAAGTTTATTTTTGCTACGGGCATCGCCTGATGAACCATGCGGGCAAATGCCGCCATTTGCACGGGCATAGCGTCAAGGCATCGATTGCCATCCAGCAAGAACAGCTTAACGACCAAGGCATGGTGTGTGATTTTGCCGACATCCGTGATTGCGTCGAAAAATACATCGACGAAAACCTGGATCATAATTTTTTGCTGCATAAAAACGACCCGATCATCCCGATGCTGACCGCCCAAAACGAACGCTTTATGGTCTTGGACGAACACCCCACCGCCGAAGTGCTAAGCAAAATGCTCTATCAATACATCAAACAAGCCGGTTTTAATGTCGCCCAAGTGACGCTATGGGAAACCGCCAGCGCCTACGCTTGCTACCGCGAAGATTAAGCCGCCATGAGCCTGCTAAACCCCATCAATACCTCGTTTTGCCTTGAGCAAATCTGCGAATCCAATTTTCAGAAATTGCTGCGGCTGATCCCTGATTTATCGGACGTTAAGGAAGCGGCGATAGGCTTGGCGGCTTTGCAAACGACGCTGTATCTGGAAGTGATAGAAGAAACGCCGTACACCAAAACCATCGAACTTAGCCATTGTTTCAACAACAACGCCAACGAAATCATGGCCCCGGCGGTGATTATCCGTGTGTATCTGGATGCGCGGCTGGCGGAAGTGTTAAGCGACCACGCCAGGGCGCGCGTAGCCAAGGTCTACCCCGATCCCCGTAAAAGCCGCGACATCATGAATTACAAATGGCGGCTGAATTACTTTTTGCAAAAATGGCTGGATCATTGCCTAAGCAAAAACTACCGCTTCACCGCCCAGCCTTTAAGCACGTCCCGACAACATCACCACAACCAAATCAGCCATATTTCTTGACGCACCGCCCTGCCCTAGCTTCGTCTTCACATCCGCCAGCTCCACCCGCATTTGCGTGGCATAATCGACATCAGTCAAAATCTTGCTGATTTCCGTCGCCAGATTCTCGGCATTGGCTTCGTGTTGGATGAATTCTTTGATGATGGGCTTGCCGGCGACAATGTTCGGCAAGCCGATGAACGGGGTTTTGACCAGCCAACGGCCTAGCCAATAGGTGATGGCGGCGAGTTTGTAGCAAATCAGCATCGGCACGCCCAGCAAGGCGATTTCCAGGGTTGCCGTGCCGGAGGTGGTCATGACCGCATCACAACATTGGATGACATCATAGGGTTGGTGTTTGATGACGGTCACGTTGACCGAAGATTGTGATAAGTGGCTGTTTAGCAAGGCATCTGAAATGGCGTCGGCTTGTGGCAGGATGAATTGCAGGCCAGGCACAAGTTTGTGCAATTGCTCGGCGGCTAGCAGCATGACAGGCAACAGGCGTTTGATTTCGTTGGCGCGGCTGCCTGGCAACAAGCCGACAATGGGCTTATCGTCTGTTAATCCAAAGGCCAGCAAATCCTCGGTTTTGCTGCGTTGCGGTTTGACCTTATCAACCGACGGATGCCCGACATAACGCACGGGCACGTTTTCGGCTTCGTAATACGCGGTTTCAAACGGGAAAATCACCGCCATCATGTCGATGACCTTGCCGTATTGCTTCACCCTCCCAGCCCGCCACGCCCACACTTGCGGGCTGACATAAAACAGGACTTTGATGCCCTGTTGTTTGGCAAACTTCGCCAGTTTGAAGTTGAATTCTTTGTAATCGACGCACACCAGCAAATCGGGCCGCTCGCTGGCGACGAGGTTCTGCATCAAGGCCAAGGCGCGACGGATTTCGCCATAATGTTTAATGACTTCCACTACGCCGATGACGGCGATATTTGCCGAGTCATAGCGTATGTCTATCCCCGCTTCCGCCATTTTCGAGCCGCCCATGCCAATGCCCTGAAGGCCGGGCAGTTGTTTTTTCAGCTCCAGAAACAGATTGGCTGCGTGTTGGTCGCCGGAAGATTCCCCGGCACTGAACATTACGGTTAAGGGTTTTGACATGGATGGCTTTTGTACGCTTAATGGTGGGCAACGCTTTTTTGCCCACCTTGTCATGGCAAAGGGTGGGCAGAAAAGCGTTGCCCACCCTACATTTTTGGGTTTACCCCAATTTTAAAGGCTATGTCACCGTTAATTGTGGAAGCCTTAAATGATGCGGCTTTGAGCGACAGCCGCAATCTGTATTAGATAAGGCTTTGCGCCGAAAATAAAAACGTTTCAACAAGTAACGGTGACATAGCCATTTTAAACCACTACCAATTTTAAACCACTAAGACGCTTTTAATCACATCAACAATTTCAGTGACTTCTTCGTCTTTTAAAAATGGGCAAATCGGCAGGGAGAAACAGTTGGCGGCGACGGACTCGGTCACAGGCAAGGACATGCCTTCGCACTCTTCCTTAAACGCCTGTTGCTGATGCAGCGGCACGGGGTAATACACCGCACAGCCAATTTGTTTGGCTTGCAGGGCTTGCATGATTTCGTCGCGGCGTTCGGATAACACCGTGTATTGATGGTAAACATGCACCCCCAAACCGTCTTCGAAGGGCGTGGTAAGCGGCAGCCCCGCCATCAGCTTGGAATAAAGGTGCGCGACGCGGCGGCGGCCTTCGTTATATTGCTCCAGGCGTTTGAGTTTCGCCCGCAAGATCACCGCCTGCATTTCATCCAAACGGCTGTTGTAGCCGATGATGTCGTGGTAATAACGGACATTGGAGCCGTGGTTACGCAATTGTTTCAGCGTAGCCGCCGTGCTATCAGAATTAGTGACGACCAGACCACCATCGCCAAATGCGCCTAGATTTTTGCTAGGGAAAAAGCTAAAACCCGCCGCATCACCGATAGCCCCCGTTTGTTTGCCGTTGACGCTGGCGCCAAAGGATTGGCAGCAATCTTCAATCAGTTTTAGGTCGTGTTCCTGACAAATTTCCACGATTTGCGCCATATCGGCAGGTTGCCCGAACAGATGCACGGGCATCACGGCTTTGGTGCGTGAGGTGATGGCTTTTAAGATCGCATCCGGTGCTATGTTGAAGGTGCGCGGGTCAATATCGACAAACACCGGCGTTGCGCCCACATATTTGATCGCTTCCGCCGTGGCGATAAAGGTAAACGCCGTGGTGATGACTTCATCGCCCTTCCCTATGCCTTCCGCCAACAAGGCCAAATGCAGCGCGTCCGTACCCGATGCTACGCCAATCGCGTGTTTAACACCCAAATAAGCGGCACATTCTTGCTCAAAAGCCTGTACGTTCGGCCCTAAGATGAACGAGCAGTTTTCTATCGTTTGCGCCAAGCCCTGTTCAACTTCGTCTTTAATTTCAGCGTATTGGGCTTTGAGGTTTACCATTGGTATCATGTTTTTTCCTTGTTTCCACGGTTTTGTGGTGTGTTATTAATTTGAAACTTGTAGGATGTACCCGCAGGGCATAAAGGCCGAGGTACGAAGCCAATCAAAACCAAATAGCTAATCATTGGAAATTAACTGAATTTGCGGTTGATAAAATTTAAAATTGGCATCCGCCGAAACAATTGCCATATTTTCGCTTAATGCCGTTGCCAGCAAGAGTCGGTCGAATGGGTCGCGGTGTTCGGGTACGAGTGGAATTTTGCTATAGGATTCAATATGGGTAGTCTGTAAGTCAAGCAAATTAAAGGCATCTTGCTTGATAAGGCTTGCCAACATCGCTATAGGCAAATCCAGTTCAGGAAGTTTGCCTAATTTTTGCTTGATGGCGATTTCAAACAGGCTTATCTGACTGATGACAATGGTATTATTCCGATTGCCTAATAATTTACGAATAGGGTGTTTCAATTTATGGCTATCAAGCTGATACCAAATAAGTATCTGGGTATCTATCAGATAATTCATTCCATATACTCTTTTAAATCATCTAACGGCTCATTGAAATCGTCAGGAATAGCATAGTTTTTTCCTTGCAAAACCCCTAATCGCAGTAGGCTACCAGGTTGGCGGTCAGGCAGAGTAGTTTCCACTTCTTCGAGAAAAGTGACTATCACTTTCATTTTTTTGCTTGTTGGTGGTGTTTCTTCAAAAATGATTTGACCGTTGTCAAAAATGCCATTGATTGCGGTATACATAAGGCCTCTGTTGTTTTTAAACACGTCGCCCACCACCGAACGTGGGAGCTATGACAATGAATTCCCATTCCGAATTAAGGGGGGTGTTAGCCATGAATCATGACAATAGCTTTTTTTGATGAAGCGTATTGTTTACCCAACGACCAAATTGGGCGGTAATATTTATTAATTAGTACTTTGGCATTATTGAATGAGTTAATTTTACTATCTATTATCAAGCTTTTTCTTGGCTACATCAGCGGTGAAGCCGATTTTTTCAATGACTTGTCGGTATTCCACCTGCTCACGATTAGCCGTGTCAGCGATGATGCCGTTATCGGTGTTCGCTTCTTTTATCAGGCATTCGTAATACGTTTTGACGAATTGTTGCCAAGTGTTGATAGCCGCGACACTTTTATTGAAGGTATCAACAGTGCTGTCATCGATGGTTGGAGGCGGGGGTTTTATGCCGCAACTGCGGGGGGTCCAACTCCCATTAACCAAGATGCCGGCATGGGCAAAGCCGGTAAATTGAAACAGCATGAGACTAATGGCAAAAACATAAGGTTTCATAAAAATCTCCCGTTGTAGAAAAAACCTTGCCATTCTACTGCAATCGTAAACTCATGCCAGGTTTGTTTAATGTCGTTTTTAAGTTCAGCAACCGGATATTTTTGTTTACTTTTGACAAGCGTGATGAGAAGAGGCAGTTTATCTTAGACAGTTGAAATAACAGTGTCATACAGCATAACTAATAACGTTGTATAACACGGCATCTCAGGAAAGACGCATTACCACAATGCAAAAAACTACCGGCGCGACGGCAATCAATATTACCTTGAAACCCGGTGTGGAAACCTATGGGAATCTGGCAAGACCTTGTGACAATCAAATAACACTTAAGCGTCCTGATGGTAACGGATGATCCGTTCCACTTCATTTTTGGAACCCAGAACCACTGGCACCCGCTGATGTATGCCAGTCGGTTTAATATCCAGTATCCGCTCACGTCCTGTAGAACATAAACCACCTGCTTGTTCAATGATGAACGCCATCGGGTTGGCTTCGTACATAATCCGTAATTTCGCCGGTTTGGCTGGATCACGGTTATCCAGGGGATAAAGAAACACCCCGCCCCGAGTCAGGATGCGGTAAACATCGGCGACAAACGAGGCCACCCAGCGCATGTTAAAGTCTTTTTCCCTAAGCCCTTCTTTTCCTTGTAAGCATTCATCGATATAGCGTTGCACGGGCGGTTCCCAAAACCGTTGGTTGGACATGTTGATGGCAAATTCACTGGTTTCCTCCGGGACGCGCATATTCGGATGTGTCAGTATAAATTCGCCAATATCCTGATCCAGGGTGAAGCCGTTGACCCCTTTGCCCGTAGTCAAAACCAGCATGGTTGACGGCCCATAAAGCACAAAGCCGGCACAGGCTTGTTCAGAACCCTTGGCCAGAAAATCATCCAGCGTCGGTTCTATGCCCTCACGGCAACGCAACACGGAAAAAATGGTGCCCACCGCCAAATTGACATCAATATTGGATGAACCATCGAGCGGGTCAAACAGCACCAGATATTTGCCTTTGGGATAGTTCGCCGGAATGGTGATCACATCATCCAGTTCTTCCGACGCCATGCCTGCCAGGTGTCCGGTCCAATTCAGTTGATTGACCATAATTTCATGAGTGATGATGTCCAGCTTTTTCTGGATTTCCCCCTGCACATTTTCCGACCCGGCGCTGCCCAGTACGCCTATCAATTGGCCTCTGTTGACTTTATTGGCGATTTGTTTGCAGGCGGTGATGATATTATTCAAAAGCAACGTAAACGTACCGGAAGCTTCCGGCAGTCCGCGTTGCTGTTCGATAATAAATCGGGTCAATGTCACTTTGTTGGTCATAAAATGCTCTGCTCTGTTGATAGTAAAATTTTGTTTAGGCTCATCTGCCTGGCGCACAAACAGCCGGATAGGATGCTTCTCTGCCAAGTTTTAAACAAGAAAAAGAACCAGCTTAGGTAACTTTGAATGTTAAAGAATATCAAAAACCGGGAATGTCAAAAACGGACGCTTAAAACGCTATGTTGAATTTTTGGAGCGATTTTGTAGTTATCACTTTGTTTTAATGTAACTATTGTAAATCTTGAAAGAAAGGATGGTGGCAGCCAGTATGAAAGTGACGATATTCGCAAAAATGATGGCATTATCAGCAATATAAACGCCATAAACCAGCCAACAAAACACGCCGCTAGTAAACAGGCTATACATGCCCATTGATAAGGAATCGGTGTCCCGGGTTTTAATGGTCAAAATGGCTTGCGGTAAAAACGAACTGGTGGTTAACACGGCGGCTACATAGCCGATGATCTCAGGCGTGATGTTCATAGATGGATGTTGGGGTTTGTTTTAACACAAAAATTGCGTTAAACGGGAAAATACCGCGTTGGTATTTAGTCTAGTGAGTCAATATCGACGTGTCAACACAGGCGTAACACAGAGAAATTGCTAGGCATCAGGATATATCGCTTTGATCCGGGTTCCCAACAAATAATCAAACCAAGGCCAAGTCACACACCAATTTCCGCTACAGCTTGGTTCAATGCAAAGATGATGGTCATAATGCCAACGCAGATGTTGTTTGGCCCAACCAGGATCAAGATGGGCCTTGCGATGTTTGTAATAATAAAGTGCCAAAGACATATAAAGGGCGCTGATAAACGAGGGGAGCAGGAAAAATAACGGCAGATGTAGCAACACAATACCTCCTAAAACCACCAGCTCCTTGCTTTGGGTGTTCCACGTCATCAGGCTGATGGTTTTATATCCTGGGTCAAGCATTCCCTGTCTGATGCAGACGGCATGATGTTCATGCAGGTGATATGCCCAAAAACCGTGGGCATTTTTTCCCAACCCATGCAGGATATATTTGTGCATCAGCCATTCACCTGCATTGGCATACAACAATCCCAACAAGAAATAGCTGACCATTAACAACGGCTTAAATGCCCAGCCAGTTTTGCGGTTTTAAATATTGTTCATACAACACCGCTTCCGCACTGCCTGGTTCCGGCTGCCAATTATACCGCCAGTGGGCAACTGGGGGCAGGGACATTAAAATGGATTCGGTGCGTCCGTTTGATTGCAGGCCAAACAAAGTGCCACGGTCATAAACCAGGTTAAATTCCACATAACGCCCACGGCGGTAAAGCTGGAATTCCCTCTCCCTCTCACCATAAGGCGTATCCTTACGTTTTTGCACAATCGGCAAATACGCTTCAATATAATGATTGCCGACGCTCTGCATGAACGCGAAGCATTTTTCAAATTCCCATTCATTAAGATCATCAAAAAACAAACCGCCAACCCCACGGGTTTCATTGCGGTGGGTCAAAAAGAAATACTCGTCGCACCATTTTTTATAAGTGCTGTAAACGTCATCACCAAACGGCTGGCAAGCTTTCTGGGCCGTCTGATGCCAAAAAATCACATCGTCATGGAACGGATAAAACGGGGTCAAATCAAATCCGCCGCCAAACCACCAGATAGTTGGCCCACCTTCTTTTTCGGCGATCAAAAACCGGACATTGGCGTGTGAAGTCGGCACATAAGGGTTTCTCGGATGGATCACTAAAGACACGCCCATCGCATGAAATTGGCGGTTTGCCAGTTCTGGACGTTTGGCAGTTGCCGAAGGCGGTAAATGGATGCCTGAAACCGAAGAAAAATTCACCCCGCCCTGCTCAAGCACAGTGCCGTTAGCCAAAACGCGCGTCCTGCCACCACCTCCTTCGGCACGTTCCCATACATCTTCAATGAATCGGGTTTCGGGTTCCACACTTTCGAGTGCTGAACAAATTCTGTCCTGCAAATCAAGCAAATAGGTTTTTATAGTGGCTATATCATCAGTTTTCATAGGTCGGCCTGCGATAGTTGTTTTACTGGTTATTTAAATAAGGGTGAATCGTATCAGTTTTTATGAAAAATAAACAAAAATCCCCTACTTTTTTAAGGTTATAAAATATTTTAACAATACCGTCATTGTAATTGGATAGCATCTATCCGGTCATATCGTTTTTTTAAGAACCACATCCCTATTGACTAAGTGCTAATTGACTAAGTGCTAAAAAATATGCTTTTAAGATATAATCAAATCTACTCTTTTTGGCAGCTAACAGTTGCTGACAATCCATTTGCTATCTTTACCCACACAAAGGAAATATGACCGTGCAAACCATACTCACAGACTTAAATGGCACTTGCGAAAATATCCAAGCTTCCGCCCTTATATCAACCGATGGCTTAGTCATTGCCGAAGCCTTACCGCAAAATATGGACGAAGATACTTTGGGGGCTATCAGTGCCGCTTTGCATTCTGTAGGGACGCGCGGTATCGAAGAACTAGCGGATGGTGTCTTGGAATACATATTAGTCAAAAGTTCTGAGAATTATATTTTAATGACCCATGTCGGCAAAGAGGTCATATTGACTGTCATATTAAAATCCCAAGCTGAGCTTGACTTTGTGATGTCGAATATCAGGTACGCCATAGAAAAAATAATGGCCCATATTTGATTTTATGTCAAAACAGCCAGGTAATTAGGGGGCATTAAATTTTACCCAGGCTGCTTTCTGATGCCCATTACGGATAATAATATGTAATCTATTGTTTTTTAATGGAATAAATATTTAGCAATGGCTCTAAAAAACATGGAGATTGGCATAGTTTACCGCTTAATAAACTTTTATTGGGTGCTCCGCTCCAGTGCTTCGTGGCAGTTTTACTGCCCACCTTTTCATCCTGGCCGCTACAGGCGTCTCCTACGCAAACGCCCTTGGTGGCTTCCATCGAATTTCTCAAACTTCCGGGCAACCACAAAAGTTTTTCGGATATATTCAGCGGTGATGCCTGCAATATCATCCCCCCTTGCGGACAGTGCCTCCATGCCCACCACCCCCTAAATTTAGAAAACGCAATTTTTAAACGGCGTTTTTATGGGATAATCAGACTTTTTCATTTCCGATTGTGAACAGCCATGATTTATCCCACTATTGAATCCTTTGTCGGCAATACGCCATTGGTCCGGCTGCAACGTTTGCCTGGCGAAACCAGCAACACCATCCTCGCCAAATTGGAAGGCAATAACCCGGCCGGTTCGGTCAAAGACCGCCCGGCCCTGAGCATGATCAATCACGCCGAAGCCAGGGGCGACATCAAACCGGGTGACCGGCTCATCGAAGCGACCAGCGGCAACACCGGCATCGCATTGGCGATGGCGGCGGCGATTAAAGGCTATAAAATGACCTTGATTATGCCGGACAATATGAGCGAGGAACGCCGGGCGTCGATGAAAGCCTACGGTGCCGACATTATCCTGACCCCTGCTGCCGGCAGCATGGAAGCGGCGATTGATTTGGCGCGGAGCATGGAAGCCGCCGGCGAAGGTAAAATCCTCGACCAGTTTGCCAATCCCGACAATCCCCTTGCCCATTATGAAGGTACCGGCCCTGAAATCTGGCGGGACACGCACGGGCAAATCACCCATTTTGTCAGCTCTATGGGAACCACCGGAACCATTATGGGGACGTCCCGCTTTCTAAAAGAGCAAAACCCCAATATCCAAATTGTCGGCGTACAACCGGAAGGCAAATCCAAAATCCCTGGCATCCGCCGTTGGCCCCAAGCATATCTCCCTAAAATTTATCAAGCCGATAGGGTTGACCGCATTATTGATGTCGACCAAGACGTTGCCGAACAAACCACCCGCGCCCTTGCGGCAAGGGAAGGCATTTTTGGCGGCATTTCTTCGGGTGGTGCCGTTTCAGCGGCTTTGCGTTTATCAGCCGAAGTCGAAAATGCCGTGATCGTGGTCATTATTTGTGACCGTGGCGACCGCTATTTATCGACGGGGGTTTTTCCGGGCTAGAACTTTAACTCCATTCTCATTGGAAATTTTAGTTTTCTACATAAATTTGGCTTATCCCCCATTCCTAAAAATACCAACACAGCATGGCCCGAACTCGAACCAGAACCCGCAAATTGCCCGAAAATCCAGTCACCGTCACTATCGAATCCCTGACCCACGATGGCCGTGGCGTCGCCCATGTCGATGGTAAAGTTGTTTTTATTGACGAAGCCCTGCCGGGTGAAGCAGTTGAATTTATTTACACCGACAGCCGTAAAGATTATGCCGAAGGCAAGGTCATCAAGCTATTGAGCCGCGCCGAAGACAGGGTGGATGCACAATGCCCGCATTACGGCGTGTGCGGCGGTTGCAGTTTCCAGCATGTCGAATCATCGGCACAAATCCGCATCAAGCAAGGTTTGTTGACCGAACAATTCAAACGCATAGGCAAAGTGGATATCCCGGAACTTTGGGAGCCATTGCAAGGCCCGCATTGGGGTTATCGCCGCAAAGCGCGGATGGGCGTCAAATATGTCGCCAAGAAAAACCGGGTGCTGGTGGGATTTCGGGAAAAACGCCATCAATATCTGGCAGAAATTGACAACTGCATCGTCATGCACCCGTTGGTCGGCACAAAGCTTGTGGCTCTGGGCGAAATGATAGAAAGTTTGACCATCCGCGAGAAAATCCCGCAAATCGAAGTGGCTATTGGTGATGACGATTGTGTTTTAGCCATCCGTGTCCTGGAACCGCCTTCGCCTGAAGACATTGAAAAAATGCGTGTGTTTGCCCATGAAAACGCCATTAGCCTGTGCCTGCAAAGCAAAGGCCCGGATACTATTGTCCCGCTACCCGGCGAACCCGAAATCATACCGACTTATCGTCTGCCCGATCAAAACATCGAATTTGCATTTCGCCCGGCGATGTTTACGCAAGTCAATTACGAAATTAACCGGCAAATGATCAACCGTGTGCTGGACATCCTGGATTTGAACGCCGATGATAAAGTGCTGGATTTGTTTTGTGGGCTCGGTAATTTTACCCTGCCGATGGCAAGCAAAGCGGGGCATGTCGTGGGTATTGAAGGCGACCAGCCCTTGGTCAACCATGCCAAGGCCAATGCCTTGCACAACCACATCGAAAATGTCGAGTTTTACGCCGCCGACTTGAGCAAAGAGTTGGGCGACCAAGCTTGGGCGCGACAACAATATAACAAAATCCTGCTCGATCCTTCCAGGGCGGGCGCATCTGAAGTCTTGCCGCATTTAAAAAACTGGCAGCCGGAACGGATTGTTTATGTCTCCTGTAATCCATCCACCCTAGCCCGCGATGCCGGAATTTTGGTCAATGAACTAGGCTACCAGTTGGTGAAAGCAGGCGTGATGGATATGTTCCCCCAGACTGGACATGTTGAATCCATTGCCTTGTTTTGTAAGCATTGAAAGGAAGTTTACTGGCGTTGTAAGTTATTTGTCACAGTGCGTTGGTATGATTTTTTTTGTTGGATGGATTTCTACAAAAATAAAGTGAATGTTTCACATAAATCATGTAAATTTCTACATTAAGAAATAAGTTAGATTGGCTGGCATCTACAAAAAAACAAGCAAATAAACAGACCTGTTTAGATTGTTTTAGTCGTGTTGCAACAAAATCTGCAAGCTCTCCCAACAAATAAAAAACTTTTTTCATAAATCCAAACATAGCGTGGCTTTGATTTTGCTACAAAACTAGGCCATCACTTAACTCTTATTCAAACCGTTATCTTTTGTAAATCAAACAATCTTATGGCTGCAAATTTCCAAAACTATATTCTGCAAACTGGCACGGCTTTGCACCAAACTGATGAAACATTTGCATTTGCCCTAGCGGATTGGGATGGCGATAGCCGCCCAGATTTATTCATTGTTAAAAAAAGCAACACCGGCACGGGCGGTACAGAAGTCAGCATCTTGTCCGGGGCATCCAGTTTCCAGAATTTTTTGCTCCAAACGGGCACTGCGTTGCACCAAACCGACCATATTTTTGATTTTGCCGTGGTGGATTGGAATAACGACGGCTGGCCTGATTTGTTCATTATAAAAAAAAGCAATACCGGGACTGGCAGCACGGAAGTCAGCATCTTGTCCGGTGCAAGCAATTTTCAGGACTATCTGTTACAAACTGGCACACCTTTGCATCAGACCGATGAATCGTTTGCTTTTGCACTGGCTGACTGGACGGGCGATGGCAAGCCTGATTTGTTCATCATCAAAAAAAGCAACACCGGCACGGACAGTACGGAAATCAGCATCTTATCGGGAGCTTCTAGTTTTCAAGAATATCTGTTACAAACCGGCACTGTATTGCATCAAACTGACCATAGCTTTGATTTTGCCGTGGCGGATTGGAATAATGATGGCTGGCCTGATTTGGTCATCATCAAAAAAAACAATACCGATACCCAAAGTACAGAAGTCAGTGTTTTGTCCGGGGCGATGAACTTCCAGCAATATCTGCTTCAAACTGGCACCCCCCAACATGAAACCGACCATAACTTTACCTTTACCGTAACCGACTGGAATAAGCAAGATGGCTGCGATTTGGCCATTGTCAAAAAAGGCCAAACCGGCACGGGCAGTACGGAAATCAGCATCTTGCGCTAGGATCACCAAAAACATAACAACCGCTGGTGATACGGTATTCGTTTTAAGCAGATCTGACGAGCATCGCCGAAATACACAAAAACGAGAGCGACATGGGCAACCTGATTATTTTTATACGCCGTTACGTTTTCGGGTCTTTCGTGTATTTCGTGGACAACTGCTTAACATCTGAAGTGTTGGTAGTCTGTATAATCGTAAATTTTTACCCAAAATAGGCGCAATGCCTTACGATAATGCCCACCCATACAGCAAACCCGCCGACATGACCTGTTCCCAGCCAATACCCCCCGCTTCGTTTATTGACATTTCCATTCCTAGCCAAGAACTTGCCATTATGGAAGGCCAGCGTATCTTGCAAACCTATCCCGTCTCCACCGCCAAGAAAGGTGCCGGCGAACAAAAAGGGAGTTATTGCACCCCTAGGGGCTGGCATCAAATCCGCGCCAAAATCGGTGCAGGGCATCCCCTGAATGCGGTATTTGTTGGCAGACGCGCCACAGGGGAAATCTACAATGACTTTCTCAAACAACAATGCCCCGAACGCGATTGGATACTCACGCGCATACTTTGGCTAGGTGGTCTGGAGCCGGGCCACAACCGTTATGGCAATGTTGACAGCGCTTGGCGCTACATCTACATACATGGCACACCCGATGAATTGATGCGTGGATCACCCGAATCCCACGGCTGCATCCGCATGAAAAACGCCGATATTGCACAGTTGTTTGATCGTGTCGCGGTGGGCATGAAAGTTTTTATTCATGGATAATTTGATTAACATTCGTTGGTTTATCCAGGCCGCCAACTTAATTGTCCGGTATTGATGCGCATCGTTCTTGGCATAGAATACAACGGCAGCGCTTATTGCGGCTGGCAGGCGCAAGCCCATGCCCCCAGCGTGCAGCGGGTATTGGAACAGGCGTTAAGCAAGATCGCCAACCATCCGGTGACGGTCTCGTGCGCCGGACGGACGGACTCCGGCGTACACGCGCTGGAGCAAGTCGTGCATTTTGACACCGATGCTCAGCGGCCTTGGGCTGCGTGGCTACTGGGTGGCAATAGCCAGTTGCCGGACGCTGTCAGGATACTTTGGGTAAAACCAGCAATAGGCGATTTCCATGCCCGTTACAGCGCGATTGCCCGTTTTTACCGTTACATCATCTGCAACCGCCCGGTCAAATCGGCTTTGCTGCACCAACAAACCACTTGGTGTTACGAATCTTTGGATGCGGAAAAAATGCACCAAGCCGCACAGTCTCTGCTTGGGGAACACGATTTCACCTCCTTCCGCGCCCAAAGCTGCGAGTCGAAAAGCCCGAACCGGCTGATGTATTTTGTTGATGTTTACCGTGACGGCGATAAAGTCATTATGGATATTTCCGCGAACGCGTTTTTACACCACATGGTCAGGAATATTGCCGGGGTGTTGATGGAAATAGGTTCAGGCAAGCAAGCAACAGACTGGGCACAATTTCTGTTGGACGCGAAAGACCGCAAACTGGCCGCCAGAACCGCACCACCTGAAGGTTTGTATTTGGGCGGGGTTTATTATCCAGAGCACTTTGGCCTGGTAAAAAATCCGGTATTCGATAAATTGCCCGGCGATGCCAAACGCTTTGACTAGCTTCCCCACCTTATCCCACCCGTGTTGCAATTCCCGCAATATCAGGTAGATTGTGCCTTTTACTTATCTGACGTTACGCAGTAACGTGTTTTTGTTCCCATTTGCCGCGCCGAGCACCGCAGGTTTTGTCGGGAACAGCCCGAAGGGGCGCGGCAAGGATGCCGCGCGTCAGCAGGTACCCGCAGGGCATAAAAGGGCAGGAAGCCCTCTCTGCCGACCCCCGGCAAAACCGAGGAGCGCAAGGATGAAGCGGTAACGGGCCGCCTTTTCTTTGGCTACTTTCTTTTCGGCTGCATGGATGCAGGAGGTAGAGCAACGCAGGAGCAGTTGCCGAGGCGGAGCAAAAGAAAGTAGCTCGCTGTCGGGTGCGAGAACCCGATTAAAAAAACTGTCGCGACAGCGACGCTTCATTATTTATTTTCAAACCGCAGAAAATGTCTGCATAACATCAGTTACTTATTTCAAAAACAGTTATGTATAACTTTTTATCTTTCCAAATCCACGGTGGTGCAGATCATGGCAACGGCTTGCTGGATAGCCTGGTCGGCCTGTTGGCTTTTGTCGAAGGCCTCGCCACGCAAAGCCCTGGGGGCCTGTTCAACACGATAATGCCAGGATTGTCGGCGATGGCGAATATCCATCCGCTATTGGTGCATTTTCCCATTGCCTTTTTGCTGGCTTTTTTTGTGCTGGATGTTGTGGCTGCTTTGGCAAAAAAATCGGCGTGGCGGACAGTTGCCAGTTGGTTTTTATATTTGGGCACCGTTGCCGCCGCCTTCACCGTACTGGCGGGATTTATCGCCGCCGAATCCGTCCCGCATGGCGGCAATGTCCATGAGATAATGGAACGCCATGAGCACTTCGGCATTTCGGTGTTATCTTTGGCAACGCTATTGTCGCTATGGCGGTTGAAAGCGGGCGAATCATTACGGGGAATTGCCAACGGCATGTTTCTGACCATTTCTGCGTTATTGTGCCTGCTGTTAAGTTTGGGTGCCGATTTGGGCGGATTGATGGTTTATCAATACGGTGTTGCCGTGCAAGCGGTGCCGGTTGTTGAAAATGGCGTGGGTCATGAACATGGGCACGAGGCGCACGGGCATGCACATGAATGAGATTTGTCCACGAAAGGCACGAAAGGGTACTGGGTATTTATTTGGCGTCGGGGTGGGACGGGGTCGCCTCGGCACACCGCTACGCTGCTCTGTCCATAGACCACCACTCTTGTGGTGGCATCCATGCAGCAAGGCGTAAAGTGCCTACTGTTGGAACAAACCCGCTCCGGCTTGCGTTACAAAGCGAAAAAAGCTAGGGGGACTATTTCAAGTTGCCGCTTATTTTTGCTCACGAAGGCGTTAGTGGTTTTTCTTGTGCCCCAGAGGGTATTCGTGCTTTTCGCTTCGCGCTCTACGGGTCGTGGACAATGCGTAACATCAGTTCTTAATTTAACAGCCCTTAACTCTTTTAATCCCATCATTTTTCTAAATTCCCATATCACTTTATGCGAACTCGCGTTAAAATTTGCGGTTTTACCCGTGTCGAGGATGCCGTTGCCGCCGCCCGTTTGGGTGTTGATGCGCTAGGTTTGGTGTTTTACCCGCCCAGCCCGCGCCATATCGACATTGCCCAAGCTGTCAACATCGTCAACGCCCTACCCGCCTTCACCACCGTGGTCGCTTTGTTTGTCGATGCCGGGGAAGTGCAGATACGCGAGGTGCTGGCGCAAGTGCCGATTGATTGCTTGCAGTTCCACGGTGAGGAAACGCCGGAGCAATGCCGAATGTATGGCAAACGTTATATCAAAGCCATCCGTATGCAGGACGGCGTGGATGTCCACCAACTGGCGGCGGCTTACCACGATGCCGACGGATTGTTGCTGGACGCCTACCACCCTAACGCCCAAGGCGGCACGGGTAGCCAGTTTGATTGGGGGCTGATTCCCCAAACTTGCGCGTTGCCGATTATTCTGGCGGGCGGTTTGGATGCCGCCAACGCCAAAGCCGCCGTGCAAACGGTCAGGCCCTATGCGCTGGATGTCAGCAGCGGCGTGGAGACCGGCAAAGGCATCAAAGACACGCAAAAAATGTGTGCGTTTATAAAGAAAGTTACTGAAGGGGGGCAATTAATATACCCAATCAATAAGTTATTAATTGTTTCATAAGTGCTTGCCGGAACAATTATGAAATTTAAGCTGCGAGCACTTATGAAACAATTAATAAAAATGACAGAAAAATACACCATGCCCGATGCACGCGGACATTTCGGCCCTTACGGCGGGATGTTTGTTGCCGAAACCCTGATCCCGCCGATCCAGGAACTGAACGCCGCTTACCAACGCTATTTGGACGATCCTGACTTCATCGCCGAGCTAGACAAAGACTTGCAATACTATGTCGGTCGGCCTTCGCCTTTGTACCATGCCGAACGCTGGAGCCGCGAATTGGGCGGCGCACAAATTTACCTGAAACGCGAAGACCTGAACCACACCGGTTCGCACAAAATCAACAACACCGTGGGACAAGCCCTGCTTGCCAAACGCATGGGCAAAACCCGCATCATCGCCGAGACCGGTGCCGGCCAGCACGGCGTGGCGACCGCCACGGTTGCGGCGCGCCTGGGTTTGGAGTGCGTGGTGTACATGGGGGCGGTCGATGTGGCACGGCAGTCGTTGAACGTGTATCGCATGAAATTGTTGGGCGCGACTGTGGTTGCCGTTGAATCCGGTTCAAAAACTCTGAAAGACGCGCTCAACGAAGCCTTGCGCGATTGGGTGACCAACGTCGATAACACCTTCTACATCATCGGCACCGTCGCCGGCCCCCATCCCTACCCTGCGATGGTGCGTGATTTCCAGGCGATTATCGGTCGTGAAGCTAAACAACAATACTTTGATGCTACCGGACGCTTGCCGGACGCACTGGTCGCTTGCGTTGGCGGTGGTTCCAACGCCATCGGCTTGTTCTATCCGTTTATCGACGCCAGCTCCGTGAAACTGATCGGCGTGGAAGCGGCGGGTGACGGCATAGCGACCGGACGGCACTCCGCACCCTTGTCCGCAGGCCGCCCAGGAGTTCTCCACGGCAACCGCACCTATTTGATGGCGGATGATGATGGCGAGATTATCGAAACCCATTCGATTTCCGCTGGCTTGGATTATCCGGGTGTAGGCCCTGAACACGCTTGGTTGAAAGACACCGGACGCGCCCAGTACGTCAGCATCACCGACAACGAAGCCCTGGACGGCTTTTATGCGTTGACTAGAATGGAAGGCATCATCCCCGCGTTGGAATCCAGCCATGCGATGGCCTACGCGATGAAACTCGCTCCCACCATGCGCCAAGACCAAACCCTGATTATCAACCTGTCCGGTCGTGGCGACAAAGACATGCAAACGATGGCAAAACGTGAAGGAATAGAACTGTGAGCCGATTAGCCAACACTTTTGAAGCCTTAAACCAAGCGGGCCGCAAGGCATTAGTCCCGTTCATCACCGTAGGCGACCCGTATCCTGAATTCACCGTACCGATGATGCACGCAATGGTTGAAGCGGGCGTGGACGTGATCGAATTGGGTGTGCCGTTTTCTGACCCGATGGCCGATGGCCCGGTCATCCAACGCGCCAGCGAACGCGCTTTGGCGCATAAAATGAGCTTGCGCCGCACCTTAGGCGTAGCGATGGAGTTCCGGCGCACCAACCAGCATACGCCGGTGGTGTTGATGGGCTATTTAAACCCTATCGAAGCAATGGGTTATGAAGAATTCGCCAACGCCGCCGCCCGTGCCGAAATCGACGGCGTGTTGACCGTCGATCTGCCGCCCGAAGAGGGCGAACACTGCGCCGCCTTGTTGAAAGCCCGCGACATTGACCCGATCTTTTTGCTAGCGCCCAATAGCAGCGCGGAACGTATCCAAAAAATGGACGCAGTTGGCAGCGGTTATCTGTATTATGTCTCTTTAAAAGGCGTGACCGGCGCAGGGCATTTGGACATTGACAATGTCAAAGCCAAGCTCGAACAATTACGCGCCAACACCCGTTTGCCGGTTGCCATCGGCTTTGGTGTCAAAGACGCAATAACGGCAAAAACCATTGCCGATTTGGGTGATGGGGTCGTGGTCGGTAGCGCATTGATCAGCAAAATCGAAGCGAACCTCGACAACCCGGAACAAGCCAAACAAGAAATCATTGAATTGTTAGCAGCCATGCGCCACGCAATGGACAACGGAGTTTAAAATGAGTTGGTTAGAAAAATTACGTCCTGCTTTTATTAAAACCGAGACAACCGAGAAAAAAACCACCGTTCCTGAAGGCTTGTGGAGCAAATGTCCGAACTGTAACGCCATCCTGTACAATTCAGAACTGGAAAAAAACTACAGTGTTTGCCCTAAATGTGACCATCACATGCGTATTTCCGCGCGGACACGGCTGGACATGTTTTTCGATGAAGGCAAACGCGAAGAAATCGGCAAAACTATTAAACCGCTAGACCCGTTGAAATTTAGGGACATCAAAAAATACAAAGAACGCTTGATCCTCGCCCAAAAACAAACTAAAGAAACTGACGCGCTGGTGGTTATGAAAGGCCAGCTCAAAGGCCAGGATATTGTCGTTGCGGCGTTTGACTTTAATTTTATGGGCGGCTCTATGGGTTCGGTGGTCGGCGAGCGGTTTGTGCGCGGCATCAATAAAAGTCTGGAGCTGGGTATCCCGTTTATCGTCTTCACTGCCAGCGGTGGTGCGCGTATGCAGGAATCGTTGTTCTCGCTATTTCAAATGGCTAAAACCAGTGCCGCGCTGACCAAGCTTTCTGACATCGGCATCCCTTACATTTCCTATATGACCGACCCGACTATGGGTGGCGTTTCTGCTAGTTTGGCGATGCTGGGCGATATTAACGTCGCCGAGCCTAATGCGCTGATAGGTTTTGCCGGCCCTCGGGTGATAGAGCAAACCGTGCGGGAAAAATTGCCCGACGGTTTCCAGCGCAGCGAGTTTTTGCAAGAACACGGTGCTATCGACATGATTATCGATAGGCGGGCGATGCGCGATAAAGTCGCCAGCCTGTTGGCTATTTTGATGGCGGGCAAAATGAAACCCGAGCCAATCTCTATAGAAACTGTCGAACTCGTTGACACCCCTCCCGTATCTGTTTAACCAGGATATCAACATCCCAACATATTTTTGATAATGTATTTTGACTCATTACCAGGCTGGTTGCGTTGGCAAGAAGGTTTACACCCCCTAGCGATAGACTTAGGCCTGGAGCGGGTTGCTGCGGTTTACGATGCGCTTAATCCCCGGCATCATAAGCCATTGACGATTACCGTTGCCGGGACCAATGGCAAAGGTTCTTGCGTCGCCTATCTTGAAGCCATTTATAAGGCACAGGGCTATCGGGTCGGATCATACACCTCGCCGCACATTATCAAATATAATGAGCGCATCAAAATCGCTGGCGAACCCGTATCTGACGAACTGATTTGCGAAGCGTTCGCCCGCATAGAATCCGTGCGTGACAACCATTCCCTGAGTTATTTTGAATTTGGCACACTCGCTGCCTTGGACATATTCTGGCGTTCGGAACTGGATATTCAATTACTGGAAGTCGGTTTAGGCGGGCGGCTAGATGCCGTCAATATTGTCGATCCCGATATTGCCTTGATCACCAGCATTGGTATTGACCATGTGTACTGGCTGGGCGATACACGGGAAGCCATCGGACGGGAAAAAGCCGGAATTTTTCGGGCGGCGACGCCCGCTATTGTCGGCGACCCGAATCCGCCGGAATCTGTCATGGCAACCGCACACGAAAAAAATGCCCTGCCCCACGGTATCAACAAGGATTTTTACTATAAAAAACACCTGCCGACGTGGGACTGGCATGGCGGCGAAAAACATCATTTCGATTTGCCCGAACCCGCGTTAAAAGGCGAACATCAATACCGCAATGCCTCTTCAGCTATTTTAGCCGTGGAACTATTGTCTGGTAGCTTGCCCGTCAGTGAAACAGCGATCAGGCAGGGTTTGGAAACTGCCGGCTTGAAGGGGCGTTTCCAGCTTTTTCCTGGAGACAATCCGATAATTGTCGATGTCGGCCATAACCCGGAAGCTGTCAATACCTTGGCGGATTATCTGGCGGAGTACTTCCCGGAACGGCGAGTCCATGCCGTGTTTTCGATGATGAAAGACAAAAATATCGCAGGTGTTTTAGAAATCATGGATCCTGTCGTGGATGACTGGTTTTTTGTACCCCTGGCAAATCATCGGGCGATAAGCGAAACCGCAATGCGCGAGATTTTTTTACAAAGTCCGGCGAGCAAGGTATGCTTTGGCTTTAAAGGTTTTGCCGATGCGTTTAATGCGGCAAAAAACCAGGCACAACCGGGTGATGTGCTATTGGTTTTTGGCTCCTTCTTTTTGGTGTCTGATTGTTTGAACGAATTTGAGAAAAGCGAGTTGACCACATGAATCAAGAACTAACACAACGGATTATTGGTGCCATTGTCGTGACTGCGCTGGCGGCTATTTTTATACCCATGTTATTTGAAGATCCTGTTGACAACAGTGGTCAAGTCGTCAGCGAACTGGTGATCCCGGAAGAACCCGCCATCACGGTCGATGACTCGGTAAGCAAACTGCCGCGTAATCCTGAAGACATTGCGCCATTGCCGGATGAGACCATCGAAACACCCGATAACCTTGCAGAAATGGAAATGACGCCGCCATCCGATCAGGAGCCGTCCGCTGAAGATATGGCGGATCCTGAAGCTCCAGGTGATGAAGGTGGGCTGCCCGATGCCGCCCATCCTGATGAAGAACCCGACAACAATGGCGTACCACCTGCACCAGCGGCAAGTCTGGATACTGGTGAAGTCAGGGAAGTCAAAAAACCGCTTAAAAAAAAACCCACACCTAGCCACGAAGCGAAACCGGAACCCGTCAAAACCCCAAAAAAATCGAAACCCGTAACGCCAACGCCTACCCCGGCCACAAAAACGGCCACCCCCGCAAAAATCAAAACGGTGAAACCCGAAAAAACCGCCGGCAATTTATCGCGTTACTACCTTCAAGCGGGTAGTTTCAGCAAAAAAGAAAATGCCGTGACACTGTCCGAGACCTTACGCAAGCTAGGTATGCCCGTCTTGCTGGAAACCATCCAGACAGGTAAAGGCCCTTTATATCGACTTCGAGTCGGGCCGGAATTGGACAAACAACGCGCGGCGGCAATGAAAAGCAAACTGGACCAACAGAATATCAAAGCGATTCTTGTCGCTGAATAATGCCGAAAAATAAATTTACCGCCCTATGATCTGGATAGATTTTGCTATGGCCGGACTGGTGGCTATCACCGCTATCGTCGGCGCAATAAGAGGGTATAGCCAACAAGCCTTTTTCTTATTATGCGGATTTATCGCCCTTTTTGTTGGTTTAGGTTTCAGCCGTGAAATGGCGTTTTTTTTACCGCCGTCAATCAAGGGCAATGCCGCCAGGCTAGCCGTCGCGTTTATTGCTTTATATCTAATCACCGTGTTATTGGGCAGGGTGATCCGTTTTTTGCTGGGGAAATTGCTCAAAAACTCCCAATTAACGCTACTTGACCGTTTCGGCGGTATGTTTTTAGGGATGGTGCAGGCTTGTGTTTTGTTGACCGCGATAGTCATCCTCGCCGGATTATCCGATTTACCCCATTCGCCGTGGTGGAAAGAAGCTAAATTCTTGCCGCCTTTCCAAACTATCGCATTATGGCTCCAGGGTCATGTACCATCAGATTTACTGGACACCGTCCATTATCGCTAACACTTAAACATCAGGTCGTAAAAAAATGTGTGGTATTGCCGCTATTGTTTCGCATCAAGCTGTTAATCAAGAACTCTATGACGCGCTGACTGTCCTGCAACATCGTGGGCAGGATGCGGCGGGCATCGTCACCTGCGAAAATGGTCGTTTACATTTGCGTAAAGATACTGGCTTGACCCGTGATGTCTTCACCAATACCCAGATGATGAAGCTGCGGGGCAATATGGGCATAGCCCATGTCCGTTACCCAACGGCCGGCTGCACCGGTTCCGCCGAAGCGCAACCGTTTTATGTCAACTCGCCATTCGGCTTGACCTTGGCGCATAACGGCAATTTGACCAACACCGAAGAGTTGAAGGAAGCGTTGTTTGTCCAAGACCAACGCCATATCAACACCGATTCTGACTCCGAAGTGCTGTTGAATGTGTTTGCCCACGAATTGCAAAGCCTAGGCAAACTGCGCTTAAGCGTCAGCGATGTTTTTGCAGCCGTCGCCGGCGTGCATAGGCGTTGCCGTGGCGCGTATGCCGTCGTCATCATGATCGCCGGTTTTGGCATCCTGGGTTTCCGCGACCCCAACGGCATCCGGCCCGTCGTCTTCGGACAACGGCAAAGCAAAGACGGCCCGGAATTTATGATCGCTTCCGAAAGCGTCGCCCTGGACGTGCTGGGCTTTGAACTCATCCGCGACATTGCTGCGGGCGAAGCCGTTTTTATCGAAGAATCCGGGGTTTTACATAGCCAACAATGCGCCGAAAAAACCGACCATTGCCCGTGTATTTTCGAATACGTCTATTTCGCCCGCCCCGATTCGATCATTGACAATATTTCGGTCTATAAAGCCCGTTTGCGTATGGGTACAAAACTGGCTGAAAAAATCCAAAAAGAATGGGCCGATAATGACATTGACGTGGTGATACCCATACCCGACACCAGCCGCACCGCCGCCCTGCAAATGGCTTATATCCTGGGCGTAAAATTCCGCGAAGGCTTCATCAAAAACCGTTATATAGGCCGCACCTTCATCATGCCCGGACAAAAGATGCGCGAGAAATCCGTCCGCCAAAAACTCAACGCCATCGGCCTGGAATTTGAAGGCAAAAATGTGCTGCTAGTCGATGATTCAGTGGTCCGGGGCACGACTTCCGAACAAATCATCCAGATGGCTAGGGATGCCGGTGCCAGAAAAGTCTATTTCGCCTCCGCCGCCCCCCCGGTGCGTTACCCGAACGTCTACGGCATCGACATGCCCGCCGCCAATGAACTGATCGCCCACAACCGCACCGAAGAAGAAGTCTGTACCGCCATCGGCGCAGACCGCCTGATCTACCAAGATTTGGCAGACCTAATCGCCGCCGTCGGCAAAGGCAATCCCGACATCCAACACTTTGACACCTCCTGCTTCAGCCACGAATATATCACGGGCGATATTGATGACGATTATCTCGAACGCATAGAAGCCTTGCGTAACGATGACGCGCAAAACCAACGCAACTCCGAGAATTTTATTGTGGAAATGCAGAATTGTGATTGATGCCAGACGACTTTTCAAAAGCTAATGCAAACAAACATCTTACCCAGGACTAGCCCATGCCAAAACTAACCCTAACCACCCTGATTTTTGCCCTACTCCAGGGCTGTGCCGCCGAAAATGTTTACAACGCCGCCCAAGGTGCACGTCTGAACGAATGCACCAAAATCGCCGACAATGCACAACGGGCACGGTGTTATGATTCAGCCACCCAGTCATACGAAAGCTATGGGCAAGGCCAACAACCGAAACTCAAAGACTAACCCACCGCCTATTCCAAGGCCAAGATAAAATGCCATTGTGCCTCGCTAACCGGCATGATCGACAGGCGGTTGCCGCGCCTGACCAAGGCCAGATCGCTTAATTCCGGTTTTAATTTCAGCTCTTGCAAGGTGATGGTGCGTGACAAGGTCCTGGTATATTTCACATCCACCCTCATCCAGCGTGGATTGGCGGGGTCAGTTTTGGGATCGAAATGCTTGTCATCGGGATCAAATGCCGATGTATCGGGATAACCCTCCTTCGCCACTTCCATAATGCCGACGATGCCAGGCTCGGCGCAGTTGGAATGGTAAAAGAATATCTGGTCGCCTAATTTCATGGCATCGCGCATCATATTCCGCGCCTGATAATTGCGCACACCGTCCCAAGGCTCGGTCTGTCCGGGCCGGTTAGCCAAATCACTGATGCTGAACGCGTCAGGTTCAGATTTCATTAGCCAATAATTCATGTTTGTCCTGTTCGTCATGTATGTGTGTTCAATAGGTTATTAATCGTTTCATAAATGCTTGCCGAAATGATTTGAGCGAGGATTTACCCATCTTTTGTGCAAGCGCTTATGAAACGATTAATAAATCAATGCCAACGCAAGAAATCCGCGTTTTGCCGTGTGGATTCAGGCGATAGCTTGTATAATGCGGGGTTTTCTGCACCCTCCCCCTAACTTAACCGATTATCTAAAAAATTACTATGGCACTGTATTGTGGAATCGTGGGTTTACCCAACGTAGGCAAGTCAACTTTATTCAACGCCCTGACCCGCGCAAAAATCGCCGCCGAAAATTACCCTTTCTGCACGATAGACCCCAATGTCGGCGTAGTTCCCGTACCAGACATGAGGATCGACAAATTGGCGGAAATCGTCAAACCGGAACGCACTTTTCCGACGACGATTGAGTTTGTCGATATTGCCGGCTTGGTCGCCGGTGCATCCAAGGGTGAAGGTCTGGGCAATAAATTCCTCGCCAATATCCGCGAAACTGATGCGATTGCCCATGTCGTGCGCTGTTTCCATGATGAAAATGTCGTCCATGTCGCTGGTAAAGTTGACCCGATTTCCGACATAGAAACCATCAATACCGAATTGGCCTTAGCCGATATGGCCTCGGTGGAACGGGCTTTGTTACGCGTCAGCAAAATGGCAAAATCTGGCAGCAAAGACGATGTGGCAAAAAAAGGCGTGTTGGAGCAGGTGTTGAAACAACTCGAAGCGGGTGAACCCGCGCGTGGTTTGAATTTGGATGCCGATGAAAAAGCCCTGATTCGGGATTTATGCCTGATGACGCTGAAACCGACCATGTATATCGCCAATGTCCAGGATGATGGTTTTGAAAATAACCCTTTGCTGGAAAAAGTGATGGCACTGGCGGCAAAAGAAAACGCCCGTGTCGTGCCAATTTGTGCCGCGATAGAAGCCGAAATCGCTTTGCTGGACGAAGACGAACGCAAAGAATTCCTCGATGACTTAGGGCAGGACGAACCCGGCCTGAACCGTGTCGTTAGGGCGGGTTACGAGCTATTGGATTTGGCGACCTACTTCACCGCCGGGGTGAAAGAAGTCCGCGCCTGGACCATCCCCGTCGGCGCCTCCGCCCCACAAGCCGCTGGCGTGATCCACAGTGACTTTGAAAAAGGCTTCATCCGTGCCGAAGTGATTTCTTATGAAGATTTCGTCACTTACAAAGGCGAACAAGGCGCGAAAGATGCCGGAAAATGGCGGCTTGAAGGCAAAGATTATATTGTCAAAGACGGCGATGTCGTACATTTTAGATTTAATGTTTGACATAAAAATATCACACAATTACAATAATCGGCTCTTTTCGAGATTCTTCCAAAGCATGGTGATATAGCTCAGTTGGTTAGAGCGGAGGATTCATAACCCTCAGGTCGGTGGTTCAAATCCACCTATCACCACCACATAACAAACTGAAAAATAAGGATTTTTTCAGAAAGCTATCGGTAAAAAACACGCAATCATTCCGGCAGGGCACCAAATAGGGCATCATGTCGGTTGTTAATGCGAATCTGTCCAGCACCTTGCTGGATTGGAGTTTTTACTTATGGCAACCATCCGAAAAATACAACGCCAATCCGGTGTCGTTTACAAAGCAATAATCAAGGATCGCTTTGGCGTCCAGATTAAATCAAAAACCTTCCCTAGAAAAACCGATGCGAAAATTTGGGCTGACCGCATAGAGTCAGACCAAAACGCTATTGATGCCTATGGCAGCAAAGGCGCAAAAATGACTTTTTCAGAACTGGTTAAAGAATACGTTCTGCAATGGCATGGTAAAGACTTCATTAACCAACAAAGACGGGTATTGTATTGGTCTAACCAATTTGGGCAATACCAACTTGATGAAGTCAACGCCGATAAGATCAGAGCCGCCTTAAATACCTTGCAGTCCGAAAAATGCAAAATAGGCAATGGTCGGGGCAAAACCGCCGGCACTACCAAAACTATCAATAAAACCCGTTGCAATACCACCGTAAACCGTTATCGTGCGGTGTTGTCTGCTATCTTCAACTATGCCTTTAAACAAGGCTATATCACGCTAAACCCTGTAAAAAAAACATCAAGCTTACCCATGCCTAGAGGTCGTGTGCGCTATTTATCGGACGTGGAATGGGAAAGGTTGCTTGATGCCTGTCAAAAATCCGAATGGCCTCGCTTGTATTTGCTGGTAATGATGGCGATGACCACGGGCATGAGGAAATCAGAGCTATTACGGCTCACTTGGGCGGATATTGACTTTGACAACGGCCTAGCCTTCCTGCATGACACCAAAAACGGTGAACCGCGCGTTTGCCCCATTCCTGCACCCACACTAACCGAAATAAAACGCTTTCGGGGCGTGGGCGCGGCCTTGGTGTTCCCTTCCCAGCTAAAGCCGGACCAGCCGTTTGAATTCAAGAAACATTGGCAAAAAGCTTTGGACGAAGCCAAGGTGCAAGATTTTGTCTTCCATTCCTTACGGCATGACTTTTGTTCTTCATTGGCGATGCACGGCGCAACCTTGGCGGAAATCGCCGAACTGGCAGGGCATAAGGACTTACAGACCACCAAACGCTATACGCATTTATCGGTGAAGCACAAGCAAAAAATAGCCGAAGAGGTCATGCAAAAGGTTTTGAAGTACCGCGTATAATTGAATTAGCTAAGCCTAGCCCGACGGGGCGAATAAAGTGGCCCCCAAAACCCAGACAAAAAACACCTGTGTTAAGATAGAACTCAATTCGCACTCCAGCTGAACGGCGCCGTCCCGATTTTGTTGTACGGGTTCTGATGCCTCACCCGTATCCTTAAATTTATCCACAATCTTTGCACCGCCGCCGATAGCCGTTTTATAGACTTCATCGGGCGTTTTGTAAGCCAGTGATTGATGCCGGCGTTCCTGGTTATAGAATTGGAAGTACTGCGTCAATCCCATCAACAAGTCCGGCAGGTTGCCGTGCTGCTTTAAATACACTTCTTCATATTTCACGGTCCGCCACAAGCGTTCGACAAAAATATTATCCAATGCCCGGCCTCGCCCATGACCCACAAGGATGTGGGGAATGCAGATATTGCAGGAGCAAATATCTGTCCATGCTGATGGTGATGTTGTTCTTCAGTAACACACCGGTAAAGGCATCGCTGGTAAACTGGGCGCCTTGGTCGGTGTTGAAAATGGCCGGTGTGCCATACAGCGTGATGGCCTCTTCCAAACAGTCCACGCAAAATCCGGCATCCATCGTATTCGACAGCCGCCATGACAGCACCTCGCCTAAAGCGCCTACTGTTGGTGCGGCTGTACCAGTCGATGATCGCGGCCAGATAAACAAATCCGCGCGGCAGCCGGATATAAGTGATGCCAGTGCTCCAGACCTGATTGGGCCGGGTAATCTCAACGCCGGCAGGTAGGGGTAAACCTTGTGCTGCGGATGCGGTTTGCGGGTATTCGGGCCGGGGGACATGCCGACCAAGCCCAGTTTTTGCACTTGTGCCCTGAGGGTATGAGTTTCTGCACCCGCTTGCGGTTGACGCTATAGCCGCATTCACTCAGGTATTCCTTCATACGGCGTGAACCATAAACCAACAGTAGGCGCTTTAGGCGACGGGGGTCGCGTGTACTCTTCATCCAACAAGCGCAATAACACGAGCTCATCCTGATCCGGCGCTTTCAACAAACGCTTGTTCTGCTCATAAACGACTGGACGTGTGACCTTAAGAAGCCTGCATTGCGTTGATAATGCAACCGCATCATTGGGTTCTATCCAACTCTGGCGTTCAGTTAAAGGCTGAGCCCAGACTTTTTTTCTTGTGCCCTTTATGCCCCAGAGGGTACAGAGGGTATAAGCCAATCCAGCTCCATATCCAACTGCCCAATCTTGGCGTATAACCGGTCAGGGCCGCTCTGTGCGTCGGCCACTTTGGGCCCTCGTTTACCTTCAAACAAGCTGCCGGCATTTTCCAGTAGCTCTTTTTTCCATTGACTCACCTTCGGGTGTACCCCATGCCTTTGATCGCTTCTAGGGCAACCTTGGCTTTTTGGGTTCCCGTAAATACCTTGCGTTTGCTTTCACTCATTTTCTGTCTCAATTTTGGATCAGAGTATGGCTTAAACTACTGTCTGGATTTCGGGGTCCACTATACAGAGTATAACTCCAAATAATAGCCTAAAAAGTCAGTCAAATGACATGATCTGACCTTAGGCTATTTTGGAATTCTGTTGTTTTATCAAGGTTCGGCGGCTTCGTTTTAACGCAGTGGGTGATGCTTCGAAATAGTAGAGTGCGGGACTAAACAATTACTCAGTATCGTTTGACAGCAACCGCATCCTCGCACGAATCAACGACACAATCACCACGATCAGCAAGGTCGCCAGGGAAAACTCCAGGAGCAGGAAGGCGGCAATTTTAAAATAGGCGAAGTTGGGGTGGACAAAGCGTACCAACCAGCCGCCCGCTTCATCGCCAATAGCTGAGAGGTAAGTGAACCCGCTGATCCATATTTTCAGCCGTACCGGGAATTCGGTCATGAGCATCAGGTGCGTGAGGGTCAACACCAACATGCCCATTGAAAATAAGTGGAAATGGGACACTTCCAACATACCCTCATAACTGCGTGGCTGGGTGAATTGTTCTTCAGATCCCAGATAATAGGCAACTACGGATTCCGGCGTTAAGTCCATGCGATGGAAATACATCAGGCCGTTGCTCAACCAAAGCAGCACGATATAGCCTAAAAACATCAAGACCAAAGCGTTGATTAATGCCTTGCGCTGTTGTTCGCCAGTGACAAAAAAACGCATCAGTTGCCCTTCTGTTTGATCATGATTTGATAAACCGCCATGACTTTGCGGATGCTGGACAGTGCCGAACGGGTGCTGAGGGTTGCGCCGGAAACGCCGTCCACGCCTTTATTAAGCTCCATATCGGCAAGGGAATGTCTAGCCAATTTTTCATACCATTGTGCCGAGGGTTGGTATTCAGGCGGTTCGTGGAAAGCGAGGGTGTGGACATTGCGCAGTTCACCTTCGGGGGTGAGCACGATCATCAGGGTTTCCGGTTTGGTGCGGACAGTGCTTGTTTCGATGGCGGCATAAGCGGTGATTTTTCCGTTTTCTTTGCCGACATAAAAGGTGAACATCCCTGATTCCAACGGGGTTTTGGCAAGTGCTTGGATGGCGGCAGTTTCTTTATCGTCGGGAAACAACGATAGGTTCTCCACGCTGGCGTTTTTACCAAACGCCAATTCCATCGCTTCTGTTTTGCTGTAAAAAACGGTGGCGAAACTGGTCACGGAAACCATGACAAATAAGATAAATACGATTAGTTTCATGTAGGGTCGATGGCTAAAAACAAGTGGCTTTAAAATCAGCAGGGGTTTCGAGGCTAAAAGTATCATCATGGATGCGGGCAACGTAAAATCCGGCGTTAAGTACACGTTGTTTGATTGCATCGGACATGTCGACGGCGGCAATGATGCCGTAGATTTTCTTATCTTGATGTTCAGGAAACAACTGCTTAAATTTGCTTAGTAGGTTTTGCAATTGGGTGATGGCTTCATCGCGCAAATGGCTTTTGACTTCAACAACGTAAGCTTCATTGATTTGGCTGTTGGCATAGGCCAGCACGTCAATTTCCAGTTCCACGCCATGTTTGCTGACGCGTACGCTGGGGCTGACAACTTCCATCTGGAAACGTTTTTTGAGGATTTTGGTCATGGAAGGCAAGGCCAAGCCTTCGGTGAAACTGCCAAATTTTTTGCCTAGGCCACCGATCTGTTTACCGAGTTCTTTGAGTTGTTTGTCGGTTTCGCGTAACTGTTTGTCCGTTTGCCGTAATTGCTTGTCAGTTTCCCTTAACTGTTTATCAGTTTCTTGTTGGGCGACAGCCAAGCTTGCAACCAGTTGTTTTAAATCATCGTCGGTCATAATTGAGGACTCCCGTTAAAAAAAGAGGAATATGGCGGCTATTCTAACAAATCCGCACGTCCCCTGTGCAGTTATCCAAGCACATCCCCTTTATCAGCAAACCGTCATGGCCTAGCGACGGGCCGTTGTTAGAAAATGAAACCGAAGCCCAGGTTAAAGTCATCCGGCACCGTGCCTTGTCTCGCCGTGCGGTTGCGGTAATCGGCCTTGATGACAACGTTCGGGATGGGTTTGTATTGCAAGCCGAACTGGTAAATCCGTTGATCTTGAGTGCCGTCATCGCTATAGCCTGTTGGTGCGGTGGCGATGGTGTCGAACCTTTCATAACGGAAAAATGGGGCTAGGTATTGGAGGGTATCTGGCCTGAATAAAGGGAAAATATCGTAACCCACTTCGCTGTACCAGCCGTAATTGGATGAGCCGATGGTTTGTCCCGCCGCCGCGCTGAGGATGCCGGCGTTATCAATGTGCCCCCAGGAACCAAGGGTACGGAATTCCAAGCCACGGTATTTCCATTGCACATGCCCTTCGTAAAGCTGGGTGAACACATCGGCTTTTTGTCCGGCAAAGCTTTGGTTTTGGCCTGAATTGCCGACAAAAACCGAACCGCCCAAAGTCATGCCCGGCAGGGCGGTAGGGGTGTAGTCCATGCGTCCGACATAGCCGAAATCTTCGGCTTTCGCTTGGCTCCCCCCCCCACGCCCTTCTTTAATGCCGCTGGATTGGAATCCTGACGCATCCAAGCCATTCACCAGATAGGTAGTGTAAGTCAAACTAGGGGTGATTTGCCCAAACAAACCTACGCCCATTTCCCGCCATGTGCTGGGGATGATGCGTTGCTCGACTTCTGGTCGGTGGTTACCATAGAAGAACGGCGGCTCATGGATCTGGTTGATAAAGCCCATGGGCATTAACACCAACCCCGTGCGGATATTGGCTAATGGGTCTATGAAAAAGTCCAATGCGGCGAACTCCACACCCACTTCACCTTTTAATTCATCGCCCTCACCTGAGCTTGCGTGTTCAAATTCAATCTCACTGTTGAATAAGATGCGGTCAGTAAATTTGTAACCGGCGTATAGCACGACGCGCTCCAAATCCGCATTGTTTTTGTCTTCTTCCTTTTTATCGCCCACATAGTCCTGATAAATGGCTTCACCATAACCGCCTATCGACAAGCCTTTACCAACTTGGTAAACCTTGGAGGCCGCAGGGCCTAAACCGTAAGCACTTTTGTATTTTGCTTCTTCAGGGATAGTTAAATTAGTGCGCAATTTTTCAACTTCCTGACTAAGCACATTGGTTTTTCGTTCTAAAGTTTGCACCGTGGCACTGCCTTGGGTTGTAGCGGCTTGCGTCGGTATTGCTGTTTTCATTTGCGTTTTCATCGCATCTATTTGCTGTTGCTGGGCTTCGATAATTTTCCACATTTCCTCCATCGTTTTAGGTTTTTCCAGGGCATTGGCCTGACTGCTTAAAGTTGCCAATGTGGTTAATATGAGCGTATGTTTAAGTTTCATTGTTCGTCCTTTACTTACAGTTAAAATGATTTGTTAAGGATTATATTGAAACACGCAAGAAGATGCAAATGATTCTTATTTGTAATTTAAGTACTTTGCGGGAACGGTAATTATGTCAATTAAGGCATAAGTATCTAAATAACTGAATAACTGATGTTACGCAGCCCGTAATTTCTGCAACTCTTCATACGCCATCTGGTTCGCTTTTATAAACAGCTTGGCCCGCGTGGCGAAATGGTTGGTTTTATGTTGGCTATGTAACCGTTAATTTATGTAACCGTTAATTGTTGAAAAAATTTTATTTTCTGCGAAAAGCCTTATTTCATGCGGATTGTAGTTTTCTATCAAAGTAGAGTTCTGTTTTTTCTTTATCCATCCTAAAATGTTACGCTTTTTGGGAGGGGCTGCGTAACATCAGATATTTAATTTGTACCTGACCCCAGTTATTTAGTTGTTTATTCCACCAAATCAGCCGATACAAATTGTTCGTCAATGGCTGTCAGCTTGGCGTTGCGCGTCTGATTTTCCAAGGATTCATCGTTATTGACCACACACCCTATCTTGAGATAATTTGGGGTGTAGCCGAATACCCGTTGTTGAGTTTCCGAATGCGGTTCGCTGTAGGCCTCCCATAATACGGGAAAGGTTTCGCCAATATTGGCGAGGCAAAATTGTTGCCTCAGATCCTTAGCCAATCCATGCAATTGCAGGCTACGTTGTTTTTTGATTTCGTTACTGATTTGATTAGGCAAGCTGGCGGCTTTGGTGCCTTCGCGTTTTGAATATGTAAAGATGTGGATATGACCAAACCCGATCCGCTTGATAAACGCAACGCTGTCTTGCCATTCCTGCTCGGTCTCGCCAGGGAAGCCGACTATGATGTCGGTGGTGATGTTGAAATGTGGGATTTGGCTACGTAATTGTCCAGCAATTGCGGCAAATTCTTCGGTTTTGCAACGCCGCGCCATACGCCTTAACACACTATCGGAACCGCTTTGCAGTGGTAGATGCAGATGCGGCATGACACGGGGATTTTGGAACAGTGCGAAAAAGCCGTCGGTAAATTCCCAAGGCTCCAGAGAACCTAGGCGTAATCTTGGAATCGACGTTTGTTCTAAGATGGCATGGATCAAATCCACTAGGTTAATGCCCAAATCACTGCCATATCCGCCCAGATGTACGCCGGTGAGTATCACCTCGGTAATGCCTTGGGCGTGTAAGGCGTTGATTTCATCGACGACCGCCTGCACAGTACGACTGGATTCTTCGCCTCTGGCAACGGTAACGATACAAAATGTACAACGGTAGCGGCAACCGTCCTGCACTTTGACAAACGCGCGTTGACGGCCACGGGTGAACAAAGAGGTCTCCCCCGGTTCGGTGGACATGGTGGGCATGGTTTCCATCGTCAATTCAGCCAGTACTTTTTCGACCAATTGGTTTTTGTCTTGGTTGCCGACCACCAGATCAACGCCCATCAATGACGCGGCCTCGTCTGGATTTAAGGTCGCATAACAACCGCTGACCACTAATTTGGCTTGTGGGTTGTCCCGGTGTACGCGCCGGATCAGGTTGCGGGATTTACGGGCGGCATCCTGAGTGACGGCGCAGGAGTTGATGACCACCAAATTGGCGGCTTCGGCTAGCCGGGTGATTTGATGACCTGATTTTTGGAAGGCCTGCGCCCAAGTTTCCAGCTCCGCCTCATTAAGACGGCAACCCAGGGTTTTAAGATGTACTAACATGGATTTTAAAAACTGATAAACGATATTAAGACGGTAAATGGTTATAATGAATCCAATACCTGATTGAGTTATTAAACCGAATTGTTATGTTAAAGACCTCATTCCATATTCCGCTGTCCTATCAGAACCGAATGCTTGGCTATTATGCTAGCCAGATCGAACAGCAAGGGCAGCTATTGCAACAAGTCCGCAAAAGTTTACCGGAAAATCTGGCAAAACATGCTTGCCATTGTCTAATCAGCAACAACACCTTGTTGCTTTATACCGATTCGGCAGTTTGGGCTACACAATTGCGCTTTTACACACAGGCAATACTGGGGAATATTGCTCCGGTAAGCAAAGAGTCGGTGCAAAAAGTGCAAATTAAAATTCTCACTGAAATCACCGGAATCAACTTTCGCCCTATGCGTAAAGCCAACATTCCTTCGACAGCAACGATAGAAATCATGCGCAAACAAAGCCAAAGTGTCAGCGACGCAAATTTAAAGCAAGCCTTGCAACGCTTAAATTCGACTTTGACCAGGCTTGCTGATCAGGATTGACAAAAACAGAAACCGGAAGTTTTTAGCTTCCGGTATTTGAGGAGCAGAGAAAAGATTATCTGGCTTTCATGATACTAATGCCTTTTAATAAATTCAAAGCTTCGGATAAGGCATAATCTTTTACATCCAAATCTTCTTTGGCTTTATCATCAAGTAATGTGTTGGCCTTGCCTTTGTTATTTTGCAAATGTCCTGACAAATCCGCTTCTTTCACCGGAGTAAAATCTGATTTTTCAAGAGATTCCAGCTTCACCCTCGCCAAGCCAATGTCGGGTTCAATACCTTCTGCTTGGATAGAGCGACCGGAAGGCGTGAAATAACGTGCAGTCGTCAACTTAATAGCCGCGCCATTGGTGGTCGGCAAAATAGTTTGTACGGAACCTTTACCAAAGGACTTTTCCCCCATGATGATGGCACGTTTATGGTCTTGCAACGCTCCAGCAACAATTTCAGAAGCCGATGCCGAACCGGCATTGATCAACACGACAATCGGCGCACCATCAATCAAATCATCCGGTGCGGCATTAAAGCGCATTTCTGAATTTTCAATACGGCCTTCAGTGTAAACAATCAACCCGTTAGTCAAAAACGCGTCACTGACTTTTACCGCCGCATCCAAAACACCGCCTGGATTGTTTCTTAAATCCAACACCAAACCTTTCAGATTGCCACCGTTCTCTTTTTTCAATGCGGCAAGTGATTCTTCCAGATTATCACCAGTGCCAGATTGGAAGCTGCTGATGCGCACATAACCATAGCCTTTATCCAGCATCTTATTTTTGACGCTTTTGACTTTGATAATGTCACGGGCAATGGTGAATTTCAGCGGCGTTTCTGCACCTTCACGAACCACCGTAAGCAAAATCTTGCTGCCTGGCTCACCGCGCATCATTTTGACCGCATCCCCCAAAGACATGCCTTTAACAGGTTTATCATCGAGCTTGACGATCAAATCACCGGCTTTTAACCCGGCTTTTTGCGCAGGCGTGTCATCAATCGGCGAAACGACTTTGATAAAGCCGTTTTCCATCGTGACTTCTATGCCCAAACCGCCAAACTGTCCTGTTGTGCCTTCTTTTAATTCCTGATACTCATCGGCAACGAGATAAGCCGAATGAGGATCGAGCCCGCTTAACATGCCTCGGATCGCATCTTCGAGCAATTTCTTATCAGAAACCGGCTCGACATAATCGCGTTTAATACGCCCGAAAATTTCCGTGAACGTCCGCAAATCCTCAAAAGGCAGGGTATCCGATACCGGTTCCCCGCTATCTTTTTCGGCAAAGACACTGCCACAATTTCCTACAACGACACCTAATATGATGCCTAGCGACAAGATCAATACATTTTTCTTTTTTAGCATGTGTCTTAAAACTCCAAATCCTCTATTGGTCTACACTCATCAATCTGAGCAATAATTTTGATACTATTAATTTTCCCATAAGTTCTTGCACGATCTCCTATAAAACTAAGGCAAGGACTTATGGGAAAATTAACACCCGTTCAATAAGATTATTAATTGTTTCAAATGCAAGCACTTATGAAACAATTAACAGTTAATGGCGTGTGTCAGTCACTTCGGCACCAAAGCGTTGGATTAACCGGAACGGCTTTTTTGCGTATGCCAAAATACAAGCCAGGCCGACTGCGCCCGCCACTTTGCCCTACAGTAGCGATGACTTCCCCTGCTTTCACCGTGTCATTCACCTGCTTGTTAAGGCTTTGGTTAAAAGCATACAAACTCATATAGCCGTCACCATGATCAATAATGACCAGATAACCGTAGCTGCGCATCCAGTCGGCAAACGTCACTTTGCCAGCCGCCACGGCATGGACATCAAGCCCTTCTTTCGCTTCAATCAAGACACCGCTTTGCATGCCTTCGGTTTGCAGATTATTAAAATTCCGCACCAGCTTGCCTTGTACCGGCCAACGCAATTTACCTTTCAAACTGTCAAAACTGCCTTGCAGATCTGGAAAATCCTCGTTGTGTGCAGCTTCCTCATCACTGCCAGGCTCTGCTGTGGTGGCTATCGGAACGGGATCCGTTTTGATGCCCAGTTCCTGCGGCAATGAGGCAATTAGGTTCCGTAATTTGTTTTCGCTTTCCGCCAAGTAACGGAGTTGTTCTTCATAGGATGTGGCAGCGGTGTCCGCCAATAATTCATTACGCTGTTTCCTGACTTCGTTAAGGGCTGATTGCTGCAATTTTTTCTGTTGGATATTTTGCTCCAGCAATACGGTTTCGGTTTGCCGCTGTTTATTCAATTGCTCCAAATCGGCAATTGACTCTTCCAATTGGGCGATCTTTGCCATACGCGCCTTGTTGATATAGCTGTAATATATCATCATTCGGCTGGAAAGGGCTGGATCTTGCTGATTCAAAAGCAACTTTAATTCTTCCTGTTGTCCCATTTGATAAGCGGCCTTGACTTGCCCTGTCAAATCCTTCCGCTCTTTGGCAATGGCACGCTGTTTTTTGAGGATGTCAAGCTCGATTTTGTCGATATTACGGCGTTTTTGATCAATTTGTCGCTCTAAAGAACGTAACTCAAAGGCTGTTTCCCCGTAACGTTTTTCAACGTCAGCCAACAGTTGTTCCAAATTGTCCTGTGGCAGATGGGAAGATGGCTCCTGGATGGAGGAATCAACGCTACGTTGATCATCATACTGCCCTTGTTGCTGGCCAGTACCCGCCTGATCAACAGCAAGGGCATGCTGTAGCCAAATACTGAGCAATAAACTCCAAACTATTGGATTTTTCATTCTCCAATTATGCAGCTTTAAGCAAAGGTTTTCTTGTCATTACAAGCGGTTGGCCGACACCTAAAATAGCCAGCATAGTCGATGCCCAAATGGGGCAACCCTCTTGCAACCGCCCCCAACACGGTATGCCAAGCATCGCAATGGCGTTATTGTTTTGTTCCGATGTAAAACCAAATCCATCAAGGACCAGCGGCATTAAAGGCTTCGGTCGATTCAACATAGTTTAAAGTCTCCTGGCACTAGAATAAAACGGGGGTTGTGGGCGATCATATTAATCGTTTCATAAGCGCTTGCACAAAAGCCGAGCAAATCCTCACTCAAATCATTTCGGCAAGCACTTATGAAATGATTAATAACTTATTGAATAGGCGTATGTGTGTCGAATTTGTTCTTGCACAGTAGTATCGGGTGTACTGTGCAAGAACAAATTCGACACACATTCAATACGGCCTAAGACATTATCCGTTACCCAAAATGTAAAAAAATAAGGTATCATTTTGCAAAGCTTGTGGCTATTGTATCAATTGAGCTGTGCAGTTTGAGAAATACCTACTAGATCATTAAGTAATTGTCATATTAATACACATTGCTTACCTTAGGGTATCCCTTATCAGGTATTAACCAATCCGTATCGATATTCCCAATGCTTTCTTTTTAAAAAGAAATCATTATCTTAAGACAACAACTATCTGTATGGATACTAACATAGAACACATTTTATACGATGATGCCGACATCACCAAAGCGGCCCGCTGTCTTAAAGCCATGTCCCATCCTTTACGGCTCAAAATATTGTGCATTCTGGGAAAAAATTCGATTAGCGTACAAGACATTGTCGAACAAGTTGGCACTAGCCAAAGCAATATTTCGCAACATTTATCAATTTTGAGGGAAAAAAACATCCTTGGCTCAAAAAAAGAAGCCAACCGTGTTTATTACTACATCGACGATGAACGCATGATCCAGCTTATTGGAATGATGCGGGATGTGTTTTGCTCCAAACACTGATACACCACCCAATTACAACCTAACCAAACCCAAAAACCAACGAGACCTCATGGACCGTTACATAGAATTCGCTATAAACCACTACATCTTATCGCTTGCCCTGATCGTTGTAACTTATCTGTTAATACAGGATTTTTTTGAAACCGCCTTTAAAAAGTTCGCCTCGATCACCCCGTTGCTCGCCGTTGCCAAAATGAACGAAATGGACACGGTCATCATTGATGTCCGTGAACCGTTGGAATTCGTCGAAAGCCATATTGAAAACGCACTGAACACCCCCTTGAGCAAATTTGCCGAGCATCTGCCCAAACTTGAAGCTTACAAGAAAACCCCGTTGTTGATCGCTTGCCAAACGGGAACCCGTTCGGCCACCGCCGGAAGACAATTGACCAAGGCCGGTTTTGAGCAAGTGTATGTAATCGCAGGCGGCATGGCGGCCTGGGAAAACGACTACAAATTACCCGTTAAAATCAGCAAGAAAAAGAAAGCCTAATTAACCAACCCTTTTTATCACTCAACCAAGCTACCTACCATGTCCGAAGAAAACAACACCGTAGAAAAACAATTTTCTATCCAAAAAATTTACACAAAAGACTTGTCATTTGAAACCCCCAATACTCCTGCCGTTTTTACCGCTAAATGGGAACCTGCGGTCGATTTCAATCTGGCAACCAATGTTTCGCCTTTGGAACAAAACCTGTTTGAAGTCACCCTCAAAGTCACCATCACCGTAAAATGTGCCGAGATGACCGCTTATTTGGTCGAAGTCAACCAGGCCGGTATTTTTGCCTTGGGCGGCTTCAACGAACAAGAAATGGGCCCCATGATGGGCAGTTTTTGCCCCAACATCCTGTTCCCTTATGCACGGGAAGCTATTTCCGACCTCGTCACCCGTGGCGGTTTTCCGCAATTGTTGTTGGCTCCCGTCAATTTTGATGCTTTATACGCCCAACATGTGCAACAACTGCAACAAGCCCCCGGCACAGGCACTATCAACTAAACTGAATGGACAAACGTATAGCCATCCTAGGGGCGGGCTCCTGGGGCACCGCCTTGGCTATCCTAGCCGCTAGAAACGGCTGCCAGACGTTGTTATGGGGACATAATGCCGCGCATGTCGCGGCATTAGCCCATGATAGGCAAAACCAACGCTACCTGCCCGGCCTCCCCTTCCCTGAACCGCTCACGATAACCGCACAATTAAGCGACATCGCCAACTTTGGCGACGTGCTGTTGGTCTGCGTCCCCAGCCATGCGTTCAAAACCACGTTGCTCGCACTCAAACCTTATCTTGCCGAAGACATAAAAATTGCCTGGGCGACCAAAGGTTTTAACACCGATGATGGTTCATTGCTGCATGAAACCGTCGCCGAAATTTTTTCCAAAACCACACCGGCCGCCATCATCTCCGGGCCATCGTTTGCCAGCGAAGTCGCCGCAGATTTGCCCACGGCAATCACCATCGCCTCTTTGCAGATTGATTTTGCCAACCAACTCGCGGATATTTTCCATAGCGGGCGTTTCCGCACCTACACCAGTTCCGATTTGATTGGCGTAGAAGTTGGCGGTGCGGTAAAAAATGTCCTGGCTATCGCCGCTGGCATTGCCGATGGCTTGGGCTTCGGCGCCAACACCCGTGCCGCCTTAATTACCCGCGGACTTACCGAAATCATCCGCTTAGGCGTGGAACTCGGCGGCAAGCAAGAAACCCTGATGGGTCTGGCGGGCCTTGGTGATTTGGTGTTGACCTGCACCGACGACCAATCCCGAAACAGACGGCTCGGTTTGGCTTTAGGCAGAGGCAAAAACCGGGCACAAGCCATCGAAGAAATCGGTCAAGAAATCGAAGGGGTTTCCGCCGCCAAGCAAACCTATTTGTTGGCGAAAAAACACGCCATCGACATGCCAATCACCGAACAAACCTACAAGGTATTATACGAAGGCCTGGACCCGCTCATCGCCGTACAAAATTTATTGTCGCGGGAAGTCAAACCTGAATTGCCCTTGCAACCGGAGCAACCAACATTAATCGCCAGCCAATATTGAATTGCGGAATTGGGGCATAAATAAGACCACCCGTGCGTAGCGCAGGGTGGTGTTTCCAGTATTGGGAGCGGATGTTTGCCGGAAACACCAGTTCTTGCTATCGCTCGAACTGGCTTATTCCGGCTTACGATGTTAATCATCCAAGCAAGCCGCCGTCATGCCACCTGATCCCGCCCCCACCAGAAGAGACTTCCCGCTCGGCGTCACGTCATTGCTGCTTTATGGCCTAATGCGGCGGTCGATGGGCGGCAAATCCAGCCACACCAGCGCCATCTCCTTGCTTAATCCCAACGGTGAAAGGCTATGGGGAAGCGGGAAATCGCCGCTGAAGTTTACCTGCCATTGCCATAGGTATCTACACAAGTCTTGAACACCGTCATTCCGGCAGGGAGAGCGTAGCGAGGGTTGACCGGAATGACGGCCAATAAAACTTGTGTAGATACTTATAGTGGTTAAGAAGGGGATCCTACACGCCTATGGGCAACCCGCCATCAGCCGTGGACATCGGTCTAGTCAAAACTGGCAAGATGCGCCAAGCCGCCCTATGCGGCGATGCTCAAGCCACCATGACAAGCAATCGCGAAGCAGCCGCCATGTCGCGTATAATAAAACACAAAATAAACTTCAATCTATCAGGTAACTCATGAAGAAGCTGCTATTCCAGTTCGACACCGATTTGCACCCGTCCGTGTTTGATACCGTGGTGGGCTATGACGGTGGCGCCGATCATGTGGCGGGTTACGGTGGACTGACACCGGAAAACATCAAGCCGCTGGTCGAAGGCACGATTTTTACCCGCGCCCCTAAGGACAAAAAAAATACCGCCATTTTTGTCGGCGGCAGCGACATGGTTGCTGGACAAGCCCTGTTTACGGCGGTGCAAAGCTATTTTTTCCCTGGTTTTCAAGTGTCCGTGATGCTCGACAGCAACGGCAGCAACACCACTGCCGCTGCGGCAGTCGCCAAACTGGCTTCTAGCGGCCCGTTGGCAGGAAAAAAAGCCGTCGTGCTGGCGGGAACCGGGCCGGTTGGACAACGCGCCGCCGTAATGCTGGCGCAAGAAGGTGCGAAAGTGTCTTTAACCGCACGGACTCTGGCACGGGCAGAGCAAGCTTGTGACAATATGCACACACGCTTTGGCGTTGAATTGACACCGGTAGTGGCGTTTGACCAAGAAGACCGGGCGGCGGCGATTGAACACGCAAATATCGTGCTGGCAACCGGAGCCGCTGGCGTCGAATTGCTCAAGCCCGAACATTGGCAAGGCAACCCGAACCTGGAAATGATCGCCGATGCCAACGCCACGCCGCCGCTGGGCATTGGCGGTACGGACATGATGGACAAAGGCGTGGAACGGCACGGCAAAATTATCTGGGGCGCGATTGGTTTTGGCGCATTGAAACTGGCCTTGCACCGCGCCTGTATCGCCAAATTGTTCGAAAACAATCAACAGGTTTTTGATGCCGAAAACATCTTTGCCTTGGCTAAAGAAATGGCCTAAAAAATGGATGCCTTAATATCAAAATTACGGCAAGATGCTTTGGCGATATTCCATGCCGGTATCACCGCAGCCGATCCTTACCAAGCCGTCAAACACTGCCTGTACTCTGACGGTGTGTTGCTGGACATCCGCCTGAACGACGGCAACACCCGCGCCCGCCGCTGGACAAAAATCCACCTGGTCGCCTTTGGCAAAGCTGCTTGTGCTATGGCAAAAGCCGCGCAAGAAAGCATCCCGCCACATTTGTTGGCAAGTTCCTTTGCTGTGACCAATTATGAAAATGTCACGGCGTTAGATGGCATTGAGGTGCTGGGCGCAGGTCATCCGTTACCCGATGCGGCGGGCTTTCAAGCCGCACAACGCATTGCCGCAATCGCCAGCCTCGCCCGACAAGGCGAGCTGGTATTAGTGCTGGTCAGTGGCGGCGGCTCGGCATTGATCCCCTGCCCTGTCGCATCAATTACACTCGAAGAAAAAATCGCCACCACTTATGAATTGTTGGCTTGCGGCGCGACGATCAATGAAATCAACTGTGTACGCAAACATTTGTCGCAAATTAAAGGCGGCGGTTTGGCGAAATTGGCCTATCCCGCCGATGTCCACGCGCTGATTTTGTCGGACGTGTTGGGTGATGACCTGAGCGCGATTGCCAGCGGCCCGACCGTGCCCGATCCCACAACTTATGCGGATGCAATCGCCATCTTAAAAAGCAAGCGGATTTGGGACAAAACCCCTACATCTGTGCAGAATCATCTCCAGCTAGGCGAACTCGGCAAAGCACCGGAAACGCCGAAAGCAGATGATAAAATTTTTCACACCACCACGCAGACCTTGATTGGCAGCAATATGATCAGCGTCAAGGCGATGCTAAAAACCGTACAGGAACTGGGCTATCAAACCCGGCTTTACAATGAATATTTATGCGGGGAAGCCCGTATCGTCGCCGAACAATGGGTGGCTGATGCCAAAGCGATCCGGCAACCCGTGGCCTTATTGGCTGGTGGTGAAACCACGGTAAGCCTGCAAGGCAACGGATGTGGCGGGCGTAATCAGGAAATGGCCTTGGCCTTTGCGTTGGCGGCACATCAACAAAGCCTGGAAGGAACATGGGCATTCTTAAGCGGTGGCACGGACGGACGCGACGGCCCCACCGATGCAGCGGGTGGCTTGGTTGACGCTGGCACGATAAACCGTATGATAGCTAAATACGATCCGGTGGCGATGCTGGCGAACAACGATTCTTACCACGCCTTGAAATCCTCAGGCGACTTACTGGAAACTGGCGCGACCGGCACCAATGTCGCCGATTTGCAAATACTGCTGCTTGTACCCTGATAAGCGTAAACTGATTACATATAAACCGTTAATTTTGAGGTTTCACGATGTCTTACTCCCAACCCACACTTGAAGATATTTGGAAATTGTTTCAGGAGACCGATCAAATATTTAAAGAAACCGCCCGAAGGTTTCAAGAAACTGATCTTAAATTCCAAGAAACCGACCGAAAATTCCAAGAAACCGAACGGATCATAAAAGAGTCCAACCAAGAAACCGAGCGGATCATAAAAGAGACTAGCCAGGAAACCAGCTTAAAAATGCAGGAATCGGATAGGCAATTCCAAGAAAAAATCAAACAAGTCAATGAAAGCATAGGCCGTTTGGGCAATAAGCTCGGTGATTTTGTAGAAGAAATGGTGCGTCCGGCGGCGGTGCGGCTGTTCCGCGAGCGCGGCATCGATGTCCACGAAGTCCACCAAAACATCAGCTCGCAACGCGGTGGCGAAGGCATAGAAATTGATTTATTGGTGGTCAACGACACCGACATCATCGCCATCGAATGCAAAAGCAGCTTAAGCATTGACGACATCAACGACCATCTTCACCGTTTGGCAAAAATCAAACGGCTGTTGCCCAGCTATGCCAACAAACGTGTTCTTGGAGCGGTCACTGGCATGGTCATCCCCGACAATGTCGCCCAATACGCTTACCGGCAAGGCCTGTTCGTCATCGCCCAAACAGGCGACCACTTGACCATACGCAATGATCCACACTTTCAGGCCAAAACTTGGTAGCCTGGAACCACTACACCCTTAAGAGATACGGAGATACAATGTTTAACCAATCCATGACCATTCAAGGCTTTGACGATGAATTATTTACCGCAATGGAAGAAGAACGCCAACGTCAGGAAGACCACATCGAACTGATCGCCTCGGAAAATTACGCCAGTCCACGGGTGATGCAAGCCTTGGGATCACAACTGACCAACAAATACGCCGAGGGCTACCCCGGCAAACGCTATTACGGCGGCTGCGAATTTGTCGATAAGGTCGAGCAACTGGCGATAGACCGCGCCAAAGCCCTGTTCGGCGCCGATTACGCCAACGTCCAGGCACATTCCGGCTCACAAGCCAATATGGCGGTGTTAATGGCGATGATGCAGCCGGGCGAGACGTTACTGGGCTTAAGCCTGGCCGATGGCGGCCACTTGACCCACGGCGCGAAACCCAATTTCTCCGGCAAATTGTACCACGCCGTGCAATATGGCTTAGACCCCGAAACTAGCGAAATCAATTACGCGCAAGTCGAAGCCCTGGCCTTGGAACACAAACCCAAAGTGATTATGGCGGGCTTCTCCGCGTATTCCAGAGTGTGGGATTGGCAACGTTTCCGTGACATCGCCGATTTAGTCGGCGCCTATTTGGTCGTTGATATGGCGCATGTTGCAGGCTTGATTGCTGCGGGCGTTTATCCCAACCCCGTGCCCTTCGCCGATGCCGTCACCAGTACCACCCACAAATCTTTGCGTGGTCCACGCGGCGGCTTGATCGTCTGCAAAAGCAACCCGGACTTAGAAAAAAAAATCGACTCGAACATTTTCCCAGGCATCCAAGGCGGCCCGTCCATGCACGTCATCGCCGCCAAAGCTGTGGCGTTTAAAGAAGCGATGGAACCGGAATTTAAAACCTACCAGCAACAAGTCATCCTTAACGCCCAGGCAATGGCGAAAGTGTTTATGTCACGCGGGTTCGATGTCGTCTCCGGCGGCACTGACGACCATTTGATGCTGGTTTCGCTCATCGCCAAAGGCATCACCGGCAAAGCCGCCGATGCCGCCCTAGGCCGCGCCCACATCACCGTCAACAAAAACGCCGTGCCGAACGACCCGCAATCGCCGTTTGTGACTAGCGGCATCCGCGTCGGCACCCCCGCGCCAACCACCCGCGGTTTTAAAGAAGCCGAAGTGACTGAAATCGCCAATATGATGTGCGATGTGATGGACAATCTGGAAGATGAAAGCGTGATTGCGGCGGTGCGTGAACAGGTTGGACATCTTTGCGCCAGATTTCCGGTTTATGGGTAATTCATAATATTGAATAACTTAAAAATACTTTATGCCCTGGGCAACATACCATTTGATATTTTCAAAAGGGCATAAAGGATTATTGGAACGCCGATCAAGCGTTTTGCCGTCGTCTGTTTGCCCCACTTGTGCGAACAATGGCAGTCAGAAATCCGTGACAAATTGGACATGAAAAAATATAGGTAGTCCTGCAATCGGAATGATTTGCAAAAAAGCAAGCGGTTAAAGCAGAGCCTACAAAGGTGGGGCAAACGGTCTAAAATTGCTACTTTTTGCCCCGATGACCTACTGCCCCCACTGCCACGCCAGCTCCCTTGTCAAAAACGGCCGCCATCCCCGGACAGGGTGGCAAAAATACCGT
>NZ_JAQTZU010000001.1 GCF_028687615.1 Methylovulum sp.
GCCTTGAACATGATCAGGCAAACCCCAAAGAAACGCATGAGTGTCAAACGTATGCGTAAGGCCGCTGGCTGGGATGACTTGCTTTTAACTGAGATTTTGGCTCAGGTATTTTAATGAGGTGGCCCTGGATTTCCGGCGAAGAATATACCCAACTCGCTAGTCTTTTTACCCATTTTCTGCGTTGTAAAAACAGTTGCATAGCCCGCTATGCGCCTATTTTTACGCCTTGAAAATGAGCAAAAATCCTGCGCGAGTTGGGTACATTCATTCTTGGAAATCGCCTTAACTTTAAAAGGCCGGACACCATCAGCTACTCAGACAACGATTTTCTAAGACTACCGACGACATCACCATGACTGACAGCAACTCTTTTTACCATGCCGCCGAGCAACTGATTGCCGCCGGACGTTTTATCGACAGCAAAGGCTGGGTCCCGGCGACCAGCGGCAATTTTTCGGTGCGTTTGCCTGACGGCACGATAGCCATCACCGTGTCCGGCAAACATAAAGGCCGTTTGCACAGTGATGATATTATGCTGATTGACATCGACGCCAACTCCCTGGATGGCAAAAAATCCTCGGCAGAAACGGGTTTGCATACGGGCATATACCGCCGCTTCCCTGAAATTAACGCCGTATTGCATCCGCATCCATTAAATACGGTGCTGGTTTCCAAGTTGTTTGGCCCGGAAATCGTGCTGGAAAATTACGAATTGCTGAAAGCGTTCTGTGGCATCGACACGCACGAAAGCCGTATCGTCGTGCCGATTTTTGCCAACGACCAGGATATTCCGCGTCTGGCGGCGCAGGTCGATGCGTATTTGGATACACACTCGGACTGTTATGCGTATATCATCGCCGGACACGGGCTTTATACATGGGGAACATCGGTTGAAGAAACGCTACGCTACTTGGAAGCCTTGGATTTTTTATTTGCTTGTGAACTGCACTTATACGGAGCCAAAAAATGAGTTTATTAACTGTTTACGCGGATAACAACGCCGAACAAGGCGAACGCTACAGCGATTTCGCCGCCATCGCGGGCCAATTGCACGCACTCAATGTCGTGTTTGAACGTTGGACGGCAAACTGCGCTTTCGCCGCCGATGCCGACCAAACCACGATTCTCGCCGCTTATGCCGAACCCATAGAACGTTTACAACAACAATACGGTTTCCAATCGGTCGATGTCATCAGCCTGAACGCCGACCATCCTGACAAAGCCGCCTTACGGCAAAAATTCCTGGCGGAACACACGCACGATGATTTTGAAGTGCGTTTTTTTATCGAAGGCTACGGGCTGTTTTATCTGCATGTCGGCGACAAAGTTTATGTCGTGCTATGTGAACGGGGCGATTTGATCAGCGTTCCGGCGCATACCAAGCACTGGTTTGATTTGGGTGAAAACCCTCGTTTAAAAGCCATCCGCCTGTTCACCACGCCGGACGGTTGGGTCGCCAATTTCACCGGCAGCGAGATTGGTGCCTCTTTCCCTACTTTAGACCAAACCCTCGCCGAATTGCCATGATTAAAGCCATCGTCACCGATATTGAAGGCACGACGACCTCTTTGGCGTTTGTCAAAGACGTGCTGTTCCCTTATGCACACGCACATCTGGGGGCATTTGTCCATGACCACGCCGAAGATGCTTCCGTTAAAGCCTTATTGGCGGACACTTGCAATTTGGCGGGCATATCATTTGACACCGAAGCAGCGGTTGCACAACTGCTCCACTGGTTGGATGAAGACAAAAAAATCACGCCGTTAAAAGCCTTGCAAGGCTTGATTTGGGAAGCCGGTTACCATCGGGGCGATTTCCACGGGCATATCTACGCCGATGCCGCCGGACAATTGCAACACTGGAAACAGCAGGGACTGGATTTGTATGTCTATTCATCCGGTTCGGTACAAGCGCAAAAACTGCTGTTCGCCCATACCGATTACGGCGATTTGACACCGCTGTTTTCCGGTTATTTTGACACGAACATCGGCGGCAAACGGGAGATGGAATCGTACCGGAACATCGCTAAACAAATCCAGTTACCACCGGAACAACTATTGTTTTTATCGGATATTGAAGAAGAACTCGATGCCGCCCAAGCCGCCGGATTCCATACCATTTGGCTTAAGCGGGAAACAGAGTTGACAGAAAACACCGCACATCGGCAAGTCAGTAGCTTTACCGAAATCACCGGACAAATGCTGGATCAACTTTCCTAAAACAGTCTGGTCGTGGGTCAAACCTGAATTTGTATCCATTCAGCCTAATCAAACACCCCATTTGACCCACTATCGACAGCTTTATCGTCAGTCACCATGTCCATGATGTTCATGTTCGCGATGTTCGTGTTCGCGATATTCATGTCCATAAAAACGCGGATGCCCGTAACCGAAAGGCCTCGGATAGAGAAAAACCGGAGGAGGTGGAGGTGGAAAATAACGCCGCCGGACAACAATCCGTGGACGCGGAGCGACATAAACGGGATAACTGCCATAATCCGCCGGATAAACCGCACACGCGCTTAACGCACCCAGCAAAGCCGCTACAGCCAAACGTTTGATTGAAAATGCCATGATAATTCCCGAATAGGATTGGTTTTACATCATCATAGGCACGATAAACTGAATAGCGTCTGAACCCTTTTTAACGCCTAAATCCCTGCCAGACCGGTAAACCACCACCTGCATGGCACGGCAATTAATGGCTTGGGAGCCTCATTTTTGGGCTACAGAGGGAATGGTAAGTCTAGTGACAACTAGGCTTTTGCGTTCCCTTGCTTGGACAAATAGCCTTCCGCATTGACTGGTATGCCCTGGATGGTCAAAATCACGCCCAGTTCGGTCATCGCCTTTTGATACACTTTGCGTTTGAAATAAACCACATTATTCAGCGGCTCCCAATAATCCACCCAACGCCAACTATCAAATTCCGGTTTTGGGCTGCGGTCAAAACGCACATGGGCATCGCTACCCAACAAACGCAACATATACCAAATCTGCTTTTGGCCTATACACAATGGCAACGAATTTTTACGGATATAGCGTTCGGGTAATTGGTACCTCAACCAGTAACGGGTGCGTCCTAAAATTTGTACATGTTGTTTTTGTAGCCCGGTTTCTTCCCACAATTCTCGATACATCGCTGCTTCAGGGTCTTCATTTTCATTGATTCCGCCTTGCGGGAACTGCCATGCGTCCACGCCCATCCGTTTTGCCCAAAACACGCGACCCTCGTCATTGCAAAGGATGATCCCGACATTGGGCCGGTATCCTTTAGAGTCTATCATGTTAAAACCTGTCGTTTTTATCTTGCCTTTGTCCTCATCAACTGGTGATAGTGCGTGGTCAGACAAGACAGTTTGTAATTGTTCCATTGTTCCATAAAAAAAGTGCAGAAGCTATAGCACTTCGGCCTTTTGATGGTACATTCACCACCTGACTATGGCTTTCGGAAGGTTTACGCGAACCCGCCGGAAGACAGCATCACCAGCAAACGATGAACCCATTTTTGACAGGATAACTATGAGCTTGGCGATTTTCGATTTGGACAACACCTTGATAGGCGATGACAGTGATTATTTATGGGGGCAGTTTCTGGTTGACCAGGGCGTGGTCGACAAAGACGTATATGAAGCGGCGAATGCCAAATTCTACGATGACTACAAGCAAGGCACACTGGATATTGTCGAATTTTTAGGCTTTTCCTTAAAGCCGTTGGCGGAACACGAACCTGCACAACTTTATCAATGGCGTGGGCAATTTATCCGCGACATCATCACGCCAATATTGCTAAAACCCGCACAACAGCTTATCGACAAACATAAGGCGCGTGGCGACACCTTGCTGGTGATCACCGCCACCAACCGCTTCGTCACTGAACCAATCGTCCAGCTTTACGGTATCGAGCATTTATTGGCGACGACACCCGAAATGCTGGATGGACGCTACACCGGAAAATTCATCGGTGCGCCGTGTTTTCAGTCGGGAAAAATCACGCATCTGGAAGCCTGGTTACAAGACACCGAAGAAAACTTACAAGACAGTTGGTTTTACAGCGACTCGCATAATGATTTGCCACTGCTACAACGGGTGGCGCATCCGGTTGCCGTCAACCCGGATGACAAACTGGCGGCATTTGCAAAAACCGCCCATTGGCCGGTGATTAGCTTGCGGGAAGCAGATTGTCCGACAGGGCATTTCGGGCATTGGCAAAAGTAGTGCCGCAGGGATTTTCAGGTTTTTCTTGTTTTCAAGAGACGACTTGAAAAACCTCGATGTCTTGGCGCGACTAAAAAGACAACGATATGAAACAATCCCTTTTCATATTGATACACTTATGCCAATCAGGTATATTGGCAAAAAATTTATTTGCAAATCAAACTTATGAACAGACATTTGAAAAACTGGCTGGATGGCATAAGCCAAACCTTGATTTTATATCCTGAGCAAGATTATTGCCGTCCTCAACGTGGTGATTTCCGCAAAGATGCGGCGGCGTTACGTAGCGATGCGGCGAAAATTACCGGCGGCTTACGCAAAAATGTGACCAAGCATGGCAAAGTCAACGCACGCCTCCGTTAAAAGTCGACATGGTGATTTGACCGTCCAACAGCACGAAACCGACAGCCCCATAATTCCCGTCCAACAAATTGAACAACTGCATCAATTTCGCCCTGACCGCGTCGATTGGGTGTTTGAACAAACCCAAACCGAAGCGGAATATCGCCGTAAAGAAACCCATCGGGTAAACACGTTTGTTTTCATTGAACGCTTGATTGGTCAAACCTGCGCCTTGCTGATCGGTTTGTCGGGTATCGGAGGCGGTGTTTATACCGCCGTCCACGGACAACCGGAAGCCGGCGGTACCATTGCAGGGCTTGCTATCACTGGCTTGGCCGCCGTATTTTTGACAGGACGCGCCAGAAAAATAACGAATGACGAAGCCTGACAAACACCCCGCTCACTTTTTCCTGACATAAAAAACCTGGCTATTATCGTGGCGGACCACTTCAACCAGCACATGCCCCGCCTGATCGACATACACGCCAAAATCCAGATGCGCCGCCGGGTCGGTGGCGATGACCTTGACCACTTCCCCGCTTGCCATGCTGTTTAAAGCCTTTTTTAGGCGCAACAACGGCAAGGGACACATCAAACCACTGGCATCAACTTCTACATTACATTCAATCATTGCGGTATTTTAAGTTTTCTAAAGCCTATCGAGGGTGCTTATAATAGCACCCCCAATTCAATCGACACATCCCCAGACAATGGATTATTTCCCGCTTTTTGCCCAGCTCAACAACCGTCCTTGCCTCGTGGTTGGCGCGGGCCACATCGCCGCCCGCAAGATTGACCTGCTGCTACGCGCCGGGGCCTGCGTCACGGTCATCGCCCTGAAGACCAGCCCTGCCATCGCGCAATTGGCAAAGGAACAAAAATTGACGCTCATCGAAAAGGCTTTCATGCAGGATGATGTGGAAGGATTCATGCTGGTCGTTTCGGCAACCGACAATACCGAAACCAATCAAAGCGTTGCCGCCGCCGCCAATGCCCGCCATATCTTCGTTAATGTCGTTGACAATCCACATCTGTGCAGTTTTATCTTGCCCGCGATTATTGACCGCTCGCCACTGGTGGTCGCGTTTTCATCCGGCGGTGCGGCCCCCGTGTTGGCGCGGTTGTTACGGGCGAAAATAGAAAGCGTCATCCCACCCGCATACGGACGCTTGGCGCAACTGGCGGAAAAATTCCGCACTGCGGTCAAACAACGTATCCACGCTCCCGAACAACGGCGGATTTTCTGGGAGACTATTTTTCAGGGTACGGTTGCCGAACAAGTCTACGCCGGGAACGAGCAGCAAGCCGAACAGCAATTGCTGGCGGTGCTGGACAAACACGAAAACGCCGCCACGGTGGGCGAAGTCTATTTGATAGGCGCAGGCCCGGGTGCGGCGGATTTATTGACATTCCGTGCCTTGCGGTTGATGCAGCAAGCCGACGTGATTGTCTATGACCATCTCGTGTCACCGGAAATTTTAGATCTGGCCCGCCGCGACAGTGAAAAAATCTATGTCGGCAAACAACGCCAAAACCACAGCTTGCCGCAAGATTCCATCAACCGCCTGCTTGCCGATTTGGCCAAAACCGGCAAGCGCGTGGTGCGTTTAAAAGGCGGCGACCCGTTCATTTTCGGGCGCGGCGGTGAGGAAATCGAAACCCTGATGCAAGAAGGCATCGCCTTCCAAGTCGTCCCCGGCATCACCGCCGCATCCGGCTGTGCGTCGTATGCCGGCATTCCGTTGACGCACCGTGACCATGCCCAATCCTGCACCTTCGTCACCGGACATTTAAAAGACAATTCAATCAACTTGAATTGGACCCAGCTTGCCGCCCCCAACCAAACCATCGTGGTCTACATGGGCTCGATGGGCCTGGAAAAAATCTGCCAGTCGCTGATCGCCCACGGTAGCCCGCCAGATTTGCCGATAGCCTTGGTGCAACAAGGCACCACCGCTAGCCAGCGCGTCTTCACCGGAACCCTGGCGACCATGCCCGCGCGGATGGCGGACGAGAAAATCTCCCCGCCCACGCTGATTATCATCGGCACGGTGGTGGGCTTGCATAATAGCTTGAACTGGTTCAAGGTCACGGAAGAAAACCGCGCCGAACAACTGACATGAATGGATGCCCCAAAAATTTCAGCAAGCTATTTTTGGACTAAAATATGCCGCAGCCGAAAGGCATCCCTGAAAAAGAGAATCTAAAAATCAAAAGCGTGGATTCAACTCCGAAGTGCAATCTTAGGTACCATGCGGCCTCTTGCTCTTGTTCAGCAAAAAACACTGCATGGGGTGTTTGGTAATTGAGTGATTTTCGTGGGCGGTGGTTCAGCTTGTGCATCACCGCTTCAACGTCCGCATCCGTGATATTCTCAAAACGGCTGCCTCTAGCGCCCCGTGTGGGTATTGCTAAAGTACTGCCTGGTCAACCCGTTGCTGTTTTCGTTTAAACCGCGCTCCCACGAATGGTAGGGATGCGCAAAACACACCTCCGCATTGAGATGTGCCTTGATGGTTTCATGTCCGGCGGACTCCCTGCCGTTATCGGCGGTGATCGTCAACGCCTTGTCCAGATAAGGCTTGGGCAAAATAACCGTCGCTTCCGTGACGGCTTCGGCATGTTTGCCGTCCACTTTTTTAATCAAGGTGAATTGTCCTTAGACCACCCTTGAGGTGGGACACCCTGTCCTCACCAGTGCACCCTGATGTTCCTGGCCTATCACGGTGTATAAGGCGGTGATGCAATCGATCAGCGATTTTCATGAGCCGTGGACGGAATTCGCCGACTTGGACAAGTGAAACCGCTTCCATCCAAATCCATAGACATGGTGTGTCCAACTAGTTTTATTGCAGCAGATGCCTCTAAACAACTGCAAGGGTTTGGTAAAAATTGTCCAGCGGTTTCCTAGATAATGGGCTATTAAAATTACGTCATTGCCCATGCAGTAGAATGAGTTATATTATATCATCTGCTCCGACTCTCTTGATGCCAACCCGATGAAAACGCCCGCTGAACCCCTATTTACGCCACCACCAACGACTCATAACCACCAGCAATGCGTCCATAACGCACTGAAAACCGCTGAAACTTTATGCGTCGAACGCGGTGTGCAATTGACCTCTATCCGTCATCAAGTGTTGGAATTGATTTGGGAAAGCCATAAAGCGGTAAAAGCCTACGAATTGCTGGACCGCATCAAACCCCTGCAAAACGCCGCCAAACCCGCAACAATTTACCGGGCCTTAGATTTTTTGATCACGCAAGGGTTGATCCACCGTGTCGAAAGTTTGAATGCGTTTGTCGGTTGCCGTTGTTCGGGACGCCAGCACGAGCAATTGCTGTTGATTTGCAAGCAGTGTGAAGAAGTTGAAGAACGCACGGCAAGCCAAGTCATGCAGGCTTTGGCTGAGGAATTTCAACGGGCCGGCTTCACCGCCCACAGCAAAGCCGTTGAAGTGCATGGTTTGTGCCAGCGATGCGCGGGGCTGTCCAGTGAATGACGCCTATCTTTTTCGGCACAAATCGTGACCGTCCGCAATATAGCATTGTGCCAAACGCAAGGTTTGCCCCGAATATTCGCCCAACAAAACTAACGCTTAGGTGATTTTCGAGAAAGAACATACCATCAAAAATCTGATTCGTAGAAAAACTAAAGTCCACGAAAATCACGAAAGGCACGAAAAAATAACTTGGAGACGTTTTTTTCGTGTTTTTTGTGTCGCCTCGGCACACCGCTACGCTGCTCTGTCCATAGACCCCCTTGAGGGGCATTGCTCTACCTCTGTCCATAGACCCCCTTGTGGGGCATCCATGCAGTCGTAATGCGCCTACTGTTGGCTTTCGTGGACAGATTTTTGGGTAAATTCATTGCCGGAAACCACCTTGACAGAAATTGGCAGTACCTTAAATTAACCAGCATGAGCATAGAAAAAAACCTCCTACACAGCATCGCCGGGCATTTCGCCAAGTCAATCAACTCCATCACACCGCTAGGCAATGGCTTGATTAATGACACGTTTTTGGTGACAAGCACCGAGTCCAGACAAACCGAGTCCAGACAATTTGTCTTGCAACGCATCAACCGGCAAGTGTTTCCTGAGCCGGAGCTGATCACCGCCAATTTGCTGACGCTAAATCAACACATCCGCCAACAAACCGATGTGCATCTACAAATGCCGGCCATTTTATGCACGGCAACTGGGCTGGCAAATTTTCAAGACGAACTCGGCAATAGCTGGCGGGCGCAAAGCTTTATCGCCGGGACGAAAAGCCTGGAAAGCTTGCGTTCACTCGATGATGCGGCACAAACCGGCTACGCGCTGGGGCATTTCCACCGCTTGACCAGCAGCCTGAAGCCAAACAAGCTGCATGACACCTTGCCAGGTTTCCATATCACGCCGGACTATTTACGCAATTATCACGCAGTCGCCCAACAAACGCAGAGGTTCGACCCGTTTTGTGCGGATTTCATCCGTGAATTTGAACATCCCGACATTTTAGAATCCGCCAAACAACAAAAACACTTGCAGGTACGGGTGATTCATGGCGATCCTAAACTCAATAATTTTTTGTTTGCGCAAGACGGCAAGATCATCAGCCTGATTGATCTGGACACCGTCAAACCTGGGCTGGTGCATTATGACATTGGCGATTGCTTGCGTTCGTGCTGCCATGATGCAGCGACTAACACGTTTAATTTGGACAAAGGTGCGGCGATTTTAAAAAGTTATCTGGACGAGGCCGCCGCTTTTTTTAGCGGCGAAGATTACGATTATTTATTTCCCGCCATCCAATTGCTACCTTTTGAATTGGGTTTGCGGTTTTACACGGATTATCTGCAAGGCGACCGCTATTTTAAAATCACCGGGCCTGGGCAAAATTTGCAGCGTGCCAAGGCGCAATTCCAACTTTGTGCATCGGTCATGGCACAAAAAGCGGAAATTGAAGCGTTGATTAGGCGGGTCAAATAACTTTGCGCTAATCATACAACCCAGCATCTGTTTTGCTAGGCCAGACGATTCCAACAATTATATTAATCATCCTAAATTTTCTTGCACAAAGATCTGGCAACGTGACAATTTTTGAGATGATTAATGAATGATTGCTGACATCATAAGCTCCCCCTCTTTTTCCGCCATCCCAAAGGAATTTCATTGTCTTCAAACAAATCCCCCTCCGAACAACGCCAGCGCATGATCGGCTTGGTGCTGGTGTTACTGGGCGCGTTCGGTTTTTCCGCGAAAGCGATTTTGATCAAACTGGCGTATGCCGCCAATGTGCAAATAGATGCGATTACGCTGATGGCTTTGCGTATGTTGTTTTCCTTGCCGTTTTTTTTGGTCGTGGCGGTTTGGAGTAATAAAGCCTCAGTAAGCGCGCCGATGACGGGCAGGCAATGGTTGATCATCACCGTGTTGGGCTTGATGGGTTATTACATCGCCAGTTATCTGGATTTTCTGGGCTTGCAAACCATTTCGGCGGGTTTGGAGCGGGTCATTTTGTTCCTCTACCCGACTTTTGTCGTGCTGTTTTCCGCGCTGTTCCATAGACGCAAAATCACCTGGCGGGCCGGGCTCGCGCTGGCCTTAAGTTATGCGGGGATGCTGCTGGTGTTTCTGGAGCAATTGTCGCTGACCTCGGCGAACATCTGGCTGGGTGCGTCGTTCGTCTTGGCGAGCGCGGTGGTGTTTGCGATATTTACGATGGGCAGCGGGGTCATGACGCACAGCATCGGTTCCACGCGCTTTACCGCTTACACCATGACGGTTGCCAGCGTGGCGACGCTGGTGCATTTTGGGGTGCGGCATGGGCTTGACCTGACCCATTTATCCGTCGAAATTTACGTTCTGGCATTGATCATGGCGATTTTTTCGACCGTGCTACCATCATTTTTTATGAACGCGGGCATACGCAAAATCGGCGCGAGTTCGGCTTCAATCATCAGCACCACCGGCCCTATCGCCACGCTGGTGTTGGCGTTTTTCTTACTACATGAAGCGATCACCGCGATGCAATTGGCGGGGACGTTCCTGGTGTTGAGCGGGGTTTATGTGGTCAGTAAAAAGCACCGCTAAAAACAGCATTGGCTTCCCGCTTCGATCACCTGGCCCAAGCTGATGCCTCCATCGCCGGAAGGGATGGCTTCGTGAAGGAAAACGTCAAAACCCGCTTGTTCCAATGCCGACAGTGCTTGTTCGGTCAATAGCCGGTTTTGGAACACACCGCCGGAAAGTCCAACGCGCAAAAAAGGGGTCAGGTCTTGCACCGTGCTTTTCGATTTTCATGCAAAATGCAAGACCTGACCGTTTTGGAATTGGCTGAAGAATCTTGCTAATCAGGAAACCTTTTATACCCGATGCTCCCGTCCGAATAGGGATGGTTGTTTGGTTTTATTGGGGCTTTTCATCATCGGACGCTTAGATGTCAGGCAACGGTGCGGCGGCGGCCCGACAAGGCGGCGGACACTAAAAACTTGCAAATAACAAAGGTAGTCTACACTTATTGTCAATGACGCTTGTTCCTCGGTTACTTGTGCAAAGGGGCGCATTAACATCACATCCCAGTGTGCCTAGAACTTCCCTGAAATTCAGGGGCGATTGGCAGGCCTTGGCTCAAGGCAAGCGAAGGTGTCTTGGGTGACATTTTTATGGCGGCGTGTGTGCCCAATGATCTTGCCGGACGGGTTTGCGAGACCCCATCCCGCTCAGAGTATGTTTCAAAAATACCCGTTAACGTGATTTTGCAAGACCTGACCCCTCGTGCTCGTGGACAGGCCAACATTGCGAAAGTTTTTTAAGATATAACGATGAGATTTATGTTCGCTATGAATTTGACTTTAATTTGTTGAAAAACTGGCGGCAGATCGAGCTTAAAATCAGAGAATTGGTTGCGTCGTTTGAACGGGCGGCAGCCACCGAGAAACCCTAAGACCATCGCAGGTTGAAAATGAAAAAACTACTGAAATATCTCGCGGTTGCCATTGGTGGTGGCCTGATGATGATTTTTATCGCCTATCTTGGGCTTATTGGCTGGTTGCAGTGGACACTTTCGCACCCCTCGCCCTCGGACGTTTTCCCGTTGGCAGGTCAGCAGACCACACAAACGCAGGTGCTTCGCTATCAGGTTGGCTCGCGCCGTTTCAATATTCCTGTCAATTATATTTTTAAAAAACCGGGGAGGCTGCGTACCGACATTATTAAAACCCCAACACCCGATGGCATTTGGGTGCTTTGGCCGGATTTGAAACCCTACACCAAAGAAACCCGCGCCGAGTTTGACCAACTGGGCAGGGGCAATAAAATTGACTTTATGATTACGGGAATGACGGGCAAATGGTATCAGCCACCAAACGGGAAATTTGACCCGTCAATTTTAGACCCCAACCAAGAAGTCGGCGACCGGGGCGGCTTTATCCCGGAATATCAGTTTTTCCATGACATTTACGCCTTAAAGCAAGAAGGCATTGAAGGGTCGTATAACCATGATCCAAGGATACCGTCGGAGTTTATTTATTATCAGCAATGGAAAGGCGCAACCGGAGAAGTGAGTGAAAAAAAATCACTCCAAAACATTTATGCGATTTTAGAAAACGGCCGTTATGTGTATTCAGCAAAATGCAGGGGATCCGAATTCGCCCCTTCGCCCAGTTGCAACAATTATTTTAAATACAGCGACGATATTTACGTTGACTACACGTTCAGTTTGGATTTGTTGAAAGACTGGCGGCAGATCGAATCCAAAATCAGAGAATTGGTCGCGTCGTTTGAACGGGCGGCGGCCACCGAGAAACCCTAAGGCCGTTGCAGGTTGAAAATGAAAAAACTACTGAAATATCTCGCGGTTGCCATTGGTGGTGGCCTGATGATGATTTTTATCGCCTATCTTGGGCTTATTGGCTGGTTACAGTGGAAGTTTTCGGATCGTTACCCATATAACGCCTCACCATTACAAGGGATGCATACAATAAATACGCTGCCTTTACGCTACAAAATAGGCTCGTACCGTTTAAACATTCCTGTTAATTACACCATCAGAACTACAGATATATTGCCCTCAAACATTATTGATGGAATTGATGTTATCTCCGTTCTCTGGCCAGATTTAGAACCTTATAGCGAAAAAAACCGAGCGGAATTTGAGCATCGGAGAAAAATAACAAATAAAATTTTTTTATCACTAACACAGACTAAGTGGTATCGCCCAGACGGTGCATATGATCCTAATAAAGTCCCTGCGGTACTACACGATGCTTTGACTCCAGAGCAAGCATGTTACTCTCATATTTACCATTTTAAGCAACGAGGAATAGAAGGAACTTACGTTCATGACAGCAAAGTACCTGAGGAGTTTATTTATTATCCAGAATGGGACAATGAAAAAAAACCAGTTTTGGGAAATAAATATGCGGTTTTAGACAAGGGACATTGCCTTTATTCTGTTAGATGTGATGGAGCAGAAAGCGATCATTCACCATGGACAAGCCGACATTGCGAAAGCTTTTTAAAATATAACGATGAAATTTATGTCCGCTATGAATTTGATTTTAATTTGCTGAAAGATTGGCGGCAGATCGAGCTTAAAATCAGAGAATTGGTTGCGTCGTTTGAACGGGCGGCAGCCACCGAGAAACCCTAAGGCCGTTGCAGGTTGAAAATGAAAAAACTACTGAAATATCTAGCGGTTGCCATTGGTGGTGGCCTGATGATGATTTTTATCGCCTATCTTGGGCTTATTGGCTGGTTGCAGTGGACACTTTCCCACCCCTCGCCCTCGGACGTTTTCCCGTTGGCAGGGCAGCAGACCACACAAACGCAGGTGCTTCGCTATCAGGTTGGCTCGCGCCGTTTCAATATTCCCGTCAATTATATTTTTAAAAAACCGGGGCGGCTGCGTACCGACATTATTAAAACCCCAACACCCGATGGCATTTGGGTGCTTTGGCCGGATTTGAAACCCTACACCAAAGAAACCCGCGCCGAGTTTGACCAACTGGGCAGGGGCAATAAAATTGATTTCATGATTACCTATATGGATAACAAATGGTACCAGCCGCCTGGCGGGAAATTTGACCCGTCAATTTTAGACCCCAACCAAGAAGTCGGCGACCGGGGCGGCTTTATCCCGGAATATCAGTTTTTCCATGACATTTACGCCTTAAGGCAACAAGGCATCGAAGGGTCGTATAACCACGATCCAAGGATTCCACCGAGGTTTATTTATTACACCTATAAGAAAGGTGCAGATGAAAAAAAAGCGGTTCAAAACATTTATGCGATTTTAGAGAAGGATCGTTATGTGTATTCAGCAAAATGCACGGGATCTGAGTTCGGCCCACATCCCGCTTGCCGCGCTTATTTTAAATACAGCGAGGATATTTATATTACCTATACTTTTAGCTTAGATTTGCTGAAAGATTGGCAGCAAATCGAGCTTAAAATCAGAGAATTGGTTGCGTCGTTTGAACGGGCGGCAGCCACCGAGAAACCCTAAGACCATCGCAGGTTGAAAATGAAAAAACTACTGAAATATCTAGCGGTTGCCATTGGTGGTGGCCTGATGATGATTTTTATCGCCTATCTTGGGCTTATTGGCTGGTTGCAGTGGACACTTTCGCACCCCTCGCCCTCGGACGTTTTCCCGTTGGCAGGTCAGCAGACCACACAAACGCAAGTGCTCCGTTATCAGGTGGGTGTGCGCCGTTTCAATATTCCCGTCAATTATATTTTTAAAAAACCGGGGCGGTTACCCACCGATATTATCAAAAAAAGAACACCCGACGGCATATGGGTGCTGTGGCCGGACTTAAAGCCCTACACCGAGGAAACCCGCGCAGAGTTTGAGCAACTGGGCAGGGGCAATAAAATTGATTTCATGATTCACCATGTGGATGTCAAATGGTATCAGCCACCTAACGGGAAATTTGACCCGTCCATCTTAGACCCCCATCAAGAGCTGGCTGACCGTGGCGGCTTGATCCCGGAATATCAGTTTTTCCATGACATTTACGCCTTAAGGCAACAAGGCATCGAAGGGTCGTATAACCACGATCCAAGGATTCCACCGAGGTTTATTTATTACACCTATAAGAAAGGTGCAGATGAAAAAAAAGCGGTTCAAAACATTTATGCGATTTTAGAAAACGGCCGTTATGTGTATTCAGCAAAATGCAGGGGATCCGAATTCGCCCCTTCGCCCAGTTGCAACAATTATTTTAAATACAGCGACGATATTTACGTTGACTACACGTTCAGTTTGGATTTGCTGAAAGACTGGCGGCAAATCGAATCCAAAATCAGAGAATTGGTTGCGTCGTTTGAGCGGGCGGCAGCCACCGAGAAACCCAATACCGTTCAATAATTTTTCAACCCCACAACAGGAGAACACCATGGCAAACCCCAGCAAAAAACCCGTGCCAGGCAGCATCGAGGCTTGGCAATTTAGCACACCCTCCTTTACAGCATTTTCCCTGGAGGCCGACGTGATGGCATCCCCGGATGACCCAAAGCCAACGGCGGCTTTCACTCCCCCCGGCAGCGCATTGGCCGCCCAGTCGAGTACAACGGGCCTTGCACATCATTTGAGCGATCCCGATTTGGCCCGGTTGCAGAATTTAGTAATCGTTTGTCCACACCTTTAATTTGAGGAACATATCATGCTTACTTACAGAACCCTTACCTCGCAACAGTATGTTGATGCGGTTGTTGTTAATTCAATCACCCCAACCTACCGCTCTAGAAAATGTTAGGCGATTACAGAGCAAGAGTGATGCACAGAATCACTGCAATAGTGATGATGGCATTATTTTTTTCGCCAGTCGTTTTTGCAAATAACGAATCAGACAAGTTATTGGATAAACATGAAAAGTGCGGCGAATTATCTAGTTATTCACGCATAGAAGGTTGCTTCTCGCAGGTGTATAGCGAAAGCGATCGCTACCTCAATAAAGAATATAACGAGCTAGTTGGTTATTTGGATAAATTGAAAAATAAGACTCACAAAAAACGACTTATGAGTGCTCAAAGTGCGTGGATTAAGTTCAGAGATTTGGATTGTGGGTTTTATAGCGACAGCCAACCGATTCGGTTTACTAAATGTCTTTCAGAGAGAACCATCCAGCGACTAAAGGAATTAGAGGATTTCAATGTTCCTTATGCAATGGGTTGCAATGGTTGTCCTTGGTGAAATACACGCTTGTTTTGGCGGGCGTAACTGTTATGAACCTAACAAATACTTAGACGAAAAAAAACCAGCATTGATTATGAACAAAATTTGCCTTTTAAATTATCAACCCCACCCAGGAGTACCGAAATGAACTTTCATCCAACGACCAGCAGTTACAAAGACGACCGCTATTCCTTAATCCTACAAGTTGAGGAAAGTGGCAACCCCCATTTTTCACCCTACAACGATGGTTTAGGTTTTGTTACTATCGGAGTTGGTTTTAATTTATCGGATGCAAATGTACGCACTCGTGTGTTTGCCGAGATGGGAATTACAAATACTGTATTGATAAATAAATTGACAAGTTATTTAGAAAAACAACATAAAGGGGCAAGTGATTCTGATATCAAGATGACTCTGGACGGTTACATGGCGCAATACATGCCCGGCACTACCTTTAACTTCGCCAATGAAACTCAAGTAAAAAACGTTTTTGACGATTTGGTTGAAATAACATATGAAAAACGAGTCGATAATTGGGCCGCCGCATACGGCCTTGGGATTATCCCTGAATCCAAAGAACGCTTGGTATTTCTATCGCTCTCTTACAACGGCGTTTTGGGTGGAAACATAGCGTTAGCCCTTGCCGCCGACAACCGTGCCGAGGCATGGTATCAAATACGTTATGAATCAAACGGCAATGACTTGGCCGGGTTGGCTAAACGCCATTATTTTGAATCTGAAGTATTCAGCCTGTACAACAATCCAAACTCCGTCACCGAAGCCGAAGCCAAACAAGTGCTGCAAATGTACACCCGCCATCACGACAACATCACGGCGTATGAAGCGAAATATGGGGTTGGCTTGGATGGCCGCGTGGAAGGCAATAACGTTATTGACGATGCCAACAGCGATTATCACCTTTCGGGTGCCGATCAGGTGGACACCCTTGCCGAAGCATTGAGACCGGCCCGCGATATGTTGGTCGGCTTATATGTCACCCAGAAAAATATTGCCATCCACATTAACGGAGAAGTTATGGTGGGGGATTATGCCTTGGATTTATACGACCAATTAATCGGGCGTGACGAAACCAGGCCGCCCATTCCACAAACCCCGCTGCCTAGCAATGACCTTCTCATTGGCGGACAAGGTAACGATACATTAAAAGGATTGGCAGGTGATGATGTTTTATACGGGGAGGAAGGTGACGACAAACTCGAGGGCGGCCAAGGCAACGACACCTACCTTTACGCCACGGGTGACGGCGTGGACACCATTGTTGACCATGACGGCAGCAACCAAATCCAAATCAACGGCGTGACCGTGTCCGGTGAGTTCAAGCCCACGTTCAACGGCGGGCATGTCTACTACAGCGCCGATAATTCCTTCCTGTTGCAGGAACTGGCGGGCGGCAGTTGGCGGCTGGCAATGCAGGACCCGGCCAGCCATGAATACCAGGCCGTGGCCGACTTGCAGGGCTGGCAATCAGGGGAGTTCGGCATCACAAAAGGCGCGGCGGCGGACACGGTTGACCGCATCAAACTGAGCTTCCCCAACAGCACCGCCTACCTGAACCTGAACGGCAGTGCCGCGCCCAAGGCGGTGGAGTTTGACGGCGGCACCAAGAACGACTCCATCCGGGGCACCAACCTCAATGACCTCATCAGTACGGGCAATGGGGTTGCCCCTGGGGACAGCAGCAACTATGTCTACGCCGCTTATGGCGATGACCGGGTGACGGGCGGCAATGGCCGTGATTTTATCCAAACCGGCCCCAACCCCACCACACCGCTGTTTTCCGACAATGACATCGCCTATGGCGGCACCCAAACTGACGTGCTGTTGGGCGGCAGCGGCAGCGACCAGCTCTGGGGCGATGCCGATGACGGCAACTGGCAGTTTGCCGGGGCGGACAGCGGCGACCGGGGCGACTGGCTCAGCGGCGAGAACGGCAGCGATTCCCTGTACGGCAGCCGTGCCGAAGATGTGATGTTCGGCGGTGCCGGGGAGGATTTGCTCCAAGGCGGCGCGGGTGACGACCTGTTGCTGGGGGATGCGCAATACACGCCTTATCGGGGTTCCGCTTCACTTTCTTATGCAGGCCCCCTCACCGTGTCTTATCACTGGGATGCGGTCAAGGGCATCATGGATTATGCCAAAGATGCCGGCAGTTACGCCACCGATCCGGTGCTTCTCGTTTTTGGCCCTGTCTTCCAATGGTCGGCGAATGCCACGGCCGACGATTACACCCTGACCCCGGCGTCGGGGGTCGTCATGACCGCCAGCCAACGGCTGGCCACGGGCGGCGGCAACGATGTCCTCTATGGTGGCGATGGCAACGACTGGATCGCCGGACAGACAGGCGGTGACTACATTGAAGGCGGCGGTGGCGATGATGTCCTTTATGGGGATGACAAGGACGGTGTGATGACCGCCGCCGACCAGGGCGGCGACACCGTGCTGGGTGGGGCTGGACAAGACATCCTCTATGGCGGCGGTGGGGACGACCTGTTAGGCGGCGGCACGGGCGATGACACTCTCTACGGCGGCACTGGCAAAGACACCATTTTCTTCAACCGTGGCGATGGCCACGACACGGTGATAGACCCTGACCAGGACGACACCATCCTGATCTTTGGCGAGGGCATCAGCCAGGACGACATCACCCTGAAATTGGGTTCGCTGGCCCTGGATTTGGGCAATGGCGATGAAGTGCATATCGCGGGTTTTGACCCTGACAATTCCCTCAACAGCTCAAGTGTGGGCACTTTCCGCTTTGCTGACGGCACGTCCCTGACCCTGGCTGGGCTGTTGGCCCGTGGTTTTGACATTGTCGGTACAACGGCGGCCGACACCTTAACAGGGACTGATGTCGTTGACCGCATCCAAGGGCTGGACGGCAATGACCGCTTGTCCGGTAACGACGGCAATGACAGGCTGAATGGCGGCGATGGGGCGGATGTCCTGACGGGTGGCTTGGGCAGGGACAAAATCATCCTGACCGAAGCCGGGGCGGCCACTGATGTGGTGAAAATCGCCACGGGCGACAGCTTGGTGTCCAGCTATGACACCATCAGCAGTTTTGCACTGGGCAACGGCGGCGGCACAGCAAGCACGGACAAATTGGACTTGGCCAGTGCCGCCATCGCCGCCGACACCACGGGCGTGGACGGCAGCAATTTTGGGATCATCAAAAGCCACGCCATCAGCCACGGCCTGGTGACGTTCGACGACCAAAACGGCTACGCGGGCGCGTTGACCTTGGCCAACAAAGACCTGGGCAACATCTTCAAATACTTGCAGGCCAACCTGAACCAAGGCGGAACCGTGGCGTTCACCGTGGGCGGCAACAGCTATGTGTTCCAGGACGGCGGGGCCACGGACACCGCCGTGCAATTGGCCGGGGTGTCCGTGGCCGGCCTTAGCACCGATGGTCTTGGGGTTGGCGGGGTGTGGTTGGTGTAGGCAAAGCCTGACTTGGTGGCGGAGCCGCCAAGCTTGCATGGACAAGGCCGCTAAGTCGCGGCCTTGTGTGTTTTTATGGCTGGGACACTAAAATTATATTACATCGCCAGTTATCTGGATTTTCTGGGCTTGCAAACCATTTCGGCGGGTTTGGAGCGGGTCATTTTGTTCCTCTACCCGACTTTTGTCGTGCTGTTTTCCGCGCTGTTCCATAGACGCAAAATCACCTGGCGGGCCGGGCTCGCGCTGGCCTTAAGTTATGCGGGGATGCTGCTGGTGTTTCTGGAGCAATTGTCGCTGACCTCGGCGAACATCTGGCTGGGTGCGTCGTTCGTCTTGGCGAGCGCGGTGGTGTTTGCGATATTTACGATGGGCAGCGGCGTGATGACGCACAGCATCGGCTCCACGCGCTTTACCGCTTACACCATGACGGTTGCCAGCGTGGCGACGCTGGTGCATTTTGGGGTGCGGCATGGGCTTGACCTGACGCATTTATCCGTCGACATTTACGTTCTGGCATGGGTCATGGCGATTTTTTCGACCGTGTTGCCGTCATTTTTTATGAACGCGGGCATACGCAAAATCGGTGCGAGTTCGGCTTCGATCATCAGCACCACTGGCCCTATCGCCACGCTGGTGTTGGCGTTTTTCTTACTGCATGAAGCCATTACCGCGATGCAATTGGCGGGGACATTCCTGGTGTTGAGCGGGGTTTATGTGGTTAGTAAAAAGCACCGATAAAAGCATCATTGGCTTCCCGCTTCGATCACCTGACCCAAGCTGATGCCTCCATCGCCAGATGGGACGGCTTCGTGAAGAAAAACCTCAAAACCCGCTTGTTCCAATGCCGACAGTGCTTGTTCGGTCAATAGCCGGTTTTGGAATACGCCACCGGAAAGCCCAACGCGGGTGATGCCGTGTTGCCCACCTATCGCTTTTGCCTGGTCGGTGATGGCGGCGGCCAGGCTGGCGTGGAAAACGGAGCTGCGTTCGGCAGGGCTTAATTTTGTATCCAGCAAGAACGGCAACAAAGCCCCCCAGTCGCTGACAAAAACACCGGCGGAATTTTGAGCCAGTGGCAAAGCAATGCTTTCACTACTGGGCGAGCCTATCGCCTCAAGCCGCATCGCGGCATGGCCTTCATAAGTTGAATGTTGGACGACTCCGATTAAAGCAGCGGCGGCATCAAACAAGCGTCCGGCTGAACTGGTGGCGGGGCAGTTGATGCGCCGCTCCCAGACTTGCCGCAAAAGGCTAGCATCTTGACCGCAATCAGGCCAATCTATACCTTGTTCCCAGCACACCGACAAAGCGCAACGCCAAGGCTCCCGGCTGGCTTTATCGCCACCTGGCAAATAAAACGGCCTTAACGCCCCCACCCGCCGCCAATGGCCTGGTTCGCCAAGCAAAGCCTCGCCTCCCCAGACACCGCCATCTTCCCCGTAGCCAGTGCCGTCCCAGGTAAAAACCAGCATTTGTCCTGCCAACCCGTGTTCCCCAACCAACGCCGACGCGTGGGCGTGGTGATGGAAAACCGGAATGACCGGCAAGCCTTGCTGCTTGGCCCAACGGCTGGAATGGTAGCCAGGATGGGCGTCACAGACTATCGCTTGCGGACTGACACCGTAAAGCCGCTGCAAATCGGCAACGACTTGTTCAAACACTTGCGAGCTTCGCAGTGAACCCAAATCACCGATATGCGGCGAGACCACCACCCGGTCACGAAAACCCAGAGCCACTGTGTTTTTAAGATCGGCACCCACCGCCAATACGGGTTGTTCCAACCAGAACGGCAGTTTGCGCTCCATCGGCGCGAGTCCGCGACCCAGCCGAATCGGGCGGGATTTACCGGCAACCAGGCGATACACCGAATCGTCCGCCGGACGGCGTATCGGGCGGTTGTGGTGCAGGTAAGCATCGGCGACTTGGCTAAGCCGAGTTTCCACTTCGCCCCCGTCGGTCAGCACGGGTTCGCCACTTAAATTTGCGGAGGTCGCCACCAAGGGCTTACCGAAACCATCCGCCAGCAGATGATGCAAGGGGCTGTAAGGCAACATCAAACCGATTTCGTTCAAGTCAGGGGCGACGGATTCGGTCAACAAGGTGTTGGCGCGTTTTTTAACCAGCACGATGGGACGTAATGGCGAGCATAGCCCATGTTTTTCAGGTTCTTCCAATTCCGCTAATTGATCCGCCAGTTCCAAGCCATCTTTGCCCCGCCACGGCACTAGCACCGCCAACGGTTTATTAGGACGGTGCTTGCGTTCCCGAAGCCGCCGCACGGAATCGGCTTGAGCCGCATCGCATAACAGGTGGTAGCCGCCCACGCCTTTGACGGCAACAATCAAACCTTCATGCAGGGCGGCAAGACAAGCGGCTAACGCCACTTCGTCACCGCATAAATCGGGATAACTGGATCGGCGAAAACTCAGGCTAGGGCCGCAACGGGGACACGCCAACGGTTGGGCATGGTAACGGCGGTCAAGCGGATTGCTGTATTCAGATTGGCATTCGGGGCATAAGGTAAAATCGACCATCGCCGTATTGGGCCGGTCATAAGGCAAGCGGTCGATAAGCGTATAACGCGGGCCGCACTGGGTGCAATTGATGAAGGGGTAACGGTGGCGTCTTTCCGCAGGATTTTGCATCTCGGCCAGACAATCGTTGCAAACGAAGTAATCCGGCGGGATATGGGCATCGGTATGGTCGCCATCTTCGCTGGGTTCAATGGTGAAGCCAGGATACCCGCATGGCTCAACGGGAAAAATCAGGGGACATTCGGGCTGGGCAAGCGGCGGTGCGTGGTCAATAAGGGCGAGTTTGAAGGCCGTTAGTGCATCACCGGAACCCTCGGCATGAATTTCGACTTGACCGCTACAATTACGCACCCATCCGGCTAAACCCAACTCATGGGCAAAACGGCTGACAAAGGGGCGGAAACCGACACCCTGCACCCTGCCCGTAATGACGATATGAATCGCCAGTATTTCGCTCACCGGCGGACAACTAGGTCAGGCCGCATCCACGGCTTCGGTAGATTCTTTGCGTACCCCAGTCGACCACCAAATCCGGCAAGCACCTTCGTCTGACACCATGCAGGGGCCGATAGGATTTCGGGGGACGCAAGACTCGCCATACAAACGGCATTCATTGGGTTTGATTTTGCCTAGCACCACTTTGGCACAATCACAACCTGGAGGCATGGCACCGGCTTTTTTTCGTGCTTCATCGGCGTAGCTAGGAAATCGGAGACGGGCGTTGTGTGCCGCCAGTTTTTCGCTTAGCTCAAAACCCGATTGCGGGATAATCCCGATACCCCGCCAAGGTGCATCAACCACCACCAAAGTTGAATTTAAAAGCTGCTGCGCGGTAGGGTTGCCCTGCGGTTTGACAACTTGGGTGTAGCAATTATCCAGAAATATCTTTTTTTCAATAACCTGCCGCAACACCGAGTAAGTGGCGGCCAGCAGGCTTTCGGGGGTAAACCCGGCGACTGCGGTCGGAATATGGTGTTTATCAACAACAAACCGCCATTCTTCGGAACCCATAATGGTTGCAACATGACCGGGGGCGATGAGCGCGTCAAATCCTGGCGTACCTGAATCCAGCAACATGGCGACTGCGGGCCACGTCAGGCGACCGCTCATCAAGATCAATAAATTCTCAGGGATACCCTCGGCAAGCATCGCGGCGACGGGGGCGCAGGTTGTCTCAAATCCGGCGACAAAAAAAACGACGGTTTTTTCGGGGTTGGCTTTGGCACAAATCACTGCTTCGGTTGGCGACGCGATGGGCCTGATGTCGGCACCGGCGGCTTTGGCTTGCTCCAGGGTACGGACGAAGGTGCGGACGGCGGTTTTCGGCACATTAACCGGTACGCGCAACATATCCCCGAACGCCACCAAGATAATATCTTCATGCACTGCAATTTGTATGGCTTGGTAAATGTCTTCTTCAGGACAAATACACACCGGGCAACCGGGCCCTGGAATCAGTTCAATGTTTTGCGGCAGGGCGGTACGCAATCCCGCCATCGAAATGGATCGCTCATGCCCACCACAGACATTCATGATCCGAACTTTTTCGGGCAGTGGCAGTGCGCGGATTTTTTCCAGTGTGTGTTTTGCACCAGTCGGCATGATATTAGCTCAGATGTGGACAGCTTGGTTGCTTAGGAATGGGCATGAAATGAATTCGCGGATCAAGACCTGTCAGGTTTCTTGTGCCCCAGAGGGTATCAAAACCTGACAGGTCTGACGAGCCGGTGCGGAAATTATTTCATGCCCGTTCCTTAAGGGATAACACTTTGTTTTGGCGGCTTGGGCATGAAGCAGTGATACGAATAACTTTTTCTGCACGACGGGGTTTTGCCATCGCCATCACCTACCCCCATCAAGTCCCCACACAGGGAAAGCTCATGCACTGACGAAGTCCTCATCCAGCATTTGGTCAAGCAACTCCCAAGTGGATAAAGCTTCCTCTTCAGAAATTTTCTGGATGGCGTAGCCCACGTGGATCAGGATGTAATCGCCTATTTGCACCGTCTCGTCTTGCAACAAAATCAGGCTGACATCACGTTCCACGCCCTTAGAGGCACAACGGGCATTAAAGCCATCAATACGGGTGATTTGCATCGGAATAGCTAGGCACATGGTGGCTTCCCTGTAATAATCAAGAGTAATTAGACTGCCACCAACAGCAAACCGCTAGCGGCAACCAGCGCATAACCTGCGATGCGTTGGATTATTTTGTACTGGCGCAAGCTTAGGGCAAAACCGATACCGACGCCATGCAGCAAGATGGTCGCCAAGACAAAGCCGATTCCATAGAAGATTGGCGTAGCGGCTTGAGGCAATTCCAACCCATGCGCGTAGCCATGAAACACGGCAAACAGGGCGGCCAAAGCGGCTCCTGCGCCAGCCGGCAAACGCACCGGGCCAGCGATCAACAAACCCAAAACCAGCACGGAACTAGCAACCACCGGTTCCAGAAAAGGCAAAGGCAAGCCGACCGAACCCAAAGCGGCAGCGGCGGACATGACACTGACAAAAGTGAGCGGAACCAGCCAAACGGCCCTTCCACCCAATTGCGCCGCCCAAATGCCAACGGCGATCATCGCTAACAAATGATCCAAACCCATAAAAGGATGGGCCAAACCCGCCAGCAAACCAGCATCATAAGCACCGAAAGTATGGGCTTCGGCACTCGGCATAACCGCCGCATAGACTATCAGGCCCAACCAAGAATGAGAAAATTTTGCTTTCATAATTATCACCTTAATGTAGTGGAAACATTGACCTTAACCAGACCTTCGCCATTCGGGCCGGGAACATGCACGGCGCAGCCTATGCAGGGAGCCAAACTGTGGATTGTACGCAAAATCACCAACGGCTGCCAAGAAACTGGCCTTTAACTAATGGCACCGCCAAAAGCTGCTCCTGTGAAACAGGCTTTGGCGAGTGTCCCGCTCAAATTCCAATTCGACAAACGCCCACAACCGATGGTGAAGCGCGTATTTAAGTGTAGCCATCGGCATACTCCTTACGGAATATGTCTACTGTATTTTCTTTAGGTGCAAAACCAAGTATTTTAATGAGCTTGATGTCCAACATCTTATTTTCTTAATAAACTTTTTAATTTTCAATAAATTAGTGAGTTCTATTGTTATATTTGTTGATGTGTTCTCAATATACCATAAAGCTATTATCAAGCACTATCGGCATAGCCTGGTTTATTCCACCGTCAAACTATGCGGCAATCCGACAAAACATATTAAACTTGGCAAAACATCTCAAAACCGCATCAATTGTTGGCCTTCCATAACCCTAATACTGACAAAAACCATGAAAATACCATCCTTCTTTACGGACTCCCACATCGCCCTCGCCCACGGCAATGGCGGTCGGTTAATGCGCGAATTGATCGAGGCCATATTTGCCCGCCATCTAAGCAATGAACTTCTGGACACCCGTGTCGATGCGGCGTGTTTGCCGTTTGGGATGGATTCGGGGGAAATCATGGTGACCACTGACGGTTTCACCGTGGAACCCTTGGAGTTTCCTGGCGGAAATATCGGCAGCCTTGCCGTGCATGGCACGGTGAACGATCTGGCCGTATCTGGCGCAACGCCACTTTATCTGACGCTCAGTGCCTTCATTGAGGAAGGTTTGGAAGTGGCGTTGCTGGATCGAGTCCTGGCAAGCATGGCGCAAGCTTGCCAGGACAGCCATGTCAAGGTCGTCGCCGGCGATACCAAAGTGTTGCGTCGTGGTCAGGGCGGCGGCATTTATTTTGCCATGACCGGCATAGGCCTGCGCCCATCCCATTTGCGGCTAGGTGTGGACCAAATCCGTCCCGATGATTTGATTTTACTCAGCGGTTCCATAGGGGATCATGGCACCGCCGTATTGCTCGCCCGTGAACAATTCGGTTTATCTGGCGAACTCCAATCTGACTCAGCCAGCGTTTTACCCATCACCCAAGCATTAATCACAATCCCAGGATTGCGCTTTATGCGTGATCCGACCCGAGGCGGTGTGGCAACGGTTGCCCATGAAATCGCGGCGGCGACCAATACCACGATTCGGCTTAAAGAAAACCCAATTACCATTGCCGATCCGGTGCGCACAGTTTGCGCCATGTTAGGTTACGATCCCTTGTATTTGGCTTCTGAAGGCCGTGTCATCGCCGTTTTGGAACCAGCCGGCGCGGAAATTGCGCTAGGCCGGTTGCAAGGCTTGGGTTATGCAGATGCCGCGATTATTGGAACCGTAGTTTGTGGACGGCCACAAGTTGTCCTTGAAACAGAACTGGGGGGCGAGCGTATTTTGCCAGAGCTGGAAGACGATCCCTTGCCCCGTATCTGTTAAGCCCCCTGCTCATTTACTGGCAAGCCCTTAAAGAAAGGAATTATTTTCTTTACATTGCCTTGCCGATTTTCTAAAGTCCCCTCCCAAGGTAAGGCTATGCAACCCAATACCCAACCATCATCTGCTAAGCGTGACAAAGTGGATATTTTGCAACAACGGCTGACCGGCGCCTTTTAAGCTCCGCAGAAAATAGATAACGATGATTAACTTTACGAAAATGCAAGGCTTAGGCAATGATTTTGTCGTCATTGACGCCATTTCCCAGGCAGTTGACTTAACGCCGGAGCAAATCCGCTTTATGTCCGACCGCCACTTCGGCGTCGGTTTTGACCAGTTGCTATTAGTTGAGCAACCTGTCAGCAGCAATGCCGATTTTAAATACCGCATTTTTAACGCCGATGGGGGTGAAGTCGCCCAATGCGGCAATGGTGCGCGATGCTTTGCCCGCTTTGTGCGTGACAAAGGTTTATCGGCTAAAAATACCATTTGTGTTGACACCGATTCCGGGCAATTGACCTTGCATTTTGATGCCGATGGTTTAATTACCGTCAATATGGGCATCCCCCGCCACGCGCCTTGGGAAATCCCCATGCAGGCGGAACAGGAAGCCAAGTTTTATACCGTCCCGATCAACGACACCGAAAAAGCGTTCGGGGCGGTGTCCGTGGGCAACCCCCATGCGGTGATCCAAGTCAATGACATCAAAACCGCACAAGTCAAAGAAATCGGGGCGATATTGGAAAGCCATCCCATTTTTCCAGAACGCGCCAATATCGGCTTTATGCAAGTCCTTGACCGCGGGCATATCAAATTACGGGTTTACGAACGCGGTGCCGCCGAGACCTTGGCTTGCGGCAGCGGCGCGTGTGCCGCCGTAGTGATTGGCATTGAACAACATTTGCTGGATCAAGATGTCACCGTCGAATTGCCAGGGGGGGAGTTAAAGATATATTGGGCGGGACGCGGTGAACCGGTCTTGATGACAGGGGAGGCAAAATCCATTTATGACGGCTGCATCAACTTGGCTGGCGGGCAGCAAATTGCCGAATTGTCGGAGCTGCAAGTGGAGCGGTATTTGCAAAAACATCCCCAATTTTTCAACGAGCATCTGCATTTGTTGGAACAAATCCACATCCCGCATCCTAGCGGCAACGCCGTTTCGCTGATTTCCAAACAACTGGAAATATTCCGCAGCCGCCATCAAGAAATGGAAAGCCAATTGACGGAACTGATCGACATCGCCCGCGACAACGACACGTCCATCCTGCGTATGCACAAACTTTCCCTGGCCTTGCTGGATGCGTCCACGCTGGCAATGGCGGTCAGAAACCTCAATATTGTCTTGTCAGACTATTTCCTGACCGATTTTGTCGCGGTGCGGATTATCAAGGAACCGCCTTATCCAGAAATGCCTGAATTGTTTATCGCCCCGCACAGCGAACAATTGCAGCCATTCAGCAAAGAACGGTCATCACAACAGCCGGGCTGTGGACGCCCTACACTGGCGCAAGCGCGGGTGCTGTTTGGTGACGCAGTAGCCGCAGACGTTAAATCCTGTGCGATAGTCCCGATGATTTTTACAGAACTGGAAGGCCTGCTCGCCATCGGCAGCCGCGAAGACGACCGTTTTGTCAATGGCATGGGGCATTTGTTCCTAACCCAAATGAGCGAACTGGTCGGCACCCGCTTTATTGCTTTGCTGAAACAATATTGATATGCACAACGATGCAGGGCAGATGTTGGCGGATTTTTTCACGCAGCTCACGGTGGAAAAACGTGCGTCCATCCACACGGTCAAAAATTATCAGCGCGACATCGCCCATTTAAACCGCTATTGCACCGACAAAGCCATTGCCGATTGGCACCAGGTCCAGGCCGCCGACATCCGCGCCCATATCGCCAACCGCCACCGGCAAGGCATCAGCAGTAAAAGCTTGCAACGCGAACTCTCCGCTATCCGTAGCTTTTACCACTACCTGATGCAACAAAGCCATGCCTCCAGCAATCCAGCCCAGCACGTCAAAGCCCCGAAGCAGGCGCGTAAACTACCTAAAACCCTGGATGTCGATCAAGTCAAAGGACTATTGGAAGCCGGAACCAGCTCGGTGTTGGAAATACGCGATGTGGCAATGTTTGAATTATTTTATTCTTCTGGTTTGCGGCTTAGCGAATTGTCCGCCCTGGATTTGACGGATATTGACCTGGCCGGACAATCCCTGATGGTACGTTCGGGTAAAGGCGGCAAATCCAGGGTGTTGCCGATAGGCAGCAAAGCGGTGGCGGCTATTGAAAACTGGTTGCAACAACGATCAAAACAAACAAACATCACAGAACCCGCATTGTTTGTTTCCTCACGCGGCGCCCGTCTTGGCCAACGCAGCATTGAGCTTAGGCTGAAACAATGGTGCGTCAAGAAAGGCGTCGCAGAATCCATCCATCCACACATGTTAAGACACTCTTTCGCCAGCCATTTGCTGGAAGCCAGCCAGGATTTACGCGCAGTCCAAGAATTGTTGGGACATAGCAACATTAGCACGACACAAATTTACACGCACTTGGATTTCCAGCATCTAGCTGAAATTTATGACAAAGCCCACCCACGGGCCAAAAAAAAGGCGGAATAATTTTGGGCGCGATAGGCAAAAAAATAAAAAACCTGCTACCATGTCTTATATTTTTAAGACAAAAAGAGCTTTCAATTTAAGGCGGTAGACCTGATACCCAGGGCACTTTAATACTGCCAACGTAAACCGGAGGCACGATCAGGCAATCCGTTTTTACGCGCATACTTCTCAAAGGTACTGAAATGGCGGCAAATGAAACAACCCAAGATATAAAATCTAAAGGGATACTGTGGGGCTTCGGTGTATTTATTTCTATTGTGTTGGTTGTTTTGATAGTTTTAGGTGCGTGGTGGGGAAGTGAGCCTGGACAGTTCAACATCATGGATGAAGCGGAAAAACGCGCCAAAGAAACCCACGAGACCGACAATTTACCCCTCGGTTACGTCTATACCAACACCTTGGCGCATATCGCCGAAGTGTTGCTCCATAAACCCGGCGGCTATATCACCAACGACGTAGGCCCGCCAGGCGTGTTCCTTGACAACGTCCCTAGTTGGGAATTTGGGGCATTGGTCATGTTGCGCGATGCCACTTCAGCATTGCGTAACCATTTTGCCAGAGACCAATCACAATCCGCCGAAGACCCAGACCTGGCGGTTGCCGAACCTTACTTCTATTTCGAGAACGACTCTTGGGCCTTGCCTTCCACCGAAGCCGAATACGAAAAAGGCGTCGAAGCCCTGCACAAATACATGACCCGCTTGCAGCATTACGGGGGCGAAGTCAAAAAAGCCCAGTTTTATTCGCGTGCCGACAACCTTTGGCAATACACAGAAGTCGTTATCAAGCGGCTTGGTGGCCTGTCCACCCGTTTGACGGCAAACAATTCCGGTACTAATTTTGGCCCTGGACTGACCAAATTGGAAACCGACAATATCGAAAAAGAAGTGCCGATTGCAAGAGTTCCCTGGATGGAGATTGATAACGTTTTTTACGAAGCACGCGGTGCAAGCTGGGCTTTATTGCATATTTTGCGGGCGATTAAGTACGATTTCAAAGATATTCTTCTGGACAAACGCGCCATGCGTACCGTTGATATTATGATCAAATCCTTGGAGAACTCCTTGGAACCCATCTTAAGCCCGATGATTTTAGATGGCGGCGGTTATGGCCTGTTCGCCAACTATTCATTGACAATGGCAAATTACATTGCCCGTGCCAACGCCGCCGCGCTGGATTTGCGTGATATTATGAACAGAGGTTAATGATATGGACGAAGAAATTAATACCAATTTAAAACAACTCAGCACGTGGAAGCGCATATTTTTCATGCTGATTTTCTCAGTGATCGGTGAACTGGTCAGGTTGCTATTGTGGGCGGTCATCGTCCTGCAAGTCGCATCCACACTGCTAACGGGCAAACCTAACCAAAATATCCTTAATTTTGGGCGTAGCTTGTCCTTGTACACTTACCACATTTTGCTGTTCCTGACTTTCACCACAGAAATTATTCCGTTTCCATTTTCCGACTGGAATATGACCGCCGAGCTTCAAATCGCGGAAACCGAACAAGCCAAAGAAAAAGAATAAGACATTATTCTTGCCTAAAACGGGAGGCTAAGAACAGCCCTCCCGTTATCTCCGCCCCAGCCTCTTCCAATATACCTATTTTTGAAACCTACAGGATTAGTCGTCCTCTATGGTCTGATTCTACAACCCCCAAAGCCCGCCAATTACTGATTCTTTGCAACCATCTGCAAAAATAATACAAAATTACACCCGCTACGCGGTAATATTTCACTATTAATTGATTAAACCGCACTCAAATCGACCGAAAAGTGCGATAAATGCTTAACAAGCCGTTCACTATCTTTGTAAACTCGACAAAAAATGAGTAGCGGCAAGCAAGCCGTCCGCCGCTGCCTATCAGTTGTTTCAAGAGGTATTGAACCGCCTCTAAATGGATAACCATGAAACTTGCCCAACCCGTTTTTGACCACTGCTTATCGTTTGCCAAGCTATTGCTTAAAACTTTCAAGTTTTTTTTATTATCCTCGTTGGCGGGCTTGTTAGGTGCGGTATTGTTGTTGACACCGCTAGGTGTGTATCTGGAAGAAGAATTCGGCTTAACTTGGTTATTTTCGGCCAGAGGCGAGATAGCACCGCCCAAAGATGTCGCCATCATTAGCGTTGACCAGACATCTGCGGAAATTTTGCATCTGCCCGACGATCCTGAAAAATGGCCGCGCGGGTATTATGCCCGTTTGCTTAACCGGATCAATGCACAACGGCCCGCCATTATCGCGCTGAACATGGTGTTCAATGAAAACCGCGACCCACAAAGCGATCAACTATTGGCTGAAGCGATTGCGGCAAATAACAACGTCATCCTCAGCAATTATCTCAAACATAAAATCATCCCGATGTCCGGCACAGACGATGCCGTCAGTTATGAAAGCGTCATCGAATCCATCGGCATCATCAATGCCGCCGCCTTGTACACCGCACCTTTCCTCATTCCGAAAACCTCCTCCACGGTCAAACAATTCTGGACCAACAAAGACAGTGCCGGCGACCTTAGAACCTTTCCAGACATTGTGTTCCAGAGTTATGTATTTAAAACCGCCTATCGCGACATCATGGCATTGCTTAAAGCCATCAATCCCGCATTGGCGGCAAAATATCCCGACAGCTTTGTACAATTTGCCGGCAACCAGGCCATGCTTGACAATATCGGGCAGATCCAATCGGCATTTGCCAAATTCAACAAGGATAATGGGCAGCTCGGACAACTCATCGCGAAGGCCACGTTTCCAGCAAAATCCAAACACTTGTTAAGCTCTTGGCTTGAACTGTTGCATAATCAAAAAAGCTTATATTTAAACCATTACGGCAATGTCGGGACGATTACCACCATTCCCTTTTACCAGGCGCTTGAACAGCTTCAGCCTGACATCTTGCGGGATAAAATTGTCATGATCGGTTTTTCAGAAAGTATAGAACCGGAAAAAAATCTGGGGTTTTACACGGTTTTCTCAAATGCACACGGACAAACCATCAGCCCTGTTGAAATTGCCGCCACCGCCATAGGCAATCTGGTTGACAATATCTGGCTGAAACCGTTAGACCCGGCCTACCAATTTTTGCTGCCCTTGGTTTGGGGCATTGTTTTGTCAGTCTTGTGTTTATCCTGTCCTTTCCATATCAGCATTGGCTTAATCCTGCTGTTAGGCTCCACCTATCTTTATGTCGCTTATTATGAATTTGTCACCGCGCAAGTCTGGCTGCCGCTAGTCGTTCCTATTGGTTTACAAATGCCGGTGATTTTGATCGCCGCATCCATCCTGTATTTTCGGCGCAACCAACAGGCAAAATACAAAATGCAGCTAGTTCTGAGGCATTTGTTGCCCAAAGAAATCGTCGACAACATCCCCTACCAACCTGAAAACCGGGTGATGTCCACCGGCGGCAAACTCATACAGGGCGTTTGTTTGGCAACGGATGTCAACGATTATACGAAACTATCGGAATCGATGAAGCCAGAAGTCTTAATCGAGCTGATGAACGCCTATTTTGCGGACATATTTCCGCTAGTGACTGACCACGGCGGTTATATCACCGATTTGGCGGGGGATGGCATGTACGCTGTATGGCTTAACCCCGGACATAACAAACAGCCACATATCAACGCCTGTCATGCCGCATTGGCCATTAAAGCCGCCGTCAGCCAGTTTAACCAAACGGGGCAACCTGCGCTAATCACGCGTTTGGGCCTGGCCTGTGGTGAAATCAGCATAGGCAATACCGGCGCACCAGGACGCTATGTCTATCGCGCCATCGGCGACCCTGTAAATACGGCATCACGGATTGAAGGGCTTAACAAATATCTGGGTACGCACATTTTGGTCACCGCCGAGGTGATTGAAGGGTTGGATGGCTTTCTTTTACGTGATTTGGGCCTATTTTTATTGAAAGGCAAATCCAACCCCGTCCATGTTTTTGAACTGTTGATGGCGGAGATTCATGCCGTGGTCTGTGCACGCACACTAACCACGGCATTCGCCAAAGCGTTAAGCCTGTTTAAAGCCAAACAATGGACAACGGCACTGGCTGCTTTTGTTGCCATCAACAACGATTTTCCCGATGATGGGCCAACACAGTTTTTTATCCGCTATTTACAATCGTTAGCCACATTACCGGAAGCATCGCTGAATGAAACAGCCAATGTCATTGACATAAGCCACATCACTTTTTAGTTGTATTCCAAAAGCCAATATGCTTCAATCCCAGACAAGAAAGGGCTGGCAATAGGTTTCGGGGGAAACTTGGACAGAACCCTTTGCTGGCAATAACAATAATTAATATGCTACAAAAACCTAATTATTATTTTATCGCGCTGTTGCTCGTGCCTTACTGCACACAGGCGTCGTTGCCTTGTGAACGGCCAGTTGCCCAAATACTGTCAGCGCAGGGTAAAGTGGACGCCCTGCGGGCGCAAGAAACCACATGGCTGGATGTCCATCAACTAGATGAATTTTGTCCGGGCGATAAAATCCGCACCGCCAAGCGTAGCCGCGCCACCTTGCGCTTAAGCAACGAGTCGATCATTACGCTTGAACAAGCAACGACCTTGATGTTTCCCGAACCGGCCAGGAATGCTCCCGAATGGCTGGTCAGCCTATTAAATGGAACCAGTTTTTTCCGAAGCCGCCAGCCGCAGCAACTACATATCAATACCCCATTTATCAACGCCGTACATGAAGGCACCGAATTCTTAGTCCGCGTTGATGACCAACATACTGAAATCACCGTCTTTGACGGGCAAGTCGCCGCCCAAAATCAAGCCGGGCGCATCCAGATAAAACCCGGATTTGTCGGCATCGCCCCCAAACATCAAGCGCCGTACTTACAACCGCTGATGATCAGGCCCGAAGATGCCGTGCAATGGGCCTTGTACTATCCACCGTTGCTTGATTATAAAAAACTCACCGCATTGCACAGCGTTTCGCCAACATTCCAGCACGGCGACAGCTATCAGTTGCTGGACAAGCTCGACACGGTACCGATGGTACGTCGGGATGGATACTATTTTTCACTGAAAGCCTCCTTGTTGTTGAACGTAGGCCGCGTTGATGAAGCTGGGCAGCAAATAGACCATTTGCTCAAATTAAACCCGCATGATAGTGACGCGCTTGCCTTGCAGTCAGTCATAGCCACCAGCAAAAACCATCAAGACGATGGCTTGGCATTCGCCCAAAAAGCGGTGGCGATCAATCCTCAATCGAGCATGGCGAAACTCGCCTTGTCTTACGCCTATCAAGCCTTGTTCAAACTGGAAGACGCGCTCAAGGCCACGCAGGAAGCCACCCGACTTAGCTCCGACAACGCCCTGGCCTGGGCAAGGCTGGCTGAACTCCAGCTTTCCATCGGAAATCGTGATGATGCCCTGGTGTCGGCGGAAAAAGCCCAATCCATCAACCCTGCCCTAGCCCGGACACAAACCGTACTGGGCTTTGCACATCTGGCCCAAGCCCAAATCATTGCGGCGAGACAGGCTTTTGACCAAGCCGTGGCATTGGATTCATCAGACCCGCTGGCACGGCTAGGCCAGGCGCTAACCGACATCCGCGTCGGCAAGTTGGAGCAAGGCAAACAAAAACTTGAAACCGCCGCCAACCTTGCCCCCAATAACGCCATCATCCGCAGCTATCTCGGCAAAGCCCATTACGAACTGAAAAACACCGAATTTGCCGAAACCGAATTTAAAATCGCCAAAGCCAGCGATCCTAAAGACCCGACCCCGTGGTTTTATGACGCCATTCTTAAACAAACCAACAACCAGCCAGTCGCCGCGTTGCGTGACATGCAGCAAGCGGTGGCCTTAAATGACAACCGCGCCGTTTACCGCTCCCGGCTATTGTTGGACAAGGATGCCGCCGTGCGCGGGACTGGTTTGGGGCGAATTTATAATGACCTAGGATTTAGTGATATTGCCAGCCGCCAGGCCAGCAAATCCCTCGCCCTAGACCCTGGCAATTATTCGGCGCACCGCCTGCTGGCTGACAGTGCCGCCAACCAGCCCCGCCAAGAAACAACCCGCTCCAGCGCCTTGTTGCAATCGCAACTGTTCCAATCCGTCAACCTCAACCCTATCCAACCACGCCTGGCTTATACCGATTTGAACATCCCTAAAAGCGGCGGGCCGGCGGAAATTGGCTTTAATGAATACAACAAAGCTTTCGAACGGGACAATACCCGGATCACCAACACCACCACTTATGGCTCCAACAACACCGTAGGCAACGAGGCCGTCGTGTCAGGGCTAATCAACAAATTCGCCTACAGCCTGGGCCAACTGCATTACGATACCGACGGCTACCGCGCCAACAACGCCATTAAGCACGATCTGTACAACGCTTTTGCCCAGTATGAAATTTCGCCGAAATGGAACGTACAGGCGGAATATCGGCGGCGTGACACCGAGACCGGGGATTTGGAACTGATAGGCCGTGCGGATAATATCCTTATCCCCAACTATCAGCGTAAACTTGGTCAAGACACGTATCGGCTAGGCTTGAAATTCTCCCCCGCAGCACATTCTGATTGGGTCACCTCATTTATTTATGCCAACCGTGACGAATTTCAGGACTTCAACAATTTTGGCTTTACCTTTGGTACCCGCGACAAGGGTTATCAATTGGAATCGGCGTATGTGTACCGGCAAGAACGCTTTAACGTCATCACAGGGGTGGCGCGTTACGCCTTTGAAATAGCAGACACGGCAGCGACAAATCTAATTTTTCTCTGTCCGTACATCGCTTGTGGCACGGTGCAAAGCGTCGCCATCCAAAACATGGGCTACTCTTACGCGAATATCAAAGTGCTTGACAGCCTGACCACCACCTTGGGCTTAAGTTACGACAACTACTATGAAACCAATTCCAGCAAACTTAATTTAGATCGCCCCAATCCAAAATTTGGCTTGCTGTGGCAAGCCACCAATAGCATGACTCTGCGTTTGGCATTTTTCGACACCGTAAAATCCCCCATCGCGGTCAATCAAGTGATCCAGCCCTTACAAGTCGCTGGGTTTAATCAATTTTTCGATGACCCGAATGGCACCAAAGCCACGCAATATGGTATTGGCATGGACTACCGTATCAACCCAAATTGGTACGCAGGCATAGAATTTTTCAAGCGGGAATTGGCGTGGCCGTATACTAATTTTGACCAACAACGCCATTTTGAACAACGGGATGAAGACCTATACCGTTTCTATATCAATTGGACGATCAATGACAATTGGATAGCCAATTCCGGCTTTCGGCATGAGAGCTTCAATAGCGGAGGCGAAAATTCCCCAAAAGCCGTGGACACTTCGTACCTGCCAACCAGCCTACGGTTTTTCCACCCTAGCGGTTTTTTTGCTGAAGTACGCGGCACGTATGTCAACCAGCAAGTAGATCGCCCTGTGAATTTTCAAGAAGAGGAGTTCGCCACTGATTTTTATTTAGTCGATGCCTCAATCGGTTATCGCTTGCCCAAACAATATGGGATACTCAGCTTGGAAGCCAACAACTTGCTGGACAACCGTTTCAAATTCAGAGACCGCACTTTTCAGATCAACGAAAAACGTGTGTCTGATATAACCCCAGTGCAAACCTTGTTTGCCCGCTTCACGTTCAACTTTTAAATTATCTGCTAACTCAATCTTGGAGATTAAACATGGAAATCAGAACACTCAGCGCAACGGCGACTAAAGAAATTTTGGGAGACGAACTATCTTTTTTAGTGGCCTATTCCTCTAACGGTGACACAATTCTTTATGTTCCCGAAGGCAAAAACGCAAAAGAAATGGCCTTCCCAATGGAATACCCACCTAAAGAAATTTTAGCTATGACCAACATTTCAACCGTTCGTGCGGCTGGCAAGTGTATTGTTTACAGAAATGGCATTCCTGTTTGTATCCCTTGCTAAGGACAGCTTTTCAGTAAATTTTTGTAGTTACCCAGCCCTACCTTGAAAAAATATAAAAACTCAAGCAGAGCGAGTAGCCCATATATAGCGAGAGCGGAATATGGGGTCGAAACTACACAATCTCGCTTAAAGAAATGTTTGCACATCTTGCGAAAAAAAAGGCTTCATCGTATACTCTGATTTGGCTTACTTGATCAAGCTAGACACATCATTATAAAACTTTGGAGGTTATGATTATGAAATGGGAAACACCAAGCTTTACCGACCTGCGTTTCGGTTTTGAAGTAACAATGTACATCTACAACCGTTAATCTTAGCGGCTTGTAAAAACAAAAGGGGTTCATCACGAACCCCTTTTTTTTGCCTGACTTTTTGAACTGGCTTGCCCTTTGAATTTTTCGTGTTTTTCGTGCTTTTCGTGGACAATACCGTCATTTTTTAACGCTTCATTATTCGGTCTTACACAATGAAAATTAGAGTCCTAGGTTCAGGCGCAGGTGGCGGTTTTCCGCAATGGAACTGCAACTGCCATAACTGCCACCGCATCCGCCACAACGAAATGAACGGCACGGCACGCACCCAATCGTCCATCGCCGTCAGCACCGATAACCGTAACTGGTTGCTGTTCAACACCTCACCTGACATCCGCACCCAACTGGAAGCCTTCCCCGCCATTCAGCCCAAAGATGGCATCCGCGATACGGGCATTAAAGCCATCATGCTCATCGACAGCCAGATCGACCACACCACTGGCCTATTGATGTTGCGCGAAGGCAAGCCGCTGGATGTTTATTGCACGGAAATGGTCAGGCAAGATTTGACCAGCGGTTTCCCGCTGTTCAACATGCTTAAGGATTACTGCACCGTCAACCATCATCCGGTTCCGGTCGATGGCAGCAGCTTCACCATTCCCGGCATAGACGACCTGCGCTTTTACACCCAAGCCCTGAAAAGCAAAGCCCCGCCCTATTCCCCGCATCGCAACGACCCGCACGATGGCGACAATATCGGCGTGATTATCGAGCAAATCTCCACCGGTAAAAAAGCCTTTTATTCGCCGGGTTTGGGCGAGATAGAAGCGCACGTCATGGCGGCGATGCAAGCCGCTGATTGCGTGATGGTGGACGGTACTTTCTGGACTAATGACGAAATGGTCACCCAAGGCATCAGCCACAAACTGGCAAGGGAAATCGGCCATTTACCGCAATCCGGCGAAGGCGGCATGATCGAAGTGCTGAACAGCATTGGCGAAAAACGCAAAATCTTGATCCATATCAACAACACCAACCCCATTTTGGATGATGATTCCGCCGAACGTCAGGAATTGGAGGCAAACGGTATTGAAGTGGCTTATGATGGTTTAGAAATAGACTTGTAGGAGTTATAAAATGGGCGCGACATTAATTGTTTCATAAGTGCTTGCACTAGAAATAGTCTGTGTCCGTTAAAAGATTTCGGCAAGCACTTATGAAACACACATAACTTATTGAATGGGCATTACAATCCCATAAGTGCTTGCTAACAGTAACATAACTATACTGCGCAAGCACTTATGGGAAAATTAATACTGCAAAACCGCTTTATTAGCGAACCGGATTATTTGATACAAGAGGCCGAAAGCGACTGTAAGCACGAGTATGTTGATGGCGATTGCTATGCGATGTCTGGGGCGAGTGAGAAACACAATATCATTACAGGCAATATTTTCTTTCATCTGCGTTTGGCAACTCGCGGGCAGACTAGCAGTTGCCGGGTTTTTGCCAGCGACATGAAATGCCGCATCGAAAATGGACGGATTTATTACTATCCTGATATGATTCTGGTTTGCAAGCAAAACGACAACGCCGAATATTACAAAGAACAGCCTTGCTTCATCGCCGAAGTGCAATCCAAAAACACCGAGCGCGTGGATCGCCACGAAAAATGGCTGGTGTATTCCAAAATACCTAGCCTGCGTTATTACTTGCTCGCCGATTCGCGGCAACAAAAAGCCGAGTATTTCCGGCGTGACAGCAACGGGGATTGGCAAGGCGGCGTTTTGGCAGATGGAGAAACTTTAGATATTCTCTGCGACAACTATCACGCAGCTTTATCTTTGGCGGAAATTTATGAGGATGTGGTTTTTTAGACCTGTCAGGTTTTTAAAACCTGACAGGTCTAAGCTTTTCCCCTAAAACCTTCGGCAGCAATTTCTAAAAATCAATTTATTAATAAGATATACATTCATAGGAAATCACATGAACGAACAAACGCCTTGGAACCGCGAAGAATTTGAAGCCGCCCTGCGCGGCATGGAAAAGTATTACCATATCCATCACCCGTACCACACGCTGATGAACGAAGGCAAATTGAGCAAACCGCAACTGCAAGGCTGGGTGGCCAACCGTTATTATTACCAAGTGTGCATCCCGCTGAAAGACGCCAACATCCTCGCCAACTGCCCGGACCGTGAAACCCGCGCCAAATGGATACAGCGCATCCTCGACCATGACGGGCATCCTGGCGACCCAGGAGGCATCGAAGCCTGGATACAACTGGGCATGGCGGTGGGCTTAAGCCGCGAAGAAATCACCTCAGAGCAACATGTGTTGCCGGGTGTGCGCTTTGCCGTGGATGCTTATGTCAATTTCGCCCGCCGCGCCGAATGGCATGAAGCCGCCAGCTCCTCATTGACCGAATTGTTCGCTCCGAAAATCCACCAGCAACGTCTGGACAATTGGCCTGAGCATTACCCCTGGGTCGAACAGCAAGGCTATATTTACTTCCGCAAACGCCTGACCGAAGCCCGCCGCGATGTCGAACATGGCTTGGCGATTACGCTGGACTGGTACAAAACCCGCGAGCAGCAAGACCGTATGGTGCAAATCTTGAAATTCAAGCTGGATGTGCTATGGACGATGGCGGATGCGATGTATATGGCATACATCCATGAAATGCCGCCGTATTTTACTATCGAAAAGTAGCGGCGCATCCCGTAGGGTACGCTGTGCGTACCTTTTAAACCCAATTTATTTCAAGCATTAAGGCACACAGCATTCCCTATATTTAAACGAAACCACCTAAATTTCGGGTAATAAAAAAGGCCGGATTTATGAAAATCCGGCCTTTTTTAAATGAAACCTTTTATTCGCCGAGAACCAAAGCTTTTACTCTTGCATTCAGTCGGCTTTTGCTACGCGCCGCTTTATTCTTGTGGATAAGCCCTTTAGTGACGGCAGAATCAATAATTGGCACGGCAGTTTTGAATGCCGCCTGCGCTTGTTCTTTATCGCCTGCCCTTACGGCGGCAAGCACTTTTTTGATGAAAGTGCGTAAGTTGCTACGTTGTCCTGCGTTGCGAATACGGCTTTTTTCCGCTTGTTTCGCGCGCTTTTTAGCTTGTGCTGTATTAGCCATGGTGTCTCGGTTTGAATCTGGTTTAAGTATGAGCCGTGTATTATCTTTTTAAATGTTATTATTGTCAAACTTTTTAGCGAGTTACGGAACGGCGGATTGGGCAAGCAATTATTTAAATCAACCGCTATCGTCAGCGCACTGACCCTGATGTCACGGTTATTAGGCTTTGTCCGCGACATGTTGATTGCGCGGCTGTTTGGCGTGGATGTGGCGACCGATGCGTTTTTTGTCGCGTTTAAAATCCCTAACTTCCTGCGCCGCCTGTTCACCGAAGGCGCGTTTGCCCATGCCTTCATCCCGGTATTGGCGGAATATCAGGCACAAGATGACCCCGCCGCCGTCCGCCAATTTCTCGGCAAAGCCGCCGGATTATGGGCCTTTGTGCTGTTGGTATTGACTATCATCGGCGTACTGGCCGCACCTATCCTGATAATTCTGCTCGCCCCAGGCTTTAACTGGCAAGGCACACAGCACGAACTGGCGGTGCTGATGTTACAAATCACCTTCCCGTACCTGTTGTTTATCGCCTTGGTGGCGTTTGCGGGCGGCATTTTAAACGCTTATCACCAGTTCGTAATTCCGTCCCTGACCCCTGCCCTGCTCAATATCTGCATGATCTCCGCAGCGATTTGGCTCGCGCCCTTGCTGGACGAACCTGTCACCGCCTTGGCCTGGGGTGTGTTGATTGCGGGTGTCGCCCAACTTTTTCTGCAAATCCCCGCCTTGTTGAAGCTCGGCTTGTTACCGCGTTTGCAACTGGATTTTCATGATGCTGGTGTAAAACGGCTGTTCAAACGCATCGTACCAGCGATTTTCAGCGTCTCGGTCACGCAAATCAATTTATTGCTGGACACCTTGATCGCCTCGTTCTTGACGGTGGGTAGCGTCTCGTGGCTGTATTATTCGGATAGGCTGGTGGAATTTCCCCAAGGCTTATTGGGTTTGGCCTTGGGTACCGTGATTTTGCCGCAGCTCGCCAAACACCATGCCCAGGATGACCCCAGTGCGTTTTCAAACTCCCTTGATTGGGGTTTGCGCTTGGTGTTGCTGACGGGCATTCCGGCAACCATCGGGCTGATCCTGCTCGCCGAACCGATGTTGGCGACGATGTTCCAATACGATGAATTCACCCACACCGACGTGCAATTGGCGGGGCAAAGCTTGAAAGCCTACGCGCTGGGCTTGCTGGGTTTTTTGATGATCAAGGTGCTGGTGCCGGGTTTTACCGCACGGCAGGACATGTCCACGCCGCTACGTTACGGCATCTATGCGATGCTGATTAGCTTGGCGGGCAATGTCTTGGCAATCCCCTTCGCCCATGCCGGGTTGGCTTTGGCGACTTCGTTAGGTGCTGCCATTAACGCTTTATTGCTGCTATACAAACTGCACCAAGAGCGCGTCTACCAACCCGCACGGGGCTGGTGGCTGTTTTTACTGCGGGTATTACTGGCAAGTACGGCAATGGCCGCCAGTCTGTATTACCTTGTCGATGTTGAGGCATGGCAACACTGGCATACCAGCGAGCGGATTTTGCAGTTGCTCAAGTTTATTGCCATCGGCATGGTTATCTATGCTACGGCATTGTTAATAATGGGCTTAAGACTGCGGCATTTAAGCGTCCCGCATGATAAGATAAATGATTTTTTATCATCATAAAGATTGCCGTTTTGACCCATGCAATTAATTAGAGGACTGGCGCATTTAAAACCGTTTGTGGACGGCTGTGTGCTGACGATAGGCAACTTCGATGGCTTGCACCTAGGCCACCGCGCGGTGATAAAAAAACTGGTGGCGCGTGGCGAGGCATTGGGGTTGCCTGTGGTCATCATGATTTTTGAACCGCAACCGCTGGAATATTTTTTAAAGGACAATGAACCGTCGCGCCTCAGTGCCTTGCGAGAAAAAGCCATACAATTCAGTGCCTTGCCAGTCGATTATGTATTGATTGCGCGTTTCAACCGCCAATTTGCCAATGTCGATGCCGAGCAGTTTATTGATGAGATTTTGCTGAAAAAACTCAATATCAAGCATTTGGTCATCGGCGATGACTTCCATTTTGGCAAAGCGCGGCGCGGAAATTTTAATCTGCTGAAAGAAAAAGGCCAAAAACACGGCTTTAGCGTCGAAGATACCGGCTCGTATCTGGTCGAAGGTTGCCGCGTCAGCAGCACCTTGATCCGCGACGCCCTGGCGGCGGGCGATTTGGCACAAGCAGAGCGCTTGCTAGGACACAGTTATTCGATTTGCGGACGCGTCGCCCACGGCGACAAACGGGGGCGCACCCTAGGCTATCCAACCGCCAACATTAAACTGTTCCGTAAAAACACGCCCGTCAACGGCGTATTTGCCGTCACGATGACCGGCATTGATGATCAAGCCGTCTACGGCATCGCCAATGTCGGCACCCGCCCAACTATCGACGGCAGCTCCAAAGTGATACTGGAAACGCATTTGTTTAATTTTGACCGCGAGATATACGGGCGGTATGTGGAAGTGCATTTCAAACAGAAAATTCGGGATGAGATGCGGTTTGCGTCGGTGAATGAATTGCAAAACCAAATTCAGCGGGACGTGGAAACAGCAAAAAGCTGGTTTGCACAATCCGGCAATTTGTAAAGTGCAGCATAATGAAAATTTATCTGGACAATTGTTGCTTAAACAGGCCCTTCGATAATCAAGCGGACCTGCGGATTCATCTGGAAGCGGAAGCAGTTAAAACCATAATCACCTTGGTTGAACAGCGGACATGGCAACTCATCGGTAGCTCGATTTTAAAATTTGAAATCGCCAAATTGACTGACAATTCGAGAAAAAGAGAGCTTGCATTAATGGAATCGTTGGCAAGCGAAATCATTGTGATAAATCAGCAAATCGCCGAAAAAGCCAAACAATTTGAAAATTTTGGTTTACAAGCTTTCGATGCCTTACATTTGGCTTGTGCTGAAAACAACGCCGATGTACTACTTACCGTTGATGACAAATTTATAAGGAAAGCAAAAAACATCACCAAATTGGGAATCAACATCTGCAATCCTATAGTCTGGCTAAATGAGGTTTTGCCATGAACACCATTGATTACAAAACAGAACAGGAAATTTACCAAAAAGGCATAGCCGTTCTTTATCAAGGCTTAGGTGCAAGCGGTTTTATCCGCTTTATCCAACAAATGGATCAAGGTCATGGCAACTACGTTGAAGACCGCCAACAATGGCAACAGCAGTATTCGGTTGATGCCATTTTGGCGGAATTGGAAAACAACACATTGCTGAAATAACCATAAACACGATTACGCGCCCAAACATCACTGCCATTAAGTTAAGATATAAATGTTAATAATCAACATATTATAGCTGTGTAGGTTGGGTCGCCTAATGCGCCTACTGTTGGTAGCGATAGCGTAACCCAACATTTACCGCTCCTGAAAGCTTGCATTATTGTGCATTCGTTGATGCACCCAGGGTTTTTATTGGGTGGTTTTGCCAGTAAAGACGTTGCGCCGCAACGTCTTTACAAAGGTGAAGCGCCTCTATTTATCTATCTTAAGTGCCAAAAACGCAGGGCTGCCGCGTCGTTGTATCAGCACGGCGACAGATTTTCCTATAGGCAGGTTTTTGATGGTCTTTTCAAAATCATCAACCGAGCGGATGACCGTGTTTTGGAGGCGTAAAATAACGTCACCGCGTTGAATGCCCGCTTCTTTGGCTGCGCCTTTGCTGACTTCCTGCACTACCACGCCACCACTGGGCATTTGTAAGGATTCCCGTTGCTCATCGGTCAGTTCGCTCACCGTGATGCCAATTCTATTCATCGGTTTGGTTTCAGTTTTTGCTTCCGCCAATTGTTCAGGCTGGTCGGGCAATAAGCCGATTTTAAACTCGACGGTTTTGCTTTCACCTTGCCTGATGATTTTTAGCGTGGCGTTGCTATTGATTGCCGCCATGCCAACCAAAGGCGGCAGATCACCTGATGTGTCAATCACTTGACCATTGAATTCAACAATCACGTCACCCAGTTGCAAATCGGCTTTTTCGGCGGGACTGCCGGGCATGACTTTGGAAACCAACGCACCTTGCGGTTTTTTCATGCCGAACGATTCCGCCAATTCGCGGGTGACGTCCTGGATTTGTACGCCCAACCAGCCGTGCGAGGCTTTGCCCTTGGTTTTGATTTGGTCAACGACGTTCATGACCACGTCTATCGGAATGGCAAAAGACAAGCCCATAAAACCGCCGGTGCGGCTGTAGATTTGCGAGTTGATGCCGATGACTTTACCGTCCATATTGAACAACGGGCCGCCGGAATTGCCGGGATTGATCGCCACGTCGGTTTGGATGAACGGCACATAGTTGCCGCCAGGCAAGCTACGGCCTTTGGCACTGACGATACCGGCGGTGACGGATTGCTCAAAGCCGAACGGGGAGCCGATAGCCAGCACCCATTCACCGACTTGCAATTTTTCAGGTGTGCCTATTGCCACGGAAGGCAGGTTGCTGGCGGCAACTTTCAGCAAAGCGACATCGGTGCGTGCGTCGGAACCTATCAGCTTGGCGACCAATTCACGGCGGTCGGAGAATTTGACGATAATCTCATCGGCGTCTTTGACCACATGATGGTTGGTCAGCACATAACCATCGGAGGAAATGATAAAACCGGAGCCTAAAGATTGGGTGTCGCCGGAATCATAGCCGTCCCCATTACCTTCGGGGTTATTGTAAAAATGTTTGAACAGCTCTTCCATTTCCGGCGGCATACCTTCAGGCAGTTGTGGCTTGACGGTGCTTTCAGGCGCGGGTTTGGCTTTCTGGGAGGTGCTGATATTGACAACGGCAACGCCATTGGTTTTGACCATTTCTGTAAAATCGGGTAATTGCGCCAAAACATTTTGGCTCGTCATGACCATAAAAAACACAAATAAGCTTATGATTTTTGGCATATTATCTCCATTTAAACTGTTAAAATTAGTTGTAGCGGCATTTGTTAATTGGTTTATAAGTTCTTGCTTTAGCTTTATAGGAATCTTTGCAAGAACTTATGGGAACAAGAACTCATGGGAACAAGAGCTCATGGGAAAATTAATATTCAACGGGTAGCGTCACGCAGTTTGACACTGTCGGCAATCAGGCGGATGGTTTCCGAAGGGACTTCACCCATCACCGTCAATTCAAAATCGCCTAGTGTGTGGCTGAAAAAATTGACGGCATCAATGGCCTGCACCCTGTTTGAATCAAGGTTCACCAAGGGTTGCGCGGCATTTTTATGCTCCATATAAACAGAAACTGACGCAAGCCCGTCACTCAGCAACAAATGGTCGACGGGTTGTTCTAAGTCGTGCATAGGTTTGCGGGTAAAGAACACTTCTTTAAAACCTTTGGGTAGCACCGACAACACAAATGGCATTTGTTGTGACACCGGCTCTTCATTATTTTCTGAAGATAGGGCGGCATTGGCATTGGCCGGTTTCAAGCCAACAAAAGGCAACGCGTCTTTAACTTCCAGCTCGGTAAACATTAGCTCCTCAAGAACTTCTTCATCCTGATCATAAACAACAACTTTTAACGGCAAATACCATTGCTGGCTAAGCCAAACTTTGCGGGCATATCTAAGGTCGTCTTTAGGTTTGATAGTGACGACATAGGCGGGCAACATGGCGATGCTTTCTTCGCCTGCCAGCTTGATTTCGTAGACGGCGTCCAGTTGATTTATATCGGTCGGCAGTTCAATCAGAAAAGAACGTTCAAAAGGACGGTGGTCAACAACCAGTTTTTGCGTGGCTTTGTAAAGACAACTGACTTTGCCGGTTTCCCGCACCACTTCGCGTAAAGGGGAGTTTAAGGACAACAGATGTTCCTGTTCATGTCCGTTGTTAGCGGCATGGGAATATTTCATCGGCTCCAATTTGCCGTCCCGTAAAAATGCAACCGTACCCTGGTAATTCATTGTCCGCATCGCCAGCGCCATTTTTGCCAAGGCTTGTTTACCATCCAGCAATTGCAACGCCGGACGTGTTTCTGTGTTAGCGGGTGGCGGCGTATTTTCCGCCAAAGCGTTGAGCGTTGAAACAACGGGGAGGATAAGGAAAAACCACTTTACCACAATCATTTTTGGTTATACGTCGTCACGCGGGCCATGGATTTAAGGTTCGGATTATTGGCATAGACACTGCCGTTGTGTGCTTGGAGATAATCATTGATCCGGGCATTCAGTGGGATTTCAGATTCGGTTTTGGGGGTATCGACCGGAGAATTTGGCAAGGTTTTCGGGGTTTGTTGTTGGGCGACTTGTAAGCTGGTGGCAGGCACTTTATCGTTACCACCCAGATGCGGCAACGAGCGCACCGCCAACACCGAAACCACCGCCACGGAAGCCGCCAGTGCCAACCATTGATAAGGGAAACGGCGGTTTGCCGGTTTCTTGCGTGGCAATAAATAAACGGGTTCGTGTTGCAATTGCTGGCTGACTTTTTCCGAAAAATCCGTGCTAAGGTTCAAAAACTGATCGGTTTTAAGCGCGTGGCTAATGGCTTCATAGCGGTTCAGTTTGTTGGTCAATTCAGGATTAGCGCGCAATTTTTGCAATAAATCCAAAGCTTCGTCATAGTCCAGTTCGTTATCTAGGAATTGGGAAATTTTGGGGTTCATTTCTTCGTTCATTAAAAGTCACCGTTTGTGAGCAAGGGGTTTAGTTTATTATCAATCGCTTCACGCGCCCTAAAAATACGTGATCGCACTGTTCCAACCGGACATTCCATCGCTTCGGCAATTTCTTCGTAACTCATCCCTTCAAATTCTCTTAGCATGATGGCGGTACGCATTTCATCAGGCAGGTTTTCAATCGCAGACCGGATAGCCTTGACAATTTCTTCGTTCATCAACAAGCGTTCCGGCGTATCAATACCTTGCAATTGCGGTGCGTTTTCTATGGCTTCCGCATCTTGGATATCGACTTCGTATTGGCTGCTACGCCGTGAGCGTGACACCAGATAGTTTTTCGCGGTATTGATGGCGATACGGTACAACCAGGTGTAAAAAGTGGAATCACCACGGAAACTGCCGATAGCACGATAAGCCTTGATGAACGCTTCTTGCGCGACATCCTGGGCTTCACTGGGGTCTTTAAGATAGCGGTTTACCAACTGGACGATCTTATGTTGATATTTTATGACCAACAAATCATAAGCCTTTTTATCGCCCTGCTGCACACGCGCCACTAAATCTTCATCGAGATGTTCGCTAGTCCTCTTTTGACTGTTCACTACGGCTCTTTAATGTTGGGATGGACAGGATTAATCTGAATAAGTTCTTTTGTGACAAAATTGTGTTATCACTTTAAAAAAAGGTATTATCGCTAATCTGTGATAACTAAGCCACTTTTGCGAGTTGGCTGCCAATACCTTTGTTAGTTTTATGCCGCTTTATTCTGAAAGTTTTGCAAGAAGTTATGATGTGTTAATTATTGGCAGTGGTGGTGCCGGGCTCAGTTTGGCCATCAAATTGGCGGGCTGCGGCGTCCAAGTCGCCGTATTGTCAAAATTCGCCTTGACTGCCGGTAGCACTTATTATGCACAAGGTGGCATTTCTGCCGTTTTCGATGCCGATGATTCAATCGAGTCGCATATTGAAGACACGCTGGATGCCGGTGCGGGTTTGTGTAATCCTGAAATCGTCAGACTGACGGTCACACAGGGTAAAAGTTCCATCGAATGGTTACGCCGGCAAGGTGTCGCCTTTACCGAAGACGTCACGCCCACTGGTGAAAAAATCCTGCATCTCAACCGCGAAGGCGGGCATTCGCACCGTAGGATCGTCCATACTGCCGACGCCACCGGCAAAGCCGTGTCATTGTCGTTGATTGAACGCGCCCAGGAACATGAAAACATCCATTTGTTTGAACACCACAATGTCGTCGAACTCATCACCGCGCCAAGCAGCGGGGAAACCGGCAAGGCCATCTTGGGTGCTTATGTCCTGGATTCGCAACAACAAACCGTAAAAACATTCACCGCCAAGGTGGTTGTCCTGGCAACCGGCGGGGCCAGCAAGGTGTATTTGTACAGCACCAACCCGCAAAGCGCGACCGGCGATGGCATTGCCTTGGCATGGCGGGCGGGTTGCCGTGTCAGCAATATGGAATTCATGCAATTCCACCCGACTTGTTTGTACCATCCCAAAGCGCAATCTTTCCTGATCAGCGAGGCGGTCAGGGGCGAAGGCGGCAAATTGATCCTGCCGGATGGTTCGGCCTTTATGCAGAATTTTGACCCGCGCGGCGAGTTGGCCCCACGGGACATCGTCGCAAGGGCCATCGACCACGAAATCAAAAAACGCGGTATTGATTGCGTGTATCTGGACATCAGCCATAAATCCGAAGAATTCATCCTGAAACACTTTCCAACCATCCATAAAAAATGCCTGAAGTTCGGGATAGACATCACCAAACAACCCATCCCTGTCGTGCCTTCCGCGCATTACACTTGCGGCGGTGTGCTGACTGACAGCTATGCGCGCACCGATATTGGCAACCTCTACGCGATAGGCGAAGTCGCCAGCACCGGATTGCACGGGGCCAACCGCATGGCGAGCAACTCCTTGCTGGAATGCCTGGTGTTTGCCGACCGTGCCAGCGTTGATATTTTGGCGAAACTCGACAGCATCCCCACGCCACCCAGAGTGCCTGACTGGGACGACTCGCAAGTCAGCGACTCCGATGAAGAAGTGGTTGTCTCGCACAATTGGGACGAGCTACGCCATTTCATGTGGGATTATGTCGGCATTGTCAGGACGGACAAGCGTTTATACCGCGCCATGAACCGCGTCGAACTGCTTAAACATGAAATCAACGAATATTACCGTTATTTCCGTGTCACCAGTGATTTGTTGGAATTGCGTAATCTGGTGATTGTGGCGGAATTGATCATCCGTTGCGCCCTGCAACGCAAGGAAAGCAGGGGCTTGCATTACACGCTGGACTATCCTGAAACCGATAACGGCAAGCCGCCACAAAATACCATCCTGACTCCCTAGCGGGGCACTGATTTGTATATAATTCCGCTATTTCGGGTGTATACTTCGCCCACTCCTTAATATAAAAATTAAAAATACGGGGATCTTCTGATGACTGAAAAGACCGCTAGCAAATACCTGCTCAACCTGGAAAAACAATTCGCCCACGACAACCCTGTCTTGCTGCAAGCCTTAAGAGTCTTTCAAGAAGTGGACCAGCTAGAATATGACCTGGGCCTTATCGAAGCGGAAGAGACCACCGCCAGCAAACATTCCTGGTGGCCTATCGTCAGCCTGATTGGTGGCAACTCCACCGCCAAATCCCGTTTTATCAACAGCTACTTGGATACCGAACAGTTGCTGTCCGGGACGCCTGCCTCCAGCCATAAATTTACCGTGCTATTGCACAACAACCAAGCCAATTCCAACACCCTGCCCGGCACCGCACTGGATGTTGATCCGCGTTACCCTTTCTATAAAATCAGCAGCAAAATCGAACAACAGCAGGCAGGGGAAGGCGGCCGCATCAATTCGTATCTGGAATTGAAAACCCTGTCCAGCGAACGCTTAAAGGGCAAATTGTTTATCGACGCACCGAATGTCGTCACCGCGATGGCGACACCGGTCATCCACATGCTGACCCGACAAACCATAGAAACCTCTGACTTGGTCTTCGTCTTTAACGATGTGTTTGACGCAGAAACCGCATTGGCTAAAGAACTGATAGAACTTATCGCCCTGCATCAGGACACCAATAAGTTTGTCTATCTGATAGACGAGCCCACCGCCAACTTAAGCACCACCAACAACAACGCGATCATTTCTTTGTGGCAGAGAAAGTTGTCTGAATTCGGACTTAACACGGGACAATTTATCGTGTTGACCAACCAGCAAAATTCGGCAAACCCATCGGGTGCCGGTTATTTTGCCGAAATCGACCACCGTATGACCAACGTCGCCCATAGCCGCTCTTACCGAGTACTCGATGCCTTGGAAAAAAACATCAATGACATAGAAGAGGTGGTGGTACCGGAAACCCAAAAAGGCATTTCGTCGTGGAAAGACCGCGTCAACATGACGACGCTGGTCATCCTCAGTTTTATTGGCTCGCTGGCGGTGTTGGCGGAAATAGAAATGGGGATTCTGGAATTATTGATGGACCCGATTATAGGGCCGGCCATCGGGGCGGGCCTGATTGCCGTCATGATCCCCATCCATTTGATCAACAGCAGGTTACAGGCGAAATTAATCAGCCACAAATTACATGCCCGGCAGAAAGAACTGCATTTAATGGAAAACCTGGGCGAATTTTTTGAAAAAAACCAGACTTTTGGACGTATGCTCTTGACCGTCAGCGACCCGGTCGGCTGGAACAAAAAAACCAAAGCCCGGATCATGCAACTGCGCGAAAAAACCGAGGAGCTGGTACAGGCCTTAAATGACAACTTCAGCAATTACCAGGAATCACCGTCATCAACGCCTGCATCCAGTTTTAAAGAATTCCCCTAGAGCCTTGCCCGTGGCAATCAACCAAAGGGCGTACATCCTATAGCTGCTAATCAACGGCATAACCTGCTAATAATTAACTATGGATACTTTAAAAAACTATCTGCCGTTGTGCTGGTTTAAATCAAATCCGCTTGAGCTGATAAGATCGGTTAGTTTTTTCAAACAAAACCTCATCTTCTATTTTATTGTTGAATTTTTATTACAGGCAAACATGACCGATGATCCGCTCGAGTCATTTTATGAAGTAAGCTTTGAAACCCTGCTGACCTTGCTGTTCATTGGCGTTATGCTGGCCCTCAACAAATCCATGTACGCTTTTATCCAAATCTCGACCGCCGTCCTGTTCTGTTCCAACGCCGTTTCCTTTTTTGTAATCCCCGTCCTGGTCTGGCTGACCATCAGTGAAAACACCATCAGTTATTATCTGGTGGGTTTGCTGATTTTTTGGGATTACGCACTGACCACCTACATCATCAAACGGGTGCTCACGCTTAACATAGCCGCCAGTGCGGTGGTCTCGCTGTTTTACGTCACCTTTACTTACTTCGGTGCTTATACGCTAGGGCAGTTGGTGCAATAGCCTATTCCAATCCCAAGCTATGTGCCAACGCCAACAAAAATGCCGCATTTTCATCGGGTGTGCCCACCGTAACCCGCAAACAATCCTGTAGCAAACCACCTTGCGGATTCAGGTTTTTAATCAGCACCCCCTGCTGTTTTAGCGAAGCAAACACGGCATCCGCCTGCCCTGCCTGGGTTCTGAACAAAATAAAATTTGCCGAACTAGGATAAGCGGTAATGCCTTCCAGGTTGTTAAGCGTTGCCAAAACTGTCGCCCTCTGCCCACAAATGTTTTGGGTTTGCACATCAAACAAGTTTTTGTTGCGCAAGGCAAAGTTTACGGTCAACTGCGTCAGGCTATTGATATTGTAAGGCAAACGAATTTTATTCAATTCGCCCAAGCATTCCGGCTTGCCCACTAAATACCCCAAACGTAAACCCGCCAAACCCAATTTCGACACGGTGCGCATCACCAATAAATTGTCATATTCGACCAGCCTATCCATAAAACTGGCATGGGCAAACGGCGCGTAAGCTTCATCAATGACCACCAGACCCTTAGTGCTTGTGATGATTTTTTCTATAGTCGAAACACTAAATAAATTACCGGTCGGATTGTTTGGATAGGCGATAAAAATCACTGCTGGCTGATGTTGTTCGACCACAGCAATCATCGCGGGTAAATCCAACTCAAAATTCCCTGCCAATAAAGGGACGGCGTGGTAGCTAAGCCCCAAACTATCACTCAATTGCTTGTACATGACAAACCCCGGTGCCGGGGCCAACACGCTTGCCGTGGGCGGCAAGGCCATCAGCAACAGTTGGATGATTTCATCGGAACCGTTACCCAGCAACACGTCAAATTGTCCAGGGATTTGCTCCAACTCCTTAATCGTTTGCACCAGTTGCCGGGCTTCAGGATCGGGATAGCGGTTCATCGGACAATCTTTGATCGTTTCCAACCAACTGATTTTAATATCTTCAGGCCAATGGTAGGGATTTTCCATCGCATCCAGCTTAATCAAACCAGCCGCGTCAGCGACTTTATAAGCGGACATGGCGAGGACTTCCTTGCGGAAAATAGAGGTGCGTATATCGTTAGGCATCATGAGGGGGGAAAGGTAAGGTTTTAAGTGCGGTGCTGTATTTCTTGAAATCGTTTCTAAGTAGCGGCGGGCGGCTGCCCACCTTAAGATTTGGTCATTAATAACTTCCCGATATTAAGACCTGACAGGTTTTTGAAACCTGTCAGGTCTAGGGTTTCAAGAATGGTTCAGGGAAGTTATTTTTAGCCAAATCCTTAGTTTTAGATGATACGCGCTCCAGACGACCAGCCGGCCGCCGCCACACAAAGGGCTAGACGCTGGTTCCCCCCACCGTCAAGCCATCAATTTTCAAGGTCGGCTGGCCGACACCGACGGGTACGCTTTGCCCGTCCTTTCCGCAAGTGCCGACACCGCTGTCCAGTTCCAAATCATTGCCGACCATAGACACTTTGGTCAACACATCCGGGCCGTTGCCTATCAAAGTCGCGCCTTTCACGGGACGGGTGATTTTGCCGTCTTCGATCAAATAGGCTTCACTGGCGGAAAAGACAAATTTGCCGGATGTGATGTCCACTTGTCCACCGGCGAAATTCTTGGCGTACAAGCCTTTTTTGACGGATTTGATAATTTCTTCAGGATCGTGCGGGCCTGGCAGCATATAAGTATTGGTCATGCGCGGCATGGGCAGGCTGGCGTAAGATTCACGCCGTCCGTTGCCGGTGGGTTTTACGCCCATCAAACGGGCGTTGAGCTTGTCCTGCATATAGCCTTTGAGGATGCCGTTTTCAATCAGCACGGTTTGTTCGGTCGGCGTGCCTTCATCGTCTATGCTCAAAGAACCGCGCCGCCCTGGCAAAGTCCCGTCATCAACGACCGTGCATAAATCCGACGCGACCCGCTCGCCGACGCGGCCGCTGAACGCCGACGTGCCTTTACGGTTGAAATCGCCTTCCAGTCCGTGGCCTATGGCTTCATGCAGCAAAATGCCGGGCCAGCCTGGCCCCAAAACAACTGTCATATTACCGGCGGGTGCTTCGCCGGCTTCCAGATTGACCAATGCCAAGCGCACTGCTTCGCGTCCATAGCCGATAGCGCGGTCTTCGGCGAGAAAATACTGGTAATCAGAACGTCCACCGCCCCCCATACTGCCTTGTTCGCGGCGACCGTTTTCGACCACGATGACGGTCACGTTCATCCGCACCAAAGGCCGGATATCCGCCGCCAACGTACCATCTTGGTTGGCGACCAGAATGCTTTCATGGACACCGATCAAGCTGACGATAACTTCTTCGATGCGGCTGTCCAGTTTGCGGGTCTCGCTCTCGACTTTTTGCAGCAAGGCTATTTTTTGCGGGTCGTCCAATGATTTTAAGGGATTGGCAAACGGATAATAACACACTGGATTGGGGGCCAGTTTTATGCCGGCTTGCACGTCCTGCCCGTGTCTGAGTATGGCATTGACATTATTCGCCGCTTCTAACAAGACCGGCAATTCAATGCGGTCACTGTAGGCAAATCCGGTTTTTTCACCCGCCACGGCGCGGACTCCCGCGCCTTGTTCGATATTGTGGCTGCCCTCTTTGATGATCCCGCCTTCCATGATCCACGATTCGGAGCGGGTGGATTGGAAATAAATATCGGCGGCATCAACGGGGACGCTGAGCAAACGGCCCATGATGGTTTCAATATCGCTGTCCTGGAAGCCGACAGGTGTCAGGATGGCTTGTCTGGCAAGGTTTAATAAGTTCATAGGGTTATCCGCGCCGGATGCTCAAAATAAACGTCGGCGGTTATTGTAGTTAATGTAGGGAGCGCGTTGGTGTGGGAAAAGGCCTTTCAGGCTTTTGAAGCCTTAAAGCCCTTAGGCTGTTATACCGTCAGCAAATCATCACGCATGGTTTCAAAGATCTTATATAACAAAGCATCGGCATCATCATCGGCTTCCGCGTCATAAGCGGTTTTTTCCAACGCACTGCTTTGTTCGGCGGGAGTGGCTTTTTTGACGGTGACACGGGTTTCTTGGCCGTTCTTGTCAACCGTCAGCACATAAATGACTTCTTTTTCTTGTTTGGTGACCAAAGACGAGAACATGCCAATCAACGTGCCCGGATTGTAGGAAACAAAATACTGGCCTTTGTCACGCACTTGGTCGGTGATTTTGATTTCACTTTGGGTAAGGGCCTGGCTGATGGTATTCCAGGCGGTGTCAAATGGTTGTTTGATGTTGATGACCGGCGGCTTGGACGATGTCAGGTACACATCATCCTCCAAACCTTTTTTATGTTTTTTTTCCGGGATGATGCTGTCATCTTCAACTATCACAAGCTCATCCGCCGCTTGTTTATGCGTCGCCAATATTGGCGGACGCTCAAGGATTTCGGTGCTCCGGTAACGCGGGTCGTCACCACCACAGGCTGTCAGCATCAATGCCAACAAGAAACTTTTTGCTACGGCTTTCAGGTCATTCAAAGTCATATCACTCACACACAAAACATCGATGGTTCAAAACCGGGAACGCGCTACGGACTTGCTTCAGGCGGTCAGGGTCAATAGTGGCAATGGCAAAACCCCTACCGCTTGGGCAGCAATCCAGGACGACGCCCCAAGGGTCGATGACCATGCTATGCCCAAAAGTTTTCCTGCCATTACCATGCACACCGCCTTGGTTAGGCGCGATGACATAACACAAATTTTCAATCGCCCGTGCCCTTAGCAACACTTCCCAATGCGCCGCGCCGGTTTCGGCGGTAAATGCCGCCGGAATCACCAAAATATCGACGCCTTGCGGACTCAACATACGGAAAAATTCAGGGAAGCGTAAATCATAACAAACGGCCAAACCTATGCGGCCAAACGGGGAATCGACAATGACCAGATCGTTACCCGCTTCAATCGACGCCGATTCACGGTAGACTTCTTCGGTTCCCGGCACACTGACATCAAACAGATGGATTTTGTCATAACGGCCGACGCGCCCACCGCTATCGTTATAAACCAAACAGGCGGCACGCACTTTATTGTCGGCATCGCCAGCAATAGGCAGGGTTCCGGCAATCACCCAGACGGAATATTTTTTGGCGGCCATCGCCAGAAAATCTTGTATGGGTCCGGTACCATCCACTTCTTTTATTTTAAGCTTATCCAGTTCATGCAAGCCCATCAACGCAAAATTTTCCGGCAAGGCCACCAATTTTGCCCCGGCGGCGGCGGCTTCGGCGATCAATTTTTCAGCGTCAAGCAGGTTGGCTTCGACATCAGGGCTGGAAACCATCTGGATAGCGGCACATAAATTCATACTGTCCCTCTTTGTTTATTTGGATTGTTGTTTATCAGTTTGCCCCAACCAGAAAAAATCCGTCAATCCGCTCCAAATTTTTGGCACGACACCATCATTATCATGTAGCGGGATCACTTGCGGGGCGTCCCACTTTCCTTGCAACTGGTATTGCGAACCCAGCAAAAAACCGTCCTGGTCATCGCCGGTCAAGGTACGCGCCACCAACAAGGTGACTTTATCCATAATTGTACCAGCAATAGGCAGTGCGTCGGCACTTTTGGGAATGACGCTAGCTTGTTGGTCCAGCGTTTTGCTGATGAAATCGGTCACGCCGGTGATGGTGATTTTGGCTGGAATCGCATCGACGGTTAAATCGTGGGTCACTGCTTTGCCATCGGCAAGCGTAAAATGTCCTTTAATGGAATTAAAAGTCAAGCCTTCCTCGTAAAGATCACGGAAATCGAGTTGCAGGCGTTTTAACCATTGCTCCATTGCCAAAATACCCAACACCCGCCCTAAACCCGGTTCGATGCTTAAAATACGTCCTTCGGTAAAATCCAGATCGACATTGCCTTGTAAACCAGCCAACGAAAATTGCTGGGGCGCACCCGACCATTTACCGGCAAAATCAATTGCCGCGCTGGTGTCCACCAGATCGTGGGTAATATCGAGTTGCGCCAGCAACTGTCCGGCATGGGGCATTTCCAAATGCCCCTTCAATTCGGTCTCGGCCTGGTGGTTTTTGACCGTCCAGCCGCCAGATACCGACAATTTCTGCGCCACGCCATCCAGTTGTAAGGTCTTGATCGTGATACCGTCCGGCACACGCCCCGTTTCAAAAACCAAAGCCCCCAAATCCAAGGACTGCCATAACGTCTTATCGCTGCTCATCGCCAACAGCGGCATGGCTTGTGGCGAAATGACCGGTTCAAGGCCACTTTGCCGCCCACGCAATTGTTTTATGATGGAAAGATCCAGCGATGCCATATCAAGACGGATGGTGCTATCGGGGCCAATACTGGCCGGTATCTGTATATCGCCGACCGCAAAAGCACTGTTGATATGCCCTGACCACTGCTTTCCGTCCGGCTTCAGAGCCAAATCAAACCTGCCTAACGGGGTTAGGCCCCAAGTGGCCTGATCGCTATGGATGTTAATTTCCCTGATGGCAAGACCGCCACCTTGCCCGGCCGCCGCCCAGTCCAAACCCTCTTTTAAATCCAATTGCTTATGGTTGATTTCCAGTTTAAGCCCGGCCTGTTGTTGGGGTATGGCCTCGCCTGTGCCGAGCAGGATATGTCCGGCAACAATGCGTTGTTTAGCCGTATCAAATTGCAGGACGGCTTTCAGGTCATTACGGTAGGCGACGGTAATCGGCATGGAGGCAATATCATTGAGACCAAAAACAATTTTGAGTGCTTGCTGTTCGTCGCGGGATTTAGCCAACGTCCCGGGCAATTTCAATTCCACCCCGACCAGATCGGATTCGACCACAAGGTCTGTCGGCATATCATCCAAGGGCAAGCGGAATGTCAATTGATAATCCAATCCGCCATCCGCGATATTGGCAGTGGGCAAGCCAAATTGTTGTTCAATATCATCGAGTGTCGCGTATCCAAACGCGCGTAAGCTGGTCTGTCCTGAGTTGCTGGCGATGTTGATCTGCACCGGATGATTTAACGCGACCGCCTTGATGGTGTCGCTATAAATGCCGTGTTCATTGAATTTTAACAAGCCGTTGATGCGTTTAACCGGCAAATCCAATGCCTTCACGGTCAATTGGGCTTGGTTTAGCGTGGCCTTGCCATCGACTTTAGGCTGGACGCCATAAGCCAGCGGCAACAGCAAATCCAGGCTGACTTTGGTGTTGCCTTGGGTGGCAATGGCATCGGCGACCGAGGCGATACGGGGACGCAAAGGCGTGTTTTTCAAAAACGCCAGGGCTTGGGCGATCTCGCCGTCCACGTCGCCTTGCACCAGCAATTGTTTGCTTTTGCCTACCGACGGATTGACCACCACGACCTTGCTGGCCTTGAGCTGGTTGTTGTGGCCTTCGTAAGCCGAGGCTTCCATACGGGTCTGGAGAAAGTTGAGCCGCCCGTTAATTTCATTGATCCGCGGCCAGCCAGGCGCGTACTCCAATTCCAAATGCTCGACATCAAGCGAAGCTTCAAACAAACCGCCGCCGAGCATTTCGCTGGCTTCAACCGCAACAGCATCAACGGGGGGAAGGATGCCGGTTTGCGGGGATAAAGCAGCTTCCAAGGTTTTTTTATGCTTCCCGGCCATCCCGTCATCCCGCACATGGCTGGCGAGTGGCTGCCCTAAAGCGCCGACGAACAATAAGCGGCCTTTTTTGATTTGCCCCTGCACAAAAGCCCTGTCCAGCCAATCGGTATCGGCTGGTTTCATGAACCCAACCGGAAAATAATGCTTCATCTGGCTGACATCGCCACAGACCAAAGCCATTTGCAAATCTAAAAATGGCAACGCATCGTGCTTGGCAAGCTTCAATTGCCAACGGCTTTCACTTTGCAAGCCTAGCAAACCCACATTCAGCTTACGGCTGGAGAGCTGCCAAAAGTTGGCATATTGCCGCCAATCAAGCAGGCCATCAAGGCTTTTGACCACCAATGCTTCACGAAAATAAGCGGGTGATTTGATGCGGGCATCGTGGGTATGCAAGGCTACGACACCGTGTTTATCGGTGCCTTTGATGTGGCCGGTAAGATTTTCCACACCCGGCACCGATGCAAAGGGCGCGAAGCTGATGCCTTTAAAATTGCCATTGATAGCCGCCGTGCGGTCTTTGAGATTGACAAACAACGTCAGTTTTTCCAAATCACCGACGGGGTTGGCTGCGGCGATGGCGGCGATTTTTTCGTCCGGCTGCGGGGCGAAAAACAGCCAGGTGCGCACCGCCTGCTGTATGTCAAACTGACTGATAAACAGGGCGATTTTTTGCAGTCCGGCCTTAGCCGATTGTTGGCCTGAAAACCTGAAAGCCGCTGATGAGGGTTGTTGGGTATTTGAGGTTTGCAGGGAAAAATGCGGGACGTCCAGCCGCCAAGCGCGGGTGTTTTCGTCCTGTTGCCAACGAAAATCCGTCTGCATTGACGTGAACGCCAATTGCCCGTGATTTTGCCGTGACAGCTTCGCCTGTTGCAGTCCGATCTTGCCAGCGACTGCGGTCAAATGCGAATGCTCCAACTGGCTCCAAATCTGTACATCGGCGAGTCCGGCATTCATTGAAATGCCCTGGGCGCTGGTCCAGTCACTGGGCAAATGTGCACCGAGTTTGAGTTGCTTGGCGTCAAGAAACGCCTTGCCGTTCATCGCTCCGGCGACAAACGGATTGCCGGAAAAATCAATCGCGGCCTTGAACGATTCACCGTAATAGTCCGGCAGCTTGGCAAGCACGTTGATCCGATGCTGCTGTTGCCGGTTGATGACCACCAAATCGACGGCTTCCAATTTAAGCGGATGCTGTTTGTTGGCTAGGCCATGCCAGTCGATCTCACTTTGCAAGATTTCAAATTTACGGCCTTGCCACAACCAATCCGGCTGCCCGCCGCCTGACTTCAAGCCCAACACGGCAAAACTACCATCATCTTTGCGGTAAACGGAAAACTTTGCACCGACCAGCGTCACCCACGCAGATGACAACAAATCCTGGCTGAACACGGTTTCCAGCAAATCCAGGCCCAAGCGTATTTCGCGCAAGGCCACCACCGGCTCTAAGGCGGTGGCTTGGGAATGCACGGTGATGTCGGTCAACACCAATTCGGGGCTAAACCCGCGCATCTTAGCCCGCAGATGACCGATGCTGACCGGTGCGCCTAGCAGTTCGCTGACATGGCCCGCCAGATTGGCTTTATAACTGTCAACACCCGGCAACACTAGCCGCAAGCCAGTCAAGCCCACGGCAACCGCCAGTAATGACCAAAACACAAGATGCCGCGATACGCGATGGATATGGTGAATCATGCTTAAGCGTGGTTAATCCGAGGGAGCTATAAGCCCATGCCGTCTCTGTGCCATGAGGAGCATCATGCCTGCCAGCCGGTTAAAGCAGCACAATATCGTACTGCTCCTGATTGTACTGCGATTCGGCCCGGAACTTGATTTGTACGCCCAAAAACGTCTCCAGTTCCGCCAACATGTCCGCTTCTTCATCAAGCAACATTTCCACGACCGCATTGGAAGCCAACACCAGCAAGGTCTGCACTTTATATAACCTGACCTCGCGGATAATTTCACGGAAAATTTCCAGGCACATGGTCTCGGCAGTTTTCAACACCCCTCGCCCGCCGCAGGCATTGCACGGCTCGCAAAGGATATGTTCGAGGCTTTCGCGGGTACGTTTGCGGGTCATTTCCACCAAACCCAAAATCGACACTTCGGTGATTTTGGTTTTGGCGCGGTCTTTTTCCAAATGCCTTTCCAACGCTTGCAACACTTGCTTTTTATGGTCTTCGCTTTTCATGTCGATAAAATCAATGATGATGATACCGCCAAGGTTGCGTAGCCGAAGTTGCCGGGCGATGGTTTGCGCCGCTTCCAGATTGGTTTTGAAAATGGTCTCTTCCAGATTACGCCCGCCGACATAACCGCCGGTATTGACATCGACCGTCGTCATCGCTTCGGTTTGGTCAAACACCAAATGCCCGCCGGATTTTAATTTCACCTTGCGTTCCAATGCCTTTTTGATTTCGTCCTCAACGCTATAAATGTCAAACACCGGACATTCCCCACTGTAATGCTCCAGTACGGGGACGATTTCAGGGACAAAAATCTCGGCAAATTCCATCATGCGCTGGTAGGTTTCCCGCGAGTCCACACGCACCCGGTCTATGCCTTCTTTGTACAAATCACGCAAGGTGCGGACGCTGAGCGGCAAATCGTTATGGATAAATTCTTTAGGTTTCGCATTGGTGATTTTTTCCGAAATGGATTCCCACAATTTCAGCAAAAACGTCATATCGGCAACCAGCACCGATTCTTCCGCGCATTCGGCCGCCGTCCTGGCGATAAAACCGCCGCATTCATTTTCTTTTCTGAAACCATCAAGGCAGGCCCGCAAACGCACCCGTTCAGCTTCACATTCAATGCGTTGCGAAACGCCGGAATTTTGCGAATAAGGCATGTAAACCTGATAGCGCGACGGAATCGCTATTTCTGTCGTCAGCCTGGCACCCTTAGTGCCCAGCGGGTCTTTAACCACCTGCACGACAATCGGCTGGCCTTCATGCAGGTAATGTTCGATATTTTCCGAAGCTTTCTTTTCCAGATCCTTGCTGCATAAATCAGACAAATGCAAAAATGCCGCCTTGTCCAGGCCAATATCAACAAACGCCGCCTGCATACCCGGCAAGACACGGCACACTTCACCTTTATAGATATTGCCGACCAATCCACGTTCGCGGGTGCGTTCGATAATCAGCTCTTGCACAACGCCGTTCTCAATGACCGCCACCCGCGTTTCCGGTGGCGTCACATTAATTAAAATCTCTTCACTCATTTGAAAATTGTTATATTAATTGTTTCATAAGTAATCGCACCTTAAATTTCAAAATTGTTCCGGCGATTACTTATGAAACAATTAATACCTTGTTGGGCTAAAAGTTGTGCGGTTTCAAACACCGGCAAACCGACCACGCCAGAAAAACTGCCTGTAATGGACTCGACAAAAACGCCGCCCCGGCCTTGTATCGCATAGGCCCCGGCTTTGTCCTGCGGCTCCCCGCTTTCCCAGTAAGCCACTATTTCTGCATCTGTCAAACAGCGGAACGTCACCTCGGTGATGCTCACCGCCTCGCCGTGTTGCCGCCCCCGCAAAGACACTGACGTGAAAACCTGATGGCGATTGCCGGACAATGACCGCAGCATCTCTAGCGCATCGTCTTTATCCCTAGGCTTGCCCATAATCCTGCCCAGCAACACCACGGTGGTGTCGGCGGCTAAAACCGGAAGCTGTGCACCATACTGGGCGACACCCGCAGCAGATTTTTCCGCCGCCATGCGCTGGACATAAGCCAACGGGGCTTCATCAGGCAACGGGGTTTCATCTATATCAACAGGGCAAACGTGGTAATTGATGCAAATTTGATCTAAGAGTTCGCGGCGGCGCGGGGAAGCGGAGGCTAAAATAAGCTGTGTCGTCATTAGCGATGGTAAGGGTGGTTGTTTAACAAGCTCCATGCCCGATAAAGCTGTTCGGCAACAATAATCCGCACTAATGGATGCGGAAACGTCAGTTTCGACAGGCTCCAGGATTCATGCGCCTTTTGGCGGGCGGCGACGGCCAAGCCTTCCGGCCCGCCCACCAGCAAGGCCACCGATTGCCCGCCCGCCAACCAACGGCTCATCGCTTCGGCCAATTCAGGTGTTGTCCACGGTTTGCCGGGAATATCCAAGGTGACAATATGCGCACCGGAGGGAATCGCCGCGATCATCCGCTCGCCTTCGTCACGGACTATCCGCGCGACATCGCTGTTTTTGGTGCGTTTGCCAGGGGCGATTTCTTTCAGCACCAGTTCGCATTCACGCGGCAGACGTTTGGCATATTCATCATAGCCCGCCAGCACCCAGCCCGGCATACGGTTTCCGACGGAAATTAGATTTATTTGCATGGGTGTGCAGGATACAGACAAGGGGGGGTTGATGCAATGCGGGGGATTGAAAACAGCGGGGAAGTTTGCAATCGTGATTGCCGTTTGCTTTGGTGTTGCCAGTCTCATTTTTATGGCAATTTATATACGCTTGCCCTGCTACATCCCAGCCCACTTATTCAGCCTAATCCCGTTTTCGTGTTTTTTCGTGCCTTTCGTGGACAATCTCAATCAATCCCACCCATCCTGGCTAGCATTATGGAAACAAGCCAGCAAATCATCGATTTGCAGGTTTTGCTTCTGCCCGCTATCAAAATCATGCAAAACTTTGCCACAGTGCATCATGACGATACGGTCGCCGAAGTGCACGGCTTGCTGCATGGAGTGGGTGACCATCAGCGTGGTGAGTTTGGCATCGGCGATGACTCGTTGGGTTAAGGCCAAGACTTGGTCGGCACTTTTCGGATCTAGCGCGGCGGTGTGTTCGTCCAGCAAAAGCAGTTTCGGTTTTAGCCAGGTTGCCATCAGCAAGGTCAAGGCTTGGCGTTGGCCGCCGGAGAGCAGGCCTATCGGACTGTCCAGACGCGCTTCCAAGTCCATGTCCAATTCGCGCACCCGTTCTTGCAAAGCTTGCCGTAACCGCCTAGATTGCGCCCATGCCAAGCCGCGCAGTTTGCCGCGTTTTGCCGCCAGGGAAAAATTATCCAGTATCGACATGTGCGGTGCCGTGCCGGAAAACGGATTTTGGAAGATGCGGCCTATGGATGCAGCGCGGCGGTGTTCAGGCCAATCGCTGATTTCTTGCCCGTCCAATTCTATGCGTCCGGCATCAATTTCAAAACTGCCCGCCAAGGCGTTCAGCAAGGTCGATTTGCCTGGGCCATTGCCACCCAAGACCATCACGAACGCGCCTTCGGCTATGTCCAAGCTGATGCCGCGCAGGGGGCGGACTTCGTTGACCGTACCCGCGTAAAAGGTTTTTTGCACATCATGCAATCGTAAGATGGGCGGATTCATGCGGTTTTTGGCCTTTTTTGTGGAGCGCGTTTGGCGAGGTTCCTGACCCAAGCGGGAAGGACTAAGGCCGCGAACACGAACACGGCGGTGATGAGTTTCAAAACCGCCTATTGTTATTTTCGGGCGGAAATCTATACTCCAAACGGTCAATTTTTCGGCTATTACAATCCGCTGTACGCTATGCGTACCTTATACATTGATTTTTAAATCAACTATTTAAAAGGTGCGTACAGTGTACAATAACTTAAAATTTGCTCACAGCAATCTTGCCAGCAACTTGATATTTTTAATTAAAAGGTGTCCACATGCAGATGTTAATTGCCGTTATCGTCATATCCAGCATCATGTTTGCGCTTTATGCCATCGCCAGGCAGTATTCGCAGTTCAGTTATATCGAACGCTATCGTTTCCACCCCGCGATCCGGCAAAAGCTCAGAAAAAAGCATCCCACCCTCACAGACCAGCAACTGGATTTGGTCTTCCAAGCCTTGCGGGACTATTTTTATTGTTGCAGCCGCGCCAAACACCGCATGGTTTCGATGCCCTCACAAATCGTCGACGACGCTTGGCATGAGTTCATTTTATTCACCCGCAGTTACCAGCAATTTTGCCAAAAAGCCTTCGGGCGATTTTTACACCACACTCCCGCTGAAGCCATGAGCAGGCCAACATTGGCGCAAGATGGCATCAAACGCGCCTGGCGTTTAGCTTGTGTTAAAGAAAAAATCAACCCTAAAACCCCCGAATATTTGCCGTTATTGTTCGCACTAGACGCACAGCTTGCGGTTCCAGGCGGGTTTATTTACCGCTTGCATTGCATCCCCGGCAGCAACGGATACTGCGCCAGCCACATAGGTTGTGGCGGCGGGTGCAGTGGCGGCTGTGGCGGAGACGGAGATGGTGGCGGTTCTGATGGCGGCTGCGGTGGAGGATGTGGCGGCGATTAACGGACAAATGCGGGGCTAAACATCTAACCGTTTAGAACGCCCTTTATCTTAACTATCTTTGGGCGTTGATAACGGCAATGCCCTTGGCGGGACACTATGATGACAAAATATCCATTGCATAAAAACGACACGATAAAAGCAGCCGTAACGGCTATTTTATTAACGCTATTTGCCACCATCCGTAAAAATAAGCACGCTGTTTTAGATGCTGGCAACACCGAATATATGCATGATTACCGTGTCGCCATCCGCCGCACCCGCTGTTTAATCAGCCAATTCGAAGCCGTTTTCCATAAACAGGACATTAGCCATTTCCGTGACGAATTTTTTTGGTTGTTTGGGGAGACCGGCAAAGTGCGGGATATGGACGTCCAGTTAGTCAATTTGCAACATTATAAAACCCTGTTGCCTTCTTCGGTTGAAGCGGACTTGATGCGCTTGAACGACCAGCTTTGGGCGGAACAAAAAATGGCTTACGCTGAAATGTATGAGGTTTTGGATTCCAAGCGTTATGAAAAACTTTTGTCTGATTGGCAACGTTTCCTCAACACGGCGCACCTCATCAAAGCTAAATTCGCCGACAGCGGTATTTTTCGTTTAGCTGATGGACGGATCCAAAAAAAGTATCTGGCAATATTAAAACTTGGCGACGGGATCACCCTAGACGCCTCTGACGAGGCTTACCACGACCTCCGCAAAAGCTGTAAAAATCTACGTTATTTGTTGGAGTTTTTTGAAAAATTTTATGATGACCAAGAAATTCAAGCGTTGCTGGAGGTTTTGAAGCATGTGCAAGATAATTTAGGCGCACATCAGGATTTATCTGTGCAAATTAAGTTTTTGCAACAATTGCCATCTAGCCAACACCCGATATGGAACTTGCTTGTTACTCTGCTAGAAACAGAAAAACAAAAACAACGCACTGAATTTAAAAGGCATTTTGAAGAATTTTCGGAATATAAAATGCCCTCACCAAAGAATTGATCACCAGGCAATGCTTCAGTGTGGCGATAAAAAAACCGGGGATTTATTGTCAATTCCAAGCAACTAAATATGTCACTAAAAATAATCACCTCCCTTTATAATAATAAACAGGCTTATCCAGAGTTGTTTTGAGCAACGCCTAAACTCAGCTTTAGCAAAACGGGTGCCGGCCACCAATGGATAGCATGAAAATATCCCCATCGGCTTATACAGCCATCTTTTAAATAGCACTAGAGTTAAATTATGATTTTAGACGAGCAAGACAAGTTTTACACCGCCAACATTCTTAGCAAGGAAATTAAAGATTTTGGCTGGTCTATAGGGGAATACACTTATGGAAAGCCTATCGTGGTAGGAAAAAGGCAATCAAAATTGAATATCGGCAAATACTGTTCCATCGCTACGGGTGCAACGATATTTTTAGGACATGAACACCGCACAGATTGGGTGACAACGTATCCTTTTTCAGTTTTGGTAAAGCGTGGCTGGGCAAATGGACGCGGCATAAAGGGGCATCCGCACACAAAAGGGGATGTCAATATCGGGCATGATGTGTGGCTGGCCCAACACTGTTCTATTTTATCAGGGGTTACGATTGGGACAGGCGCGGTGGTGGCAACTCGCGCACTCGTTGTAAAAGATGTCCCGCCATACAGCATTGTTGCGGGTGTTCCAGCGCGTGTAACACGCTATAGGTTCGATGCAGACGTTATAGAAAAATTACTCGCCACAAAATGGTGGGATCGCAGTGCCGAAGAAATCAACGAGATTATACCCTTGCTGTTATCACCCGACCCTATGGCGGTGGTCCGTTGGTTGGAAAGCAACCCTGTCTAATTTTTATAGCGTCAAGCTCATTGCCATAAACCGGATAAATCGTAAGTTAGGTATTCCAGTCCAGCTATTTTAAACAACCAGTTTAAACAACCGGCAAACAAAGTTTCTTGATTCAAGTAAAAAACTTTAAATATCATTATGTTATTTTCAATTTAGCCAACCAAACCCACAGGCTTTGAGTAATTTTCACTGAATTGAATAGTCGGGCCTAAGCGTTTAGGTCATCGACGTATTAAAACCCCCTCGCAACTATCCTTGAACCTATGGGACAAACCCATTTGAAAAAGGGTATGGGGGATGATAAATTGCCATAAAATTCATACTCATGTGCTTATCGTTAGATACTAAAAATTTTTGATTTACAAGTCTACATAATAGGATTTTAATAATGCTTTTATTACATAGGAATTAAGATGACTAAAAACTCACCTAAATCAGCCGCCAAAACCAACGCGCCCAATACGGCAGAACCAGATCATGATGATGACGATATTTTCGACGCCGACTTTGTCGCCTTGCCTGAAAGCCTTGAGAAAGAGACGATTAAACGTGATGCGCGGAGAAAAATTGAAATCTACTGGGAAAAGAAACAACTGAGGGAACAATTTGAAGATTTTGATGAATCTGAATTTGGATTTTGACCTCGCCACTCCCTGCCTTTAGCCAAAAGATACTATCTAATTATCTAACTATATCGCAAGCTTGTTACTGCTGAAACCCCCTTATCGAAACGCGCCTTCAAGAGCAGTTTTCACTGATTGCGCCCTTATTTGATGCCTATCCCCAGAAAACTGCTTTTTGACGACTATAGATTTTTCCCCTTTATTTTTCCACGCAATAAACACCGTACCCACCGGTTTATCAGGCGCCCCCCCATCAGGGCCAGCGACGCCCGTAACGGCAATGGCACAATTTGCTGAGCTATGCACCAACGCGCCAGCCACCATTTCCGTTGCTGTTTCTTCGCTAACCGCCCCGTAGTGCTCAATTGTTTGTGGATTAACGCCCAACATATCAATTTTTGCCTGGTTGCTGTAGGTTACAAAACCCCGCTCAAACCATGCCGAACTGCCAGGAACATCTGTGATAGTTTGGGCAATCCAGCCACCCGTGCAAGATTCGGCAACGGTGATGATTTTGCCATGCGCCGTCAAAAAACGGCCCAGTTGTCCGGCTAAAGCAAGCAATTCCCCATCGACCATGTTAATGCCAACCGCCATATTGGGTGGTCGGGTCGCCGCGAAAACCGGTGGAAGTTTTATTGGCATCCGGTGCATTAATCATGCTTTCAGCGGCGACCACCATATTGGCGCGGCTGTAACCGCCTAAAGCTTGGGCTTTTTTGGCAATTGCGGTGGTTAGCGAATTAATGTCATATTGGTTGATGGACGGATCAACGACCACCGAAAGCAAAGCCCCGGTTCCGGTAGAGACACTGAGAACCACAGGTAAAGCCGTGTTTTCGGGCACTTCCAATCGGTAATGCCCGTTATCCAACGCGGCACTAACGAGCAAATGGTTTTGCGCGTCATTCAAATCGACGCTGCCCGTCTTAACCGTGCCATTTTTATCGCTGACCGTACCACTCAACACCGTCGCGTTGATGAACGTCTTACTGCCCTGTTGGATGGCTATGGTTTGCGGCTGGTTTTTTTCGCAAGCCGTGATGATAGACGCAAGACACAGAGCCAGCAACATGGACCAATGATGCAGCTTGATTCCGTGCCAAGTAATCGGAGTGTTCATAATAAATTCCGTAATTTGCATGAACACTCTTTAAATCATGTTTTTGGCCGATTTGCAAGTGCTAGATTGGCGTTGGATGCGCTGAATGAAGGGAAGCGCATTATTTAAGGGGGGGGGGCTTTTAAAGAGATAGGGTTAATCTATTTGCTTGGCTGTTCATAACGATAGGGTAAGCACTGCGTACAACATGGCTGGCGATGCAATAGGAGAAAGCAGCAAAAAGGGGATACCACAATAACCGGCATCCCCTCGGAGTAGAGCAGTATTTACCCTGTCCAAACTTGAAACAAAGCAATAAATTTAACAATTAAGCACAACGATTCTTCTGCTGTCTGCGGACTGCCAAAATGCCCAATAAGCCAATACCCAACAAGGTATAGGCTTCAGGTTCTGGTACCGAGTTGCTTTCTTGGAAAGAAATGCCGTCCAAAAAGGCAAAAGGTGGTTGTCCACTGGGCGTGCCTTTGGCGAAGAAGGTTAGGAGTTCACTGGTATCCGTTGCAGTAAATGTCAATGTCTGGAAATTCCAGTCTATGCTGCCATGTGAAGGGGTGGTCATCAACGTTGAGAATTGGCTCTGGCTACCCAACGTAACCTCCCACTGCTCGGTAGTGACGCCAAAAAAAGCATCACCCTTCTGCTGGCCGGACGCTTGCCAGAAAGAGATGTCATATTGTTGTCCCACAGTCAACCCGTCAACAGTTTGTGTAAGCGGCTTACTGAACTCCCGATCAGAATCCATCCCGACGTAATTACCGCCTAGGGGGCTAGATCCAGGATTGATCCAGAATGTCAACCCGCCACCAAAGGAGCTACCGCAAAGATTATCTGTGTCCCCAGAGACGATCAGACAATCAAGGGTGTTAGAACCTGCACCAACAGCCGTCCATCCAGGAACCGCAGTAGGGTTGTTGATAGAAAAACTTTCCGTAACTCCAGGCGTGTCAAAACCACCATTAATTATTAGATTCGCCGCTTGTATAGAAAATGTGGACAATAATAGTGTAACTCCTATTAAACCAACGTTTGCGATGTTACTAATATTCATAAATTTTTTAACCTATAGATAAATTGACGACAAAAAGAGCTACATTATCCAAAACGATCATTACAAGTCAATGAAATTGGAACAAGCCTAACTTGCGTCAATCCTAAGCGCAACTATCTTGGGTATTGGATTGGATACGAAAATTGTATCCCCTTGGCGATTTCATCGCTTAATAAGCTCACCGCTACGCTCAAATAAGTTGCGCCCAACCCAAATCCAGACTTCTGTCCAGCAACCAAAATACCGCGACGACGGCAATTAGCCACGAGCCTATCCCCACCGTCAGGCGTTGGTAATACCAAGTCTGGCGCAGATAAAAAGCCAACGGCAGAAATACAGTGACTATCGCAAACTGTCCGGCTTCCACGCCCAGGTTAAAGCCGACCAAAGCCAGTGCCAAGGCATCGCCGGGCAAACCCAAATCGGTCAGCACACTGGCGAACCCTAAACCGTGGATCAAACCAAAACCAAAGGCCACCAGCCAAATACGCTTGAGGACTAAGGGATAAATATTGTTCAGTGCCGCCAGCAACACCGATGCGGCTATCGCGGATTCCACCCAGCGCGAGGGCACGTTAAGGACTTGCAAGGTCGCCAAACTCAAGGTGATGGAATGTGCCAAGGTGAACGCGGTGACAATCTTGGCAACTTCGATAAACGCCGTGCGGAACTGCCGGACAGGTTGCCAACCGCTATCTACACGCCACAATACGGCGGGCAATAACAGGCTGATCAGAAACAGGATATGATCATAGCCTATCCAGATATGCCAAACCCCTTCTTGGGCAAATTCGCTGAACGCACGCCAGTTTGATCGCGTTCCTAATTGCAATTCGCGCATCGGTTGTTCCGGGCTTAACACCGCTGTCTGGGTTTGGCCTTGGTTTTGTAGGCGCAACAAGCCCCGGTGCGATGGGTCTAGATCAAAAAACAAGCGGTAATCCACGCTTAAAACCCGCACCGCCGTTGGGCAAACCACAGCAAATTGCAGCACGGCATAGGCCCCGTCGGTGTGCTTGTCCACCTGATGGTTTACGGGGGCCAGACGGCAAACCTGATGCTTGGTGCTAATCGCCAAATGCGCCAACGCATAAGCATCTATTTGAGCCTGATGCTGTTGCGCTTCGCCCCAGGTGATCCTATTGTCACCATTATCATCCAGACCTAGTGCGTAATCGAGGTCACGCAAGGCAATATCCCATTGCCCGCTGACCGTTTGTTCCTGGACGCTGATCGACAAATAACTGTCGCTAGGTTTATGGGCCAACACAGGCATCGCCAATAACCCAAAGCAAATCGCCAGTAAAATGCGCATCACTGTGCCCCCAGCTTGGCAAGATAAGGCGGCAATTGCCTGTCTTGCAGCTTGGTTTGGCTTAACCAAGCCAACACAGGCCGGGCCGCTTCAGGCTTGCCTGATGCCAACGCCGCTTCCAGCACTAATCTGGCATCCCACGGTTCGTGTTGTACTTGCCAATTCTCCAAAGCCAGCCGTAAAGCGATTTCTGGTTGTTTAGCAAGAGCTAAGTTAAAACGGGCTTCTTCCCGCTGATGGATGTTTTCGCCCCGTAAACGATAAGCGTCTATCCGGCGTTGCAGTTCGCCGATATGTTGTGGCAATAGATTCGAGCCAGTGGCTTGTTCGGCTAAAGCCAAGCGCAACAAGAGTCCGTCAGGACGAGTGTCGTCTTTCAGTAATGCCACCACTTCGGCTGGACGGTGTTGTTCCAGCAAAAAATCGCTGTAGGCGCTTAATAGATACACATCCCGCCGCTGCAAGGCCATTGCCTGCAAAAAATGGGCTTCGGCATTGCGGTTATCGCCCAAGCGGGCGGCGATTTCCGCCAGCACCGACAACGTCCATAGCCGGATTTGCCCATCGGTTTGCGCCGTGTTGGCAAAGCTTTCTTGCAATAATTGATAAGCCTGTTGGCCTGAACCGCTGAGGCTGGCGGCATTTGCCAGACAAGTCGTTGCCGGCAAATTGGCCCCCAAGCGTTTTAATATCGAACAGCTCCGCAACGATGCGTCATAGTCGCCACGCACCGCTTGGATTACGGCTTGTGTCAACCAGGCTTGGGCGTTGCGTGGTTCGTTGGCGAGCACGTCCTGCAAATCCTGCAAGGCGCCGGTAAAATCATGCCGATGTTGGCGGATGGTCGCCCGCACCATCAACACGTCAACAGGCGGTTGGTTTTGCCGCCACCAAGTTTTAACTGCGGCTTCGGCATAACCGTAATAACGCGGATCGGCCTCGGTTCGGGCGGTTTCCAATAAGCGGGTGGCGATGCCGACCGCTAAAGACAGGTTATCGGGATTGGCGTTGAGCTGACGCTGCAAGGTCTTCATCTCCAGCTCTGCTTGGTTGTTGAGGACGGGCAGTTGCTCAAGCACTTCATCGGGGGATTTGGGGATATACGGTGCCGCCAAACTGATGGCCGGCAACACCCAGAACAATATAGCCCAAACAATGGCTGATAATCTTGGCATGAATAAACCCGGTTGGAAAATTATAGTAAAAACAACAAGCATTAGTTGAAGCTTAGGAATGTGCATGGAATAAATTCGCGGATCAAGACCTGTCAGGTTTTCAAAACCTGACAGGTCTGACGAGCCGGTGCGGAAATTATTTCATGCCCATTCCTTAGATTATCCATTCCCGCGATTTCTGCGGGAATGGATAAACCCAAATTAATTACAAGGCTTGGCGCCTGGCTCGTTGCAATCTATATGTCTGCGGTTACGACCATCATGAGGTTTAGGCAAAAATGGGAACACTTTGTAAATGCCGTTTTTGGTCAAATTAATGCCGTTGGCGCCAATGTTAAAATTGACGCCGTCGCCCAAGTTTGGCACTGGAATGCCTAACAAAGCACCGGAAACCACACGCAAAGCAATATCGGTCACATCATCATTAGGGCGGCGGCCATTTGGAAAGCCGGCCTTATCCCCGGCCAGTACCGTCAAACGTTTTTGCGCGGCAGGTGCGGTAGGCGGCACACTGACATTCAAACGCAATAAATCAGAACAAAGGCTTGCCCTCGTACATTTTGCAGGTTGCCCTGGATATTTCAGCAAAGCCGCCACCAGGTCAGTACGTCCAGTCGTTGGAAAATTAGTGCCAAATGCGGCATTAATTAAGCTGGTCGGACGGGGATTGAGGTAAAAATCCAGAAATTGCGCCTCCTTCTCTGGCTCGGTCGCATTCCACAAGTCTTTTTTACCTGTGCCGATAATGAGTTCATTGACCAAGGGATTGCCCATACGCGCCACTTGGACGAAAGCACCGGAGTAAACAGTTTGACCCAGTTTGTTAATGGTTTTGTAGCGTGGACGGCTGGTTGACGCATACATGCCGATGACCGCATTTGCGTCTGAAGTCACTTCACTGATAGGCACTTCAATGGCGATTGAATTGACATTAAAACCTGAGAACATGTCATTGCCAAAAGGATTGGCGAAATCGTTGGCGTCTTGGTCGGCTGTCAAAATAGGCGGGGCGCGGAAATTCAGGGTGTCGAAAAACGCTCCTAAATCAATATAAAACGCTTCGTCACGCTGACCGGCGAACACCCGTCCGCCATTCACCAAAGGATAAATGCCTTGTTCGCTTAAATCCTGATAATCCGGCATGGTGCGAGGGCCTATGTTGGACGGGGCCGCCACCAATTTTCCGGTACTTAATTCGCGTGATTGGGTGCCTTTAATTTCAGTGACGGTATAGGTTTGGCGCAAGCCTAAACCCACCGAGTCCGCCCCATCCAAGCCCCGGATAGCAGGTGGTAAACCGGGGACAGTATCAACACCACCATAAGCAATCGGCAAATTAATAAACGGTGCGCGTAGTTCGGTTTTAAATTGTATCCGGTAAACAATATCGTCGGCCTTGCCATCCTTGTTGGTGTCGAGATTGATGTCATAAGCCACAGGGTCATCAAAGTTATAATAATTTGGCGCGGCACTGGGTTCTTGTCCAGGCAGCACGTTCATAATAAAAACCAGTTTACTGGGGTCTTCCCAACTGCGGAACGCATAAACATCGGTAATATCGGCAGCGGGATCAAAAGCAATGGCGGGGGCTTCACGGTGGCTGGCGGAAAAACTAAGGGCAGGTAAAGCGGCAACAACCGATACAGCTAATAATTTGGGTATCATTTTCATAATCTGGGCCTCTCTTAATCAGTGGGGATTAAATTCAAATAAACATAAGGCAATTTCTGTGTATTGAAATTGCATTTATGTATACGGAGAGACCGAAAAAATGGATGCAATAAAATGAAATTATTTTTACATTTTTTAATGATGGGGCTAAGAACGTGTTTTAAAAGCGTCGCGAGCGGTTCGAGTGCAAGGCGCACGGAGCGCAGAAACCGAAGTGTACTGGACGTACATGAGGATTTCGAGCACCGCGCAACGCAGCAATCGGGCAGCGTAGCAGCTTTTAAAACACGTTCTAAACAACTACGAAGCTTGTTTAACCAATATCCTCGATGCCGCAACCCGCAAACGCAATTCTTTACCTGCTTTAAAATGCGTGGCATACCTGGGCGGTACATGCAATGATTCGCCGGAAATAAAATTACGCCCTTTCCGTGAAATACGATAATGGACTGAAAACACACCAAAATTACGGATTTCTATCCGTTGTTTCGCCATTAAGGCGGCGGTGATGCGTTCCAGAATACAATTAACCGCGAGTTCGACTTCTTTTTTGCTCAAATGCGGTTGTTTTTTAGAGAGTACATTGATGAGATCGGTTTTAGTCATTGCCTGTTTTCCTGTGTTAAAGTGCTTGTTGGTCGGCCCGGATTAACTACTGCGTGATATGACACAATTGACCGGGTGAAATGCCGCAGAAAAGCTGTGCCTATCGAGCCGGACACGGTGAGCTATTTGTTTTTAAAGCATTTTATTTATACAACAGCGAATAACAGCAATTCTGATGCCACTTTTGTGGCAATGAAAGACACCGTCTGCATAGCACGGTTTATGTCAGCAGCACCCAACATTCGCGACAGCAAAACAAAATCCAAAATGTCCGCTTATAAAAGCGGCGATTTTGCTAAAATTGCGCCAGTTTTATCAACCTGGTTGATATTGATTTTTAAGTGTTTGCCTTAGTTTTAGGAAAACGGGCAAGCACTTATGAAACAATGAATAATAAAACGGCAACACCAACCTAAGCACATCCACTATGATTATAAACCCGCAACTGCCCATCCGTTTTTCCCGCACGCACCGTTTGCAATGGGAAGAAGCCCAGCAAAAATTCGTCATCCTCTACCCTGAAGGCATGGTCGAGCTTAACCAAAGTTCGGCGGAAATCCTAAAATGCTGCGATGGGGTACGGACGCTTGCCGACATCGTCACGGAACTGGAACAAAAATTCGCCACGTCCGGTTTACATTCTGATATTTCCGCTTTTCTGGAGGTCGCCTTAAACAATGGCTGGATACAACAATAATCAAACTAAAACCACCCCGCCACGCTGGTTACTGGCGGAACTCACTTATTCTTGCCCCTTGCAATGCCCGTATTGCTCCAATCCCTTGGACTATGCGAGCTATAAAACCGAGTTAAGCACCGACGATTGGAAGCGTGTTTTGACGCAAGCGCGGAAACTGGGCGCGGTGCAACTGGGATTTTCCGGCGGCGAACCGTTGACGCGCCCCGATTTGCCGGAATTGGTCAAACATGCCCGCAAGCTGGGCTATTATTCCAACCTGATCACTTCGGGTTATGGCATGACCGAGGAAAAAATTGTCCAGCTCAAAGAAGCGGGGCTAGACCATATCCAAGTCAGCATCCAAGCCAGCAGCCAAGAGCTTAACGACCATATCGCAGGCACGGCTTCGTTCGAGCATAAAAAACAAGTCGCGCATCTGGTCAAAAAACACGGCTACCCGATGGTGCTGTGCGTGGTGATCCACCGCGAAAACATCCATCAAATGCCGGAAATTTTGGCGATGGCGGAAGAACTGGGCGCGGATTATCTGGAACTTGCCAACACGCAATATTACGGTTGGGCGCATGTCAACCGCGATTTATTACTGCCGACCAAAGAACAATTTGAACAAGCCGAGGCGATTGCCCAAGCCTATAAAGAAAAAGTCGCGGGCAAAATGAAAATCTATTACGTCGTGCCGGATTTTTACGAAGACCGCCCGAAAGCGTGCATGAACGGCTGGGGGACGACATTTTTGACCATCGCGCCGGACGGGGTGGCGTTGCCCTGCCATTCCGCGCGTGAACTGCCAGGCTTGGAATGCCCGAACGTCAAGGATTACAGCATTGAAGAAATCTGGTATGAATCCAAAACCTTCAATTTCTTCCGTGGCTTTGACTGGATGAAAGAGCCTTGCCGCAGTTGCGATGAAAAGGAAAAAGATTTCGGTGGCTGCCGTTGCCAAGCGTATTTGCTGACGGGCGATATGTACAACACCGATCCGGTATGTGGCAAATCACCTGAGCATGGCGTGGTTGGAGAGGCGATAGATTCGGCTAGGGCGGCGGCCTTAGCCATTGACGAGAAACCGCTGATTTTTCGCAATAGCAAGAATTCGCGGAATATGGCTTAGTGTCATGGAAAACCCGAACAGCCTTCAGCCGGACGGGGCATGTTGCCCCGTCCGTAAAGTTCATTGTTTTTTTCAAAATGGCGGTGGCATTGAAACATTAGGGACAGGATTAACCTTATTCGTTAGAACGTGTTTTAAAAGCTGCTACGCGGCTCGATTGCTGCGTTGCGCGGTGCTCGAAATCCTCATGTACGTCCAGTACACTCCGGTTTCTCCGCTCCGTGCGCCTCGGCACACCGCTACGCTGCTCTGTCCATAGACCACCTTGAGGGGCGTTGCCCTACCTCTGTCCATAGACCACCCTTGTGGTGGCATCCATGCAGTCGTTGCACTCGAACCGCTCGCGACGCTTTTAAAACACGTTCTTAGTGCATTTTCATGCTGGCGATCACATCATCTCGAATCTTTTCGATCTTGTCCCTATGTCGTGTGCGGTCAGTGATTTCCACAAGCTCTCCTGATAGCAAGCGGATGGATAGCCAGTATTCGTAATGATCCGTACGGCTTTCCAAATCGAAATTATTCCATTGATCGATGAAAACCTCGGAAATCGAAGCAAAGGGGATGTTCCGATGTTTTTTTTCGAAACGTGACGTATCGAGAACGGCCACCCGCCGCAACCGATGGTCAATGCTGACTTCGCGTTTGGGCCTCCAAACAAATACCCAGAGGCCAAGCGCGATGAAAAAAACTCCCATAAACTCGATTAGCTTACGCGTACCTGATGGCCCTAACTGGAACAAGCCTGTATCCGGGTTGCTGCCCACCGGGTCAATATATTGAACAAGCACAATGATAAAAATGCCCAAAGCGATGGCGAACCAGCCATCGCGGGGGGGATTGTTTTGATAGCCTGTGATTTTCATGATGGATACAAACCTTTTTTAGATTCATTATGTTGGCTAACGTAGCACGGTAGGTTGGGGTGAGGCACGGACCCCAACGCATAAAATCCGTAATGTTGGGGTCCGCAAGCCCACCGCCAACCTACGGCCTAATTGCCAAGAACACACGCATGACCGCCGCACCGTTCAAGCCTAACACGCCTGTTGCGTTTCGTCCAAGCCAATCCCGGCAACATTTGCCTGAAATTTTCACAAGAACGGATTGATGACCATCATCCGGTTATCAATTATCTGCCCATATTGCATGTCCTCCGAATACAGCGTGGTGCACTCGGCTTGGTCGCTGATTTGTAGAATTTGCATAGTCGATGCCTGTTGTTTTTAGGTTTTGTAGTAGCTAAGAAGGCGGGTTTTTAATAAAGAATTTTCACATCAAGAAAGTGGGTCTCGCCAAACTTGAGTATCCAATATTTCACCCCCCCTGCTGAACATTCTCCAAAATCGCCGCTACTGATGGATGCTAATTTCCTCTGTGCAATGATCATATAAAACCGCTCAAATATATCCTCCACCTGTGATGAATCTGGCTCCAATTATCTGGGCGATTAACTACTTTTACCGTTATTTTTGGCATTGCATCGGCAAATAAACCGCTGGTATGGACGTTTTGTTTTTTCCTTGCGCCGTCATGCCGTTTACTGGGGACGCGTAGCCGCACACCCAGGAAATCGGGCTGCCAGGGTTGGCGGTGACAATGGCGGGACGCAGGCTTAAGGATTTGCCGAACGCGGCTTTAGCCACCCGATTCCCAAACGTGACATGGATTGCGCCATCTTCGACGGCGACTCCGGTGACATAATTGCCGATCAGTTGTTCTGGTTTGGGTAGGCCAGCGGCTTCATTATTGACGGGAAAGCTGCCATTGACCACGAAATGCTCGGCCACGGCGGTTTTGGCATAATCCGCCAAGCCCATCCCTTCTGAAAGTTGGGCGCGGATAACCGTACTTGGCATCGTAACCGCCGATTTTTCATTTTTTACCTCGGCAGGTGGATGGGGGGCGCACCGTTTGATAAGCCCGCCAATCCGGTCTAAGGCATCGGTTCTGGACGCATTCCCCGCCGCCGGACGCTTGGCTGCTTTCAGGGACTCCAACAGATAAGGGGTGTCCATCCAAATCGCCCCGTCCACGTTGGCACGGCATAGCGTGTCCCAGCCCGTGTCCATGCGCAGCAATATCGGCAAGGCTTGTTCCGCCTCTGTTTGGGTGAGATTAGGTGGCATACGCACGAGAAACATCAGAAAATCCAATTCTTCGGGCAGCTTGCGTGGCTCGGAAACGTCAGAACGCCGCGCCAAAATTTCGCGGTAAGTGATTTCCGGGTGGTTTTTGTCGAACAGCACTGTCTGTGGGCCGGCAACCCAACCTTGGAGATGGTCCGGTGTTTGCACCTGATACCAGTTTTGCTGGTCTTGGTCGGTGGCAAGCTGGGCAACCGTCAGCACCGTCCCTAATGACAGGCGGGCGGTTATTGGCGAGGCAGGGTCGGGATTAGCCCGCAAGCGCACCCCGGAACCCATGACCACCCTTTCCCAGCGGTCTTTGGCGGTTTCATCTAGCAACCAGCGTCCTTTGCCATCAAGTTTCAAGTAGGCGATGGCTTCCCGATAATTTCCGCCGGTTTTGGTATCGGGTATGTTCTTGGTGATACTGATTGTGCTGTTGTCTATCCATTTCACCTCACTGGGGCCCCAGTCGTTGTATTCCTGGTCATACTCGGAAACGAATTTACTTACCTGATCGTTCCAGATTTGGATGCCATTGGCGATAAACGACGCTTCCATATCCATTGAGAAGGTGAGGAAGCGTTTGTGGTCTGGAGAAATGACGGGGTTCCCCCAGATTTCCGTTTCGGCACCGGTGCTTGTATCGACTAGCAATAAGCTATTCCCTTCAGACTCGCTTATCCAAACCAGATAGGAATGCAGGTCTGGCAAATGTGCTTGGAAATGATAATCCCTCCCGCCATCCTCGTTGGATTCCTCCCGGTTTTTCAAGTTATGGAACTGTCCGTTTTTCAAGCGGAGCCGAAGTGTCTGGCCTTCGCGCTTCACAAGGTCAGGGGCGATGGTTGTTAACGCTTGTTCCTCAATGAGGATGCCGGATTTTTCGGATGCTTGCGGTGCCTGTGCCAGCGACGGGACAGTCCCGTCTTTGGCGGTATCGGCAATGCGGCAAATTTGCCGGATTTCTTGCTCAGTGAGCGGGCGGTCATAAATTTGAATTTCGTCCATATCACCGGGCGTGTAATCGACCCCAGGCCTGTTGATGTTATAGGCTTTTGCAATGGTGAGCGGGGTTGGGTAAGTGTTTAACGGGCCAGGATTGTTGGTTTGCCCGACCAGTTTGCCATCGGCAAATAGTTTGAGTTGCTGTTGGTCATAGGTGCTGACTAGGCAATACCATTGCCCTGGTTTCCAGAAATCATTTTCCGTGGTCTGCAAAACCGACGCACCCTGGATCGCCACCCGCGCATCAAATCGCCCCTGCGTCCGCAGGATTCTGTCAGGCCAATAGGCGTTGCCATTCACGCCGAGATGGTATTGGTAGTATGGTGCTTCATGGGCGGGGTAAGGTTTTTGGACAATGGCATTGTCACCGTTTCCGGCAAATGCCCGGCTAGGCCGGTACCACGCAGCCAAGCTCAGTTCTTTGACCGGATTGAGGGAGTCGGCATTGGGGACGAGGATAAAATCATCAGTTCCGTCAAAGCTCAAGGCCTTGCCATGCACACCGTCGATACATTGCGGATTGCCCTGGATCACACCATGATTTTTATAAGGCCCGGAATCGTCGGCGTTACAGGCATCGAAGCTCCAATAGGCGATGAGACCTGTCAATACCGGCCCAGTTTTGTCCAATGCCGCTGTGTATCCGGTGACAGGGAAGCATAGGCTGGTCATCATGACCAAGACCAAGAGCAAAGCAAGGTTTGATGTCTGACGCTTATAGGCAATGCTGAGAAAAATTCGGGATAACACATCGGGCGGATCAATCTTCGCCAGATAATGACTTAGCGGGAAACTGCCTAAAAAATTGTGATGGACGGTTTTCATTGAGGTTACCTGCTTGGGCTATATCGGCCTATTCGTTGTCCAGATGAGTTTTGTCATAATCGCCCACTCAGTGACATTGTGGTGCTTGGGTAAAAAAGCAATTGCTTATACTTTAGCCAATTTCATTTAAATTTCTAGGCTATTATCAAATTGATTTTAATTATATTTTTTATAATTTCCCAGCAGTTAAAAGCAATCTCCCCTCCGGTTTTGAACTAAGCGGGCGCTCCTGTATGCGGATGTAAGTAAAAAACCCATAAAAATGCTATCTTGTTAGCCTGTCCAACCATTTTACCGCCAAACCCTATGCCGCTACCTTCCTCCCAATACCTGATCTTAGTTGATGGCTCTTCTTTCCTCTTCCGTGCCTACCACGCCATCCCCATGCTAAACAGCCCGGACGGCAAGCCGACCAACGCCATCCACGGCGTCACCAATATGCTGCGTAAGCTCATGAGCGATTACGCCAGTGAACATATCTCGGTTGTTTTTGACGCGCCAGGGAAAACTTTCCGCAATGACTTGTATGAAGCCTATAAAGCCCACCGTCCGCCCATGCCGGATGATTTGCGCGTACAAATTGAGCCACTGCACCAATTAATCCGCGCAATGGGCTTGCCGTTGCTGATGGAATCGGGTGTGGAGGCCGATGATGTGATGGGGACGCTGGCATGTCGCGGCAAGGAATCCGGTTACCACGTCATTCTGGTGACTGGCGACAAGGACATGGCGCAACTCGTCAATGAACAGGTCATCCTTGAAAACACCATGTCGAACACCCGCATGGACATCCAAGGCGTGATAGCCAAATTTGGCGTAAGGCCGGAGCAAATCGTCGATTATCTGGCCTTGATGGGCGACACTGTTGACAATATTCCTGGTGTGCCCAAAGTCGGCCCGAAAACCGCCGCCAAATGGCTGGAGCAATACGGCACACTGGAAAACCTGGTCGCCCATGCCCATGAAATAAAAGGCAAGATTGGCGAAAACTTGCGCGACGCGCTGGAGTTTATGCCGCTTGCCAAGCAATTGACGACCATCCAATGTGATTTGGAGCTGCCCTTCGGCGTTGAAGATTTGAAACAACAGCCTATGGACAAAGCGGCTTTAAAAACCTTGCTGACGGAACTGGGATTTTCATCATGGCTGAAAACCTTGGACAATCCTATTGCCACTGAAACCCCAGTTGTTAAGGATAGGCAAACAGATATTGGTGTAGACCTTTCTGGTTTGCCAAACCAGACAAGTCTTAATGCAAATGTCCAAAAAGTTTACGAAACCATCCTGACCGAAACCCAATTCACCGATTGGCTCAAACGCCTAGACACGGCCGAATTGTTTGCTTTCGATACCGAAACCACCAGCCTGGATTACAGCAAAGCCCAAATCGTCGGCGTGTCGTTTGCCGTGGAAGCGGGACATGCGGCCTATTTGCCTTTAGCGCACGAATATCCCGGCGCACCGAAACAACTTGACCGCACCGATATACTGGAAAAACTCCGCCCGCTTTTGGAAAATCCCCACAAAGCCAAACTGGGGCAAAACCTGAAATACGATGCCCATGTCTTAGCCAACCACGGCATCACCTTACGCGGCATCGCCCATGACACGATGCTCGAATCTTATGTCTTGGACAGCACCGCGAGCCGCCACAATATGGATGATCTGGCGAAAAAGTATCTGGACATGGACACCATCCATTACGAAGATGTCGCGGGCAAAGGCGCGAAACAAATCGGTTTCCAGGAAGTCGCCATCGAACAGGCCACGCCGTATGCCGCCGAAGATGCCGATATTACCCTGCGTTTGCACCAGACTTTATTGCCGAAACTGCAACAGCACCCTCGCCTGTATCAACTTTACCAGCAGATGGAAATACCGCTAATCCCCGTATTGGCAAAGATTGAACGCAACGGCGTACTCATCGACACGGCGATGCTGGCCCAACAAAGTCTGGAATTATCCAGCCAAATCATCGCCTTGGAACAACATGCCCACGATCTCGCAGGCCGCGCTTTCAATCTGGGCTCACCTAAGCAGATCCAGGATATTTTGTACGACCAACTGAAACTTCCGGTCTTGAAAAAAACCCCGAAAGGCCAGCCATCGACCGATGAATCGGTGTTGCAAGAATTGGCGGCGGACTATCCCTTGCCCAAGGTGATATTGGAATACCGCAGTTTAAGCAAGCTGAAATCAACTTATATCGACAAACTGCCGCAACAAGTGGACAGCAACACCGGACGCATCCACACCTCCTACCATCAAGCCGTAGCGGCTACAGGACGGCTGTCTTCGTCCGACCCGAACCTGCAAAACATCCCGATACGCAGTGCCGAAGGCCGCAAAATCCGCCAAGCGTTTATCGCCCCGGCAGGCTATAAAATCGTCGCCGCCGATTATTCGCAAATTGAGCTGCGCATCATGGCGCATTTGTCGGCCGATGCGGGTTTGTTGCAAGCATTTAGCCAAGGTGAGGACATTCACAGGGCCACCGCCGCCGAAGTGTTTGGCGTCGCCCCCGAACAAGTCACCCACGATTTGCGCCGTTCCGCCAAAGCCATTAACTTTGGCTTGATTTATGGCATGTCCTCCTTCGGTCTGGCGCAGCAATTGGGCTTAGGCCGCAACCAAGCCCAGGCTTATATTGATTTGTATTTTGCCCGTTATCCCGGCGTGAAAAATTACATGGACAGCATCCGCGAACAAGCGCGGGAACAAGGTTTTGTCGAAACCCTGTTTGGACGGCGCCTGTATTTGCCGGACATCCAATCCCGCAACGCCAACATGCGCCAATACGCCGAACGCACCGCCATCAACGCGCCGATGCAGGGCACCGCCGCCGACATTATCAAACGCGCCATGATCGCCACAGATGCGTGGTTAAACAAAGGGCGCACCGATGCCAAAATGATTATGCAGGTGCATGATGAATTGGTGTTTGAAATCGCCGAAAACCAGCTAGAGGCGTGTACCACACAGATCAAAAACCTGATGTGCGCCGCCGCTGAATTGAACGTGCCATTGGTCGTGGATGTTGGGGTTGGGGATAATTGGGATGAGGCGCATTAGGCGGCACGATCTACTTCAAACGGTCACGTTTTCGGTTTGGTAGTCCTGCAATCGGAATGATAATAGATTTGTCAATAAAATATTGCGATGACTGTACGCCTTGAAGTACGGGCATTCGACCCAATAAATCGGTAGGCTTGACTTTTTACAAATCATTCCGATTGCAGGACTACCAAAAATCATTGCATAGCCACAAAAACTTTACTTATATGTTCATTTAGTTTGCTGTCGCCGTCATAAATAAGCAGCACCTTAAGCCGCTCCGCTGCCGCGATTCGTGCTGCTTCATGTTCTCCAGCACAGAGTCATAAGTATCTACATATTTTTTATTAATTATTTTAAAACAAATAGTTAGGCGCGTATGGCGCGTTTGTAACTTGTGCGTGACGTTTATATCCAGTTCCCAAGCTCCAGCTTGTGAACCAACGTATTAAGATAATTTTTCGGATGGTGTAAACAATTTGGCAATCAGCCAAACCGTTGTCTGGCGATAGTAAGTAAAGTGGTTGGCGAATAATGGGGCGGGGTTGTAACTTGCGTATTGGCTGTTTTGCGGTGTTTTTAAACATCCATAGGATTCTAAACGGTATAATCAGCAAATTTTTCCAACGGCTTTAAAATCACCATGACTTCCGTAAATTCTGAAAAATTGTCCAGCGCCCGCTTTGCCCAAGCCACCGATGCTTTTGTCGAAGTCTTCACGGCCTCCGTTGATTTTGACCAACGCATGGCCCCGCAAGACATCCAAGGTTCCATCGCCCATGCCACCATGTTGTGCGCCTGTGGCATCCTGACCGAAGCCGAGCGCGACGCCATCATCAACGGCCTGACGCAAATCGGCGCAGAAATAGCTGACGGCACATTCGTCTGGTCTATCAAGCAAGAAGATGTCCACATGAACATCGAAGCGCGCTTGACCGACATGATTGGCGTTGCGGGGAAAAAACTGCACACCGGACGTTCGCGCAATGACCAGGTCGCCACCGACATCCGCCTGTATTTGCGTAGCGAAATCGTCCAGATCACCGCCCAATTGACGCGTTTGCAAACCGCCATCCTGGATTTGGCGGAACAACACGCCGGCACCATCATGCCCGGTTTCACGCATTTGCAAGTCGCCCAGCCCATCACCTTCGGGCACCACCTGATGGCCTGGTTTGAAATGCTGCGCCGTGACCGCGAGCGTCTGGACGATTGCGTCAAACGCATCAACATCATGCCCTTAGGTGCGGCGGCCTTGGCGGGGACCAGCTACCCGATAGACCGCTTCATGACCGCCGAACTGCTAGGTTTCAGCCGCCCGTCCGCCAACTCGCTGGATTCGGTCAGCGACCGTGATTTCGCCATCGAATTTGCCGCCGTCGCCAGCCTCATCATGATGCACTTGTCGCGTTTCTCCGAAGAACTGATTTTGTGGTCTAGCGCGTTTGTTGATTTTATCGACATGCCGGATGCCTTTTGCACGGGTTCATCCATCATGCCGCAAAAGAAAAATCCCGATGTGCCGGAATTGGTGCGCGGCAAATCCGGCAGGGTCACGGGGCATCTGGTGGCCTTGCTGATGCTGATGAAAAGCCAGCCCTTGGCCTATAACAAAGATAACCAGGAAGACAAAGAGCCGCTGTTCGACACCGCCGACACGCTGGTCAATTGCCTACGCGCCTACGCCGACATGGTCCCGCACATCACCGCCAAAAAAGCCAATATGTACAATGCCGCCAAGCGTGGTTTCGCCACCGCGACCGATTTGGCGGATTATCTGGTACGCAAAGGCATGGCCTTCCGTGATGCGCATGAAGTGGTGGGTTTGGCGGTGCGTTTGGGTTTGGAAAGCCAACGGGATTTGTCCGAACTGACGCTTGCCGAATTGCAGGGGTTTTCGGCGTTAGTCTCCGAAGACGTGTTTGCGTATTTGACTTTGGAAGGCTCGGTGGCGGCGCGTCAGCATATCGGCGGCACTGCGCCGGAGACGGTCAAGGCGGCTATCCAGGCGGCGCGGCAGCTTTTGGATAACTTAGGAATGGGCATGGAATAAGTCCGTAGATTAAGACCGTTCAACCCGTAAGACGCATACCGTAACCCGTAAGACGCATACCGTAGGGTGCAATAGGCGATAGCCGTATTGCACCTGCCTTCAATCATCCGGCGCATTACGCTATCGCTAATGCGCCCTACGCGGGCTGCGCCGGAGACGGTCAAGGCGGCTATCCAGGCGGCGCGTCAGCTTTTGGATAACTTAACCCGTAAGACGCATACCGTAAGGTGCAATAGGCGATAGCCGTATTGCACCTGCCTTCAATCATCCGGCGCATTACGCTATCGCTAATGCGTCCTACGCGCTGCGCCGGAGACGGTCAAGGCGGCTATCCAGGCGGCGCGTCAGCTTTTGGATAACTTAACCCGTAAGACGCATACCGTAAGGTGCAATAGGCGATAGCCGTATTGCACCTGCCTTCAATCATCCGGCGCATTACGCTATCGCTAATGCGCCCTACGCGCTGGTACGCAAAGGCATGGCCTTCCGTGATGCGCATGAGGTGGTGGGTTTGGCGGTGCGTTTGGGTTTGGAAAGCCAACGGGATTTGTCGGAATTGACGCTTGCCGAATTGCAGGGGTTTTCGGCGTTAGTCTCCGAAGACGTGTTTGCGTATTTGACTTTGGAAGGCTCGGTGGCGGCGCGTCAGCATATCGGCGGCACTGCGCCGGAGACGGTCAAGGCGGCTATCCAGGCGGCGCGGCAGCTTTTGGATAATGCTTAGGAATGGGCATGGAATAAGTCCGTAGATTAAGACCGTTCAACCCGTAAGACGCATACCGTAGGGTGCAATAGGCGATAGCCGTATTGCACCTGCCTTCAATCATCCGGCGCATTACGCTATCGCTAATGCGCCCTACGCGGGCTGCTATTCGACTAGCTTTACAACAAAGCAACGGTTCGGTGGGACATGCGGGGGAGTTATTGGGGATGAGCCGCGCGACTTTATGGCGTAAGCGTAAGCGGTATGGGTTGTGATGATTAAATGATTTACGAGCAAACCAATAATATTTATAAACCAATAAACAAAAATTTGAGTATCTGAAAAAGGACAGCTCTATGGAAAAAATAAAGGCTTGGGTAATTGGAGAAATTGGTGAATATATCGCTCAAAAATATTTATCAAGCAACGGGTTTCAACTTGTAAAATATGGTAAAGAAATGCCTCGAAACACATCAGGAAATCACCTGAAACCTTACCTTACAGTATGCTCTGATGAAGGATTGGATTGTGCCGTAGGTTATGCTAAATCCAAATATGCCAAAGAAACGCCTAAAACCATTTTTAAACTCAACATCAATAGCCCCCCGTATAAGAAAGAGTTTCTTATTGTTAACCTACTAGTAAATGAGTATATCCAGCGTTACTGGTGGCACTTTTCTGAAAAGAATCCATTACCTCATGACTGGCTAAAAATAACTCAAGCGCAAAAAAAGCATGGAAATCAAGCCGCAGAACGTTTGAAAAATGAAAATAGAGAAGCCCTAAAAAAATTCCCTGGGTCAGGTGCGCACCCAGGCCGCTATGATTTTATCGGTTTCAAAAGCGGTGAATATTATGCAATAGAGGTCAAAGTTAACAAATCTAAGCTCAATTATTGGCAGGTAATCAGGTTATCACTATTACAGAGATATGGATGTAATATTATCGTTATAAATATATGCATTTCAAAAGCACAATTGCTTCTTGCAATAGCTGGCAAAGAGCCACTTATTGAAAGCATAAAACTAAACGCTGAATTACGAAACTCCAAAATTGAGTTACCATCAGACGAAGAATTTATCAAAATATTAAACTATTTGATGCCCCACGAAAAATAGCCATACTTCTTAATTAATGAGCCGCATGTCTCGGTAGATTTTATGGCTCTGCTGAGATAGTTCCCAACGATTAGTTAGAAGTAATGGGAATTCCATTTTGCCTTAACAACTGACGCTACATTATCTAATGTTGGCATTAAGGAAGCCTTGGTTATTCCTTCTTTCTCTAAAACCCACAACAGCTCCTGGGCATGTTCTATACTTAGTTCATGCGATATTAATATTGGCAGTTCGCAACACATATCGGTAATTATTTCCTCTAAAGCTGGCCATTTCTGATGAAGTAAAAAATACTTCTCCAATTCTGAATATGAATCTGAAGATGACAGATTTGATACGGTTGTAAATACACCGCTTTGTGAGTGAAGAAAATTATTTGAGGACCTTTGTGGCCTGAAGATCATTATTCTGAAGGGTTTGAATAAATCGTCTGAATGTCCTTGAAATGCTAAATACTTGGTATTTAAAGACCAGACACAAATATTCTTCGAGTCTGGCGGGCTAAATTCAGCTGCAAAATATGCAGCAACTATTGGACTATTTGTCCAATCTAAAAGGCGAGTAGGTATACCATGATGCTGTGCAAGTGATGCTGCGCCAGAGAAACATTCATCATTGTTGCGCCGTAATTTCCCATTTAATATCGGGCTTCTGTTTGGCTGGTAATATCCAGCATCAACGTCAAATCCTAGCTCATTAGCAACATTTGCAAAACGAAAAAGAGCTTCTTCTTCTGCGTTAGTCCATTCTAAATATTGACGCAGAATAGGCGTTTCTTCTATTGCTGACGGTAATTCCAAAATCGGTAATTCTAAGCTTGCAATTTTTGCGATCAGAGGCATTAAGCTACCCGATGTCTCTCGCCAAGCAGATGGGAGTAGCTTCCAGTTATCAGCGTCGCCAATTCCACGAAAAACCCATGGTGAATTACGATTTTGTTCCCACCATTTTTTGTTTGAGCGACGAATTTCTGAAAGAAAATCCTCCACTTTATCGAATTTTATTCTGCTAAGTGCTGGCATTTTGAATGCAGTAAGGTAGGTGCACTTTTATGGATTTATAACGTCTAGTTTTAAACCCATAAAGCTACAAATCATAAAACACATTTACTTTAACATCCAGGAAACAAATCAACCTGAAGTTTTGTATATTTTCAAGCGGGACGGGATTTGTTATCCAGCTCTTAACCGTTTCAATCTAGTTATTGGTATTCAAAACGTTTCGGAACGGGTAACAAACCCGTTCCTGCTGGTTGCCAAGCAATAAAGACGAATGTAAAACTTAGTCCGCTTATGTTTCGTGACGCTGGAGCGTCTATCACGGCATTCCCATTTAAAATAACTGGGGTCAGAGTAAACTTAAACCTCTTTATTAGACCATTACAGAAAGCGACATCACGCTGGCGTTGGACAACGGCGCCGACGACTACTTGACCCAACCATTCAGCACTGCCGAACTGCTGTCGCGCATCAAAGCCCTGCCTAGGCGTGTCGCCAAGCTACCCGGTGGCGCACAGGAGTTTTTCCAAGTCGGCGAACTAAAAATAGAACTGACCAAACGCCGCGTTTTCGTTGGGGAGAAAGAAATCCACCTGACCCCCATCGAATTCCGTCTGCTGAGTGTATTGGTAAGCAACGCCGGATTCGTGGCCACGCACCGGCAACTGCTCGAAAAGGTTTGGGGCTTCCTATACTTTGAGCGGTCGGTTTTTCAGTTTTTGGAATTTGCAGTAGGGTACGCTGTGTGTACATTTTAAATATTTATTTAAAAATCAATATATAAGGTACGCACAGCGTACCCTACTTAAAAAACCGAAAACATGACCGTTCAGAGTATATACCGAACATAGCCACTATTTACGCATTTACATGGGGCAACTACGCCACAAAATAGAATCCAATCTCGCCCGCCCCCGTTATTTTCTGACCGAGGCGGGGGTCGGGTATCGGCTGTGCGAGGAGGAAAACCAAAGAAAGTAAAAAGCCGTCAAAACCCACCGTTTATTTTACGGCCCGTAACATGGGTTTGCCCTAACGATACGCTATGGCATTGATGTGACGGCGGTTTTCTAAAGTAGAAGCCCCATGCAAACAGGCAACCGTCACAATAAAGTCATATTGATGACCTATGATTAAGAGACGGTTATCCCAATAAACCTTGGAGTTTTAGCCATGTGATAACGGCGACTGGCGATGCTAGCGTCTTTAGCCATTATGTTTCGCGGAAGACATCAGCTTGAACCGTGTCCCATCGCGCTTTCCACGCCTCAGTGCCGTTCCACTCTCTTAAGCCATACTTAAACCAACGCGTAACCCATCTTATGAGCAAAAAAATCAAAGCCTCTTACAAAGCCATATTTGTTTCTGACATTCATCTTGGTACCCGTTCGTGTAAAGCGGAGTTTTTGCTGAAAACTCTGAAAAGACTGGCTTTCGATGAGGTTTATCTGGTCGGCGACATTATTGACGGCTGGAAAATCAAGCGTGGCTGGTATTGGCATCAAGACCACACCAATTTTTTGAGGAAGATTTTAAAATATTCAAAAAATAAACGTGTGGTCTATATCGCAGGCAACCACGACGAATTTCTGCGCAACTTTTTATCGCATGGCGATTTGAATATCGGCAATGTGGAAATTTATGACGAAATGGTCTACAAAAGCGCCTCCGGCAAGTCATATTTGCTGACGCATGGCGACAATTACGACATTGTCACCCGCTACCACAAACAAATCGCCGTGCTAGGTGATATTGGCTACGAAACCTTGCTGTCGCTTAACCGCCATTTCAACTGGGTAAGACGGCATCTGGGGTTCGGTTACTGGTCGCTGTCGCGGTTTGTCAAAAACAAAGTCAAATCAGCGGTTTCATTTATCACCCAATTTGAAGTTGTGGTCGCCAATGAATGTGAAGGCCGCCAGTTAGATGGCGTGATTTGCGGACACATCCATTCTGCGGCCAACAAGTACATTAACAACATCCATTACCTAAATTGTGGGGATTGGGTGGAATCTTGTACATTAATTGCCGAAGACTGGAATGGCGAATTCCATATCATTGAATACAATACATTAACTGAAGAATTTCCTGCCTTGGCAGAAACAGAAGACATGGCCGAAGAAGTTCCCGGCTAAAAAAAGATAAGCCTTGGTCTGCCGGATTCCAAAATTGTCCCGGCAGACCAAGGCTATAAACGCGTAAAAACCGTTGTCAAAACTTTGATAAATCAACCTTCAAAACATTGACATCACCCCAAACCATTTCGATAAAATCCGCATCCATTTTGGGCATTCCGTCCTGAAGCCATTGCACTAAGGTTTTGGCAATATTGGGATAAGTGATGTATATCGCGTGATTATCATGCAGCCAATGTTCAATGGCCGACAAATCCATCGTCTTCATGGTATGCCCATAACCCAACTCTTTTAATGCGGCGGCATTCGATATTTGCTCCATTTGTGAATGCAAAGGCTTAACCAGGATTTTCTTTCCTAGCTGTAATGCTTCGCTTGCCAATTCAAAACCCGCATTGCTGATAATCCCCGCACAATCATATAAGTCTTTTTGAAAACCGCTACGCGACAAAGGATTGCAAGTAATGTGTTCAAAATTGGAAACCGCAACCTCTGGCGAATAAATATGAAATTCAAATTGCTTGAAGTTTGCCAAGAGGTTGATGACACTGTTTTGATCTTCAAAAGGCAAATAAACAATGATTTTATTTTTGATGATTTTTTCAGGCGTTTCCGGTGTCTCGATAATAGGCGGCAAAATCGGCTGTCCAAAATGATGCCAATGCAAACCTACACCTATATCTGCCGGTGCAAAATACTTCATCACCTGATTGGCAATCGGATCACTTCCCGCCCTAGGAATCGGGTAATTAAAAGCATATTGGTGACCGACCCCTAAAACTGGTTTTTTCTGCCTCCTTGCCGACCATGCGGTTACCGGTTCAAAATCGGTAATGACTTGGTCATAACCACTTAAATCCAATTCTTTTATATCTTTTAAAAAAGTAATCGGTTTGACGTCACGGGCTGTTTTTAAATAACTGACCTGGCCTTTATCGGTATTGAACGTCAATCCAGTACGCACCTGATAGCCATTGAACACATCCATATCAAAAAACTTATCTATCGGTCTACCAGTGAATTGAAAAGTTACATCTATCCCTGCTAATTTCAACTCCTTTGCCATGACTCTGGCGCGTGTGATGTGACCATTGCCCGTCCCCTGAACTCCATAAAAAATTCTCATTAGATAACTTGTCCTAAACTAAAAAATGCGGTGCTGACACCCAAAATACACCCCACCAATGTATCTGTTGGAAAATGAACCCCTAAAACCACTCGTGAGAAACCTACCAATAACGCCCAACCATAAAGCGGGATCATAAAAACAGGGAAAAAATAGCCAACCAATGTCGCCATCATGAACGCCGCCGATGTGTGGCCTGATGGAAAACTGAATTTATCTGAAGGCTTAATAATGCTACGAAAGTTTTTTAACGCCGCTTCAGGCCGGTTACGTTTAAATCCATTTTTCAATATAAAGTAAATTGGCCTTTCTAACAGGAAGGCCAATAAAATGGCCCGTAACAACGGGCTTTCAATTCCTTCAATAAAGTATAACAAACCGATGATCAAAGTATAAAGCTGCCCATCACCTGTTTTTGACAAATACCGGCTAATATTCGATAAAGTCCTATGAATTTTGGCATTAACCAGCCAAGTGAACATAAATACATCATACTTATGAATAGATAGTAGCAGTTTCATATCGTTATCCTCTCAGTCAACATTCTGCAAAGACCGCCCAGCGCCTTATGCAGTGAAGAAAATCATCAATTTTCTAATTTTTTATTCTTGTTATGGATGACGAAGGGTAAAGCTGTTCTATGACAAAGAAATGAAGCTTCGTTTACGATTTAATGACAGTTTTATTAAACCTATTGATCTTGATATAAGCTATAGAAAACCTTAGCTTTTGGATAAAGTGATGACGAGGTTTCAATCTTGAAAACGACAACTTAAAAATAGCGGTTTATGCACAGGTTATTAGCAGATTCTATTGAGCATTCTTGAAAACAGTCATACACCGACCTCCATATCACATCTTTCTGAGCAGGTTATCGAGCCACGATATCGGTAAAATGCCTTTCAAAAACGCCAATAAGTAAGTTGGGAAAGTGACGTAATAGCGGATTTGAGGCCGTTTTGATTCGATTGCATGGATAGCTTTTTTGGCAACGGCCTCGGCAGGAAGCGTGAAAGGCGCAGCCGCACCTTCTTTTTGCAAACGGGCTTCCATGGATTTGTAGGTTTTTTGGTGATAACTTCGATTGGGATCAATATTTTTTTTATACAGATCGAAGGCATTTTTTCTAAAATCGCTAAGTATCGGGCCAGGTTCAATCAATGAGATGTGGATATTAGTATCATGCAATTCCAAGCGTAACGTATCAGCTAATCCTTCCAGCGCGAATTTGCTGGCATTATAAGCACCTCGATACGGCATGGCCACCAACCCTAAAATTGAACTGTTATAAATAATACGTCCATGCCCTTGTTGGCGCATCACCGGAAGCAACAAATTTGTCAGTTCATGAGTCCCAAACAAATTGGTTTCAAATTGACAACGTAAGACTTCGCGGCTTAAATCTTCAACGGCCCCTGGCTGCCCAAATGCAGCGTTATTAAATAAAGCATCTATTTTACCAGCAGTCAATGCTAGCACTTCGCCTACCGCTTTCTGAATACTCAAACTATCAGCCAAGTCCAATTGTACGGCGGAGAACCCCTCGGCCACCAAGCGCGAAACATCGGCGGGCTTTCTTGCCGTAGCGATAACATAATGCCCACGCTGTTTCAATTGTTGTGCGGCCACATAGCCTATACCACTAGAACAGCCTGTAATTAGCACAATTTTAGCTTTGTCCATAACCATTACTGGGTCAATTGCTTCTCATCAAAGTAAAAACTTTTGGTATTGCTACAATCGACCAAAAATACGAGTAAAGCCTTAGTGGATTTTTCGTTTAATTCTGAAGACTCTACACGGTTACACTGGCCTGAAGTCAAAGCTTTTTGGGCGGCGACCCCTCTCATATGCTCAATTTCTGCTAATCTGGACTGAAAAAGTTTGACTAAAGGCGTCAATTTTTCAAGCTCATATGGCGCAATAGCATAAGCCGAAAATTTGTTTGGATTTTCTTTTATCAGTAATTGGTTTTTTTTACTTTCATTAATAATCTGAAGCTTACGCAAGTTTTCTTGCTGTTGTTCAAGCTTTTGCAGTTCTTCTTGCTGTTGCTGTTCTTTGATTTTTAAGAGTTGTAATTTTTTTTCTTCGTCCAAATCGACTGACTTCCCCGTTTTCAGATCGATTTGGGTGTTATTGTAGCCTTCTACGCAAGGACTGGAACGATACACCTTATTGCCACTGGAATCAGTGCATTTGTAGACTCCAGCGGAAGCATTCATGACAAATAAACTTGCCAATACAAATAATATAAGTTTCATTTTCTCGGCTCGGTAATTTAATCGAAAACTGTCGATCTGATAGGATGTTGTTTTATTCTACCGTAACGGACTTGGCAAGATTTCTTGGCTGATCGACATCAGTGCCTTTTAAAACCGCAACATGGTAAGCAAGCAACTGTAACGGAATGGTATATAGTATAGGCGAAATTTCATTTTCAACTTGTGGTACTTTAATTATTTGTATGTTTCCGCCTGCTACTGAAAGCAATTTTTCATCCATGAAAACAATCAGTTGTCCACCACGCGCACTAACTTCCTGCATATTGGATTTCAATTTTTCCAATAAACGATTGTTAGGTGCAACAGTAATAACGGGCATATCGGCATCAATCAGCGCCAGAGGGCCATGCTTAAGTTCGCCTGCAGGATACGCTTCAGCATGGATATAAGAAATTTCTTTTAACTTCAACGCCCCTTCCATAGCGATAGGATAATGGGGGCCCCTCCCCAAAAAAAGGGCGTGATGTTTTTCAGCAAACTGTTCAGACAAGAGCTTAATCTCATCATTCAACGTCAAAACCTTCTCAATCTCGCCGGGCAAGCGAAATAACTGGGACGTTATTTTTTTCTCTCTCTCTTCAACCAACTGAAAACGCCTGCCAAGCGCAATAACCAATAACATTAATGCCGCAAGCTGGGTCGTGAACGCTTTAGTCGAAGCAACACCAATCTCTGGGCCTGCCCGCGTCATTAACACCAGATCCGATTCCCTAACTAAAGAACTTTCGGGTACATTGCAGATGCTTAATGAATATTTCGCACCGAGTTTTTTTGCTTCTTGCAGAGCCGCCAAGGTATCTGCGGTTTCGCCGGATTGTGAAATGGTGACAACCAAGGTATCTTTAGCCAACACAGGGTGCCTGTAACGGAACTCACTGGCAACTTCAACTTGGCAAGGTACGCTAGCTAATTCTTCAAACCAATAACGGGCAACCAATCCGGCATGATAGCTCGTGCCACAGGCTAAAATTTGAACTGATTTAATTTTATCAAATACCTCGTTGGCATTATGTCCAAACGAATTTTCCTGCAAACGGTTGTTGATAAACCGGCCTTCCAGAGTTTGGGCAACTGCAAAAGCTTGCTCATAAATTTCTTTGAGCATGTAATGTCGGTAATTGCCTTTATCGACAGCATCGGGGCTAAGGCTGCTTTCTTTTATGGGGCGTCGGACAACTTGGTTTTGGGCATCAAAAATCACTACCGAATCCAAATGCAGGGCGGCAACATCCCCTTCTTCCAGAAACATAAACCGTTGCGTGACCGGCAATAATGCGGCCACATCGGAAGCAATAAAATATTCTCCGATGCCAACACCAATTACTAACGGGCTACCCTTACGGCAAGCGATTAAAGTATCTGGTTCATCGGCACTAATGATACCTAACGCGTAGGCACCTTCCAATTTTTGAACCGTCTGTTTCACTGCGTCAAGCAAGTTGCCCGTGGCCTGCAAAGCATAAAAAATTTCGTGGACTATCACCTCAGTATCAGTTTGCGAAGTAAATTGGCATCCCTGCGCCAATCTAATAGCTTTAAGCTGCTCATAGTTTTCGATAATGCCATTATGGACAACCGCAACTTTGTTACCGCTGATATGGGGATGGGCATTTGCAGTACTAGGTTTCCCGTGGGTAGCCCAGCGGGTATGGGCAATTCCAATAGTTCCCGGCAAAGGGTCGGCTTGTATCGAAGCTTCCAATTCTTTAACTTTACCTAATTCACGCTTGCGATATATTTGTCCGTTATTGATGATTGCGATACCTGCCGAATCGTAACCACGATATTCCAATCTTTTTAAACCTTCCAGTAAGATAGGCACCACGTTACGCTGGGCGATACCACCGACAATGCCGCACATTATGATTTCTCCTGTTTGGTAGGACGTTGCCAGCTAGATACAGAGACCTGTTTTACCCTGCTTAAGGTCAACTGGTCTGCCGGGGTGTCGCGAGTAATAGTGGAACCTGCGCCTATGGTGGCATTCTTACCGACTGTAACCGGGGCGATCAACTGGGTATCGGAACCAATGAAAGCACCATCTTCGATGATAGTCCTAAACTTATTTGCACCATCATAATTGCAGGTGATAGTTCCCGCACCAATATTAACTTTACTGCCAATACTTGCGTCACCAATGTAACTGAGGTGGTTGATTTTTGTTTCTTCGGCAATTGCAGATTTTTTTATCTCCACAAAATTACCGATATGGACATTTGCCGCCAATACGGTTTCAGGACGCAATCTGGCATACGGCCCTATTCGGCTGCCCTGCCCTATTTGTGCATCTTCTATTATACAAAGACCAAGAATTTCGACATTATCACCAATAAGTGAATTCTTAATGTGTGTGTTGGGGCCTATCTTCACATTGTTGCCGATGCTGTTATTACCTTCAAGAATGACATTTATGTCGATTTCAATATCCTGCCCAAGGCTGTCTAGCGATCCACGTAGATCAAAACGCAAGGGGTCCCTCAACGTCACACCACGCGCCATAAGCTGTTCGGCTTGCTGTTGCTGGTATATCCTCTCTAACTGGGCTAATTGCATCCGGTTGTTTACCCCCAGCACCTCATCAACGGTTTCTGGCTGGTTTGTAACAACGCTAATGCCCTCAGCAACCGCCATTTCAATGATGTCCGTCAAATAGTATTCATTTTGGGCATTATCATTGTCCAACTGATCCAACCACCGTTTTAATTTGTCTCCGGGAACAGCCATAATACCCGTATTTACTTCTAGAATATTTTTTTCAGCATCAGTGGCATCTTTTTCTTCGACTATCTTTATCACTTCTCCTGAGTCATTTCGGACAATTCTGCCATATCCGGTAGAGTTTTCGAGATTGACTGTCAGTAAGGCGATTGATTGTTGACTAACATTAGCCAATAATCGATTCAGTGTCGCCAATTTTAATAGCGGAACATCTCCATATAGAATTAAAACCATATCTTCATCAGCAATAAACCCACTTGCCTGTTGAACGGCGTGACCTGTACCTAATTGCTGTAGTTGTTCAATCCAATTCACTTCAGGTAAATTTAAGGCCTGCTTGACCAATTCAGCACCGTGGCCAATGACAATATGGACACTATTGTCCGTTAATTGACTGCTTAAGTCATAAACGTGCCTTAACAATGGTTTATTGGCGATTTTATGCAGAACTTTTGGTTGGTCTGAACACATTCGCGTACCCTTGCCTGCTGCTAGAATAATAGTCGTAATTTTCATTGCATATCCCTTAAAACAAAAAAGCCCGATAGCGTTTTGACGTTACCGAGCTTTTTAAAAAACCGTATCAATATGATTGATAAATTTAATCAACCGTCTGTATCAATGAATTATTCGCCACGTTTTCGCAGCCTATCCAAAGTTCGCAGTTGCATAATGGCCTGCAATAATTGTGCATGGGCTGCTTCATAATCCACTTTACCAGATTTATCCGCCAATTCTTCTTCAGCTTTTGCTTTGGCTGCTATTGCCGCAGCTTCATCAATATCCTTAGCCCTAATCGCCACATCGGCCAAAACAGTCACAATATGAGGCTGGACTTCAAGGATACCCCCTGAAATAAAGAAAGGGTAACTTTCCTTTGCCGTTACTTTTACCCGCACTTCCCCTGGGTTTAGCCTTGTTATGAACGGGGCATGTCTTGGAGAAATACCTACTTCACCCAGTTCAGCAGGAGCAAATAACATTTCCGCCAATCCAGAAAATATTTCTTTTTCTGCACTTACGATGTCTACATGTACGGTCATGGTCATTTATATTACCTAAACAGTCACATTAAGCTTGCATTGCTTTTGCTTTTTCCAACACTTCGTCAATGGTGCCAACCATATAAAAAGCCTGCTCTGGAACCGCATCATATTCACCGTTGATTATGCCTTTAAATCCTGAAATCGTATCTTTTAAGGAAACATATTTTCCAGGAGAACCGGTAAACACTTCAGCAACAAAGAATGGTTGCGACAAGAAACGTTGAATTTTACGCGCCCTGGCAACGATTTGCTTGTCTTCTTCGGACAATTCATCCATACCCAAAATGGCAATGATGTCACGCAACTCTTTATAGCGTTGCAATGTTTTTTGCACTTTACGGGCAACATCATAATGATCTTGACCGATAACCAGCGGATCCAACTGACGGCTAGTTGAATCTAATGGGTCAATTGCAGGATAAATGCCTAATTCTGCGATTTGACGCGACAATACCACGGTCGCATCCAAGTGGGCGAAAGTAGTAGCAGGTGACGGGTCAGTCAAATCATCGGCAGGAACATACACTGCTTGGATAGAGGTAATAGAACCCGTTTTGGTTGAAGTGATACGTTCTTGCAAAACACCCATTTCTTCAGCCAGCGTAGGTTGGTAACCTACCGCTGATGGCATCCGGCCTAACAATGCAGATACTTCCGTACCCGCCAAAGTATAACGGTAAATATTGTCGACGAAGAACAACACATCACGACCTTCATCACGGAAGTATTCCGCCATAGTCAAACCTGTCAGTGCAACGCGCAATCTGTTGCCCGGTGGTTCATTCATCTGCCCGTAAACTAGTGATACTTTATCGATTACGTTGGAATCGGTCATTTCATGATAGAAATCGTTACCCTCACGAGTACGTTCTCCCACACCTGCAAATACAGAGTAACCACTATGCTCAATCGCAATATTACGGATCAGCTCCATCATATTCACGGTTTTACCTACACCGGCCCCACCGAACAGACCGACTTTACCACCCTTAGAAAACGGACAGATCAAGTCAATGACCTTAATTCCGGTTTCAAGCAATTCATTGGCAGCCGCTTGCTCTGCATAACTAGGGGCTTCCCTATGAATACCCCATTTTACTTTTTCACCAATAGGCCCTTTTTCATCAATAGGCTCACCGAGGACATTCATAATACGCCCCAATGTTTCTTGACCGACAGGGACAGAAATCGGGCCGTTGGTATTATTGACAGCAAGATCCCGACTTAAACCATCAGTGCTACCCATCGCAATAGTCCTAACCACGCCGTCACCAATTTGTTGCTGTACTTCCAACACCAAATTTTTAGATTCTACGATTAATGCATCATATACTTTGGGCAATTCTTCGCGTGAAAACTCCACATCTACGACCGCACCAATAATCTGAACGATTTTACCCGAACTCATTCTGTGTCCTCTTTGTATTTTGTCATTTTGCTAGATGTTAAACAGCGGCGGCACCGGCAACTATTTCTGAAATTTCTTGAGTAATTGCAGCCTGTCTGGCTTTGTTATAAACCAACTGTAATTCTTTGATAAGATTTCCAGCATTATCCGATGCACTCTTCATGGCTACCATTCTAGCAGCTTGTTCACAGGCGTTATTTTCAACTAAACCTTGATATACGATGGATTCAATATAGCGTGTCAGTAAATGATCCAACACCTCTTTAGCATCGGGTTCGTAAATATAATCCCAATGACCATTTGCCAATCCATTTTCAATTTCATTGGCGACAACAGGCAATAATCTATCTGCAGTAGGGTGCTGAGTCATAGTATTAACAAATTCATTACTAATAACATATAATTCATCAATTCTATTCTGCTCGTATGCATCCAGCATTAGTTTTATTACTCCGATAATATCGCTTAAATGCGGAGTATCACCAATTTTTGAAACTTGCCCTACCAAATTAATTTTTTTCAGATTACTAAAGAAGCCAAAACCTTTCGTACCAACCGTGCAAACATCCACTTCCACTCCATCGCCGTCCCATTTCATTAACAGGGACAATGATTTTCTGAATAAATTGGAATTTAAACCGCCGCATAAGCCTCTATCAGAACTTATTACGATAAGTCCCACCCGCTTTACTTCACGCTGGACAAGAAATGGATGTTTGTATTCAGGGTTTGCATGGGCAAGATGTTTAATAATCTGACCTATTTTTTTTGCGTAAGGGCGTGTTGCCTGCATTCTGTCTTTTGTCTTACGCATTTTACTCGCAGCAACCATTTCCATGGCACGAGTGATCTTCTGAGTATTTTTAATACTCGCAATCTTTGTGCGTATTTCTTTGCCAACAGCCATTTTAAGACCCTTTTACCAACTATGAGTTTTTATGAAAGTTTCAATCGCATCTTGCATACTTTGTTTGATTTCATTACTAAAATCACCCGTCGCATTGATTGTGTCCATTAATCCAGAATGCTCTGATTTCATATAGGAATGTAGCGCGGCTTCAAAATCAAGTACCTTGCTGGTTTCTAGGCTATCCAAGAAACCTTCGTTCGCCGCAAATAATGAAATGGCCATTTGCGCAACAGACATCGGTGAATATTGATTTTGTTTCATCAATTCAGTAACACGTTGTCCACGTTCAATTTGCTTTCTTGTGCTCTCATCCAAATCTGAAGCAAATTGGGCAAACGCGGCCAACTCACGGTATTGCGCCAAATCAAGGCGGGTACCGCCGCCCAATTTTTTAATGATCTTGGTCTGTGCCGCGCCACCAACCCGCGATACCGACAAACCGGCATTTACAGCAGGACGGATACCAGAGTTGAACAAGTTACTTTCCAAAAAAATCTGTCCATCAGTGATCGAAATTACGTTAGTTGGAACAAACGCGGATACATCACCACCTTGCGTTTCAATAATTGGCAATGCTGTCAAAGAACCAGTTTTTCCTTTAACCCTACCACCCGTTAATTTTTCAACTTCTTCAGCATTAATACGCGATGCCCGTTCCAATAAACGCGAGTGCAAATAAAACACATCACCCGGATAAGCTTCACGACCAGGAGGTCGGCGCAATAATAATGAAACTTGACGGTAAGCCCAAGCTTGTTTGGTTAAGTCATCATAAATAATGAGTGCATCTTCACCGCGATCCCTAAAGAATTCGCCCATTGAACACCCAGTGTAAGGGGCAATGAATTGCATTGCAGCGGACTCGGAAGCCGATGCGGCAACGATAATGGTATGCTCCATTGCACCGTGTTCTTCCAATTTACGGACGACGTTGGCAATTGACGAACGCTTTTGGCCTATAGCAACATAGATACATTTAATACCCGTGCCTTTTTGATTGATAATAGCATCAACCGCAATTGCTGTTTTCCCTGTTTGCCTGTCGCCGATAATCAACTCACGTTGACCACGGCCTACTGGAATCATTGCATCAATTGATTTAAGTCCAAGCTGGACTGGTTGATCAACTGATTGCCGGGCAATTACACCTGGTGCAATTTTTTCAATCGGGGAAGTTTCATTCGTATCTATAGCACCCTTGCCGTCAATTGGATTACCCAAAGCATCAACAACACGACCCAATAATGCTTCACCGACAGGGACTTCCAAAATCCTTCCAGTACACTTTACGGTATCGCCTTCAGATATGTGTTGATATGATCCTAAAATGACCACACCTACCGAATCTCTTTCAAGATTGAGCGCCATTCCAAAAGTATTGCCCGGAAACTCCAGCATTTCTCCCTGCATTGCGCCAGAAAGGCCATGTACCCTCACAATACCGTCAGATACACTAACAACGGTACCTTCCGTATGAGATTCAGAACTCAAATCGAAGTTTTCGATCTTCTTTTTTATTAGATCACTTATTTCAGATGGGTTTAATTGCATGATTTTATCTCACTCTCACTGAAGAGCCTTTTGCATGTGTTGAAGCTGGCCTCTAATAGATCCGTCAATCACTCGGTCACCTGCTCGTACTAGAACACCACCAATTAATGATTTATCAACGGCTACGTTCATATTAATTTTTTTGCCTAGCGATTTTTGCAGTTTTTCAGAAAGTCGGTTATAGGCTTCTTCAGAAAACTCATAAGCAGTTGATACTTGCACATCAACATAGCCTTCGTATTCGGCTTTGTACCCTTCAAACAGTATGGCAATTGTGGATAGTAAATCCAATCTACCATTCTGGACTAGCACTTTAAGGAAGCTAGCATCATCTTCATCAATCTGCCCATTGCAAATATCAAGCAATAGTTCCGATACTTTCTGTTTACCGACTTTAGGATTATTGACGACGATTGAAATTTCATTATCACCCATAATAGCCGCCATAAATTTCAAACTCTGCGACCACTTCATCATCGCATCATTCTGTTTGGCCCATTTAAATGCAGCTACCGCATAAGGTCTTGCCAATGTTGCTAATTCGCTCATTACGCTTAACCTAATTGATTGGATACTTTGCTGATAATATCTTGATGCTTGGCTTGATCAATTTCAGCTCCGAGAATTTGCTCTGCCGCCATTAAGGCCAGCGTGGCAACTTCTTGACGCAAACCTTCTTTAGCCTGCTGTATTTCTTGTTCAATTTGTGCTTTTGCAGCAAGAATCACCCGATCACCTTCTTTTTTAGCGGTTTCTTTTGATTCTTCAACAAGTTCATTAGCACGCTTCTGAGCAAGATTGATAATTTCCGAAGACTGTTCTTTGGCTTCTTTAAGAAATTTTTTGGCTTTCTTTTCAGCCAATTGCATTTCTTCCTGTCCTTTTTCGGCCGCAGCTAAACCCTCGGCAATTTTTTTTCTACGTTCTTCTAAAGAGTCAAATAAAGGTGGCCAAATATACTTCATGGTAAACCATACCAGAAGTGCAAAGGTAATCATTTGCCCAATCAGAGTAGCATTGATACTCACGATGCGTTCCCCTTTAATAAAAATTAGACTATTCGATTAACCTGCCGCAGCAGCTTGTACAGCAGACAAGAATGGGTTTGCAAAGGTGAAGAACAATGCCAAACCAACACCAATCATGGTTACCGCGTCCAAAAGACCTGCAACAACGAACATTTTCACTTGCAACATAGGCACCATCTCTGGCTGGCGTGCGGCACCTTCAAGAAATTTACCACCTAAAAGACCAAAACCTATTGCCGTTCCTAAAGCACCCATACCTAAAACCAATCCTACTGCAATAGCAGTCATACCTTGCACATCTGCAATTAGTCTTGCAATTTCCATGAAACCTCCAGCCTATATAAAGTTATTAAAAGTAGTTCAATGTAAAAAAAATTAATGGTCTTCGTGCGCCATACTCAGGTAAACAATCGTCAAAACCATAAATATAAACGCTTGAAGAGTAATAATAAGAATATGGAAAATAGCCCAAGGAAAACTCAGTACAGGCTGAATATACCACGGCAACAAAGCAATCAGGATAAAAATTAATTCACCCGCATAAAGGTTTCCAAATAGACGAAGTGCCAATGAAATCGGCTTTGCAAACTCTTCGACTAATTTCAATAATAGATTGAATGGCAATAACCAAGGGCCAAACGGCTGCAACGTTAATTCTTTTGTAAATCCCCAAGCACCTTTTATTTTTATACTGTAAAAAATAATCAGAAAAAAAACTGAGATAGACATTGCAAACGTGGCGTTTAAATCAGTGCTCGGCACAACCCGCAAGTATTCGACACCCATTAATGAACCCACTAATGGCAATATGTCAACGGGGAACAAGTCCATAAAATTCCAGAGAAATATCCAGCAAAATATAGTCAGTGCCAATGGAGCAATTAGTTTGCTGTGGCCATGAAAACTGTCTTTGACCTGGGTGTCAACAAACTCGATCAACATTTCAGCAAAACTTTGCACTAAACCTGGGACACCGGCAGTGGCTTTTTCAGCCGCCGTCTTAAAAAACCAAATAAATAGACCACCTAATACTGCAGAAAAAAACAAGGTATCCAGATGCAATGTCCAGAAACCCTCGCCCACATGTAACGCAGTCAAATGGTGGATTATATATCCGGTTGCACCTTCGGCAGCATGAGCTTCGGTAGCCATTATTTCCCTCTCTAAAATATATCAGCGCATCAACAACGCAAACCAAAAAACCGAAATCGCCAGCGCATAAGCGCATAGCAGCGAAAATATTTCTATATTGGGCAGATTAAAAACCACCACAAACAGGATGACCGTCAAAACCCATTTGCCAACCTCACCCAGATAAAAAGCATTGAGTATTTTTCTTGCTTCTTTGCCAGTGGCTTTGTGTATTTGTATGGCAAAAAAAAGGTTCGGAAGAAAAGCGATTAAGCCACCATAGGTAAAAGACGTTGCTTTTTGCCATTCGCCCATTACTGCAAGACTTACAACACCTATGATTATTATCAACAATTGATAAATCAGTACTTTACTGACAGTAGATGTACTTCTATCTGTCACATTTAACTCCGAACAAAAATTCGCTGGATTATAACGGGGCTGCCTGATTAAATCAAGGAAAGCTAATTACCGATGCATCTAAGTCTTTTTACCTCACAGATTTTGTGACATTATACCAGTTGTTTTTGACTTAGACACAGGAATAGCTCATGCAGGGGCAATTAAGAAAACTGTACGGACAAATCAACCGACCAATTTTGTATGATTTACCACTAGATAGCACAAAAATCGCCTTGAACCCATTAATCGGCAAAACCATAAAACTTGTCAATACCGGCAATATACGGTGCGTACATTGCAGTAGGGCTATTAAAAAAACATACAATCAAGGCTATTGTTACCCTTGTTTTATTTCATTGGCACAATGCGATATGTGCATCATGACGCCGCATACTTGCCACTATGCGGCAGGCACTTGTAGGGAGCCGGCCTGGGGCGAAGAGTTTTGTTTCCAACCACACATCTTTTATCTGGCCAATTCCAGCGGCATTAAAGTAGGCATCACCCGGCAATCGCAAATCCCGACACGGTGGATTGACCAAGGGGCAACCCAGGCCCTACCTATCTTCAAAGTCAAATCCCGACATATCTCCGGCCTGATTGAGCTTGTCATCAGCAAACACATCAGCGACAAAACCAATTGGCAACAAATGCTCAAAAAAACGGCGGAACCTATAAACCTAACCGCCCGGCGCGATGAACTAATCAAATTATGCGAAACGGAATTGACTCAGATAAAACAGTCTTTCGCCCCTGAAGCCATTGAATTCCTAACTCAAGAACAAACACTCGAATTGGATTTTCCTATAACCCAATATCCAGCCAAAATAAAATCCCTATGCTTAACCAAAACGCCTGAGATTACTGGCGTTTTACAAGGCATTAAAGGGCAATATTTGTTATTGGATGCCGGGGTGCTTAATATCCGCAAATATTCCGGCTATGAAATCGCTTTTTCCGCATAATCAACCAGCAGCTAAGTAGGTGTGAAAAAGTTTTTTAACATTGATTTTCACAGAACAAACGTCCACTGTTTTCACTGCAATATTGAGGAAGCATCGTCATTCCGGCAGGGATTGCCGGAATGGCAGCTTCTCTTAAAATGTTAAAAAATATATGCACACCTACTTATATGATCTTTAGGTCATATAGCCATGATTTATTTTGACGCCACAATCCCAATCGGTTTTTAATAAATGACTTGTTGGCCTTTAAGATCGCTATAAATATCATCAATTGCCTGCTTATCGGTATCGAAAGCCAGATCCGCACAGTCGACTTTACTATGCGTACAAATGGCAATCAATCCGGCATTTTTTATGGCCTGAATCAGCGACGCGGCATCTTCATTTTCTAAAACAGTTGTGGCGTGACCGTTATCAAACAGCTTCCTTTCCAACTGGTAAGCAACAGCTTGGTTTTCAGTACCAGTCAATAAAATAGCAGTGGGGACTTGATTGAACCGTGCTGCACGTTCATCCGCACTAACCGATTGCAGGACTTCATCCCCTGACGCCCCGATTATCATCCCCGCTCCCACAGTCCCATTGGTCAAGCGGTCAATGATTATGAATGAACCCGTGCCACGGCTAGTTTTGTAAGGGTCAAATACAACCGGAGCCGTAACTGACACCGTGCAGCAACCGATTTCATTAAGCTTTAACTCATTGGCATCGTGATGCTCCAGGGTATTGACATCAATCCGGTGATGGATCAATGACACCGATCCAAAAACAGTCCGTGTCGCCAGTTTGAGCGCGTATTGGCGACCGGGCGTCAAGGCTTTTTCGGTCATCCAAACGATATGGGCCTTGAATTTGTCGGACACGATGGCAGGCACTTGCTCTTTACCAACAATCATGTCGCCACGGCTAATGTCAATTTCATCTTCCAGCGTGAAAGTGACCGACATCGGTGAAAACGCCTGCTCCAGGTCACCGTCATAAGTGACGATTGATTTGATTTTGCTGGATTTTCCAGAAGGTAACGCGGTAATCTGATCGCCTTTATGGAACACACCGGCGGCCACCGTGCCGCAAAAGCCGCGAAAATCCAGGTTAGGCCGGTTTACGTATTGCACGGGGAAACGCGCATTGCCAAAATTACGGTCATTGGTGATCACGACGGTATTCAATGCTTCCATCATCGGCACACCGGTGTACCAGGGCATATTTTCACTGGGATTAACGACATTATCGCCATCCAACGCCGACATCGGGATGAACTGGACATCATGCAAGTCCAAGGTATCTATAAATTTTAAATAGTCTTGCTTGATTTCGTTGAATTTTTCTTCGCGGTATTCCACCAAATCCATTTTATTGATGGCGACGATGATGTGCTTGATGCCTAACAGCGACGCGATAAAACTATGGCGTTTGGTTTGGGTTTGCACACCGTAACGGGCATCAATCAAGATGATCGCCAAATCGCAGGTGGATGCGCCAGTCGCCATGTTCCTTGTGTATTGCTCGTGGCCCGGCGTGTCGGCAATGATGAATTTGCGCGTCGCCGTGGAAAAATAGCGGTAAGCCACATCAATGGTGATGCCTTGCTCACGCTCGGCCTGCAAGCCATCAACCAGCAAGGCCAAATCAATTTTACCCGCGCCCGTAGTGCCGGATTTGACACTATCGGCCTGTACGGCCGCCAGTTGGTCTTCATAAATCATTTTGGAATCGTGCAACAAACGGCCTATCAGCGTACTTTTGCCGTCGTCGACATTGCCACAGGTTAAAAAGCGTAACAATTCTTTGCGTTCGTGTTGCGCCAAATAGGCGTTAATATCGGTGCTGATTAAGTCAGATTGGTGGGACATAGTAATTCTCTGGAGTTCTGTTATAGATGGCGTTTACGGAAGACTAATTAAAAATACCCTTCGCGTTTTTTCTGTTCCATAGAGCCGGATTGATCATGATCGATCAATCGCCCTTGACGTTCAGAAGTGGTCGTCAACAACATTTCCTGAATGATTTCAGGCAAGGTTGTCGCAGTCGATTCCACCGCGCCAGTCAATGGATAACATCCCAAGGTCCGAAAACGCACCATTTTCATTTCAACTTTGTCATCAGGGCCTATCGGCATACGCCCGTCATCGACCATGATCAACATGCCGTCTTTTTCCACAACCGGACGTTCTTTGGCGAAATACAGCGGTACGATAGGGATTTGCTCCAGATGGATATATTGCCAAATGTCCAGCTCTGTCCAGTTCGACAGCGGGAAAACGCGTATGCTCTCGCCTTTATCTATCTTGCCGTTGTAGATGTTCCATAATTCAGGACGTTGGTTTTTCGGATCCCAGGTGTGGTTTTTGTCGCGGAACGAATACACCCGCTCTTTCGCCCGCGACTTTTCTTCGTCACGACGCGCACCACCAAAAGCCGCATCAAATTGATATTTGTTCAGGGCTTGTTTTAGCCCCTCGGTTTTCATCACATCGGTATGTTTTTTACTGCCGTGCGTGAACGGGCCTATGCCTTGTTCCACACCGTCTTCGTTGACATGCACCAGCAAATCCAAACCCAATTCCTTTATCCATGAATCACGGAACGCGATCATTTCCTTGAATTTCCAGGTCGTATCGACGTGCATCAAAGGAAAAGGCGGTTTTCCAGGAAAAAAGGCTTTCATGGTCAAATGCAACATGACCGCAGAGTCTTTACCTATTGAATATAACATCACAGGACGTTCAAATTCAGCAGCCACCTCACGGATGATATGAATGCTCTCAGCTTCCAGCTGTTTAAGATGTGTCAGTTTATAATCGGTCATTTAAAAGTCCGTCAAAGTTGGGTGGATCATTATGTCAATTGAACGCTCAATCTGCGTCCTATTCTAATTTGAACAACCAGTGAATACCAGTTATCTCCATTGTCACTACCTATTTAGGTTAAAGTTCGTTTAACGCGTTTTGCAGCCGCTGATAGATGCCGCCAAAACCGCCATTGCTCATCAAGACAAAATGCCCGCCACGGGGGGTTTCCGCGAGCAAGTTCGTGATGATGCCGTCCAGTGACGCACAAATTTCGATATTATCGGCATATTGCTTGAGTGCGCTTAAATCCCAACCCATCGCTTCCGGCTGGTAAATGATCGCCATATCGGCTTGGCTTAAGGATTTCGCCAGCGTTTCGGTATGAACCCCCATACGCATGGTGTTTGAACGCGGTTCGACAATGGCAATGATACGTTCTTGCCCGACTTGCTTACGCAAACCATCCAAAGTCGTGGCGATGGCGGTCGGATGATGGGCAAAATCATCATATAAAGTCACGCCCTTGATTTGGGCGATCACTTCCATGCGCCGTTTGACATTTTTAAACCGTGCCAACGCTTCGATTGCCGCAGATGGCATCACACCGGCTTGCTTTGCCGCAACAATGGCGGACAAGGCATTATAGACATTATGTCGGCCAGTCAACGCCCAATCGACGGTGCCTTGGTCGGCATGTTCGAAATACACTTTAAATTGGCTGCCATCGTCTTTTAGCAAATGGGCATTCCATTGGGCATAGCCATCAATTGAGGTTTTTGCAACCGGTGTCCAACAGCCCATCGCCAACACCTCATTAAGATTTGCATCGCATTCCGGGCTGATGATCAGGCCTTCGCCCGGAACCGTCCTGACCAAATGGTGGAACTGTTTTTTTATCGCGTCCAAATCGGGAAAAATGTCGGCATGGTCGTATTCGAGGTTATTCAGGATAGCCGTGCGCGGACGGTAATGGACAAATTTTGAGCGCTTATCAAAAAAAGCCGAATCATATTCATCCGCTTCGATGACAAAAAATCCCGCATCGCCAAGACGGGCGGAAACGCCAAAATTCAACGGGATACCACCAATCAAAAAACCGGCTTTAATGCCGTTATATTCCAGTATCCAACTCAACATGCCCGTGGTCGTGGTTTTACCATGCGTACCCGCGACAGCCAACACCGATTTACCATGCAACACATGCTCTGCCAGCCACTGCGGGCCGGAGACATAATTCAGGCCCCGGTTCAAAACCGCTTCGACTTCGGGGTTGCCGCGTGACAAGGCATTACCAATAACCACCAGATCCGGCTGGCTATCGAGGTTGTCCGCCCGATAACCTTCCATCAACTCGATGCCCTGTTGTTCCAACTGCGTACTCATCGGCGGATAAACGTTCTGGTCAGAACCTGACACCTGATGGCCTAATTGTCTGGCAATCACCGCCAATCCGCCCATAAACGTACCGCAAATGCCTAAAATATGGATATGCACTATTTGATCCTGTTACTCGGTTTAAAAAATGGTTTGCTGGCTAAAACTAATGGCAACAAGCTAAAGTGGCTAGTCCTAAGATGGGGAGGGGATTGCCAGTTCCCCGTTCAAGACAATCCGGCTTGCCAAAGTCCTGACGGAATCAGCCGTTTAAGGCATCTATGGTTCCGACAATTAATGATTGCCATGCCTGTGTAACAACGCAAGCAACTAAATCAACATACTGAAAGGCTCAACAACGACTTGTTCACCCAATTGCACACCCTGGGAACCACCAGGTAAGATTATGTAGCAATTGGCTTTATGAAGGGTGCTAAGCAAATGGGAACCTTGCTGCCCGGCGGAAGCCACAATAAACTCACCAGTGGCCTCCTGGCTAAGAATACCGCATTGGAATTCCTGCCGACCGGGGGATTTTTTAAGGATACTGCGGCAAGTCGCCGTTAAACGCAGGGGGTGTCTGGTAGGCAAACCCATCAATTGTGCTAATGCGGGTAACACAAACTTTTGGAAGGTCGCAAACACGGCTAACGGATTGCCCGGCAAAGCAAACAAATAACTGCCGCCGATTTTGCCAAACGCCAGCGGTTTCCCGGGTTTCATCGCTATTTTCCAAAACTCCACTTGCCCGCAAGCTTGCAAAATATCCTTGACATAATCCGCCTCGCCAACCGAAGCCCCACCAGTGGTAATAATGACATCACTCTGTTTGGCGGCCCCCAACAAGGCCGCTTCGAGCTGGTTTGGGTCATCGGCAATAACGCCGCCATCAATAAAGGTATAACGGCAATCGTTTAACAAACCGCTTAAAAGATAACGGTTGCTGTCATAAATTTGCCCCGCTTGTAACGCTTGCCCCAACTCGGCAAGCTCATCGCCAGTAGAAAAAAAGGTGATTTTTAGCTGTCGAAGCACTGGTATTTCTGCAATACCGATAGCCGCCAATAAGCCCAAATCGGCCGCCGTCACCGTTTTTGGATAAGAGCACACCCTGTCGCCCTGCCTTACATCCTCGCCCGCGAGCCTGACATTCTGTTTGCCTTTGGTTTGTGCCGGAAAATGGATGCTTGAGCCTTCCGCCCGAACTTGCTCCTGCATAATCACGGAATCCGCCTGCTCTGGCACCACCGCGCCCGTAAAAATCCTAATGCACTCGCCAGAGTTTAGACCTCCCTGAAAAGGCCGCCCTGCCCATGATGTCCCGACACAGGTTAAAGTAAAAACACAATCAACGGCAATATCTTGGCTTGAAAAGGCATAACCATCCATCGCCGCATTACGGTCAGGGGGAATATTCGCCTGTGCATAAACCGCACTTGCCAAAATACGCCCTAGCGAGTTTCTTAATGGCAGCATTTCGATGCCTTGCACGGGCACTATGGCCGTTTTGATTTTTGCCAAGGCTTCATCAACCGTTAATAACGCTTGGGGTTCAATCGCACACGCATCAATCATGATAACTTTAGTAGGGTGCTGAAAATAAATTGGGCGATCAATTCCGGTTGATTTAAATCCAAACAAGGCAAGTAATCAGGAACGGGCAACATAACATCGCTGGCGACAGCAATAATATCAGGATCATTTGGGTAAAGTAACGGCTGCGCCAGTACGCTCCGGTGCAATTCAACCTTCGGATATTTCTCCGCTTTAAAGCCTTCCACCAAAATCAAATCCAGCCCGGCAAACTCAAACTGCTTTAATTCTTCATCCAGACAAGGCTCCCTTTCCGGCGATATTTCAGTAATGACGGCACGACGATGGGGGGAGACCAGCACCACTGGCGAGGCACCGGCGGCACGCAAACGGAAACTGTCTTTGCAGGGCTGGTCGATCTGGAAATTATGATGGCTGTGCTTGATTACGCCAATACGCAATCCCAGATTTTTCAATAGCGGAATCAATACCGCCAACAACGTGGTTTTGCCTGTCCCGCTTGCGGCGACGAAACCTAAAACAGGGATTGGGTGGTTTTGCATGGCAGGCAATTCATCAGAGTGTTATCTTCTATCCGTTATTCTAGGGTATTATTTGGCACACCCTCTATTTTAATCAGCGTCGACTCGATTATTCCTTGCGGAGCATGTCTTGATCCGGATCATTTTACTTTTGCTGCTAATTATCATTGGCTATTTTGCCTTACGCGGCATATTGAAAAAACCGACGGGGGATTTAAAGAAATATATCAGAATTATAGGCTTTAGCGCTATCGGCGGAATAGTTTTGTTTTTGACGCTAACCGGCAAGTTAAACGCCTTATTCGCGCTGGTAGCAGTCATTATTGCTTATATTTTTAGGTTAATACCGATTTTGCTGCATTACTTCCCCCATCTGCACAGGCTGTGGATGCACTATACCGCGCAACAGCAAGGCCAAGCCCATCAAGCCGCCAGCAAAGGCGGCATGGCAATTGACGAAGCCTACGAAATCCTCGGCTTAAAGCCAGGCGCATCGGAACAGGACATCATTGCCGCACATCGCAAGTTGATATTGAAAAACCATCCTGACCGGGGCGGCTCCGATTACCTGGCTGCGAAAATCAATCTTGCCAAACAAATATTATTGAAAAAATAACCGCTATGCACTGCAACCCCATCCAGCCGTTTTTCCTTGCCCCTTTGATGCTGACCTTAGCCCTAGGTTGGCAAAATCTTGGTTTTGCCGCAACACAGCCTGGTCAGACACAAACTCCAATTCAGGCGCAAACGCCAAGCACGCAGATCGACAAAGCCTCGAAAAACCCTATTGCCGCTCCCAACGAAAAGCCTACAACAGCCAAACCCGTCAATATCCCCAAACCAGCCGCCGCCATAGCCACGCCCGGCAAGCATCCCAAACTTAAAACGCCGGTATCCGTCATTGCTCCCCCAAAGACCGTCACAACCGACACTAGGCTTGACCCTAAAAAATACTATCTGGTAAAAACCGGCGACTCACTTTATTCAATCAGTGTCAAAACAGGCCAAATCTTTCAAAATCTGGCACAGTGGAACTATCTTCCGTCGCCTTACCAAGTAAGGGAAGGACAAATCCTCAAACTGTTCCAGCCCCCCGCCCCCCCACAAACCAATAAAACGCAAGCCAATACAACAGCTATCAAAAAAAACCGCGATGGAATTCAAAAAACCACAATTTTCGTCACAAAAAAGCCATCGACACCCGTTATAATCAAACCCCAAAAAAGCCAATCGCCAGTAACTATTGGCAAAACACTTGCTATTGAGCAAAAAACTCCAAATATTTCAATTGCTAATAAAAAAATGTTAAAGTCAGGCTTCAAGTGGCCTATCAATGGGCGGGTTATCAAAGGCTTTACGCAAACGAACAATCAAGGCATTGATATAGAGAACAAATCCGGCAAGCAACCCGTACTGGCGGCGCAGGCGGGGCTTGTGGTATACACAGGGCAAGGCCTCAGCAACCTCAAAAACCTTATCATCATCAAACACAGTGGCGACTATTTAACGGCTTATTCCAACAATAGCCGTGTCATTGTCAATGAAGACCAACAGGTAAAAACAGGCCAACGCATTGCCGAAATTGTGCCCCCTAATAACAAACCCAGCGTCTTGCATTTCCAAATCAGAAAAAACGGCATCCCGGTCAACCCGCTTAAATTGTTACCTAAATAGTGATTATGGCTATCCACATAACCCGACTAATCCCGGCAATTACTTATGAATGAAGAACTATTGGAACCATTGGATGACGAGATAGGCGTAAGCCTTGACGATGATTTTTCTTTTGACGACGAGGGCAATATCAGCTCGATACAAGACATAGTGGATCTTGAAGTTGCCGTAATAAAAGCCAAAACCAGCTATGACTTCGATGCCACCCGTGTCTATCTCAACCAACTGGGACGTTCGAAATTACTGACCGCAGAACAGGAAATAACCTACGGCAAACGCGCCATACAAGGCGATAGGGAAGCACGCAACATCATGATCGAGAGTAATCTGCGCTTGGTCGTTAAAATTTCCCGCCGCTACATCAACCGTGGCCTGCCCTTGCTGGACATGATCAATGAAGGCAACCTTGGCTTGATACGCGCCGTGGAAAAATTCAATCCTGAAAAAGGCTTCCGGTTTTCCACCTATGCCACTTGGTGGATCAGACAGGCAATTGAACGCGCCATCATGAACCAAACCCGGACTATCCGCTTGCCGATCCATATCGTCAAGGAAATGAACACTTACTTAAAAGCACAACGCCATCTGACGCAATTGCTGGACCGCGAACCCAATGCCGAAGACATCGCCGAACATCTTGACCGGCCTGTGTCGCAAGTCGAAAAAATGCTTAAGCTCAATGAGCGGGTCACCTCGGTGGACATGCCCAGTTCCCAAGACCTCGACAAACCTATCCTCGATTCGCTCAGCCATGATGCGGCGGTCCCGCATGACGAGAAAATCCAGGCTGATGGCATCCGGTTGAATATCTGCCACTGGATTTTTGAACTTCCAGAAAAACAACGCGATGTGATTTGCCGCCGTTACGGGCTGTGCGGCTATCAGGAATCCACGCTTGAGCAAGTTGCCCAAGAACTTGGCGTCACCCGCGAACGCATCCGGCAAATCCAAATGGAAGGTTTAAAAAAATTAAAGGAAATTATGCACACGCATGGTTATTCATTCGAAGAAATCTTCAATTAAGCCCTTTGCAAGCAGCTAGCCTCGTCAAACTCCGCCTGTCGCTGCCTGTCAAGCCGATGAACCCCATTCACCGCCCCCGCTATCTGTATTGTATTTGTTGCCTGCTTTTGCTTTCGGGCTGTATGCCCAAAATTCACCAACCCGGCCCACCCATCATAACCTCCCAATTGCTCAAACAGCGTTATCTCGCCGCCGATGGCGTTATGTTGCCGCTCAAGCAATGGCTGCCTACCCAAAAGCCAATCAACGCCGTATTGATAGCCGTCCATGGTTTTAATGATTACAGCCAATTTTTCCAACAACCCGCCGAATTTTTCAGCCAACAAGGCATCGCTTGCTACGCCTATGACCAACGGGGTTTTGGCGGCAGCCCCAGCCACGGCTTCTGGAGCGGCACGGCGGCTTATGTGCAGGATTTGGCAGTATTTATCCGCCTAATCCACGATAAACACCCACAATTGCCGGTTTATTTGCTCGGTGAAAGCATGGGGGCAGCCGTAGTGATCGCCACCCTTGGTGAAACGATAAATCCTGGACTTGCCGGCATTATCCTCTCCGCACCGGCAGTTTGGTCCAGGGACACCATGCCTTGGTACCAACAAGCCTTGCTATGGTCACTCGCGCATACCCTGCCCTCGTTGACGCTGACCGGCAGGGGGCTTAAAGTGCAAGCGTCTGACAATATCCCCATGCTAAAAGCCTTGTTCCAAGATCCCTTGGTGATCAAGGCCACACGCGTCGAAACCTTATACGGACTGGCGGATTTAATGGACACCGCCCGGCACCAAGCGGGAAAAATCGACCAAACTAGCCTGGTGCTTTATGGTGATAATGATCAAATTATCCCTAAAAAACCCACTTACCAATTCATCGACAGTTTCTTACAAACCCAAACCCAGAAAAAAACCGTGGCCTTTTATGAAAACGGCTACCACATGCTCTTGCGTGACCTCAATGCGCCCGCCGTTTGGCAGGATATTTTCGCCTGGATACAAGCACCCAAAGCGCCCTTACCCTCTAAGGCAGACCGTTATGCAAGACATCGCCTTGGTTCGAATGGTGCTTGGCTATAAGCGGGACTAGAAAGGCAAGTCTTTGATTCCATACATGGCGGAATGATAGAACCCAAAATGAGGGGCATTTGTGACTTAGAAACAGGAATTGTTGACCTCGTTACACCAAAACCGGCCGGGTATCCGAATCGGGCATTGCCCGATCTTTTGGCCTATGCGCCAAAACGGCTATTGAACACCTTAAGATATCCCATAATTTTCTAGCTTCTTACGCAAGGTGCTACGGCTTAAACCCAACACTTTGGCTGCTTTGGTTTGATTGTGCCCTGAATGGAACATAGCGGCCTCTAACAAAGGCTTTTCCACTTCGCAGATAACCATAGCGTGGAGATTAACGGCATCGTGGTCGCTTAACTGTGCAAAATACAGTTCTAGCGAGTGTTTGACATAGGCGGACAACGGAACCGGGGAGTTGGCAGGAAGATTGGTATTCATGATTTCGGCACAATGTTTAGAAGCGTCCATAAGTTATGCAGCTCTTGCGTTGGTCAGAGGATGAAAAAATGAATCGATCAGCGCGATTTGCTCGGCGGGAAGTTGCGCCTGATTGATGGCGTTTTGAATGCTTTGCGGCATTGCCAAGGCTTGGCAATACCAGGTGATATGTTTGCGGGCTATTCTAACACCAGAGATGTCGCCGTAGAAGCGGTAAAGTGCTTCAAGATGCCCGACCAATATTGGCTGGATACTGGACATATCTGGTTCGGCGAGCCGCCTACCAGTATTTAGAAAATGGTTGGTCTGTTGAAATATCCACGGGTTGCCCTGGGCGGCCCGGCCTATCATAAGGGCATCCGCCCCTGTGCTGTCCAAAATCTGTTTCGCCTTTTCTGGTGAGTCAATGTCGCCGTTGGCAATAATCGGAATACTGACGGCCTGTTTGACCTGCCGTATCGTTTCATATTCAGCCTGTCCGGTAAACTTACAAGCGCGCGTCCTTCCATGTATGGTCAAGGCGGCAATACCGGCGGCTTCGGCAATTTTGGCAATAGTCACCGCATTGCGGTTTTGCAAATCCCAACCGGTGCGGATTTTTAACGTGACCGGAACCGCCACGGCATTAACCACGGCGTCGAGTATCTGTTTCACCAGTTCTTCATTTTTCAGCAAGGCCGAACCCGCCGCAACGGAACAGACTTTTTTCGCAGGACACCCCATGTTGATGTCGATAATATCCGCGCCGCGTTCGGCATTAAGCCTGGCGGCCTCAGCCATTTGCCGTGGCTGTGTGCCTAAAATCTGGATTGAGCGCAGACCGTTTTCACCATGATGGTCAGCCCTAAGCAAAGTGCGTTTATGTTCGCGCAAAGCCGGATTGGAAGCGACCATTTCTGATACGGCAAGACCTGCGCCAAATTGTCGGCATACAGTCCGAAACGGGCGGTCGCTGATCCCCGCCATAGGCGCAAGTATCAGTGGGTTGGCAAGTTGGTGCGGGCCGATGTGCATGGCAGGAACAGGGCAGAAATACAGCGGGAAGGGGCGCGTATCATATCTTAAAAAAAGGATTCGGCAAGCGACTATCGAATCCACGGATGCAAAAAATAGCAAAGGCATTAAGGACACAAGGTTTCCCAATGCCTTTTTTTACATTGTCCGTAGTAAAAGTATTAACAAGGGGTGGCTGGCTTACATCATTACGATTGGATGCGGCTCATGAATCGGAGGATTCATTCCAGATCGGGTTATTGCGGTCTTCATCCGTCAATTTGGCATTATCGTGGGGGTAGATATGCCAAAATGACTTGTCAATCGGTGCATTGCTATAAGTATGTTTTTTATCATGTCCGAACGGGCACCACCAATTTTCAACGATTTTAACCATATACGCATGCCATTCAAACAGGGCGACGCTGTATGGGCAATACCAGGTGCAGTTTAATATCCAGAACAGTTTGTATTGCGACAAACTCCCGTAAAACGTGGGTTTCATCGTGATTTGGTTTTTTAATGTGTAACGGTGACTGGCGCGGTCAGGAATAAAATCAGACCACGTTTTGACATTTTTAGCGCCGACAAACAGCAGATGATAATAAGTCATGTAAGCACTGAGAATGACAAAAGGCAGGGTAAGAATCGGCAAGTAGACCAAAACCATACCGACGGCCCGTTTCCAAGCAGGCATTTGATCGTGGTGTTTGCCGATTTCGACACGGACGGCGCAAGATTCGCAGGCTTTCATTTAAGGTATCTCCTCATTATTGGTAATTGTATTTTTTATAGTTGTAGTTTCGCTAATTTCATTCAGAAGCTGAAAAATACTCAAGCACCCGGCGCAGCAAAATTTTTTTATACCATCGGCATCCGTTTCAGTAAAACCTTCAATTTCTACCGGCTGGCCGCATAGGGCACAGGTTTCTTTTTCCATAGTGGCAAATAGCCTCAATGACAAGATTACAGGGAAGATGACACTGAGCAAAAAAAAGTTTTTAAATAATCCGTTTCGGGCAAGGCCGGATCTATCGGATGGTCAGGGCCTTGTCCGAGGCTGGCAAAAAAAGTCAGATGGCGGTCTATATGCCGTCCTGACGAACGTAAAATCTCCTGCAAATTGTCCCGGCTCAAGTGGAATGAACAGGATGCCGACACCAACACGCCGTTTTTTCCCAGCACCTGCAAAGCCAGGTGGTTCAGGCGGCGATACGCTTCATAACCTTGTTTGAAATCTTTTTTGCGTTTGATTAAAGCCGGCGGATCCAGGACGACAATATCGTAAAGCTGGTTGTCCAACCTCGATTGTTTTAAGAACTCAAACACATCGCTACGGACAAATTGCATCCGCTCCGCCACTTGGTTGAGTCTGGCATTTTCCGCAGCCAGTGTCAACGCACCATCAGAAGCATCGACGCATACCACTTCCGCTGCGCCGGCGCGTGCTGCGGGGATGCCCCAAGCCCCCGTGTAAGAGAATAAATCCAACACCCGCAAATTTTTTGCCATGCCCGCCAACTGCGCCCGGCTGTTACGGTGGTCATAAAACCATCCGGTTTTCTGTCCGTCCAAAATGTTAATGTAAAATTTTGTGCCGTTTTCTTCAATTAGCAGCGTGTCGGGCAATTCACCATAAGCGATTTCCGAAACCAAATCCAAACCTTCCAGTTCCCGTTGGCTGTTGTCATTTTTTAACACAATCGCGGCGGGTGCGAAAAGTTCCACCAAGGCATCGAGCAACGCCGTTTTCCGTTGCTCGATGCCAGCCGTGGTGATCTGCACCGAAAACACATCGCCAAAACGGTCTATCACCAAGCCGGGCAAACCGTCACTTTCGCCAAATACCAGCCGATAATAAGGCTGGTCGAAAATTTTCTCACGCAAGGCCAGGGCGGTGCTTAGACGGTCTTTAAAAAAATTCTGTCCGCATTTGAGATTGGCTTTTCTCGACAGCAACCTCGCACAAACCAAGGTGCCGGGGTTGACATAAGCCGTCCCCATCGCCTTGCCATCCGCACTATGGATTTGCACCAAATCGCCTGCCGTAAACGGGTCCAAGGGCGAACGCTGCATGTCGATTTCGTTGCTGAACACCCATAAATGCCCTTTACGCAGGCGTTGGTCTTCGTGTTTTTTTAAGTAAAGTACTGGATGCGCCATATCAATAAGTCAAATCAAAAGTATACCCCCCCACGGTTGGGGTGGTCGGGGCGATGTGTAGCCTTAGTTCCACCGTGGCATCGGGTTTGATGACCGCAGTTTTTGAATCGAGCAAATAATCTTCAGGACGGAAACGGCGGCGGGCCAGCATGTTGCCGGCATAATCCTGCAAGCTCAGATCTATATTCGGGTAAGTTTGGGGATAATCCGCCTGGTTGATGATGATGGCTTTGAATAATTGGCCGCCGTCAGGCGAAGGTTCCAGGACGCTGCTGACAATCGCCAATTCGTTGGCGTTTTGGTATGTAGGCAACGGGCAAACCAGCACTTGGCAAAAACGCCGTAGCATAAGGTTTTGGCTGATGGCGTGGCCGTGAAAAAACAATAATTGCCCAAGCAATAACAGCCCGCCCAGCAACGCGCCTGTCCGCCAATGCGGGCTAGGTGCTTGCCGCGCCTGTTCCCACGGTAAACTAATAGGCGTATCTGCTTCGCTTGAGCTGTACCGCCCTGGCAATTTGCCGGAGTTGGGTTTTAATGGGTCGCCACCACCCATCCACCTTTGTGCTGAGCCAAGAAATTGCGCTGCCGATGGATCAGTGGGAGGCAACCCTATGGGTTTAGGCAGTTCAAGATCAAGCGACGGCAACTCGGGCTGAAGGTCTTGCGGTTGCTGCTGTCCGCTTGCGACCACCGATGTTTCCGGGTCGATGTCACTAAGTTGCTCCAAGGCGTCAAACCTAATGGCACATTGCGGACACGCTATAACCGCCCGTGCGTCCCGTAACTGGCCTACCGTCAGCTCTTGTTTATGGCCACAATTAGGGCATCGGGTAAACATGCTTGCGTCAGCGTTTGCAGCCGTCCAGCCTGATCCAGTCTTCCTGCTGGACGGGGGCGGTAAAAGCAATACAGTGCCGATACGCATCCATCACCGGGCCAGCTTGTTCATGCAGAATACCTGAAAGCACCAAGCGCCCCTCCGCCACAAGCAATGCGCTAATGGACTCCGCCATTTCTATCAAGGGTTTGGCGAGAATGTTCGCCAACACGACATCCGCTGGCTCTGGCGTAAATTGCCCGGGCAAATAACAACTGACCTGGTCTTGGACCTGGTTTTTTAAGGCATTGTCATGAGTTGCGGTCAAAGCTTGCGGGTCTATATCAACGGCAATCACCCGCGACGCCCCCAGCAATACCGCCGCCACCGCCAAAATACCGGAACCGCAGCCGTAATCAATCACGGTTTTGCCGGTTAAATCGTTGCCCGCCAACCATTCCAAACATAAGGCCGTGGTCGGGTGCGTGCCGGTACCAAATGCAAGCCCCGGGTCCAGCGTCAGGCATACGGTATCGGCTTCGTGTTGTTCTTGACCCGTCGGACACACCCATAACTTGCCGGCAAACTTCATCGGCTGGAAGTATTCCATCCACGCCCTCTCCCATGCCTGGTCAGCAACCTCTTCATAGTGCCAGGCCAACAAATCTTGTGTTGGAAAACGTCCATAAACCGAAGTTCTTATCCGTTCTGGTTCGACATCGAGTTCATACAGGGCGATCACTTGTGTACGCGTCCAGATTTTCGTCTCACCAATGGCGGGTTCATAAACCGGCTCATCTTCCGCATCCATGTAAGTGACCGACACCGCACCCAGATTATCGAAAAAATCCGCAAGTCTTGGAGCAAGCTGTTCGTGGGTGATGACGGTGATTTGATGCCAGGGCATAATTTTAACGAGGTTGGTAAAAGTGGTTTTGCGCCGTTTTAATAAAGCATATTATGGCGGCAAGGAAAATTGGCGGGGAGGCGGTACAACAACATGCCACAATCATCATGGACTTCCAGCACAAATTATAGGCAAGCCCCAACTTTATTATTGATTTATTGGTCTCGTTATCTTCCTCATCAAAAGCGACACCGGCTCCTGCCAGAAAAAATTCATTATCGTGCGCCACCGCATAGACAACTTCACATTTCAACAACAAAAGCCCGTCTCCAAGATAAGTTTTAAGGACACCTGAACGGGCATTATGTATAGGCAATGTTTCAGGATCGGCTTCCGACAAAAATGCGCCGCCTAAACTGATATTGCTTATCTTGCCGCTATATTTCCGACTATCAATGAACAAAAAAATGAACAAAAAAACTTAAGATCAGTAGGGGTTCTCGTGTGCTTGCGCTGGTTGGTCTGTGGAGTTTCCATAATTTTATCCTTATAAATTAAAAATAAAGCCACAATCCATCCATTAAAAAAACCGATCTGACCGCACAAATACTAAAATGACGTGTATGGCTTAATAAATCCCCAGCTTCTTTTCCAGATAATGGATATTCTGCCCACCCGCAGCAAAAGCGCAGTCATTCATGATGTCTTGCTGGAGCGGAATATTGGTCTTGATCCCGTCAATGATGATTTCGCTCAACGCCGTATTCATACGGGCTATCGCGCTTTTACGGGTTTCGCCGTGGGCAATCAGTTTGCCAATCATCGAGTCATAATACGGAGGGACTTTATAGCCGTTATAAATATGGGTTTCGCAACGGATGCCTGGGCCGCCGGGCATGTGGAACTGCTCGATTTTGCCTGGGCACGGCATAAAAGTTTGCGGGTCTTCGGCATTCAGACGGCATTCAATCGCATGGCCTTGGATTTTGACTTGGTCTTGGGTCATCGACAAACGCTCACCGCAAGCTATGCGTAATTGCTCTTTGACAATGTCAAAACCAGTGACCATTTCCGTAACCGGATGCTCAACCTGGACGCGCGTGTTCATTTCTATGAAATAAAACTCGCCTTTTTCGTATAAAAACTCAAAAGTTCCGGCACCGAGATAGCCGATATCGATACAAGCTTTCACACAACGCCCACCGATAAACTTGCGTTGCTCTTCCGTAATACCAGGGGCAGGAGCTTCTTCAACGACTTTTTGGTGGCGGCGCTGCATGGAACAATCACGCTCGCCCAAATGGATGGCGTTGCCGTGGGAGTCCGCCATCACTTGAAATTCGATATGGCGCGGGTCTTCAAGAAACTTTTCCATGTACACGGTCGGGTTGCCAAACGCGCTGCCCGCTTCGGCCTTGGTCATGGCAATGGCATTGATCAGCACCGCTTCGGTATGCACGGTACGCATGCCACGCCCGCCGCCGCCGCCTGCCGCCTTGATAATGACCGGATAACCAATTTCTTTAGCGAGTTTGAGATTTTTTTTGTTATCGTCTGACAAGGGGTCATTGTTGCCCGGCACACAAGGGATGCCCGCCGCCAACATGGCGTTCTTGGCGGATATTTTGTCGCCCATCATACGGATGGTATCGGCATTAGGGCCGATGAACACAAACCCGCTCTGTTTGACTTTTTCAGCAAAATCCGCATTTTCCGAAAGGAATCCGTAGCCAGGATGAATGGCTTCCGCATCGGTGACTTCGGCGGCGCTGATAATCGCCGGAATATTCAGATAACTGTCGGCGGATGATGCCGGCCCAATGCAGACCGATTCATCGGCCAGACGGACGTGCTTCAAGTCCCGGTCAGCTTCAGAGTGGACGGCAACGACTTTTACACCCAATTCCCTACAGGCACGCAAAATGCGCAGGGCAATTTCGCCGCGATTGGCGATAACGATTTTATCGAACATGTCTTACTCGTTTCTGCGTGTTATTCAATGATAAATAAAGGCTGTCCGTATTCGACAGGTTCGGAGTTTTCCACCAGGATTTGTTTGATCGTGCCGCTTTTGTCGGCTTCGATCTGGTTGAGGATTTTCATGGCTTCGATAATACATAAGGTGTCGCCGGTTTGCACCGATTGCCCGACTTCCACAAAAACTTTTGTGCCGGGTGAGGCAGAACGGTAAAACGTCCCCACCATAGGCGATTTGACAACGTGCCCGCTGACAGTATCTTCAACGGGCGCGGAAAGCTGGACGACGGCTGTGCCCGTTATGGGCGGAGCAACCTGGGCCGCGTAAGCCATCGGTGCGGGAGCCGCCGAGTAGCGGCTGATACGGATGCTTTCTTCACCTTCTTTCACTTCCAACTCAGCAATACCCGATGCTTCGATCATTTCGATCAGTTTTTTAATTTTTCTAATATCCATGGTTTTCAATGTCTCTCGGCTAGTATCTGATGTGCGGCCTGCAGGGCCAGTTCGTATCCGGTTGCACCTAATCCACAAATGATGCCTTTGGCAATATCTGAGAAATAGGAATGTTTTCTAAAAGGTTCGCGGGCATAAACATTTGACAAGTGCACTTCTATAAAGGGGATTTGGGTCGCCAGCAAGGCATCCCGTACCGCCACGCTGGTATGCGTAAAAGCGGCCGGGTTAATGATAATGAAATCAACCTGCTTGCTATAAGCCTGGTGTATAAGCTCGACGAGTTCATGTTCGGCGTTGGTCTGATGAAAGGCCAGTTGATGGTCAAGTCCGGCCGCCTGCTGTTCCAATAATGCTTTTATGTCCGCCAATGTTTTGTTACCGTAATGGCCTGGTTCGCGTAGTCCCAGCAAGTTTAAATTCGGCCCATTTAAGACGGTGATTGTTGCCATTAAGATGATATTGATGCACTAATTAAGAGGTGATTTAACCGTGCAATTTTACCGTTTTGCGAGGTTTTGTCCATCTATTGTTTTATTGGCGACGATACGGCAAAAGGATGGGATCTACGCTAAAATGACTAATAACCTAGCAATAGAGTAAACTATTGCCTACTTATATGAGGTACAGCACGATGACAAGCACAAACAATGTACACCTGCATGAAATCAACAAGTTTGGTGCCATGGCGGAACGCTGGTGGGACACCCAAGGCGAATTCAAAACCCTGCACGACATCAATCCCTTGCGCTTGGAATTTATCCAGCGATATGCCGGCATTGCCGGCAAACGCATCGTCGATGTCGGCTGTGGCGGCGGCATCCTGACTGAAGCCTTGGCAAAACAAGGGGCCGACACATTAGGTATCGACCTGAGTGAAGATTTGCTCGATATTGCCGAGTTGCACGGACTGGAAACCGGTGTCAACGCCCATTACCAGAAAATCAGCGCGGAACAACTCGCCGGGCAACAAGCGGGGGGTTTTGACCATGTCACCTGCATGGAAATGCTTGAACATGTGCCCGATCCGGGTTCGATCATCACGGCTTGCGCGAAACTGGTCAAACCCGGCGGCAAGGTGTTTTTTTCGACGTTAAACCGGCAACCGAAAGCCTATTTGCTGGCGATTGTGGCGGCTGAACATCTGCTGCAAATGATGCCGAAAGGCACGCATGATTTCAAAACCTTCATCAAACCTTCGGAACTGTGCCAAACGGCGCGTTCGGCGGGATTGGCCTTGCAAGGCATGGTCGGGATTGAATACAACCCGTTCAACAAGCGTTTTAGTTTGGGCAAAGACATAGACGTCAATTACATCGCCGCTTTCGAACGTTCCGAGTAACCGCCAATGTCCATAGATTTTAACTTGTCGTGCGTGTTGTTTGATCTTGACGGCACCCTGGTTGACACGGCACCGGACTTGATTGCCTGCCTGAACAAATCCTTCCATCATCACGGATACGGGATGGTCGCCCCGGAAACGATCAAGCCATTTATCTCTTTCGGGGCGGCGGCGATGATCAAGGACAGCTTGGGCAATACGGTGACGGACGAAGAACAGGACGCGATTTTGGCGACCATGCTGGATTTTTATCAGAACAATATCGCCGAACACAGTGAATTCTTCACCAACATGCCCGACATTTTGGCGGCGATTGAAGAGCGCGGACTGAAATGGGGCGTGGTGACCAACAAACGTGAACGTTTTACCCTGCCCCTGATGGCGGCCCTGCAACTGTCTGACCGCGCCGCCTGCATCATCAGCGGCGACACCACCGCCTATCCCAAACCGCATTCCGAACCGATGCTGGAAGCCTGTAGGCGGGCGGCGGTGCAAGCGCACGAATGCGTCTATATTGGCGACGCCCCGCATGACATCACCGCCGGAAAAAATGTGCAAATGAAAACCCTGGCGGCGGTTTACGGCTATCTGAAACCTGATGACCAACCAGAGACCTGGGGCGCGGATGCCTTGATCACCACCCCTGGACAAATTCTAACCTGGATAGATGCCGCCTTATGCCGTTAAGCAAACAAGTCATTTTAATCACCGGCGCCGGTGGCGGTTTGGGTAGCACGGCCGCACTGGCCTTAGCCAAACGCGGGGCGCATATCATCTTGCTGGACAAACTGATCCCCAAATTGGAAACGGTTTACGACGCCATCGTCGCGGCGAACGCCCCCGAACCCATCATGTATCCGTTTGATTTGGCGGGAGCGGATGAAAACGACTATCAGGAACTGGCGGACAGGATAGAAGGGAAATACGGGGCCTTGCAAGGCTTGCTACATTCTGCGGTTGAATTCAGCCACTTTACGCCCGTACCGCAAATCAGCACGAAAGACTGGGCAAAAACACTGCATGTCAATGTCAACGCGCCGTTTCTGCTGTGCCGCATGTTGCTGCCCTTGTTGCAAAAAAGCCCGCACGCGTCGATAGTCTTTACATCAGATTCATCGGCACGGACTGCACCGGCTTATTCAGGTGCTTATGGCGTGTCCAAAATAGCCCTGGAAGGTTTTGCGAAAATCCTGGCGGAAGAACTGGAAGCCGCCAACACCGTCAGGGTCAATACCTTAATTCCCGGGCCAGTGGACTCGCCATTTAGAACACGCGCCTATCCTGCCGAAGATAAAAGCCGTTTGCCGACGATGGCATCCTTGGCCCCGGCTTACATCTACCTATTTGGCCCACAAAGCCTCGGCATCACCGGCCAAACCGTTGATGCCCGTACTTTTCATTTATAAACAACCATTATGGCTGATAAAGAGACCATTATTTTAAGCCGCGACGTCAATATCGTGACCATACCCGATGGCATGGCCGGCATGTTGCGCCAGGGTATGGAAGTGACCCTCCATCAAGCGTTAGGCGATAATTTCACCGTGATCACCGATTACGGGCACATGGTGCGCATTGCAGGCAGTGACGCCGATGCCTTGGGCAAAGAACCGCAACAACTGCAATCCTTGGTTTCTGACAACACCGCCGAAGCCATCGAACAGAATTGCTGGGAAGTGATGCGCACGGTTTATGACCCGGAAATTCCGGTCAACATCGTCGAACTGGGCTTGGTTTACTACTGCAAAGTCAACCCGATAGCGGCAAACCAGTATGACGTGCAGATCATGATGACCTTGACTGCGCCTGGTTGCGGCATGGGACCGGTCATCCAGGGCGACGTCGAAAAAGGCATCCGCGCCTTGCCGGGTGTCGCCCGTGTCAACGTGGAAGTCGTGCTGGATCCGCCCTGGTCACGCGACATGATGTCGGAAGTGGCTAAATTGCAGTTGGGGCTATATTAAACGCCTCCTCGAAACAGTTAGAAAAAAGCACAATATTTGTGAAACATTACCGTGCTTCTTGCTATTGTAACGAACAAATCCTAGGCTCTTAGCCATCTTCCGGCTTTAGTACAAAAATCCAATGTCCGCGCCAATGCTGGGACATATCGGCGGTGATGATTTTATTGCCGTGCTCACCTGCACTCATTAGTTGCCGTGTTGCCAAGAAGTTCTATGATCAGGCAAGACTTGACATTTAACCGCTTTTGAAAATCAAGTGCCGGCCCATTACCGTGCCGAGGATGTTGAAACGGGCGGCATTTATGGCGAATACCGCTCAGGCGATCCCAATTTTTTCCCGCTGATCAGCTTGTCGGTGGGCATCGTCGCCCCCGATGTTTGCAGCCGTTGCCAATCCCATGTCGATATTGCCGACCCGGCGGCAAGCGCGAAAAAATCCGCCAAAAAAATAACCGGCAACAGTTATTTTGTCGTCGGCGATAGCAACAAGGCAGCCTGCCAATGCAACCCTGAGTAAACAGACTGCTTCACAAAAAGCCTCGCATTTTCCATACTGTTAATTGTGTACGAGCATTCATAATTGCAACACTGATTATTACCCGAAAAAATTTCCTGTTATCATATTTGCATAAAACGACAATTCATCTACAAATGATGAGATTTATTCATCAACATAGCACCGGAAAACATGACCAACTCTCTCCCTATCGGCCCAGTGATGCTCGATATTGCTGGCTTGACGCTGTCTTCACACGAGCAAGACCTTATCCAGCATCCGAACACGGGTGCAGTCATCCTGTTCTCACGCAATTATCAAACCCCGGAACAAGTCACCAAACTTATCAATAACATCAGGGCCGCGCGTAATGGCGAAATCCTCATTGCCGTGGATCAAGAAGGCGGCAGGGTGCAACGTTTCCAAACCGGATTCACCCGCTTGCCGGCGGCGGCACGATTTGAACAGGAAAAACAGTTGGCACAATCGGCCGGCTGGTTGATGGCGGTGGAATTATTGGCGGTGGGTGTGGATTTCAGTTTTGCGCCCGTGCTCGATGTCGATTGCGGAGTCAGTGAAATTATCGGCAACCGCGCTTTTTCCCGCGACCACGAACAAGTCACCGTACTTGCCGGCCTGTTCAAACAAGGTATGAAAGTCGCTGGCATGGCGGCAAGCGGTAAACATTTTCCAGGACATGGTGCGGTGGCCTTAGATTCGCACCTGGCCCTGCCTATAGACGAACGTGATTTGGACAGCATCCGCAACCAAGACCTGCAACCCTTCAAACACCTGATTGCGGCAGGTTTGGAAGGCGTGATGCTGGCACATATTGTTTATCCGAATATTGACGGACATGCGGCGGGATTTTCACCATTTTGGATACAAAAAATCCTGCGTGAAGAATTAAACTTCCAGGGTGCCGTGTTCAGCGATGATTTAAGCATGGAAGGCGCGGCATCGGTGGGTGGTTTTGCTGAACGCGCCCGACTGGCGCAACAAGCAGGTTGCGATATGATCCTGGTCTGCAATAATCCGGCCGCCGCCGAACAGGTGCTGGAAGCCCTTCCCGTAAGCAATGATCCATTGCGTGAAGAACGCTTGTTACGCATGAAAGGCAGGCCGTTGATGAACAGGAGCCAATTGCATCAATCGAAAAAATGGCAAACCATCAGCTCGCTGATCAAACTATTTAACCAACAATAACAAGCAAAATCATGCTCGACGAAATCAAACGTACCCAGGCCAACGCCGAATTACTCCATAGTGAACAGGAGATTGAAGCGGCACTGGACAGTATGGCGGTGCAAATCAACACCACCCTGGCGGACAGCAACCCGATAGTGCTCTGTGTCATAAACGGCGGTATCGTGGTTGCAGGCAAGCTACTGACCCGTTTGACCATGCCTTTGAATGTGGACTCCATCAATGCCAGCCGTTATCGGAACCAAACGGCTGGCGGCGCCATTGAATGGCTATTCGAACCCCGAATGCCGCTGGATGGGCGCGTAGTCCTGGTCGTGGACGACATTCTCGACGAAGGTATCACCTTGGCGGCGATCCATCAATATTGTTTGGAAAAAGGAGCCACCGCCGTTTACAGCGCCGTACTGCTGGACAAATTGTTAGGCCATGACAAACCCATTCGTGCCGATTTTGTCGGTTTGGAAGTCGCAAACCACTATTTATTTGGTTATGGCATGGATTACAAAGGCTATTTACGCAACGCCGCCGGCATTTATGCCTGCAAACTTGAAAACCAGGACTAAATCAGGAATAAACCATGACCAAATTGGCAATTATCGGCGGCACTGGCCTAACCCAACTTGAGGGCTTGGCCATCACCCGGCGAGAACAACTCAGCACCCCTTATGGCGCACCCTCCGCCGAGTTTATTACCGGTGAATTCAACCACCAGTCCGTGGTTTTCCTGGCACGGCATGGTAATCCGCACACCATCGCGCCCCACAAAATCAATTACCGAGCCAATATCTGGGGACTAAAACAACTGGGGGTCGAAGACATTATCGCCGTCGCCGCCGTTGGCGGCATTACTGAAGCGATGATCCCCGCGCATATCGCCATTCCAGACCAGATCATCGATTACACCTACAGCCGCAAACACACTTTTTTTGAAGACGCCAACTATCCGGTCACCCATATTGATTTCACTTTTCCTTACACCCCTAAATTACGCAACGCCTTGATCGCCGCTGCGGTACATGCAGGCATCAAAATCAGCCAACATGGCACCTATGGCTGCACACAAGGCCCGCGCCTGGAAAGCATCGCCGAAATCAAACGCATGGAGCGTGATGGTTGCGATTTGGTGGGCATGACCGGGATGCCGGAGGCGGCCTTGGCCAAAGAGCTGGGTATGAATTATGCCTCCATTTCAGTAATCGCAAATTGGGCGGCGGGCAAAACTGACGGCGAAATCACGATGGCGGAAATTGAGCAAAACCTGCATGCAGGCATGGCAAACATTGCACAATTACTGCAAGCGTTTATTGCCCGCACCGTGATTTAGCCTGAAATGCCTGTTAAAGCGGTAACAGGCGTTTCAAATCTAACTTCGCGTCAATCAAGCCACCAACATGAACACCCAAACACGCCAGGAAATATTTAAACGCCTCGCCGCCGCCATACCTGAACCTACCACGGAACTCAACTACAGCACCCCGTTTGAATTGCTGGTCGCCGTGGTCTTATCGGCCCAAGCGACCGACAAAGGCGTGAACAAAGCCACCGCCCAATTGTTTCCTATCGCCAATACCCCGGAAAGCATTTTGGCACTGGGCTTGGATGGTTTAAAAACCTACATCAAAACCATCGGGCTGTTTAACAGCAAAGCGGCGAACATCATCACCCTATGCCAACAATTGCTCGATAAGCACGGCGGGCAAGTGCCGGACACCCGTGAACATCTGGAAGCCTTGGCGGGTGTCGGCCGGAAAACCGCCAATGTCATACTCAATACGGCATTTGGACAGGAAACTATTGCGGTCGATACGCATATCTTCCGCGTCGCCAACCGCACCCGCCTTGCACCTGGTAAAAATGTCCTGGAAGTGGAACAAAAATTGAACAAATGGACTCCCAAAGCCCACAAAAAAGCGGCGCATCATTTGTTGATACTGCATGGACGCTACACTTGCATCGCCAGAAAACCCAAATGCGCCGAATGTGTGCTTGCTGATTTGTGCGAATACCCAGAGAAAACCTTATAATGTTAAATATAAATTTTCGGTTTTTGGAGCGCGGGCGGCTCGGGTGCAAGGCGCACGGAGCGCGAAAACCGGTGTGTACATGAGACCGCGCAACGCCGCAATCGAACCGCGTAATCGCTTTTAAAACACGTTCTAAGGAAAACAGACGAATAGCCGCCTGTATTTTAGATGGCTACTTAAACCGCAAAGATTGTAATTTTTTACAACGCAAGTATATTTATACTGTGTCCGGTCATGCTTGGACATGCCACCCTGTGATGCGTACCCCGCATCATTTTTAGCCCCACAATAAACTCTTAGGAAGATACCACCATGAAAACAACTAATAAAAATCCGTTATTCGCCGCAATGAGCGTGGCGATCATGTCATCTTTGTCGGCAACTGCCGCCAATGCTGAAGCCAATCCATTCGGTATGACAGAATTGTCTGCCGGTTATATGCAAATTGCCGAAGCCAAAGCCCCGGAAATGAAATGCGGCGCGTCCATGAACATGGGCGGCACCGCAAAAACGGCTGAAGGTGCTTGCGCCGGTGCCAAAACATCTGACAAAGCCGCCGCCGCTGAAGGCAAATGCGGAGACATGATGGACGGCGATAAAATGAAAAAAGGCATGGAATCCGCTTGTGGCGCCATGATGAAAGGCAAGGAAGGCGCGTGTGGCGAAATGATGAAAGGCGAAAACATGAAAGGCAAAGAAGGGGCCTGCGGTGCCGGTATGAAAATGCCAGAAGGCAAATGCGCGGCACAATGTGGCGAAGCCATGAAAAACTGTGCTGATGTAAAAGCCAAAGAAGGTAATTGCGGTGCGCAAATGAAAGGTTGCGGTGAAGCCATGCAAGGTTGTTCCGAAATGATGAAAGGCAAAGAAGGCACCTGTGCCGCAGCAGCAAAAACACCTGCCCCACAAACACCAGTTCCACAAACATCTGCTCCAAAAACACCTGCTCCAAAAGTTGCTGAACCCATCCACATCAAACCAGCAAATTAAACGGACTTTTCGTTAAAGCCGGTTAAATCAGGAGGATATTTTTTATATCCTCCTTTTCTTTTACTTTTGCACAGGTGTTCCTATGGACACAACACTAAGACCCGTCCACGGTGCCGGCTTGGGCTTAAGGCGGAGTTTCTTGGGCGAAATCGTCGAGACGCCCCCTTCCGATGTTGATTTCTACGAAGTCGCCCCCGAAAACTGGATCACCATTGGCGGTAAATTCGGCAAACAATTCCGCGCCATGACCGAGCGGTTCAACTTTGTCTGCCACGGTTTGTCACTGTCACTGGGCAGCACCGACCCGCTGGATGAAACCTTTGTCCGTGCCGTCAAGCAATTCATGCACGACCACCAAATCAAGCTGTACAGCGAACATCTCAGCTATTGCAGCCAGGATGGGCATTTATACGATTTGCTGCCAATACCGTTCACCTCCGAAGCCGTCAGCCATGTCGCCGCACGGATTAAGCGCGTACAAGACCTGCTCGAACAAAAAATCGCCATCGAAAATGTCTCATATTACGCCGTCCCCGGTCAGGAAATGACCGAACTGGACTTTTTTAACGCCGTCGTCCAAGAAGCCGATTGCGATGTCTTGCTGGACGTGAACAATATTTACGTCAACAGCGTCAACCACGGCTACGATGCCGAAGCCTTCCTCAAGGCCGTACCCGCACAGCGCATCGTCTACGCGCATATCGCCGGACATTACGTCGAAGCCGAAGATTTTCTGGTGGACACCCACGGCGCGGAAATTATCGACCCGGTATGGAAGCTGCTGGGCAAAGCCTACGAATGGCACGGCGTGTTTCCGACTTTGCTGGAACGGGACTTCAACCTCCCGGAAATGTCCGAATTGATCCGCGAAGTCAACACCATCAAATCCATCCAAACGGCCTGGCACCACCACCATGCCCAACAATCCGCCTAATCCGATGAACGTTGATTTTGCCGCCAAACAACGCGAATTTGTCGCTTATGTCAGGGATTCTGGACAAAATCCTCCACCCGCTGATGTGCCACTGCCGCGCATTGACATGTACCGGGAATTGCTGTTCAACAATATCGACAATTTCCTGGGCAGCAATTTTCCGGTCTTGCGGCAACTGCTCGATGACGGCCAGTGGTACGCAATGGCGCGGGATTTTTATGCCAGACACACCTGCACTTCCCCGTATTTTTCAGAAATTCCTGAAGAATTTATCGCCTATCTGCAAACCGAACGCAAAAACGCCGATGATTTTCCGTTCATGCTGGAACTGGCGCATTACGAGTGGGTGGAAATGGCGGTCGCCATCGCCAAAGAAGAACCGCTAGACACTTCGTCCCCGCAGCAAGTGTTGGGCGGACACACGCTGGCACTTTCGCCGTTGGCTTGGCCGCTGGCGTACCAATACCCGGTACACAAAATCGCCCCGAACTTTTTACCCACCGAAGCCCCCGCGCAACCGACTTTTTTAATCGTCTACCGCAACCGGCAAGATGAAGTCCATTTTCTGGAAATCACCCCGATAACTTACCGCTTGCTGGAACTATTGCAGGACGAAACACCTGCCACGGCGATGGATTGTTTAAAGCAGATCGTAGCAGAAATGCAGCATCCACAACCGGAATTGGTTATTAATGGCGGCTTGCAAATCTTGCAGGATCTGGTGGAAAAAGGGATTGTTAGTGTCGTCGCTTGATTAGTTTATGGATTGATTAGGAACGGGCATGAAATAATTTCCGCACCAGATCGTCAGACCTGTCAGGTTTTGAAAACCTGACAGGTCTTGATCCGCGAATTTATTCCATGCTCATTCCTTAGTTTGTAGATTGTTTGAACAGCGGGAATAGCCGGAACGGGCAACAAACCCGTTCCGGCATGACTAAACAAAAAAGTTAAACCACCACAAAATCCATTCGTCAACGCCAAATTCACGCCCAGCGTGGCGATTTGCACATCGGCATCAGACCATTGCCGTCGGCATCATAAAACAATCCGCCAGTGGTTTTGTGGTGGACGATGAAATCATCGGCATCCACCGCCACTAAGCCGATTTTGAAATAATCCCTATTCAGCTCACCCGTCGCCATCAACTTGGTGAAAATAGCGTTTTCTAACCGGATGGTGTCATGCACCATCGGCCTAACAAGCCAACAAAATGGATGCGCCGCCCGTTGCCGGTTCTGGCATTTCGGTTTTATCAAGGTTCGGTGGCTTCGTTTCTCTTTCGTTAGCGGCGCCCCCTGTCACGTTAGGCGTTCTCGTGGTTCATTGCGTAAGATTGTCTTGCATCACTTTAAGCAACGCCTCTAATTTCTCAATATCCTCAGCGGCTATTCCATTAACCATTTCCGCCACCAATTGCTGCTCTTTCACCATGAAACGGGTGACAATTTGCTGCACTTCCGCGCTGGGCTTGAGTAGGAAACTACGTTTATCCAGCATATCCTGCGCTTTGCTCAATAGCCCTTGCTCGGCTAAAGAGTTGACCAAACGGGTGACTTGGGCTTTGTCCCTCGCCATTTTTTTGACCAGTAGATTCTGGGGCATTTCACCTTCTTCCACCAGAATCCTAAGCACCAGAATTTGCATGGGGGATAACTTGGCCTCCGCCTCTTGAACCACGTCAAGCATTCGACCACGAATTAAAAAGATAAGCCTGAACAGGAGTTCATGAAGTTGGAATGTCGGCGAAACTGGCATGTGTAAATTCCTGTCCTGTGCTTTCGGTTGGGCTTTATTATGAAAAATATAGTTGGTTGATGCTTTCTGGATTTGGCATTTTGTCAATGCGTTTGAGGACGGTGGGGATATTGTGGTGGATGCAATTCGGCACGATGATTTTCGCGTGTTTGCCTCGCCAGTTGACTTGAACGCCAAGGTGAGTGGCGAACCTGCGTTGTGGCGGTTTCGCCTATCACCTAAACAGAGAGGGTTTTCCGGCGAACCGCTACGGCCATTCCCTTGCGAGTTTCCATCCGTACATCCGCGCCATGCGGGTGCGGAACATCGCACGGTCTGGCTGCAAACCTATACGAAAGCCGACGGTGGAGAAGGTGCGGGGGTTGGGCGTTTTGACATCCAAACAAGACAAACACAGTATTGGTATAACCCGGAAGGGCATTTAGGCTCAGAGCCTGTTTTTGTACCGGAACATGGGAATGCACCAGAAGGTTGGTTATTGCAATTATTGCAAGACCCAGAGGCAGAACGCAGTTACTTGGCGGTACTGGACTCAGAACGCCTTGACGCAGGGCCTATGGCAAAGGTTTGGTTTAATCAGGCAATCCCCATGACGTTTCATGGTGTTTTTGTGCCGGAAGCAAATAGATAAGCAGCCAAAAGCGATGGCTGAATTTTTATTTACCAATGCCGAAAAAACGATATTGGTATCAACAATAATCGACTTCATTGAATCTTGGCTAAAAAACGGGCTTGGTTTTGTTGCCACCAAGCCGTTTTTAACTCCTCGTCCAATGCCATCGCATCATCTGTGGCCATTTGGCTTTGGGACAGCAATTCTTTTATTCGCAAGATTTCGGGCGGGTGCAATAATTCGTCGGAATTTAAGTGTTCTTTGGAAAAAATTAAATTCACCGTCTTTTCAATAGAGTATGTTACGCCGTCATTGCATATAACGGTTTGGAAGGTTCCGGTACGGGGTCGCCGGATTTATTGCAAGCCGTAATCCATGCCGCCATTGCGTCGTGCAATTCGACAATTGCCTCTTGTTCCGTCCGACCCCAAGCGTTACAACTTGGCAAATCAGGAGTTACAGCAATATATCCTTCATCTTCATCGCTCCAAAAAATCTCAATGGGGTATTTATTCATGATTTTTCACCGTATTTGTTAAGCATTACCGCCAATTGTCTGGCCTGATACGGCAAAATAAAGCCGTTCCGGTTTTGGAAGTTTAACTGCATCGGCTCACCCTTACGCTTAAAAACACTATGCAATTTTCACGTCTTATGAAGGGCATTACTTTTAAAAAAAGAGCTAAAACCCTTTTTTTCAAGGCCTAGCCGCAATTTATTATCGCCTGTCCAAAGCAAGCCATTCATCTCAATGGTTAAAGCTACAAAAAGCATGTCTTTCGGATCAATGTCTTTTACCAACAACCAAGCCTTTTGTAGTGCATCGGTTGAAATGGCGTTTTCATCATAGAAATCAATATGCCGGATAAGCTCGTACAGGATTTCCAATATTTCATCCGGCGTGTGCTTACTGATTTTGCAGATTTTTTCCTTGTGCTTAAACAATTCCACAAAGCCGAATTTGGGCATCAGCAATGTCTGTTGTGACTCCAGCAAAAACGAAGCGATGGCTGAATTTTTATTTACTAATGCCGAAAATACGATATTGGTATCAACAATGATCGGATTCATTGAATCTTGGCTAAAAAACGGGCTTGGTTTTGTTGCCACCAAGCCGTTTTTAACTCCTCGTCCAATGCCATCGCATCGTCTTCGGTCATTTGGCTTTGCGACAGCAATTCTTTAATCCGCAAAATTTCCAGCAGACGCAAGAGTTCTTGGGAATTTAAGTATTCTTTTGAGAAAGTTAAATTGACTGTTGTTTCAGTGGCTTGGTAGTTCAGCATATTTGTTCCTACTTAAAGGTGTGAGTACGTATTGTGTACCCTACTACGAGTCTCTTTTTTAGTCATTTTTCGTTTTTTCTACAAAAATCGATATTTTCTTTGATTGACCAGTAATAGGATGAGTCGAGGTACGAGGCGCATCGGTCGCGAACGATGCGCTTCACTTTGTTCAGCGCATCCTATAGCCCCTCTCTATCGAGCTAGTCCATCGGAAAATTAAATTCAGCGGAACTAAGCAATGAATTAATCTTATCCGATTCGATTTTTACGCAAAAAGGCTTTATGTCCTCAATCTTTATTTTGATTGGTTTTTTGTCTCTTGTTTTTTGATAAAAACAAATCCTAAATTCTTTTTGGTAGCTAAATCTTTTGTGCTTTTTAAACGGAACGTCTTGTTCTTCTATCCGACCACTAAAAAGCTCATCATCATAATAGTCAACTAATCTCCCAACACAACTATATCCTTGGTCTTGAAAAGCTTGTTGTGATTGACGTATTTTATTTAGAAAATTGGACGCAAGCATAATGACGGCGAATTTACCAAACTTAAAACACTGCTCATCGATTTTAAATTGCTCTTTAAATTTAATAACCTCTTCTTCTGTATATATAATTTCACCATTTATGGTTTTGAAGGGTGTTACACTGATCGCATACATACAAAATACATGTAAAAAATCACTATCATTCCTAGACATAGATACAGGTTCAATCAAATCTTCTCCAGCTATGTCCAAATGCGGATTTGCTGGAAATGACATTGAAATAAAATCCTTAGGTTGACACCATATTTCAACCGCTTCATGCCTATCTGCACGACCATCATCACAATTTTTCTCAACTTTCTTAAAATAAGCCAAGCTATTTAAATACAATTCTCCAGAAATAAATTGATCTGCGTAGCATTCCTTTTCAAAAAATTTAACAAAGTATACAGGCACAAGCTTGAGTATATTTTCAGCATCAGTAATTAAATTTTTAGACATAATTTTATTTTAAATGCGTAGGAAGATTTAATATTTATGCTGGGTTACGCTGTCGCTAATCCAGCATAAATTAATCATTAATCCAAATTATCCGTAACCGCCCCCAAAGAAGCCGAACTCACCAACTTGGCATATTTCGCCAACACGCCACGGGTATATTTCGGCGCGGGCTGTTGCCAACGCTCCATACGCCGCGCCATTTCATGCTCGTTGATATGCAAGGTCAAGGCGTTGTTTTCGGCGTCAATGGCAATGGTGTCGCCGTTTTCGACGAGGGCCAAGGGGCCGCCGACGTAGGCTTCGGGGGTGATGTGGCCTACCACGAAACCGTGGGTGCCGCCGGAGAAACGCCCGTCGGTGATCAGCGCGACTTCTTTACCTAAGCCTTTGCCCATGATGGCGGAGGTGGGGGAGAGCATTTCGCGCATTCCGGGGCCGCCTTTGGGGCCTTCGTAGCGTATGACGATGACATCGCCTTTGACGATGTCGCCGTGCAGTATGCTGTGCAAGGCTTGTTCTTCCGTATCAAATACTTTCGCCGTGCCTATAAAACGCAGGCCTTCCTTACCGGTGATTTTCGCCACCGCACCGCCTGGCGCGAGGTTGCCGTATAACACAACTAAATGGCTGTCTTTTTTGATCGGGCGGGTTAGGTCATGGATCATGTCTTGACCGTCTGGATACGGGGCGACATCGGCGAGGTTTTCCGCCAGCGTTAAGCCGGTGACGGTCAAGCAATCGCCGTGCAACAAACCTGCGTCCAACAACACTTTCATCAATGGCTGGATGCCGCCAATTTCGACCAGTTCCGCCATTTGGTATTTACCACTCGGCTTCAAATCGGCCAGCATGGGCACTCGTTTGCCGATGCGGGTGAAATCGTCCAAGCTTAAATCGATTTTCGCGGCGTTCGCCATTGCCAATAAGTGCAGCACGGCGTTGGTGGAACCGCCCAGCGCGATGACCACGGTGATGGCGTTTTCAAAGGCTTCCTTGGTCATGATGTCGCTAGGTTTGATGCCTTTTTCGATCAGGTTCATGACCGCCGCGCCCGCGCGTTCGCAGTCCAGACGTTTGTCGTTGGAAATCGCGGCTTGCGCTGAGCTGTTCGGCAAGCTCATGCCTAATGCTTCAATCGCCGAGGCCATCGTGTTGGCGGTGTACATGCCGCCGCACGAACCTGCGCCAGGGATGGCTTTGGCTTCAATTTCCGCCAGTTCGGCATCGTCGATTTTATTGTTGGCGCGGGCGCCGACCGCTTCAAAGACTGACACGACATCGAGCTTTTTATCTTTGTGGCAACCCGGCATAATCGTGCCGCCGTAGACGAAAATCGCCGGACGGTTAAGGCGCGAGAGGGCGATCATGCAACCGGGCATGTTTTTGTCGCAACCGCCGATGGCGACCACGCCGTCAAAACCTTGGCAACCCACTACGGTTTCAATCGAATCAGCGATGACTTCGCGTGACACCAGCGAGTATTTCATGCCTTCCGTACCCATCGAGATGCCGTCGGAAATGGTGATGGTGTTGAACACCACGGCTTTGCCATCGGCGTTGTTTACGCCAATCGCCGCATCATCGGCTAGTTTGTTGATGTGCATATTGCAGGGCGTGACCATGCTCCAGGTTGACGCGATGCCGATTTGCGGTTTCTTGAAATCTTCGTTGGAAAAACCGACCGCGTGGAGCATGGCGCGGCTGGGTGCGCGTTCCATGCCGTCTACGACTTGGGATGAAAATGAACGGCTGCTTGGTTTTGAATTAGGGGTATCGCCTGAATTGGTCATGTAAGGATTCCTTTTGATTTTCGAGTAAGTGGAATAAGGGTTGTTATGAGGTGTTTTTAGCGGGAGGGATTTATCAAAGACCAGCCTTCAATTCGGCCTGTCCTCAAACGTATAGGGATTACGAAAATCCAGAATGATAGATGTGCCCACAAATACCGTTCATGGTTGTCGGGATTATGGCAATCCATGCCGGCATAAGGATGTCGTAACTTGTGTGGGTATTTGTATTTGCAGCGGGTAAACAGCAATAAAGCCATAGCCGCTATACTCAGTACATATCCCAACTGCTTTTGCGCCGCCAGCCCAATTTAGGCAGGATAAAACCTAAAATCACGCTAAAAAAGACCAGGATGCCGCCATATAAAAACCAATCCTGGTCACTGGTGTTTTTAAGTCCGGCATTTTCCCGCTCAAGCTGCTCTTGTTTACGTTCTGCATTGACAACACGTTCTTGCAATTCGTCACGTTCATTTTTTAACTGCACCACACCTGCCGCCGCTTGCTTCAATTCATTGAGTTCCAGGCTCAGTTTGTCCCGCTCCATCGCCAAGGATTTTTCCAGCGACGTGCCGGGTGTGATGGAATCCTTGACCATTTTTAGCTCGGCTTTTAAAGACAGATTTTCCGACTGCAAGGCTTTGAGGGTTTTATTGTTGGTCTCTATTTGCTCCCGCGCGGGCGGCTCTTTCATGGTCTGGCGGGTTTGGATAAAACCTTCGACACCGTCGCTAGTACGCACAGGCGTGAAACCGGATTTGGTTTTTTCACCGACGACGGTCAACTCAGTGCCGGTGGGGATGAGTTTGACGACTTTCGCTTCATTATCAGGCGCACTTCTGATAGATAAATTAAGATTATCGGTGACATAGACTGTTTCCGCCCGTGCCGCGCCGACAGCAAGCATGAGCATAACTAGCGAGGATATTAATTTTTTCACAAGATTCCCTGCTTTAGCCGTTTAATGGGGCGATTTTAACGTTATTTCTGGCAGAGCAGAAATTCCAGTAAGGCTTTTTGGGCATGAAGGCGGTTTTCAGCTTCTTGGAAAACGACGCTTTGCACACCGTCAATGACTTCAGCGCTGACTTCTTCTCCGCGATGGGCTGGCAAGCAGTGCATGAACAAGGCATCAGGATGCGCCGCCGACATGACCTTGGTGTCAACCTGATAATCCTTAAAGGCGCAAACGCGTTGCCTTTGCTCTTCTTCCTGACCCATACTGGCCCACACATCAGTGACGACCAAATCGGCATTTTGTGCCGCCGCAACCGTTTGGGTGAAAAATTTCACCCGTTCGCCTACCGTGGCAACGATTTCCGGCGATGGTTCGTATCCATTCGGGCAAGCGATGTGCAAGGTAAAATCCAGCATCATCGCGGCGTGGATATAAGAATGGCACATGTTGTTGCCGTCACCTATCCAGGCTACCGTTTTGCCTTGAATATCGCCACGCAATTCAAAAAAAGTCTGCATGTCGGCGAGCAACTGGCAAGGATGCTGTTGATCGGTCAAACCATTAATGACGGGTACGCTGGAATGCTCGGCAAACGTGGTGACGGTTTCATGCTTGTCGGTCCGTAACATGATGCAATCAACCATGCTGGAAATGACTTTGGCACTGTCGCGTAGCGGTTCGCCTCGCCCCAACTGGGTGTCACGCGGTGACAAAAACAACGCGCTGCCGCCAAAATGCGCCATGCCAGTTTCAAAGGAAATACGGGTGCGGGTCGATGATTTTTCAAAAATCATCGCCATGACGCGGCCTTTTAACGGTTGGTAATCCACATCGCGGTGGTTTTTCAGTTCGATGGCACGATGGAGCAATGCGCGGAGTTCATCACTGGAAACATCGAGCAGGCTGGTAAAATGTCTAGGATTCATAGCTCTTCCTACAACGTGGCGGTAAACGCTAAAATTAAAGAGGATAAGGTGCCGACAAGCAACTGGATTTGTGGCTCGTCCATAACTAACGGCGGCAACAGGCGGATGTTTTTTTCATAGGTGACGTTAATCAACAGACCCGCATCCAAGGCTTGCCCGACCAATCCGGTGCAAGCTGTGTCGAGTTCGATACCGATCATCATGCCTTTGTGGCGGATGTCCACGATATGCGGATTGCCTTGCAATTGCCCGCTGAATCCCGCCCAAATCGCCGCACCTTTGCTGGTCGCCGCCGCCATTAAATCATCGGCATCCAGGGTTGCCAACACCGCCAGGGCCGCACTACACGCCAAGGGATTGCCGCCGAAGGTCGAGCCATGTGCGCCTGCCGTCAACACCTCGGCGGCCTTGCCCCGCGCCAGGCACGCGCCTATCGGTACGCCATTGCCCAAGGCTTTGGCGACGGTGCAGACATCAGGCAAGATACCGTTGTGCTGGTAAGCCAAGAACTTTCCCGTCCGGCCTATTCCGGTTTGGATTTCATCGAGCATCAACAATAATTGGTGTTGGTCACACAAACCGCGCAATTGATTGAGATAATCCGCCGCCGGAATATTCACCCCGCCTTCGCCTTGAATCGGCTCGACCAACACCGCAACGACATTGCGGTTCCCGCTGATGGCTTGTTCCACCGCGCCAATATCGTTGTACGGCACGCGGATAAAACCTTCGACCAGCGGCCCGAAACCTTGCTGGACTTTGGGGTTGCCCGTCGCACTGAGTGTCGCCAGCGTCCGCCCGTGGAAACTTTTTTCCATGACAATGATGGCAGGTTTTTCAATGCCTAAACCATGACCATATTTCCGCGCTAACTTAATCGCCGCTTCGTTCGCTTCCGCGCCGGAATTGCTGAAAAAAACATTGTCCATGCCGCTTTTTTCAATCAGGCGGTTAGCTAATTGTTCCTGCAAAGCTATCCGGTAAATATTGGAGGTATGGACCAGTTTGCGGCTTTGTCCGCACAGGGCTTCATGTACTGCCGGATGCGCGTGGCCTAGATTGCACACGGCGATACCGGACAGCGCGTCCAAATAGCGTTTGCCCTGGTCATCCCAGAGCCACGCACCCTCACCGCGCTCAAAAGTGACAGCTAAACGTCCGTACGTTGGCATAATGTGACTGGTCATAAGGTCTGCCTATCAACAAAACAATGGGTTGTGCCACCCGATAAAAAAACGCTCGATTATAAGTTTCAATTTCACCTTAGGCAAGTCCATGATTTTAATATTTGCTTTTTTAACTGCTTTAAAATTGATAAAATCGCCAGGAATTAATTTAACAAACGAGTGAAGATGATTATGAACGTATTAGAAAGAATTAAAGACCAAATCGACAATAATCCTGTTGTGTTGTACATGAAAGGGACGCCGGACTTCCCGCAATGCGGGTTTTCCGGGCAAACCGTGCAAATTCTGGATTTGTGCCAAGCCCAATATATGTTCGTCAATATTTTTGAAGACACTGAATTGCGTGAAGCACTGAAAGAATATTCCAACTGGCCGACTTACCCCCAACTTTATGTCAACGGTGAGTTGGTCGGGGGCTGTGATATTGTTGTGGATTTGTACAAAAAAGGCGAACTATTGCCTATGCTGTCCGCTGTGGGTAGTATTGCCCAGTAACAAAAAAGTCCCACGCCAAAAGCTTGGCCAGACCACGCCACTTAATTGTTTGGGCAAGCTTTTCGGACAACCTAAGGTTTTTGGCTAGCAGGAAACAAGGGGCGAATTGCCGCTTAACTTGTCATGAGCGATTGCTTAATGAATAGGTTATAATGTCGCCCTATTCAAGGGCTTCATAGTTATCACTATGAAAAACAACCAAAACTTTAGACCTATAACACTCAATAATGGCATCGCACGCACCATCCCCATCGAACTTATCGACACCTATTGACTTTGATTCTATTAAAAATTTAACGCAAACCGAAGCCAAAGCCGTCGACCAGCTCATTATTGACGAGTTAAGTTCCGATGTGATTTTAATCAACCAAATGGGGCATTACATCGTCGGCAATGGCGGCAAGCGTTTACGTCCCATGCTGTTATTGCTCGCCGCCAAAGCTTTGGGTGGCGTGACAGACAAACACCTGATCCTCGCCGCCGTCATCGAATTTATCCATACGGCAACATTACTGCACGACGATGTCGTCGACGAATCCGATTTGCGCCGTGGCAAAGAATCCGCCAACGCCGTCTGGGGCAACGCCGCCAGTGTCTTGGTCGGTGATTACCTGTACTCGCGGACTTTTGAGATGATGGTGCGCACGGGCAATATGCGCGTCATGGAAATCCTCTCCAAAACCACCACCGCAATCGCCGAAGGTGAGGTATTGCAGCTTTTAAACTGCAATAACCCAGAAACCACAGAAGCCAAATACTTGGAAGTCATTGCCAGAAAAACGGCAATTTTATTCAGTGCCGCCACCCGCTTGGGGGCGGTCATTGCCGGTGTTCCTGCTGATATGGAAGAAAACCTCGCCCAATACGGGCAGCATTTAGGCATAGCATTCCAATTGATTGACGACGCGCTGGATTACAAAGCCAATCAAGACGACTTGGGCAAAAATCTCGGCGATGATTTGGCAGAGGGCAAGCCAACGTTACCGCTGATTTACGCCATCCAAAACGGTAGCGAAAGCGAAGCCGCGATTATTATTGAAGCGATTAAAAACGGTGACCGCGAGGCTTTCAACCAAGTCTATGCCATTGTCCAAAGCACCCAAGCCATCATCTACACCGAACAACGCGCCGATGAAGAAGCACGAAAAGCCATCAACGCCCTCGCCTGCCTGCCTGAATCCGAATACAAAGACGCATTGATTTTATTGGCTAAATTTTCCGTACAGCGGAATTATTAATTTGCACAACTAGACAAAACCTCCCATTCCGCAACATCCCGTTTTTCACCAGCGGCAGGCAAATATCCGCTTAACGATTAAACTGAGGATATTTCGATGAGGAAAGCGGGTTGTTTATAACACATCATTGCTGAGGGAGAACCATTTGACAAATAGCACCAGCCCCCTATCCAGGTTTTCTGGAAAAAAACCACATCTGATAAACGCTAAGTAAAATCTGTAGCCCCATTGATAAGCCCATTAATGCGCCACTGATGACCACCACATAAGCAAAAGACGGCGTGGATTTGGTAATAAACCAAGACACCACATCCAGCAACATCGCCGCAAACGGAATGACCACGGCAACACGCTTGACATAAACGCTAAGCTCACACAGCAAAAAGATTTTGCCGATAAAAAATAGGATAAAAGCAATACCAAACAAATGGATATGCGACACCCGCACAAGGGTCGGGATAGTCGCGCCACCGCCGTGGGCAACTTCCGCTACGCCCTTGTAATTAGTCAAGTCCGGCAACGAAGGGTTGACGCTAGGCGTGTGGCAGATAATGCAGTCGCGGTTTAGGATAGGGGCGACCTTGTCATTATAGCCGGACTCTTCCGCTCCCGACCTGATCCATTCCAAAATCACCGCCTGGTCGGAGGCATATCTCAGATTTGGTTTCATAATACCCATGACCGCCGTACCTAAACGGGTTTGGGTCGTAGAACCGTGATAACTGATGACGACATCTTCAATGGAAAGACCCGCCTTACCGTCCAGCCCTTGATGGGTGTAATAAAGATTGGCCAGGGCGGCCAAATATCCAAGCCCGATGGTGAGCAGGAACACGGTGTTTAAAATGCGTTCACTGACGGAAATGTCTTTAAAGCGTCTGAAGCGTTCGGGTTTCATAAAGATGACAGGAGTGGAAGGTTGGCAGTTTCGGGATAATGGTTATTGGCTTTGATACGGCTTTATACGGGATGCTCCATGAAGCAGGCAAACCTGTTGGAGACGGGATACATTTAATATTATGGCTACGAAACGGGCTAGGTCCGTTCCGTAGCGTTTCTAGCGGCGTGGTTTAAAACGCCAACCAGCCGTTCAGCATAAAGGTATTGTTACCATTGACAAATTGCGTTGCACCATCAAATTGCGAATAGCCAATATACTGCAAGCTGGTGCGTAAGTTAAGCCAAGGCGCCCAGGTCGAACCGGATTTGCCAAACGGCACATAAACCAATTCGGCAGTGTAGTATTCACTATTCGGTTTAAAAGAGACCGAATCGGGGTAAACATTGCCATTACGCGAACCGTAAAGCTTGTTATAAGCAAAAGTCACACCGTAAGTTTGGTCAAACGTGTACGCGGCATTGAATTTGTAAGTATCTAAATCGGTGTTGCCAGTACCGCCACTGCGGCTGACCGAGAGGCTTTGATTTTCGTGGATGAACGTGGTTTTCACTTCAAAGATATGTTTGGGATTTGCCATGTATTGGTAGGTGGCGTCAAACGCAATATCAGTGTAATGGTCAGCCCCGTTGCCGGCATCACCCAAGGTGTTCGGCAACAATACATCCGCGCTCATGCCGTAATGGCCTATGGCAAAAAAATGGCCTTTCGTGTCATATTGCAAGGCAGTACGCCAATAAGGTGCCGGACCGTCCAGTTTGATATAGCCACCCGGAGTCGCGCCTGCCAACGCGCCTTGCAGATTATTTGAGAAGGAGTCATAAGCCCCCGCTTCCAAATACACCAAGTTGTTAATCATAGTGTAGGCGGTCGCGCCACCAACTTGTGAGGTTCCCAGTCCACCATCAATTAACGCGGCGGTCGCTACGCCGGGCTGTAGTGCAGAACCATTGTAAGGGAAGCCCCAGGCTGAGGTGGTGTTCCACAAATCTTGCACGGTCGGGCTGTTATTTAACGAAATCCCATAAGTTATAGGCGTATCGACCAATTCAGTTTGGTCAGCATAACGAATATCCGCGTTATCCCATGCTACACCATCGGCATAGCCATCATAAGTGAACTGGCTAAATGCACCGACTTTGCCGTAAACCTTTCCGGCATAAAACAAAGACGCCTGATCAAAGGTAAAGTTATCGTTTTTGTTGTAACCTGATTGATCAAAATTGGCGGGGTCTTGATCTTTGTCCGTATGCGTCAGAGAGCCTTCAATCATGGCACTGATAGGCGGGAGCTTGGCATCGGCGCCACCGCCACTCAGGGTATAACCACCCAACTTAAAGCCACGACCAAAAGGCGTCAGGTTAGGACCGAACGATTGGGTATGGCACTGGCTACAGGCTGCGCCGGTTTGCCTGGTAAAACTGGGCACCGCTTGGGCATCTGAACTGCTAAATAGAACGATAGAAGTCAGCGTTGCCGATAAAGCTAAAAGAAAAGCTGACGGGTAAAAGGGTTTAACAAAAAATTGCATAGTGACACCTGATAATTGAATGGATGTAATTATTTTAAGCAAAAATTGCACCATATTAACAAGGTTATATAAAAAGCTATTACCAATGGTTTTTCGATGACTAACTCATAAATAAAACACAAGTCTGCAAAAAACGTATGGCTTTAAGAAAATATCCAACCATTCTTGCGGGATTGGGTGAAAATCATACCCAATCCGATCATTAAGCCCCCGTATTACAATAAAGTTTTAGGTCGTACTTAGTTGTGACCTTAAAGACCACTTTGACACGCCCATCTAAATGGCAAGGCAGGATATAGCCGATGGCGCCACGCGTACCGGCTACGAAACGCAACATCGCTTCTTCGGAAGCCACCACATAAGGCGGGGCAATACCCTGAAAGTATTGCTCATTCCAGTATGGCTCCAAAGCTTCTGGAGGAAGATTAAACAGCGTTCGGGAAAAAGCCAACCTGATCGGATCATCCGCGTTCAAATTGAGCGGAATCCAACCACCCCCTGCTTCGTTCAGCAAGGTTTTACGCAAAAAGATGTTTTTTACCCGCTTGCTGCTGAAGTTCTTAAACGATGTATCATGCCCAGTGATTACCAGAATATCATCAGCCCTGGCCTGCGATGACAGCATGACTAACAGCAGGGTTAAAATTCGTACATTCATCATCAAAAAAACATGGAAATGGACGTAAAAAAACCGCTGGGAGCCACCAGGCCATTTTGTGAACCAAACCGATATTCGGCCTTAAACACTAATGGTACATAGGGGCGCCACGCCAAACCAGCGACACCAACATGCGTGTCCAAATCGATAAAATGATGCGTACCGATCAGGTATTCATAACGCGCAATGCCAAAAAGATGTTCGGTCAACGGCGCAATGCCTTGAACAAACAAACCTTTTTCCTGCCCTTGGCTATCGCCGGCATGACGGTAAATCGCTTCTGCCGCGACTTCGTAACCATCTTTTTTCCACAGAAAATCCACGCCCAACAAATCATTGCGATCAGCTTTGGGAGCAATTTCGTTGTTAAAATCAATAAAAGACAAGCCTATTTGCGCCGTTTCAGACAGATCGAAATTGACACGCCCACCAAATCCCGTGTCAAAACCGGATGTGCCACTATCGAAGACATTCAAACGACCAGAATGATCTGAATAAACCGACATATCCAGATTCCGTTCATTAAACTGCCACCGCTGGGTCAACATAACGCCGTTAATGTGCGGGCTAAACAGCATTTCGTCAGTGACCAACGGGCGGGTGCTGGTCCAGATGAGCGGCGCGGCGTGGATAACGTTCCAGCGGCCTATCGGGGTCAGGAATTTTCCGAACCGCACCGTCGCCGCCTCCGTTGCCAACAAGTCGACATACAAACGTTCCGCCCTTAAGGCGTGGGCAAAGCTATCAGAATTCCGGGTAGACTGCCAATCATCGACTTCAACTTCAGAAAAAAAACGCACCCGCTGATGTGGAGACCACGTCAGAAACAAGCTCAATTCATCCAGTTTGAGCTGATTGGCTTTTTTTTCAGGATATTGGTATGAGACATTGATGTATCCACCCAAATTGAAATCGGCATCCGGCCAACTGATTCCGCGCCCCCAATGGTAGGATGGCGGTATACTGGTGTCCGCCCAACTGCAACACCACATGCTTTGCCCCAACGCCAGCAACAGCGTGATTCCTGATTGTAAACGCCTAGACATAGTGTATTTGAGCCACCTAGAGGGAACGAATGACAATTCGCTATACTTTATTGATGTCATATTTGCTGATTAGTCTAGCATCGGCCTTGCTGATTACATTAATGATTTCCGTCCATCTCCGCGAAATCCTGCGCTTGGAAATTGACAATAAACTCAAATCCCAGGCCACTACGATTATGCAACAAATTGACACATCCTTATTTGAGCGATTCGAAAACATGGCGCTCTGGAGCCAGTTGGAGGTGATGCAAGAGATTCGTGTCAGGGATGTCGATAAACGCCTGTCACACTTCCTCAACGGATTGCACAGCGGTTATGGTGGCATTTATGAGCAGATTTTTGCCGTCAACCAACAAGACGAGGCCATTTCCGCCAGCGACATGAAAATGCTTGGTCAAGTGTATCCGCATACCCAACCCTGGCTCAGCATCTCCCATAAGCAGCACACCCATTCGCTACAATATCTGGATACGCCAACGACACAGCTCTATTTTTCGATTGCCATCCCTGATGCCTTTAAATCTGGTGAACTAGGCCGCCTGTATGCCAGATTTAACTGGAAAGAAATTGTCAGGTTGCTGGACGCGCCGCTGCCCTTCAGCTCTAAAGACTCACCCACTTATGCTTTGCTGGTCGATGGCAGCGGTCAAATCATTGCAACCTCGTCCACGCTCAATGATAGAAAACTGCAATTTGCCCGCTTGCCGGACATCTTGCAGCAAATGACCGCCAGCACTGGCCCCCTGGTGAGCACCATTGATTTCCTGAAGAATGAAGAAGCCTTGGTCGGCTACGCCAATTCCCAAGGTTACCGCACGTTTAGTGGCTTTGGCTGGCATGTGTTGATTCTACAACCCAGCAAAAACGCATTGACGCCGGTTTGGAACTTGTGGGTGGCGATACTGGTGTTTTTAGGCCTGACTTTATTGCTAGGTGTCGCCGTTTCTTTTTGGATGTCGGCAAGAATAGCAAGGCCGATTGTACAGTTGGCGCAATTTACCCGTGACTTTATGCAGGGCAAACCCGTCATTCCGCCGTTAGTAAAATCCAGCCGGGAAATTACCGAATTAAGCACCCAGTTTTCGCTGATGATGATCCATCTTGAACGCTCACACCAAGATTTGGAGCGCGTCGCCAAACTCGCGGTGATTGGCGAAATGGCGGCGAGCATGGCGCATGAAGTCAGGACACCGCTGGGGATTTTGCGCTCCTCCGCACAAATTCTGCAACGCGAACCCCAACTGAGCGACATCGGCCGGGAAATGACCGAATTCATCCTCAGCGAAACCCAACGCTTGAACGGCTTGGTGGCGACGATGCTGGAATGTGCCAAACCCAGGCCGCCCCAGTTCGCCCGGCACGATGCCCATGAAATCATCGGACACACGTTGGAGCTTTTGCAAAACCATGCCCAAACGCGGCATGTCCAAATCACTACGCAATTGTATGCCAAAAATTCACAGCTTGAATGTGATAAAGATCACATCATCCAAGTGTTTTTAAATTTACTATTAAACGCTATACAACACGTCAAAGAAGGCGGGCATGTCGAAGTGGGCAGTATCGCCCACGGCCAAACCTTGGAATTTTGTGTCCGCGATGACGGTGCGGGCATTAGCGGCGCCAACAAAAGCAAAGTCTTCGATCCCTTTTTTACCCAACGTCAAGATGGCATAGGCCTGGGCCTGACCGTTGTCCAGCAAATCGTGCTGGCGCATCAGGGCAAAATATTTATCACCGACAGCCCTTATGGCGGCGCGTGTTTCCATGTCATTCTGCCGATTATCCATCAGGAACCTTAAGCAATGCCCAAACAAACCATTCTGGTCGTCGATGACGAACCGAAAATGCGCCGCTTATTGGAAATCATGCTGACGCAAATGGAATACTGCGTTTTGCAGGCGGCGGACGGGCGCGAAGCGTTTGATATTCTCAGCGAGTGCACCGCCGATTTGGTGATCACCGATTTACGGATGCCAAATCTGGACGGTATCGCCTTGCTACGGCAATTGCGCGAAAACAATAACGACATTCCGGTCATTGTCGTCACGGCCTATGGCACGGTAGAAAGTGCGGTGGATGCGATGAAATATGGCGCGAGCGATTATATCGTGCGGCCTTTTGAACTGGACGCCGTGGAAGCGGCGGTGCAACGGGCCTTAAGACTGGGCAAGGTGCAGCGCGAAAACCGCTACCTGCGCCAACAAGTCGAACAAGGCTGGCACGGCTTTATCGGCACCAGCCCGGTCATGCAGCAAATTTACACGCAAATCCAGCAAGTCGCGGCGACCAAAACCAGTGTGCTGATCCAAGGCGAAACGGGCACCGGCAAAGAACTGGTGGCACGGGCGATACACAATGCGTCCAACCGTGCCAAATCGCTGTTTGTGTCCATCAATTGTGCGGCGATTCCGGCTGACATTTTAGAAAGCGAATTGTTTGGCTATAGCAAAGGGGCGTTTACCGGCGCAAACAAGGAACGCATCGGCAAATTTGAACTGGCTGATGGCGGTACGCTGTTTCTCGACGAAATCACCGAAATGGATTTTAATTTGCAGGCCAAATTATTGCGGGTGCTACAGGAACGCACCCTGGAACGCCTGGGCAGCAACCGCACTATCGCCGTGGACGTGCGCGTGATAGCCGCCTCCAACCGCAACCCACGGCAGGCGATTGTTGACCAGAAATTGCGCGAAGATTTGTTCTACCGCCTGAACGTGTTCACCATCTCCTTGCCACGCTTACGCGAGCGGCGCGAGGATATCCTGCCGCTGGCGCATTATTTTCTGGAAAAACACGCCCGCGATTTTGGTTTTGGTTGTAACGGTATCGAAGCGGATGCCGAAGCCTGCCTGATAGCTTATCAATGGCCCGGCAATGTCCGTGAGCTGGAAAACATGATGGAACGCGCCATCGTTATGAGTAGCGGCAAAACCATCGGCATCGGGCATTTGCCCAGTGATGTCCTTTACGATGCCTTACCTACCCAAGCCCCCTTACCTGACCAACTAGAAACCGGCTGCGGCACAGGAATGATCCAGCAAGTTGAACAATTGGAAAAACAATTGATCCAACAGGCTTTGATAAAAACCGGCGATAATAAGGCAAAAGCCGCGCAATTATTAGAAATTAGCGAACGCTCCTTATGGTACAAAATTAAAAAATATTTTTGACTTGGCTGCATTAAACCAGTTTAAAATCGATAATCCTAAAAACCACAGCCAGTCCACGACCCGCAGAGCGCGAAGCGAAAAGCACGAAAAAAATCAGAATGTTGTGTTGACCTAGCTATCCACCCTTTGGGTGACGGCCTACAGTTCTGTCTCTCTTTGAAAATTTTCGTGCTTTTCGTGGATGAAATGATTTTTCTAGGATAATTAAGCACTAAACCCATTCAATGAGGTGATTATGATAAAGCTGTTAAAAATACTCGGATTGCTTGCGTGTTATCTCCCTGCCCTCCTTTTTGCAGCTCCGCTGTCCGGCGAAGACATCAAATGGCTTAACCGCGTGACTTACGGTATCGACAACGTCACATTAAATGCTTATGTCACTGAAGGCAGGGCGGGATACCTGAAAAGGCAATTGGACAACCGCGTCGATGACCGCCTGCCCGCCAGGGTTGCAGAGTTGATAGGCGGGATGCGTATTTCCACCGAACCCGTAAAAATGACGGTATCCGCTTTTCAGGAAGCACACAAACGCTTGAAAAGTTTACCCGTTGAGCAACGGAACGAGCTGAAAAAAGCAACCAACCAACCGCTCAACCAACGTATCAATGAAACCATGCAACGGCATCTGCTCAGGGCCATGTATTCGCCAGCGCAAATTAAAGAGCAATTGGTCTGGTTTTGGTTTAATCATTTCAATGTCTCTAAAGATAAAGGGGCATTGAATAAGATACTGGTGTCCGACTATGAAGAACGCGCCATACGGCCCTATGTGCTCGGCAAATTCCGCGATTTGCTGATGGCGACCTTACGCCATCCTGCCATGTTGGTTTATTTGGACAATGTCCAAAATGCCAACGGCAAAATTAACGAAAACTATGCCCGCGAACTGATGGAACTGCACACCCTGGGCGTCGATGGAGGCTACTCGCAACAAGATGTGCAGGAATTGGCGCGTATCCTGACTGGCGCGGGCATGAATTGGACGGACAACTATCCTAGGTTGAACGCCAAACTCGAAACCTATTACCTGCATGACGGCGGGTTTGAATTTAATCCTAAACGCCATGATTTCGGCGAGAAACTTTTTCTCGGCAAAAAAATTGCCGGCAACGGGTTTGCCGAAATTGAACAAGTGGTCGATATGTTGGCGCGCCATCCATCGACAGCACGGTTTATCAGCACTAAGCTGGCGATGTTTTTTGTTGCCGATGTGCCGCCGCCGGATTTGGTCGGACGTATGGGCAAAGCTTTTCTGGCTAGCGATGGTGACATCTCCGCCACCTTGCGCGTCTTGTTCGATTCCAAAGAATTTATCGCATCGCTAGGCAGCAAGGCCAAAGACCCCTTGCATTATATCGTCTCGGCCCTACGTTTTGCCTACGAGGACCGCCCCATTTCGGATATGCTCCCGGCCATCCATTGGCTGATCAACTTGGGCGAACCCTTGTATAGCCATCCCACCCCGGATGGCTACGGCATGAACGAAAAAGACTGGCTAAGCCCTGAGCAATTGACCCGACGTTTTGAAATCGCCAAAATCATCGCTAGCGGCAAAGCCAAATTGACCGGCGGTGACGTAGACCCCAAAACGCTGGTCACGCCGGTATTGGCAAACAAATTGTCTTATCAGGCATTGGAGCCTAGTTTGTCGGTACAAACCAAAAACGCCCTGGCAAAATCGGTGTCCCAGCCAGAATGGAACACCTTTTTCCTGTCATCGCCAGAATTTCTTTACCGCTAGGAGACCCTCATGAACCGTCGATTATTTCTACAATCATTAGCGGCGGCAAGCGGGATGCTGGCCTTTCGTTCCAATTTTTGGGCCGCCCCCGCTAGCGATGCACGTTTTTTACTGGTGTTTTTGCGTGGCGGCTACGATGCCGCCAATATTTTAATCCCCCATAGCAGCGATTTTTATTATCAGGTACGTCCGCAAATCGCCATAGCCAAACCTGATCCTGCCAACATCCATGCCGCCCTGCCGATTAATGCCGATTGGGGTTTGCATCCGGCCTTAAAAACCAGTGTATGGCCTTTGTTTCAACAAGGCCAAGCCGCGTTTATCCCCTTTGCCGGTACTGACGATTTATCGCGCAGCCATTTTGAAACCCAGGACAGCATTGCGTTTGGCCAACCCTTAACCGGGCCCAAAGACTACCGCTCCGGCTTTTTGAACCGCTTAGCCGGTGTGTTGTCCGGCCGCCATGCCGTTAGCTTCACCGATGATTTGCCAATCATTTGCAAGGGGGAGGCGACAATTCCCAATATTTCCCTTAAAAAACACGGCAAACCTGTGTTTGCCGGACGGCAGGCAGATATTTTGTCGGAAATGTATAAAGGTCGTGCCCTCAACACCTATGTCCAAGAAGGCATGGAATTGCGTGCGGAAGTCGCCCAGGATTTAGAACAGGAAATGATCCAGGCCAACCGTGGCGCCATCCCATCCAAAGGCTTTGAAGACGAAGCCCAACGCATGGCGCATTTGATGCGTGATAAATTCAACATCGGTTTTGTCGATATTGGCGGCTGGGACACCCATCTTAACGAAGGCGGCGCAGAAGGCCAGCTTGCCAATAAAATCGGCAGCCTGGGAAATGGCCTGGCGGCCTTCGCCACGGCGATGGGGCCATTGTGGCAAAAAACCACCGTGCTGGTCATCTCCGAATTTGGCCGGACATTTCGGGAAAATGGCAATCGCGGCACTGACCACGGTCATGGCACAGTGTACTGGGTACTGGGCGGCGGCATCAAAGGCAAACGCGTGGTCGGTGAACAACTGCGCGTCGAACAGAAAAACTTGTTTCAAGACCGCGACTATCAGGTATTGAACGAGTACCGCAACATTATGGGCGGATTATTCCAAGCCCAATTTGGCTTGTCCGCCAAGCAAGTGCAAACCGTGTTTCCGAACACCAAACCTGTGCAGTTGGGCTTGTTGTAAGGGTTTTGTTAAAAATTGATGTGACGCATCTGTCCACGAAAGACACGAAAAAGAGTCACTGACGCCATCGTGGGCGGATAAACCGCAACTTGAAATGACTCCCACTTAAGGAATGTGCATAAAATAATTTCCGCACCGGCTTGTCAGACCTGTCAGGTTTTGAAAACCTGACAGGTCTTGATCCGCGAATTTATTCCATGCACATTCCTAACCTTTTTCCGCTTTGCAAGCCCTCATAAACAAGTTGTGGTTTCTTTCCGGGCCGATTTTATGGCAACAAATTATGCCCGGTTTATGCCCGGAGGATACCCTGCCCAAGAAACCGAAAACTTGACCATTCAAAACCTAATAAATGATCAGGTTTTTTCGTATTTTTCGTGGATAGCAATTCAGGAACAATGGCTTAACGATTTTATAAATTTCAACTACTTAAATTTGTTATCAACTATTTCTAACCCGCCTTCGCGGCAGTTTAAATAATTTCTTGCCGGCCTTGTATCCCGTGTAAAATAGTTCCAGAAATGTCCTAAAATGATTTCCACTGGTTTCAAAAATCCTCAATAAAACAAACACTTTCACATCCCCTGATGAAAACAAAAATAGTTACTGTATTGGCACTCACCTTGCTGGTCATGATCAATTTCAGCATTTGGAGCTTTGTCAACAACCCCTTGCAATTACAGACGTGGACAAAAACCACGATGGGCTTGACTTACGATCCCACCCGCAAAACGGATGATCCCCGTGACAATATCTTTATTAAAGAAGAAGATATTGACAAAGATTTGGCCTTGTTGGAGAACAAAGTCCACGCCATCCGTACTTACAGTATGTTGCGGGGCCAAAACAAGATCCCCGAAATCGCCGCCAAACACAATTTGAACGTGACGATGGGCGCGTGGATAGACGGCAATCTGGAAAAGAACCGCCAGGAGCTGGAAACCCTGATTAACGTCAGCCGCCAGAACAACCCCAAAATCATCCGCGTCATGGTCGGCAACGAGGTCATGTTGCGGGCCGATATTCCTGAAGATGCGTTGATTGAATATATCCGCGAAGTTAAAAAACGTAACTGGCGTCCGGTCAGCACCTCCGAAACCTGGGCCCAATGGCTGAAACATCCCAAATTGGCTGCGGAAGTCGATTTTATCGCCGTACATATCCTGCCGTATTGGGAAGGCATCGCCGCCGAGGATGCGGTGGACTATATTTTTGACCGCTATCATGAGGTACAAAAAGCCTATCCCGACAAGCCCGTCATCATCACCGAATTGGGTTGGCCTTCCGATGGCCAACCCGCCCGCCACGCCACGGCATCGGTGTCCAACCAAGCTAAAGTCTTGCGCGAATTCTTAAACCGCGCCGACCAGGAAAAAGTCACTTATTACATTGTTGAAGCCTTTGACCAACCGTGGAAACAATCCATCGAAGGTTCGGCAGGCGCTTATTGGGGTGTTTTCAATGCCGACCGGCAAGCGAAATATCCTATGGACGGCGATGTCCTGACCTTGCCAAGCTGGGGCAACTGGGCAATGGCGGCGGCGATATTGAGTGCGGCGTTGATGGCCTTGTTCTTGTTGACCCGCCGGAGCATGAAATTACCCGGCATGGTGTTTTTTGGCCTGATCACCAACTTGGCGGTATCGACTATTTTCTGGTCGCTGTCGATAGGCGCACAACAATACCAAACGCCGCTGACCATCCTGTTCTGGGTGGTGTTGATTTTGATGCAAATACTCGCGGCGATTATTTTGCTGATCGAATCACTGGAAATTGCCGAGATTATCTGGCACCGCAAAACCGCCCGCACCTTCCAGCCGCTCACGCCATCGCCGGAATTTAAGTATCCCAAAGTCTCCCTGCATTTGCCCATCCATAACGAACCGCCGATGATGGTGCGCAAGACCTTGGAAGCCTTGGCAAAAGTCGATTATCCCAATCTGGAAGTGCTGGTGATGGACAACAACACCAAAGACCCTGCCGTTTGGGAACCCGTTAGAGATGATTGTGAACGGCTGGGGTCGATGTTCCGGTTCTTCCATTTGGAAAATTGGCCCGGCTTTAAGGCGGGGGCGATCAACCATGCGTTGGAGCAAACCGCCGCCGATGCGGAAATCATCGCCGTCATCGACAGCGATTATATTTTGTCGCCGGATTGGCTGAACTGCATGGTGCCGTATTTTGATAATGAAAACGTCGGTTTCGTGCAATCGCCGCAAGATTACCGCGACCGCCAGCAAAGCACATTCAAAGACATTTGCTACTGGGAATATGCCGGATTCTTCAACATCGGCATGGTGCAGCGCAACGAGTACAACGCCATCATCCAACATGGCACGATGACCATGATCCGCAAATCGGCGTTGCTGGAAGTCGGGCGTTGGTCGGAATGGTGTATTTGTGAGGACAGCGAATTGGGTCTGCGCCTGTATGAAGCCGGTTATGATTCGGTTTACGTCAAAGATTCGTTCGGTCGCGGCCTGATGCCGGACACTTTCTCCGGTTATATGACGCAACGTTTCCGCTGGGTGTATGGCGCGATGCAAATCATCAAAGCCCATTGGCGCAGTTTCTTGCCAACCAAAAAATCCCCGCTCACCGCCGCGCAACGTTATTATTTTGTTGCGGGTTGGTTACCGTGGTTTTCGGATGCGTTGGCCTTGGTGTTCACCGTCACCAGTTTGCTGCTGACCGCGATCATCGTCTACGATCCCATCCACAGTGAATTGCCGATCAACGCCTTCTTGCTGCCCACTATCGGCCTGTTCACGTTCAAAGTCTTGCGCGGGCTGTGGTTGTACCAGGCGCGTGTCCCGTGTTCGTTCTGGCAATCTTTGGGTGCGGCTTTGACCGGTTTATCGCTGACCCATACCGTCGCCAAAGGCACTTGGCAAGGCTTGCTCACGTCCGGCAAGCCATTCATGCGCACCCCCAAGTATGAAAAACAAGGCCCCTTGTTCGCCGGCATGATGGTCATCAGGCAGGAAGTGATTTTGCTGCTGTTTTTGGGCCTGGCGATTTTCGCTATGGCTTCGCTGGAGCACTTTGACAATCTCAGCGGACGGTTGTGGATTTCGATCCTGTCGGTACAAGCCGTGCCATATCTTGCCACCCTGGCGACATTGTTGATCAGCATCGCCCCCCATTATGGTAAAAATGCCAAATTGGCTGAAGAGCTGGACGAAGAGGTGTGATTTAATGCCTTCGGCTTGGTGAAACGTTGGGGCAAGTTTTACAAACAGGCGTGGAACGGGCTTAAAAACCCGTTCCGGCTAGTTTAACGATGTATTAAAAGATCAAGCTTCGTTTTTTCCGCCCGCTTTGTCCTTCCGCCCCCCTATTTTTTAACATCGGAATATCAAGGTAATACAGGGGCTTAACGCCATCTTACCATCCCTTCTTTAAACACTGGACATCCCGCCTTTAACACACTTAGCTTTGGCGCCATCCCGTTCCGCCCGACAAACACAACCCCAGCCGTCGCCGCCATATCACCAGACAATCCATCACATAGCGCGTAACTTGACATGTTGAAACTAACCGAACTCGCACCACCTGAAACCTTGGCTGATGATGTCCTGACTTTACCTTTTGAAGCCCGCCAAAAAAGCCGCTTGCCTGCTTGTACCGATGGTGGCGTAAAAGTCGGCTTGTTTTTACAGCGCGGGCAATATTTACGCTCCGGTGTCGTGTTGACGGGAACTGAAAAGTTTAACGTCATGATCAAGGCCGCGCCGGAATCTTTGTCGGTCGTCCATACTGACGATGCTTTGCTGTTTGCGCGGGCTTGTTACCATCTCGGCAACCGCCATATCGCCCTGCAAATTATGCCAGGCGAATTGCGGTTTTTGAGCGACCACGTCCTCGACCATCTGGTCGAAGGCTTAGGCTTAACTGTCACGCATGAAGACCTGCCCTTCGAACCCGAAGCGGGCGCGTATCACGGTCATGGCCACTGACCTGGCTTTATTGCGTTTGCTGCAACTGGCCAGCCCTGGCTTGCCGATTGGCATGTACAGCTATTCGCAAGGCTTGGAGCGGGCGGTGGATGATGGTTTGCTCAACACCGCCGAAACCGCCCGTGAGTGGATCGGCGGCGTGTTGCAGCAAAGCATGACGCGGGTGGATGTGCCGGTTTTATTCCGACTGTTTGCCGCATGGCAAAACCACGACCACGCGGCGGTGACACACTGGAGCAAAACCCTGGCCGCTTGCCGCGAAACCAGCGAGTTACGAGCGGAAGATAGGCAAACCGGACAGGCCTTGGCAAAATTATTGGTCAAACTGGACCTGCCGGAGGCGGAAGCCTGGCAACGCCAACCCGAAACCACATTGGCAACGCTATTCAGCCTCGCCGCCGCGCGTTGGGGCATAGACCTGCGCCATGCCGCGATGGGCTATATCTGGGGCTGGCTGGAAAACCAAGTGTTGTGTGCCGTCAAACTCGTGCCGCTAGGACAGGTCGCCGGACAGCAATTATTGCAAGCCTTGGCGACGCAAATCCCCGCGCAAGTCGATGCGGCGGCGTTGATTGATGATGACGGCATTGGCGGCAGTGCGTTTGGCTTGGCTTTGGCAAGTAGCCGCCATGAAATGCAATATTCACGCTTGTTTCGGTCTTGAGAATGAATTGCTAATGTAGGATGGACTGACACAAGAGAACCCATCATCACCAACAAACTCATAATGGGTTTCGTACCTCAGCCCATCCACGCAAACCCTAAATTAGGAATGTCCCCATGAATGACAAACCCGTCTTAAGAATCGGCATCGGCGGCCCGGTCGGTTCCGGCAAAACCGCCTTGGTCGATGCCTTGTGCAAACGTATGCGTGGTCAATTTGAAATCGCCGTCGTCACTAACGATATTTACACCCGCGAAGACCAGCAATTTTTAATCCGTAGCCAAGCCTTGCCCGAAGAGCGGATTTTGGGCGTGGAAACGGGGGGATGCCCGCACACCGCCATCCGCGAAGATGCGTCGATGAATTTGGCGGCGGTCGATGAGTTGTGCGGACGCTGGGAGAACCTCGACTTCATCATGGTGGAAAGCGGCGGCGATAATTTGAGCGCAACGTTCAGCCCTGAGCTTGCCGACTTGACCATTTATGTGATCGACGTCTCGGCGGGTGACAAAATCCCGCGCAAAGGCGGCCCCGGCATCACCCGCTCGGATTTGCTGGTCATCAATAAAATAGACCTCGCCCCTTATGTCGGCGCGTCTTTGGAAGTGATGGGCAGGGATGCAAAAAAAATGCGCGGCGAACGGCCTTTTGTGTTCAGTAATTTAAAAACAGGTACGGGGCTTGCCGATATTGAAGCGTTTATTATTGAAGCGGGGATGTTGGATACGGTGGTTGCCGAATAATTTTGAGTGCGACGACAATGTTAGGCATTGTTGTTGTACCGAAAGCCGCCAGTTCATTAAACCATCAAACCAACGTGATTCGCGGCAGTCCAGGCGGAGCGCACTAAATGGGCGCCCGCCTAGCCATCTTTATCGCGGAAGATACTTGTATTTCTCTATCAGGGATTTGACCTGGCGACGGTCAATTGAAGGCTTTTTAGTGAATACACCCAGCGTATCGACTTCAACCTGGGTCTCCAGAAACGACAGCACGATGTGGTAATGCGGGCGGTTCCAAAAATCGTGGATCAGGATCTTGCAGTTTTCGGGCGTGTTCAATATGGTGTTGAGCGTACAGGCAACCCGGAAGCGTCCGTCTATCAAAACCAAATCATGCTCGCTTTTTTGCCGAAAAATGCGGAACGAATAATCCGGCCAAAGATGTTTTTTACAAAAACTGGCGGGATAACCCCAATAAAACGTCTTGCCTATGTCAATGATATGGAACAGCAAACGTCCGGCGGATACCGCTTCGGAAATCACCGGATTGGGCTTTAAATTTTCATTGACAAATTCCACGGATGATTCAACCGAATCGATTTGTTTGATTGACGGTACGCTGGCGGCATACAAGGTGCTGGCTCCGGCGCCAAATTCCAGAAACTTCGTGGAGGTATCAATATGGCTGTGCAGGATGTCAAGTTCTGAGGCGGTCATGGTCATGGCTTAACTCCCTGTATGCCGGTTAAGATGATGGGGTTTACGGAATCTGTACATTATTGCTTTATTTGATATAAAAATCATATTTTTCAACCGGTTATAATACTTAATTATCCTTATCCCCAACCCGCTTTGGTACGGTGCTTACTTTGTACCGCTTACTTTGTACAAAGCCCGACAAGCTGAAAATATTAACTCACCACGAGCATATTATCCAACGCCTTTTTCGCCAGCCCTGCAACCTCAGCCGGTACGGCAATTTGGTTGATGACTTCACCCGCCACCAAATTCTCCAGCACCCAGGCCAAATGCTGCGGGTCGGTGCGGAACATGGTCGAACACATGCACAAAGTCGGCGACATGAAATGCACATTTTTGCCCTGCCCTTTGCATTCTTCGTGCAGGCGGTTGACCAGATTCAACTCCGTTGCCACCAGCCAGCGCGTGTTCGGTTCTGCGGCGCGGACGGTTTTTAGGATATATTCGGTCGAGCCGATATAGTCGGCCTTTTGGCAGACTTCAAAACAGGCTTCGGGGTGGGCAATGACTTGGGTTTCGGGGTAACGCGCCAAAAAGTTGTCGATGTGTCCGGGCTTAAACGCTTGATGCACCGAGCAATGCCCGTTCCAGAGTATCATTTTCGCGTTATGGATTTGCGCCTCGCTCAAGCCGCCCAGTGGCTGGTTAAAATCCCAAGTGACCATTTCCTCCAAGGCTATGCCCATGCGGTAGCCGGTGTTGCGCCCTAAATGCTGGTCAGGGAAAAATAACACCTTAGCTTTTTGGGCAAAACTCCATTCGAGGATTTTTTGCGCGTTCGATGACGTGCAGACAATACCATCATGTTTGCCACAAAAAGCTTTCAGATCGGCAGCGGAATTGATATAGGTGACTGGCGTGATTTGGCTTTCCACATCAATCACCTGCGCCAACTCTTCCCAGCATTTTTGCACTTTGACCAAGTTCGCCATATCCGCCATCGAACAGCCCGCCGCCAAATCCGGCAAGATGGCGATTTGCTCAGGGCGCGACAGAATATCGGCGACTTCCGCCATAAAATGCACACCGCAGAAGACGATGTATTCTGCTTCCGATTCGGCGGCATTGCGGGACAATTTTAAAGAATCACCGGAAAAATCGGCGTGTTTGAACACTTCATCGCGTTGATAATGATGGCCTAATATCACACAGCGCGTACCAAGCTTGGCTTTGGCGGCAATAATCCGGGCATCGCATTCATCATCATCGAGCAGCGCGTAATCTTGAATAGGGAAAGGCATGTCAATAAATCTCAAAAATAATTCAATGTGCCGCCATTTTAAAAGTTTATGGCGGGGATGACTAATCCTGATTTTATTCTTGGCCTAAAGATTTTCGCGTTTATACAGAAAGCAATGGGGAGTACCTTAGAGGAGGTGTGGAAAGGATGTCATCTGAACAGTGATCTTGCCCTAATTTTACGGACATTCTGCCAAGGATTTGGCAAAAAATAACGTCCTTGAATGTTGACGGGTACATTTTTGTAGGGGCGATTTTAATCGACCAGGCGAATGAATCCGCCCCAGCTTGGTTCCTGTATCTTAGTTCCTGTATTCTATGTAAATCGGAACGTTATTTTTTGCCCAATCCTTAGCGTCTGCGCCGTTGCACCGTTTGCGGATCAACGGTGATTTGCCGGTAAATCTCCACCCTATCGCCATCTTTTACCGGCGTGTCCAGCGCGGCAATTTTGCCGAAGATACCGACTTTTTGGCTGCCCAGATTGATTTCTGGGTAGAGTTTTAAAACCCCGGACAGATTAATGGCTTCTTCTATGGTGCTGTTGTCCGGCACTTCCAGACGCATCCACAACTGCCTATCGACTTCTGCATAACAAACGCCAACGTTCATAAAGACTCCTAATTTATGTAGGATGGGCTGAACGAAGGGAAGCCCATCAATGGCTACAGATACAATGGGCTTGCCTTCGTTCAGCCCATCCTGCATTTACTCCGCAGAAACCGGTGTTAATGCCGTGGCGGTTTTGCGCCTCGCCAGTTGTTGATCAATCAACCGCTTACCGACAATCAAAAATGCCACCATAATAAAACCGCCTGGCGGCAAGGCCATCAACAAAAAGCCTTTGTAATTGGGGATGACGGTGACTTCCAAAAACCGGAACGATTCGCCCAGCAATAGCGACGCATTGGCGAACAGCGTACCCGTCGAGCTGATTTCCCGCGCCGCACCCAAAGCCACCAGGACCAGTAAAAATCCCAAACCCATCATCAGGCCGTCCCATAACGCTTCCTTGACGGGCTGCTTGGAAGCGAAGGCTTCGGCACGGCCTAGCAAGGCGCAGTTGGTGACGATCAGGGCGATGAACAGGCCTAAGACTTTGTAAAGCTCATGCGCCCAGGCGTTCATCAAAATATCCACCAGCGTCACCAGCGCGGCAATCAGCAACACGAAAATGGGGATACGGATTTCGCCGGGGATCAGATGCCGTGTCACCGAAATCAGGCCGTTGGAGGCAATGATGACCACCAGCGTCGCCAAGCCCATGCCTAAGCCGTTGGTGGCAGTCCCAGTGACGGCGAGCAAGGGGCATAAGGCCAGGTTCTGCCCGAACACGATGTTGTTGTTCCAAATGCCATCGGCGGCAATTTTGCGGTAAGTTTCTGATAACATGGCTAGCTCCTTTGGCGTTATATACTCTGAACGGTCAAGTTTTCGGTTTTTTTAGGTAGGGTACGCTGTGCGTACCTATAAAAATCATCATAAAATCAATGCAAAAGGTACGCACAGCGTACCCTACGATGGATTGCAAAAACCGAAAACGTGACCGTTTGAAGTATATGTAAATTTTTCATTATCCACGAAAGGCACGAAATACACGAAAAATGCAAAACCATTAACCTTGCAAGCCCATCGAATTTGGATAGGCAGTTAGCTATTCAGGCACTACCGATAATTTCGCGGCCATTTTCGTGTCGCCTAATGCGCCTACTGTTGGCTTTCGTGGACAAAATCAAGGTTTAATCAACTCAGCTTGGTGCGCCTTGAACAACTGCAAGCCACGATAAATCGCCTGCACCGATTTGCGCGGCGTGATGGTGGCTCCGGCAAATTGGTCAAATTCGCCGCCGTCTTTTTTCACCGCCCATTGCGCGGGGGTCAGATTGTCCAGCGAGCGACCGACAAAATTCAATATCCAATTGGATTTGGCGACTTCGATCTTATCGCCCAAGCCTGGCGTTTCTTTGTGGCTTAACACCCGCACACCCAAGACATTGCCGTCCCGGTCTACGCCCATAATCATATTGATTGCGCCGGAATAGCCATCGGGCGCGGTAAATTTGAAACACACGGCGGTGACTTGCCCGGCTTTCTTGGCGATATACACGGTGGTCTCGTCGGCGGCGATGTTGTACCCGGCGGACGGGATGATGCGTGTGTCTTGCAGCATATCGTTGTCATGCAGCTCGGCAGGGACGACTTCCGCCAGCGAGTTTTGCAAATCTTCCGCCAGGCGTTGCTGGATAGTGCCTTCGGTGCTGCAATTGGTCACGCCCAGCAAGACGCTGGCGAGCAGCGCGAAACCGGCCAACACGCCGGTCTGGAACTCCAGCTTGGGGCGCAGTTGGGCAAGGTTGGCGGGTTCTAGCCAACGTTTTAGCCAGTCCAGATAATGCAGAGCTTGGGCTTTTAAATGGTCGATGGTGGGGTTGGGTTTCATCGGTTATTCCCTGGATTTATTTATTCGCTCTTGTTTAATCGTTCCCATACTCCGGTGCACATCGTTACACCCGTCTCGACGTAGACGTAGGCAGGAATAAGACAGTCCGCGCTCGCGCAGGACTGGTGTTTCCGGCATTTCAACGCTACGTCTTGCCGGAAACACCTGCCCTCGCTAACGCTGGGCAGGCTTATTCCGGCCTACAAAGGATTCACAGCTTAGGAATCTCCAAGGGCTTGCCCTGACGGTCACGCCCGTAAATCCGTGGACGGATGTAATGGTCGATCAGCGGTGTCGCCGAATTCATCAGCAAGATGGCGAAGCCCGCGCCTTCAGGGTACGCGCCCCAAGTGCGGATAACGAATATCAACAGTCCGCAACCCGCGCCGAACACCAGTTGTCCGGTCGGCGTGTTCGGTGACGTGACATAATCGGTGGCGATAAAAAACGCCACGCACAGCATCGCGCCGGAATTCAGGTGCAAAAACGGGCTGATATAATGGTCGCCGTCGATCAAATGGAACAGGCTGGCCAACACCGCCACCGTCACCAACAAGGACACGGGGATCTGCCATTGGATGATTTTTTCGCGGATCAGCCAAACACCACCCAAGCCCATCAACACGGTGGAGGTTTCACCCAAACTGCCGCGTGTCCAGCCAATAAAATTCAGCGCAGGCGAATAATCTTTCAAAATGTCCGGCAACAGACGGTTTTGCGAAAATTCGGTTTTGATATAGCCCAGCATGGTCGCGCCTGTGTAAGCGTCGAGGTTTTGCAAGCCGGAAAAGGTGATGTGCCAACTTTCGGCAAAGCCAGGCGAATTGGCAAAAAACAGCGGCGAGACATTCGCCCAAGTGGTCATTTCAATCGGGAAGGAAATCAGCAAAGCAACCCTTGCCAACATCGCCGGATTGAACAGGTTCTGGCCCAAACCGCCATAGACTTGTTTGCCTAACACAATCGCCAAACCCGCTCCAACAACGCCTATCCACCAAGGTGCCCACGGTGGCAAAGTCATCGCCAACAGCCAACCCGTCAACAATGCGGAACCGTCCATAATCACCGGCTTGACGGGGCGGCCTCTGAGACGGACGCAAAAAGCCTCAAACAGCACAGCCGAGGAAATGGTGATGAGGAACAAAAATACCGCCGGCCAGCCGAACAGCCACAGGCCAAACGCGGTGGCGGGCGATAAAGCCAAGACCACGCGCCACATGATTTGGCTGACGCTAAGGTTCGCCCCGACATGTGCGCCGCTGGCGGGTTTGTGGTGGATCATCATTCAGCCCCCCCGTAGGGTACGCTGTGCGTACCTTTTGACCATTCCCAACGCGACAGGCAGTAAAATGGCACGCACAGCGTACCCTACACATCTATTCATACCACCGCCTCCTGTTCCGCTTTCAAACGGTCACGTTCTTTTTTAGCCGCAATCCGCGCTTCCTCTTCTAAACGCTGTTGTTCGGCGATACGATCTAAACGCGCTTGCCGCGCTTCCATCAATTTTTTGGTCTGTTCCGACTTGTGCTGCGCCTGTTGCCTTGCGGCGACCTCGCCGGAAGCATATTTGAAATACTGCACCAACGGGATATTCGACGGGCAAATATACGAACAGCAACCGCAACTGATGCAGTCTTTCAGGCCAATATCGACGGCGGCATCCAATTGGTTGACGCGGATATTGTTCGCCATGTCCAAAGGCCGCAAGCCGGCAGGGCACACGCCCACGCAACTGGCGCAACGGATGCAGGGTTGCTCGTCAGTGCTTTTCAGCTCATTTTGCGTCAAGGCCAAGATGCCACTGGTGGCTTTGACGGTAGGCAAGCCAGAATGCGGTAACGAATCGCCCATCATCGGCCCGCCCATGACGATGCGTGCGGTTTGCGCGGCATCGACTTCGCAAAACGCGAACAATTCGGAAATCAAGGTTCCTAGCGGCACTTCAACATTCATCGGTTTGCCGACCGCGCCGCCGGAGACGGTGATCACGCGGCTGACCAAAGGTTGCCCGTGGCGTATCGCTTTATGCGTGGCATACGCCGTGCCGACATTGTGGATGGTCACGCCAATTTCCGATGAACGGCAACCCACCGGCACTTCACGACCCGTGACATACCGTATCAATTGCCGGTCCCAGCCCATAGGATAGCGGGTCGGGATTTGCATGACCTTGATTTCTGGAAATAACCGCGCCGCAGCCGCCATCGCATAAAAGGCCTGCGGCTTGTTGTCTTCAATCGCCACCACGGCATGATGGGTCTCCATGCCATGCAGCATCAGGCGCACACCGTCGATGATTTGTTCGCTACGTTCCTGCATCTGCCGGTCATCGCAGCTTAAATAAGGCTCGCATTCCGCGCCGTTGATAATCAAGGTGTCGATATGATTTTCGCGCCCCATGTTCAGTTTGACGGCGGTCGGAAACGTTGCACCGCCCAAACCGACGATGCCCGCCGCACCGACGCGCAAACTGATGTCTTCGGGGCTTAACTGAAACGGGTCGTCAATTTCCGGCGTATCGACCCACTGGTCTTTGCCGTCGGTTTCCAACACGATCATGCGGATAGGCAACGCGGACGGATGCGGTGCAGGATAATCGTTGACATCGAGGATAACACCCGAACTTGGTGCATGGACAGGTGCGGAAATCATCCCTTGGCTGTAAGCCAACAATTGGCCTTTCAACACCGTATCACCAACACGGATCAACGGCTCGGCGGGTTTGCCGACATGTTGTTGCAAGGGGATATAAAGTTTTTCCGGCAGAGGGAAACGATTGACTATCGCCTGGGTCGATGTGCTGGCTTTGCGCTCATCGGCATGGACGCCACCACGGATGCGCTGCGGTTTTAACCAACTCAACATGGCACACCCTCCGCCACGGGAACCCTAGGTTTCGTCCATCGCCAATTCCGCAACGTGACTTCAATCGGGTGCATTTGCAGGCATTCGGTCGGGCAGACTTCCACACAACGTTTGCAGGCGATGCAAGCATCGGCAACCACGGCGTGGATTTGTTTGGGTGCGCCGACGATGGCATCGGTGGGGCAAACTTTAAAGCAACGGGTGCAACCCGTGCAGGTGGCTTCGCTGACACGGGCGACTAACAATTCCGGCTCCTGCACATCTTTCAAATCCAAGTCCAAGCCCAATAACGCGGCGATTTGTTCCGCCAAGGTACTGCCGCCGGGAGGACAAACCGTTGCCGGGGCTTTGCCTTCCGCCAAAGCTTCGGCAGCGGGCCGGCAACCAGGAAACCCGCATTGCCCGCACTGCGAACCGGGCAGCATCGCTTCCAATTCATCAACTATCGGGCTGCTTTCGACTTTTAAATATTTACCGGCAATACCCAGCAACAAGCCCAGCAACAAGCCCAATCCGGTTAAACTGACAATAGCGTAGAAAACGTACATGGTGTTTCCTGTTAATCCTAAAAAAATGTGTTGTCCACGAAAGACACGAAAAGCACGAAAAAATAAGGCAATGTTTTATCGATTTCATCGTTCCCACGCCGGAGCGCCACTGCCATTAAGTTAAGAGATAAATATTAATAATCAAAAGATTAGAATTGTGTAGGTTGGGTTAGCGATAGCGTAACCCAACATTTACCGTTCCGATGTTGTCGGGTTACGCTATCGCTAACCCGACCTACGATTGAAGCGCATCACAAAAACAATCGTAACCACATGAATATTAAATTTATTCCTTAACTTAATGGCAGTGACGCTCCGGCGTGGGAATGTAGGGCTAGACGCTTCAGCGTCCCGTACCACCACGCCGGAGCGTGGGAACGATGCAAATACAAGCTGTTCGTGCCTTTCGTGTTTTTCGTGGACAAATCCTTTTATGCCTATTTGGTATAAAGCCCTGCAAAGCCCATGAACGCCAGCGACAAAATCCCTGCGGTGATGAACGCTATCGGCGTACCGGCGAACAAGGCCGGAACCGCCATCAAAGCCAGCCGTTCGCGTAGGCCGGCAAACAACACCATCACTAGCGTAAACCCAAGCGCCGAACCAAAGCCAAAAATCAGGCTTTGCATAAAACCGTATTTTTCCTGCACGTTCAGCAAGGCCACGCCCAACACCGCGCAATTGGTGGTGATCAAGGGCAAAAATATCCCCAAAATCTGGTATAGGACAGGTGACGTCTTATGCACGACCATTTCGGTAAACTGCACCACGGCGGCAATCACCAAGATAAACGCCAATATCCGTAAAAATTCGATGTGCAAAGGGACGAGGATGAAATGCTCCAGCAACCAACTGGTCATCGCCGCCAAGGTCAACACAAACGTGGTCGCCAAACCCATGCTCAAGGCCGAATCGAGTTTTTTCGACACGCCCATAAACGGACATAGGCCAAGGAATTTCACCAGCACTACGTTGTTGACCAGAGCCGTGCCCAAGAGAAGGAGAAGGTATTCACTCACTGTTATTTCCAGACAGTTTTAGGACTTTTGCAAGGTGACAGCATCAATTATGCCAACCCTATAAATAGCTTGTTGCCAGCCAAATACCGGTGAAATCCCCCGAATACACATACATCGACTGTGGCAATTCATACATCATATTGCATTAGAAAAATTATTTTGTCGCAAACCTGACAAAATGATAGTTAAATACCTGCTCCAAATTTAATACCCGTTACACCCGGCACTTCGGCATAAAAACCATAAAACCATGTGCTTTTTGTTTTGCTTTTTGTTTTATTGAACGGCTTTAAAATTACTGGCATTAAACCTAGTCTACCGTTACTGGCGTTACTGGCGTTACTGGCGTTACTGGCGTTAAAATTGCTTATTAAATTTAAAGCACCCCATTCCAGGCCGTAATATGAAAAAAACGTCATTACAATTCTTACAGGCGCATGCCAACCTAGCAAACGTTATGGACGAACTGACACCGACTTTATTTGGCGAAGCGTATCGGGAAAATGGCGGACAGATGCCTTATGATTTGTTTATTGAAGCGGTTGAACAAGTGCCGATAGCGATTTCCATCACCGATAAAAAAGCCAGAATCCTTTACGTCAACGAGGAATTCACCCGCGTTACCGGCTACCAAGCCGAAGACATTCTCGGAGAAAACGAATCGGTCTTATCGGACAAACGCACACCCAGGGAAGTCTATTACGAACTATGGCATACCATCCGTAGCAAAAAAGTCTGGCGCGGCACTTTGTGCAACCGCCATAAATTCGGCCATCGCTATATTGCCGATTTGACCATCGCCCCGATGTTGAACGGACAAGGCAAGATTACGCACTACATAGGGATGCACCGCGACATCACACTAGCGCATGAGGCGGAAAAACGGGTCATCAACCAAAAATTGTTGATTGAATCGGTGATTAATTCCTCGCCGATGGCGATGGTGGTGATAGACGACCAAAACAAGGTGATTTTGGACAACCATAATTACAAAGCCTTGGTCAGCGATTTGGACAAAGGCGAACCCGCGACATATTTTTTGCACAAACTCCGCGATGAAATGGGGGAATTATGGGGCCAGCTACAGAGCAAGGAACAAGGCTTCAATAACCGCGAATTCAGGGTCGAAGGCAAAGGCAGCCGCAGGGCGCGGTGGTTTTCTTGTGCGGGCAACTGGTTCAAGGAAAATGAAGTGCACGTCGATGCGTTTTTTGAAAACGCCACCAAGCAGTATCTGATCCTGACCATCACCGACATCACCCGGCAGCGCCGGCAAATGGAAGAGCTGCATATCCAGACCCTTAAAACGCTCATGGCGGAGGATGAACGGGTGCGCAGTATCCGCGAAACCTTGCTGGGCGCGATACATCAAACCCAAATGCCCATGAACCAAATCAAGGCCGCCGAACAGATACTGAAACACAAAGGCGACGGGCAAAACGCCGGCTTATTGCATATCTTGCAACAGATACAGCAATCCGGTGAAGAGGCCATTGCGACCATGCAAAAATGTATCCCCGACATTGTGCAGGCCACGCTGATTTCGGTCAACCTCAACCAAATCCTGCATGAAGTGCTGTTGTTGAGCGACCAACGCATCTGGGGCCTGGGCATAGAGGTGCAGTGGCAACCGCTCACCGAACTGCCCTCCATGCCTGGCTCGGAAAACCGCCTGCGCATTTTATTCAAGCAATTGATCGACAATGCCATTGATGCCATCAGTTCGGCGGAAACGGGCGAACAGCGCATTAAAATCAGCACCGACACCGACGATGAGCTGATTTATGTCTGCATTGAAGACAGCGGCCCAGGAATCCCTTTGGAAAAACGCAGTAAAGTCTTTGAACCTTTTTATACCACACGGCCTACGGGCGGCAGCCAGGCGGGCATGGGGCTGGTGATGGCGAAGGAGATTGTCACCCAGCATCACGGGTTTATTGACATTGACCCCAATTACGACCAAGGCTGCCGGTTCAAAATCAGCTTCCCTTTGCACCGGCAGGAGCCGAGGAGGTTAGCGTAATGGTCGAACGCACCCAGCTTATTGAGGCCGAACTGGACACCCTGTACCTGATCAGCCAAGTGCTGAACAGCACCCATGATTTACACGCCAAATTACGGGCGGTTTTGGAGATATTGCATAAACGCTCTGGAATGCGTTCCGGCATGATTACGCTACGTGAAATTGAAAGCAACAGCATGATCGTCAGCGTCGTCTTCAGCAACGATGCCGACAAATTGACCGGGGCGATCCGCTACAACCCGGGCGAAGGTTTGATGGGCGCGATACTGGATGCAGGCTGCACCATCGTCGTGGACAAGGTGTCGGAAGAACCGCGTTTTCTAGGCCGCTTGGGCTTGTATGACCCTGGACTGCCGTTTATCGGCTCGCCCATTTATATCGAAGAAGGCGACACCATCGGGGTGCTCGCGGCGCAACCCGACAATAACCTGTTTTTGGGCGAACGCGCCCGCTTCATGGAAATGATCGCCAACCTGATCGCGCAAAGCGTCAAAATGTTGCGGCTCATCGAACGCAAACAGCGCAACTTGCTCAGCGAACGTGACCAGCTCAAACAGGCCTTGATCAAAAACTACAGCTTTGAAAACATCATCGGGCATTCGCCGCCGATGCTAAAAGTGTTTGAAGTCATCCGCCAAGTCGCCAAATGGAACACCACTGTGCTGATACGCGGCGAATCCGGCACGGGCAAGGAAGTGGTCGCCAATGCCATACACTTCAATTCCGGCTGCGCCAGCGGGCCGTTCCTGAAACTCAATTGCGCCGCCCTGCCCGACACCTTATTGGAATCGGAATTGTTCGGCCATGAAAAAGGCGCGTTCAGCGGCGCGGTCAGCCAGCGCAAAGGCCGCTTTGAACTGTCCGACAACGGCACGCTGTTCCTAGATGAAATCGGCGAAATTTCCGCGTCCTTCCAAGCCAAGCTCTTGCGCGTCTTGCAGGAAGGCGAATTTGAACGGGTCGGCGGGACGCAAACCATCAAAGTCAATGTCCGCATCATCGCCGCCACCAACCGCAACCTTGAGGAACAAGTCACCGAAGGCAAGTTCCGCGAGGATTTGTATTACCGGCTCAATGTGATGCCCATCCAAATGCCGCCCTTACGCGACCGCAGCGAAGACATCCCGCAATTATCCGAATTCCTGCTCGGCAGGATTTCAAGCCAACAGGGCGGGCGGCCTTTGGAAATCAAGGAAAGCGCGATACGCATCCTGATGAAACACGATTGGCCCGGCAATGTCCGCGAACTTGCCAACCGCCTGGAACGCGCCGCCATCATGAGTTCCAACGGCATCATAGACCGCGATGTCATGGTCAGCACCGGGCTGGAAGATGAAATCGGCAACGGCATCAACCATAAAATCCAAAAAACGCCCGTGATTGATTTTAACGATGAAAACATGGATGACCGCGAACGCGTGATCGCCGCGCTGGAGCAAAGCGGCTGGGTGCAAGCCAAAGCCGCCCGTTTGTTAAATATGACCCCTAGGCAGATTGCTTACCGCATTTTGACCTTGGATATCACTATGAAGCAAATTTAAGCCCGTAATAGTAGGGTACGCTGTGCGTACCTTTAATAGCCAAGAAGGTACACACAGCGTAGCCTACAAAATTCCGACGGACTGTACAGGCATACCCTAAAGCATTTGGAGCAACCATGACCATTTTATATGTGCAACACGATTACGCCGTCTTCGGTTTCGGCGAAACCCGCGAAGCCGCCATCGCGATGGCGGCACAATGGCTAAAAGATGCCAGTGGCAAACAAGGCTGTTCGATAGAATATGCAGAAAGTTTATTGGTCAGCGATCCTAGACCTGGACAAATGACGCTCTATAAATCGGCTGAAACCATCCCGGCCCATGCTGAAATCTGGGGAGGGGAAGAGCTTTTGGATTGGTACCATGATGTCAATTGATTGGGCAACACCATAATTAAGCCCCACTTTTTCTATACCCCTAAGGATTTGGCTAAAAATAACTTCATTGAACCATTCTTGTAACCCTAGACCTGACAGGTTTCAAAAACCTGTCAGGTCTTAATATCGGGAAGTTATTAATGGCCAAATCCTAAGCGTGTTGTCACCGCCCGCCAGGTAAACCATCAAGGCTGACGCCATTTTTGGCAATTATCAAAAAAGCCCTTCTTGTATATACTCTGAACGGTCACGTTTTCGGTTTTGGAGCGCGGGCAGGATGCCTTTATGCCCCGGAGGGTACGCGCTCCCATCAACTAAAACCGAAAACGTGACCGTTTGAAGTATATACACAAGGGGAAACTTAAGTTTATACACCTTTTTCACGGTTAATCGAGTTTATCCCACCCATCCTGTCACGTTTTCAATGCTTATCGATGCTTCATCAAGGCTTTTATAACAGGATGGGACGACAATGCTTGATTTGCAATTTATTATATAGTTAAATAAATAATGGATACCATTGGCATCACAAGAACCCCCACAACCCTAATTTCTAATTGCCTCCCCATACTCCAACCTGCCGATTTTATGAAAAATAATAACTTTGCCGTATTCAGTAGCGGTGCAGTGATCGGTACGTTGGGTGGTTTAATCGGCCTAGGCGGGGCTGAATTCCGTTTACCTTTGTTGATTGGACTATTCGCTTTCGCCTCATTGGAAGCCGTCATCGTGAACAAGGCCATCAGCCTTATTGTCGTGGCTTCCGCATTGCTGTTCCGCGCAGGCACAATCCCGCTTAACGCCCTTATGGCGTATTGGGATGTGATCCTGAACCTATTGGCAGGAAGCCTTTTGGGGGCTTGGTTCGGAGCGGGATGGGCAATCCGGCTCAGGACAGAAACCCTTTATAAGGTCATTGCCGTATTGCTATTGTTAATCGCCCTCTTGCTGGTGTTTGCCCATAACCCGACGGCCTCAACTATGCCTTTATTTTCAGGCACAACCCAAGTCACCGTCGGGGTGGCGGCGGGGTTTGGCATCGGCGTGGTGGCTTCGCTTTTGGGCGTGGCTGGCGGGGAATTGCTGATCCCCACGCTGGTATTGCTGTTTGGCGCGGACATTAAACTGGCGGGCAGCCTGTCTTTGGCGGTCAGTTTACCGACTATGCTAGTAGGCTTCACCCGCTACAGCACAGACCAAAGCTTTGCCGTGCTGGGACAAAACCAACGTTTCGTCTGGGTGATGGCGACTGGGTCTTTGTGCGGTGCTTTTCTGGGCGGGCAGTTGCTTGGTATCGTCCCAACAAAAATATTGTTACCCATGCTGGCTCTGATACTGGGAGTCTCGGCGATTAAAGTCTGGCGGCACGGGTAATCCGGCTTTGCCCCAACAACAGTTTTAAGCAATTTGATCCGACCCGGCAACACATCGTTTAACCTTTGGAGAATTTTATGCACCGTAACCATTTTTTTCGCACTTTATTTATCATTTGGCTGGCCTCGCTGGCTCCCGCTGCTTGGGCAGAAAGCACAATGGTCGCCGTCGCCTCCGATTTCACCAAACCCATGACCGAAATTGCCGCCGAATTTGAAAAAGCCACGGGGCACACCGCTAAATTGTCTTTCGGTTCCTCCGGCAAAGCTTTTGCACAAATTCAAAGTGGGGCGCCGTTCGACGTGTATTTGTCAGCCAGTGAAAAATACCCGCTAGAACTGGAAAAGTCAGGTTTTGCGGTAGCTGGCAGCCATTTCGTTTTCGCCATCGGCAAACTGGTGTTGTGGTCGAAAATTGAAAACTATGTGGATGCCCAAGGCCAGATTTTGGCAAAAGGCGGCTTCAAACATCTTGCCATTGCCGATCCCAGTCACGCGCCTTATGGGGTCGTTGCCGTGGAGGTGTTAAAAAACTTAGGTCTTTTGGACAAACTGCAACCGCTGTTTGTGCAAGGTGAAAACATCTCCCAAACCTTTCAATTTGTCAGCACAGGCAATGCCGAATTGGGTTTCATCGCTCTTGCCCAAATTATTGACATTAAGACTGGAAAAATCGGCAGTGGCTCCGGCTGGTTAGTGCCTGACAACCTGCACCACCCCTTTGAGCAAATGGCGGTGTTGCTGAAAACTGGGGATAAAAATCCAGCCGCCCATGCCCTGCTGGATTTCCTTAAATCGCCACCTGCATTGGCGATTATAGAAAAATACGGTTTCGGGTTGCCTGCTCATAAATGAGGCCAGGTCTAGTAAGACGGGATTTGTAACCCCGTCCTTAAGCTTTTAGACACCCAAAACATTACGGAACGGGATGAAACCCCGTCCCCGCCCATGTTCACCTCGCCTTAAATAGTCAAAAATGCCCATGCTAACCACCGCCGACCTAGACACCCTGCTCCTCACCTTCCAAGTCGCCAGCATCGCCACCGTGCTGATGCTGCTGTTCGGCACCCCGCTGGCGTGGTGGCTGGCCCGCACCCACTCTACTTGGAAAGGCATCATCAACGCCGTGGTGGCGTTGCCGCTGGTGTTGCCGCCGACGGTGTTGGGTTTTTACTTGCTGGTGCTGATGGGGCCAGCGGGTGTGGTAGGGCAATTCACGCAATGGCTGGGCATCGGCACATTGCCGTTCACCTTTGCCGGATTGGTCGTCGCCTCTGTCTTGTATTCCTTGCCGTTTGTCGTGCAACCTTTGCAAACCGCCTTTGCCGCCATCGGCGAACAGCCTTTGGAGGCGGCGGCGACCTTACGCGCCAGCCCTTGGGACACATTTTTCAGCGTCGTCGTGCCGCTGGCGAAACCTGGCTTCATGACCGCCACCATTTTAGGCTTCGCCCATACCGTCGGTGAGTTCGGCGTGGTGCTGATGGTGGGCGGCAATATCCCCGACAAGACCCGCGTCGTGTCGGTGCAAATCTACAATCATGTCGAAGCCCTAGAATACAGCGAAGCGCACTGGCTGGCGGGCGGCTTGCTGGTGTTCTCGTTCAGCGTCTTGCTGGTCTTGTACACCGCGCTAAAATCGCAACCCTCCGCCCACCCGCTGAAATGACCTGATCACGACCATGACCAACATCCTAGCCCGCTTCCGGCTCGACTACGGCGATTTTAACCTGGACGTCGGCCTGCAACTGCCCGCAACCGGCATCACCGTGTTGTTCGGTCATTCCGGTTCCGGCAAGACCACGTTGCTCCGCTGCATCGCTGGGCTGCAACACGCGCCGCAAGGCTTTCTGGAAATCAACGGCAAGGTCTGGCAAGACAGCGGACGCGGCATATTCCTGCCCACCCACAAACGCCCGCTGGGCTATGTGTTCCAAGAAGCCAACCTGTTCCCGCATCTGACGGTCAGTGAAAACCTACACTATGGCTTGAAGCGCATCAAACACAATTCGGGCGCGGTCAAACTCGACCAAACCCTTGACCTGCTAGGCATAGGCCACTTGCTGGATCGCCGCCCCGCACACTTGTCCGGCGGCGAACGCCAGCGGGTCGCCATCGCCCGCGCGTTGGCGCTCAACCCCGAAATTTTGCTAATGGACGAACCGCTGGCCTCGCTGGATTTCAAGCGCAAACAGGAAATCCTGCCCTTCCTCAGCCGTCTGCATGAACAACTGGCGATCCCGGTGTTGTACGTCACGCATTCCCAACAGGAAGTCGCGCAACTGGCTGATTTTCTGGTGATTATGGAGGAAGGCCGGACACTGGCGACGGGGCCGCTGTCGGAAACCTTAAGCCGTATCGACTTGCCGCTGGCGCAGGACAAACAAGCCGCCACGGTTTGGCAGGTCACCATCACGGAACAGGAAACCGATTACCAACTCACCCACGTCGCCTTTGCGGGCCATTCACTCAGCTTGCCGATGGTCGATGCGGCTATCGGCACCCCGCTACGGCTGCAAATCTACGCCCGCGATGTCAGCATCACTTTAGAAGCCCCCGCCGCCACCAGCATACTCAATGTGTTGCCCGCCACCATCTCCGGCATCGCCGACGGCCACAGCGGGCAATGCGTCGTGTCTGTGCAAGTCGGCAAGCAGCCGCTGTTGGCGCACATCACCCGCAAATCGGTGTTGTTGCTGGGCCTGCAAGTTGGCATGGCGGTTTATGTGCAGATTAAAGGCACGTCGATATTGAATTAATACCAACAACGGTAGGAATCCCCAGCCATCAAAACACCTAAAACACGTTCTAACATTCCTATTTGCTATAGATTACACCTCAGTATTGTTATCATAAGCCATTGAATGATGGCAGTTCGCCGCCATTCGCGTGACTAAAAGAGCCTTTTGTGAATACTGCCGAATTTTCATCCTTACCGCTAGAACCCGCCCTGCTCGAAAACATCGCCTCCTTAGGCTACACCCACCTGACCCCCATCCAAGCCGAAGCCCTGCCGCACATCCTTGACGGCAAGGACATCATTGCCCAAGCCAAAACCGGCAGCGGCAAAACCGCCGCGTTTGGCATCGGTTTGCTGTCACGCATCGACTTTAGCCGTTTCAGCGTCCAGGCTTTGGTGATTTGCCCGACCCGCGAGTTAGCTGACCAAGTCTGCAAAGAATTGCGCCTGCTGGCGCGGTATACCCAAAACGTCAAAATCCTGTCCTTATGCGGCGGCGTACCGAGCAGGCCGCAAGTGGATTCTTTGGAACATGGCGTGCATATCGTCGTCGGTACGCCAGGCCGTTTGCAGGAACATCTACGCAAACGCAATCTGCGCCTGAACCATTTGCAAACGCTAGTGCTGGACGAAGCCGACCGCATGTTGGACATGGGCTTTGCCGAAGCCATTTCCGACGTGATTTCCTACGCGCCCAAACAGCGGCAAACCCTGCTGTTTTCCGCCACCTACTCCGACCCAATCCGGGAAATCAGCAAACGCTTCCAAGACCAACCGATCACCGTCAGCATCGACAGCCACCACCACGACAGCGTGATTGAGCAGCATTTCTACCACACCGAAAAATCCAAACGCCTCAGTGCCTTGGGTTATTTGCTGGCCTACCACCGCCCCGAATCGACGGTGATTTTTTGCAACACCAAACGCGAATGCCAAGACATCGCCGCAGCCTTGGACAATTGCGGGTTTTCCGTGCAAGCCTTGCACGGCGATTTGGAACAAAAACACCGCGACCAAGTGCTGGTGCGTTTCGCCAACAAAAGCTGTTCAATTTTAGTCGCCACCGATGTCGCCGCACGCGGTTTGGACATCAAAGACCTGCAAGCCGTGATCAATTACGAATTGCCGTGGGATCCTGAAATCTACGTCCACCGCATCGGCCGCACCGGACGCGCGGGCAAACAAGGCCTGGCGTTGAGCCTGTGCATAGCAGCGGAAATGGACCGCGTCAAAGCCATTGAAGAATATAAAAACATGACCGCCAAGTGGGACGAACTCGCCCCCTTCAAAATGGTTTACGAAGAACGCTTCCAACCGCCCATGGCGACTTTATGGATAGACGGCGGCCGTAAAAACAAACTCCGCCCAGGCGATATATTGGGCGCCTTGACTGGCGAAGGCGGCATTGCTGGCAGCGACATCGGCAAAATTGATATTTTTGACGACCAAGCTTATGTGGCAATCAAACAAGAAAGCGTCGATATGGCTTTGGCTTGGCTGAAAAAAGGCAAGATTAAGGGCAAGAGTTTTATGGTGCGGAAGTCTAAATAAAGGTTGGGGTTGCCTAAATGTAGGATGGGCTGACGCAAGGAAGCCCATCAAATTCGACAATACCCAATGATGGGCTTCCCTTCGTTCAGCCCATCTACGAGTTTTAAATTTTCGTTTTCAAACCAGCTTGTTTGAGTATGGCATTAGCCGTTGGTTTGGACTTAATGGTAAATGGTACACAGAAAATTTTCTGATTGACTGGGCTACGCCAAATTTCATGGCTACCCTTGCCTTGGCGTACAAAAACACAACCCGAAGAACGTAATATTTCTACCAGTTGCGGATAGAGGGTTGAAACCATTAAGCCGTCACCGGATGCGTTGTTTGTTCATGAGAAAAACGCAAACGGAGATTATCAGCATCGACACCCAAATTATTTAGTTCCGTCAGTTCAGGTGCAATCTGCCAAACCCGCGCAATCAAATCATCATAACCCTCCGCCTCAGTGACTAAACCTAACGAGTCACATTCAGCCATCCAAATCCCATCAAGAACTGAAACGTCAACCACGAAAACGTTATCAGATGGTATAAATAAAGCTACAGGTTGATGGGCTTGTGCCGCCAAAGCGGTTTTTAAGGTGTTTAGTACAAACATATTGATGTTTTTGATCCCCGCCAGTTGGTCGTTCATTTCGTCAGGGATTTCAATGGTAATGTTCATGTTTTTACCCTATTGATTGTATTAAAAGCTTATATTTTCCTGCGGCAATAATATCTACAAATCAAGCTGTTCGACTAAATAACAGCGTTTACTTTTTTAAACAGCTCTTCAAAGCGTTTCAGTGTATTTTCATCCAACGAATCGGGTGGATTGCTTGCGAAATATGATGCGACGGCATAATGGTTAAAACCACCACTCGGTCTAAGTTCAATTTTTTTATCTTTCAAATAGCTTTCAAGGCGTTGAATAATTCGGTCGCGCTTTGGAAGTTCGGATTCTTTGATAGCCACATCACTTAACTGTTTGGAAAACGTCCGATTAAAATAATCGAGATAAAATACTGTCTCAAAAAGGTCTTCAGTGTCGCTAGCTTGTCCTTCTTTACCTAATTGATCCAGATTTCTAAATTGGGAAGCGTTTAGTACAAATTTTGGATGTACTATTTTTGCTTTCACCATATCCTCTAGCTTCTGCTCTGGACTGCCCTTGTAATCATGAAGCACAGCAATTTTTAAATCATTCGCGCTTAATAAAGCCAAAAATGTAACAACATTATCAAGCCCGCCAACCGGAACAATCGTAATATCTTCGCGCAATCCTATTTTGCCTGCTTTTTCAAGAAGCGAGGAAATGGTTTTAAGGTAAATGAGATCGGAAGCCCCTTCGACCAATAGATTGCATGGTGAAATAAACAAATTTTGGGCGATAGTCCAACCCAATGCCGCTTGCAAAGGAAAAATTGTGCGTGGGTCTGAACCGGATAGATTGTCAGATATGATGGTACCGACTTTAGGCTTATCTTCAACCATTCTGACTTGATGGAGTCGACGAGAATGCACCATGAAAGGTGAATGTGTTGTGTAAATAACTTGATGTTTTTGGGCTAGATCATCTATGTAATGCAAAAAATCAGCTTGCGCTAAAGCGTGTAATGCTAACCCAGGCTCATCCAGTAAAAGGATAATCTCCCTTTTTGAACCAATTTGTTCCTTAACACTATCGAACCAGACTAAAAAGCTAAAAAACCAGATAAAGCCACGACTACGTTGGTCAAAAGGAGTTTCAACTCCTAGGTGACGACGATCCATAGTACGAAGATAAATATTTGACCCATTATTATAAGGAGCTACATCGCCTGAATTAGATTTAATATCGACTTTAACCCATATATTTTCGTTCTGCTTCCAAAACTCCAGAATATTCTCGGTAAGGTTCATTGAAACGCTTCCTAAAATTGCGTTTTGCGTTTCGTAGTCATTGAGTTCTGAAAAATCATCAATTGAAATACCTGCTTTCCGAAGCAAAGCCAAAGCAGAGCGATGTTGGGAGGTAAGTTGTTCTGGATCATTTACAGCTTGTCTAACACGAGCAGCTAAGTCAGTAAGGTTTATTTTGCTGGGTAAGATATTGTAATCACTAAAATAAAGAAACTGTGGTGTTCTAGATTCTAGCCATTCCCAAACTTCGTATTCTACAACGGAATCCCTCGTTGCCTTGGTTATACGGCTTTTAATTTTTTCTAAAAACTGTTTATCTTCTTCTGTAGGACTAATGTCTACAAAGCTTTCTGGGATAGAGCGGAATGATTGAGCTTTTTTTAAGGCTGTTTTTGCATCTGTACTTAACGCTGATTCGGCAAGTAGTGCCTTAAGTACGGGTTGCTCATCAACATTAATACTAACTTGACTAGTGTTGTCATAAAGATGGGTAATAGAAAATGTAAACTCTGCTGGTATCTCCGTATGAAGCTCAGCGTTTAAATCACTAACCTCATCGCCAGTAAGCCGGTAAGTAAGTACTGTTGCTTTGGCTGGATTTTTTGCATGTTGCTTTAGATAATCTGTATATCCTTTTTTGGGATAGTCATGCACTGGATCGAATTTAGCCAAGCCTTGTGCATCATTGGATTTTTCTAACGCTTTTAAAAACACGGTTTTTCCCGCTTCATTCATACCGACTAATACGGTGACTTCATCATCAATGAATACAGTTTGCGGCGTATTGATTGATTTAAACGATTTTATTTTTGCTGATATAAGAAACATATTTCTTCCGTTAATTGATTGAAATATAAATAACTAAGCGTAACTCATTCCGCAAACAGCTCGTCCACATGTTGATCGACGCTGTCTTTAGTAAACCGCCCCGCTGCAACATCGTGCTGGGCTTCATATAGCGCCGCTTCTAATTCCATTTCACGCAGGTAATGGTAATGGTCAATTTTCATGACCACGAAGGATTCTTTGCCGTCTACAGAAATAACAGCCTCTGGTTGTGTAGCTAGGCTTTCTTCCAAACAGGCAATGCCTTTAGTTTTTAAATCGTTGGCGGTAATCATTTGCTTGGCCTAAGTTTATGTCCGTTTAACTATAGGACTGAGTGGATGCCAGGTCAAATCCTATCTACACAGGGGTGAAACAGCACCATGGTGTGCTGAGGCACAAAGCGTATCTGTCGGGTTATGTCCAAATCCAGGCTGAACAGTAAAACCCGTGCCACTTAAATTTTCGGTTTCAAACCAGCTTGTTTGAGTATGGCATTAGCCGTTGGTTTGGACTTAATGGTAAAAGGCACACAGAAAATTTTCTGTTTGATTGGGCTACGCCAAATTTCATGGCTGCCCTTGCCTTGGCGGACAAAAACACAACTAGAAGCGCGTAACAGCTCAATCAACTGCGGATAGGGCATTGAAACCATTAAGCTTTCACCGGATGCGTGGTTTGTTCATGGGAAAAACGCAAACGGAGATTATCGGCATCGACACCCAAATCATTCAGTTCCGCCAGTTCAGGCGCAATCTGCCAAACCCGCGCAAGCAAATCATCATAACTCTCCACCTCAGTGACCACGCCTAAGGGGCTACATTCAGCCGTCCAAATCCCGCCAAGAACTGAAACGTCAACCACGAAGATTTTTTCCGCTGATATAAATAAATCCGCTGATTCATGGGCTTGTGCCGCCAAAGCGGTTTTTAAGGTGCGCGGTTTTTAAGGTGTTGTGTACAAACACATTGATATTTTTGATTCCCGCCAGTTGGACGTTCATTTCGTCAGGGATTTCAATGGTAATGTTCATGTTTTCACTTTATTGATTGTTTTATTGATAGGGAATTTGAAAATATAGTTAAATAATCGGATATAAAGAAGGCTAGCTGTTATAGTTTCCAGCTTTTTTCAATCCGACCAAAGACGAGGAAGCGGTCATGCACAAGCGGAATCATCGCCCACGAAAAACACGCAATGACCCAACACCCTATGCGGGTTTTTTTTGCTGAAACAGGGCAAGAGGCCGCATGATACCTTGGATTGCACTTCGAAGTTGAATCCACATTTTTTTAGTTTGAGAAATAACACACGATGAGTAACGACTATAACGCCGCTGCGATAGAAGTATTGAGCGGTTTGGAACCAGTGCGCAAACGCCCGGGCATGTACACGGACACCACCCGCCCCAACCATTTGGTGCAGGAAGTGGTGGATAACAGCGTTGATGAAGCGATGGCAGGACACGCCACCCGCATCGAAGTGGTTTTATTGAAAGACGGCGGCGTGTCGGTATCTGACAATGGGCGCGGGATGCCGGTTGACCTGCATCCCGAACAAGGCATCCCTGGCGTGGAAGTGATTTTGACCCAGCTCCATGCGGGCGGCAAGTTTTCCAATAAAAACTACCAGTTTTCCGGGGGCCTACATGGGGTTGGCGCGTCGGTGGTCAATGCCTTGTCGGCAAAATTGGAAGTGGAAGTCAAGCGCAATGGCAAGGTCTACCGTATGACGTTTGCCGATGGTGACAAACAAAGCGAGTTGGCGGAAATCGGCACGGTGGGCAAAAACAATACCGGCACAATGGTCAAATTCTGGCCTAACGAAAAATATTTTGATTCCAACAAAATCTCTGTATCGCGGCTAAAACACAATCTACGCGCCAAGGCGGTGTTATGCCCTGGCCTGAAAGTGATTTTAAAAATCGAAGCGAGCGAAGAACATGTCGAGTGGTATTACCAAGACGGCTTAAAAGATTATTTGCTGGACAGGATCGGTCAGGTGGAATTTTTCCCCGAACAACCGTTTATGGGCAATAGCGCCGCCAATCATGAAGCGGTGGAATGGGGCGTGGTGTGGGCGGTGGAGAATGACTCGGAAGTGTTGGCGGAAAGTTACGTCAATCTGGTGCCGACCGCGCAAGGCGGCACCCACGTCAACGGTTTGCGGGCGGGTTTGACCGAGGCGATGCGCGAGTTTTGCGATTTGCGCAATATCCTGCCGCGTGGCGTGAAAGTCGCCCCGGAAGATGTCTGGGAAAATTGCCATTTCGTCTTGTCGGTGAAATTGCAAGACCCGCAGTTTTCAGGGCAGACCAAAGAACGGTTAAGCTCGCGGGAATGCGTCGCCTTTGTCTCCGGCGTGGCGAAGGACACGTTCAGTTTGTGGCTGAACCAACATCCTGCGGAAGGTGAAAAAATCGCCGAAGTGATTATCGCCAGTGCACAAAAACGCCTGCGCTCGAATAAAAAAATCATCCGCAAAAAAATCACCGCCGGGCCCGCGTTGCCAGGCAAATTGGCGGATTGTTCGGCGCAGGACATAGCCCGCACTGAATTGTTTTTGGTCGAAGGCGACTCGGCGGGCGGTTCGGCGAAACAAGCCCGCGAACGCGACTTCCAGGCCATCATGCCTTTGCGCGGCAAGATTTTGAACACCTGGGAAGTGGAATCCACCCAAGTCATGGCTTCGCAAGAAGTGCATGACATTGCCGTGGCCTTGGGCATTGAACCGGGTTCGGATGATTTGCACAACCTGCGTTACGGCAAAGTCTGCATCCTCGCCGATGCCGATTCCGACGGCAACCATATCGCCACCTTGATTTGCGCCTTGTTTTACCAGCATTTCCAACCGCTGGTCAAAGCCGGGCATGTGTTTGTCGCGATGCCGCCTTTGTATCGGATTGATGTCGGCAAGCGGGTGTTTTACGCGCTGGACGAATCGGAACGTTTGGGGGTTTTGGACAGGATCAAGGCGGAAAAATTGAAAGGGACTATCAATGTCCAGCGTTTTAAAGGTTTGGGCGAGATGAACCCGTCACAATTGCGGGAAACCACGATGAACCCCGACACCCGCCGCTTGGTGCAATTGACGATTGCCGAAGATGACGAAACCAGCGGGCAATTGGATTTGTTGCTGGCGAAAAAACGCTCTCAAGATCGGAAAGCGTGGTTGGAAATCAAGGGCAATTTGGCGGATGTGTGAACATAGGACGCGGATGAGAAATCTGGGGGGTGAAGTTTCTGCTCCCCCAGCTTGCAACGTCCCACTAAAAACCGAAAACTTGGGCGTTTGAAGTATGTACTTCAAACGGTCACGTTTTTGGTTTTTGCAATCTATCGTAGGGTACGCTGTGCGTACCTTTTGCATTGATTTTATGATGATTTTTAAAGGTACGCACAGCGTACCCTACCTAAAAACCAAAAACTTGAGCGTTTGCAGTATATCCTCAAGCCAAGACCAATAACGATGAAACCACATCAAAATACACATCCAGCAGGGATGACAAGGTATTGCGGTACAGTGCCTGGAAAGTCGCTGACGGTTGCGCCATCAACAAACTGAAAAAATCCGCCAACGCATAGTAACTGCCGGTCAAAACCGCTTCCGCCTCGTCGCTAAGCGAGCTTAGGTAAGCGGTTATGGGCGCGAAGGTCGTGCTGACAAACAATTCAGGATTTTCCATGAACGCTTGCCAATAGCGTGCTGATTGATCGGCAACATCCGCCACATAACGGCTTACCGGTTCAAACGTAGCCACCGTCACCTGTTCGGGATTATCCCAAAAAGCTTGCAAATATTGCCCCGCCTGTTCCTTGCCCGCACTCAGCTTGACTTGCCAGTCCTGATAAATGGGTGACACCGTGCCTTGGACTTGGGCATACAAAACCTTGCTAGAATTGGCGGATTGTTCATACCAAGCGGTCAGCGTGGGTATCGGTTGCTCGTAAACCTGTTTGGCGGCGCCCGCGACAAAACGATGGGCATCAATCAACGCGTTACGAATATCCTGGTACAAACTGTTAAGCTGGAAACTGACTTGGCTCAACAGCTTTTGAGTCGGCAAAATGAGCTTGTTGTCCAGGTCTAGCTGGCGAAAAGCCAAAAAATCCGATGGATTCCACATGAATATGTCCCTCAATTAATAAAGTGTGTACAAAACGGCTGTGTACAAAACGGCTGCGCGTCCCGATTGCCACGTTCCGTCCGCGACGTTTAGCACGTCCTAAACAATAATCCGTTAGATTCTAGCTTGCCTAGAGGAAATTAAATATGCGACATGATGCCGCGCGACAAAATGTCCCAGAAAAACGCGGTGGGGAATCGGTAGGCAAAAAAAATGCGGTTAATACAAATTAACCGCACAAAAACTCTTAAACCCTTTTAGGAGGTGGTGTTTCATTAAGAGTGGGCAGATTTTAGCTTGCGCCCACCCTAATGAAAATATGGCATATTGCCGCGCGGCAGCTTGTCGCAGCCAAAACCTTTACTAAAGCCCCATTCCTGCCACAGCCAATCCATACTTTTAAACGGTCACGTTTTCGGTTTTTGGAGCGCGGCCATCTTGGCCGCTTGGCGGGCAGGATGCCCGCGCTCCGAGTTGTTGCGCCCTCATTTTAAAAAACCGAAAACGTGACCGTTTGAAGTATAGCCCAGCGTCTATTTTATGGTCAGTGTGGTTTTATTGAACGTCCATTAATTGCCGCTTCAAACACGCCCGCCAAGAAGTCCCGGCCCAGTCCAGCCGCCAAGCCATGCCCTGGAAAATATCGGGTATTTTTTCATACAAAGGCACAGTTATTGCCTAATCACCCGATGTTGTCATGCCGCCGGTTAATTAACCGGACTTAACGCGATGGCGACGGGCTTATTTATTTTATAACTACGGGGTAGCCATGGATTTTCCCATTTTTCATATCGATTTTATCGGTAATCGCCTGTTGATTGCCGTCGATGCCATTTTACATGTCCTTATCAACCACGCTTTCGCGGTCGGCGCATTGCCGGTGGTTGCCTTGCTTGAATTTTTGGGTATGCGTAGCCAAGACCCGCGTTGGGACAATCTGGCGTACCGCCTGTTAAAAATCATTTTTATCCTCACCACCACGGTCGGCGCGTTGACCGGCGTCGGCATCTGGTTTTCGGCGGCGCTGGTCAATCCGGCGGCGATAGGCAGTTTGATCCGGGTGTTTTTCTGGGGCTGGTTTGTCGAATGGCTCGTGTTTGTCTGTGAAGTCAGCCTGATCATGGCGTATTTTTTGAGCTGGCAAACGGCAAACCGCTCACCCGAAACCAAGTTAAAACACCTGCGCCTGGGGATTTTCCTGGCAGTTTTCTCATGGATCACTATGGCGATTATCGTCGCCATCCTCGGCTTTATGATGGACCCGGGCAATTGGCTGACCGAACGGACCTTACTGTCCGGTCTGTTCAACCCCATGTATTTTCCGCAATTGGCACTGCGAACTACATTGGCTATGGTGATGGGCGGCATCACGATGATTTGCCTAAGCTATTGGCACACCCGGGATGACCGTGGCTTCCGCGCGACGGTTACGGAAGTTTTGTCGAAATGGTCGGGGATCTGGATGCTGGGCCTGATCGTCGCTTCGGTCTGGTATTATCGCGTGATACCGGAACTTATGCTGGCGAACATCCCGGTGGCCTTCGCCACGCAGGAATATGCCGGCTGGAACGGCAGGTTAAAAGTGCTGCTGATAGTCGGCTTGATGTATGTCAGCCGGATTTTATGGGTGTCGGTCAAACGCCCAGGCCAAGTGCATGGCGCAAAGTACCTGGTTTCGGCGCTGCTGCTGTTTGCGATGCTGGGGCAATTCGAGCGGGTGCGGGAATTTATCCGCAAGCCCTTCATCATCGGCAATTACATGTATGCCAATGGCATCCGTGTCGAAGATTACCCGCTGTTGCAACGCGACGGCATCCTGCAACATGCCACTTACGCCAGTATCCGCGAAGTGACCGCCGACAACCAGCCCGCTGCCGGCCGCGAGGTGTTTGAACAAGCCTGCACTCGTTGCCATACCGTCAACGGCGTCAACAGCATACGCGGCCAGTTGAAAAACATGTACGGCGATAAGCCCTGGCAGTCTGAAGCCATTGCCGCCTACATTGAAAACATGCACGGCGCCCGTTATTTCATGCCGCCGTTTCCTGGCAATAAGGCCGAGCTGAACGCGCTTTCTGTTTATTTGGCTTCGTTGCAAAAACGGGCCGCCCCGTTCAACGGCGCGCAAATCAACGGCATCCCCAAACCCGATCACATTTCCACGGCAATCAGTTACGGAATTTTGCCCAATCTGGGCATTCACCACGGAGAACAACGCTAATGACCGCCCCTATCCCCCGCGATATTCCTTTACCCTTGCCGGCCCCGGAAGGCTTTCTGGAAATCCTGCTGATTGCATCATTCCTGCTGCATATTATTTTTGTGCATTTAATGGTCGGCGGCTCGCTGTTCAGCCTGGCGTGTCAAATCAAGGGCCTGAAAGCGCCGGATTATGAAAAGCTGGCTTACCGCATCATGCAGACGGTCACGGTCAATAAAAGCCTGGCCGTGGTCATGGGCGTCGCGCCGCTGCTGATTATCAACACGCTCTACGCGCCGCAGTTTTATGCGTCCAGCGCGCTGATCGGCGATATGTGGATGGCGATTATCCCGATGGTGACGCTGGCATTTTTATTGGCTTACCTGCATAAATTCTGGTGGCATCATTTTATCAACTTACCCGAACTGCACATCGGTATTGCCGCTTTGGAGACCGGGCTGTTTTTATTCATCCCGCTGATTTTCATGACCAATGTCAACCTGATGCTGTTTCCTGAATATTGGCCGGAAGTCAAAGGCTTCCTATCTGCCATGCTGCTGCCGAATGTGTTGCAACGTTATCTGCATTTTCTGTCGGCCAGCGTTTTGTTCACGGCCTTGTTTTTTGTTGGCTGGACGGGGCGCAAACGCTTTCAGGAAGAGGCGGGATTCAACGAACTGAAAATCATCACGGTACGCCGCTTTTTTTATGCCTACGCCTTCGGGGCCGCTATTTTTCAAATCCTGACCGGACTAATGGCCTTGGCCTCCTTGCCGACCCAGGGCATGGGCTGGAATTTTATTCTGATATTGACCTTCGGCGGCGCGTTGGCATTGCCGGCCTTGTGGTGGATGTGGCGTAACCTGACCCAACCCAGCCATTTGCTGGATGATGATTTTAAGCGGATTATCGCCTGCTTTGCTTGCGCCGCCATTTTTATGGGCATCGCCCGTCATGAGTACCGCGAAAACGCCTTGGCTGACCATAAAACCGCCATCAGCGAAAAAACCGCCAACTATCAGGCCGCCGTTAAAGAAGCCGGCGAACAGGCGCGACAAACGGCCAAAAAACCGGAAGGCATCGTCTCAGCCCCAGGAGAAAGCGCGTTTAACAAAAACTGCGCGGCATGCCACCACGCCACATTGCCCACCGTAGGGCCGGCCTTGCAGGAAATTAAAACCCTCTACGCGGACAATCCGTCCGGCATTGTGGTTTGGACTAAAGCGCCCGGCAAAAAACGCGCGGACAGCATGACCATGCCCGGCTTTCCCCAATTAAGCGATGAGGAGTTGACCGCTATCAGCCAATACATACTCAAGCATTGACAAACTGGACTCCATTTTTAGGCGGGCTTATCCCGCCTAAAGCAGATGGCCGACAAACGACAGCGGGAACGCTAAGGATTGGTGCCCACCTACCCCTACAAACTTTAGGCGAACTTATGAGCAGACTTAAACTTTTACAAGAACAAGCAAACCGCACGGTTGCTAAAACGGCTGAATGTAACAATTCACTAAAGGACGTCCCATCAGACGGACTGCCGCTGACCCAGTATTTCCAAATCCATTTTCAGCATATTCATGAAAATACCCGGCTTATGCAGGACGAGCTGGTACAGTTTCGGCATCATATCGCAGACCTGAACCTGAAAGTGGAGCAACTCACGGCATTGTTAATCGAGCAGCAAGCCATGCTCTCAGGCAAGTCTTATCCTCTCGGACAACGAAATGGCAGACATTCAGGACACTGAGCCTGGCAGGCTTGCTGATTTGCCACAGCAGCCTGGTGCGGGCGAGACGCCCGCGCTCCCAGGCTTATTGCCCTAAAATGGCTAGGATTCTGAATAATTATGCAAAAACTTGCACGATTATTGCCTTATTATTGGGGATTACATAAAAACACCGCCTAGCGGTAGGCGAAAATTGGCTTAGGAATGAGCATGAAATAACTTATGCAAATGCGTTCGGTGTAGATGCGGATAAATCCGCGCCTACATCTCGAACTTATTTCATGCTCATTACTTAGCGGGCATAAGCATCTACACAAGTTTTATTGCTCGTCATTCTGGCAGGGAGAGCGTAGCGAGGGTTGGCCGGAATGTCGGTGTTCAAGACTTGTGTAGATACCTATGCTTAGCGGGAGAACGTTTTCAAGGCTGTCCCTATAAAAACGCGGCCAATAAGCATTGACCGCATAAAGACTCTTAAAACCCTTTAGGAAGTGGCACTGATTAAGACTACGTTTATTTTAGCTTGCGCCATCCCTTAAGAAAATACGACATTTTGCCGCGCGGCAGCTTGTCGCAGCCACGCTTTTCCCACCCCGCGCCAATGCCCAAACCCCTTTCCTGCAAACTGGACGTTTACTATTTAAACAGTGTCCATTATTTGGACAGTTTTCAGATCAGCCCCGGTTTCCTCTGTTTGCATCCACCTTATTGTTTTATTTAAAGAAACAAACTATCAACATGCTTGGCACGAGGCTTGCACCAGGCAAATCAGGTCATCATCCAGCCATTGGGAACCCGCATTAAGACGTGCCAAGCCAAGGTTTACAAAATTTTGCAAAGTTTTACAACGTTTTGCAAAGTGATGATGGCCTATTTAACTTTTGTCTAAAACAATAAACATCAGGAGTAGTCTCTATGGCTATCAGTGCAGCAACAAAAGCGGCGACGGATGCTCTCGCCGTCAACCGCGCACCCGTCAGTGTGGGCGCGCAAGAAGTCCACAGATGGATGCAAAGCTTTACTTGGGATTTTGAAAAAAACCGCACCAAGTATTCGACCAAATACAAAATGGCGAATGACACCAAAGAGCAGTTCAAGCTGATCGCTAAAGAATATGCGCGTATGGAGTCGGTTAAGGACGAACGCCAATTCGGCAGCTTGCAAGACGTATTGACCCGCGTTGACGCCGCCAACCGTGTGCATCCAAAATGGAATGAGTCCATGAAAGTGATTTCCAACTTTTTGGAAGTGGGCGAATACAACGCGATTGCCGGAACCGGCATGTTATGGGATTCGGCGACTGCGCCTGAACAAAAAAATGGTTATTTAGGCCAGGTGTTGGATGAAATCCGCCACACTAACCAATGCGGTTACGTCAACTATTACTTCGCCAAACAAGGCCAGGATGCCGCCGGACATAACGATGCCCGCCGCACCCGCGCCATCGGCCCGTTGTGGAAAGGCATGAAACGGGTGTTTTCTGACGGTTTCATTTCCGGTGATGCCGTGGAATGTTCCATCAACTTGCAGTTGGTCGGTGAGGCTTGCTTTACCAATCCTTTAATCGTGGCAGTGACCGAATGGGCTTGCGCCAACGGCGATGAAATGACCCCGACCGTGTTCTTGTCGATTGAAACCGATGAGTTACGCCACATGGCAAACGGCTACCAAACCGTGGTTTCCATTGCCAATGACGCGGCGGCTTCAAAATATTTGAACACCGACCTGAACAACGCCTTCTGGACGCAACAAAAATACTTCACGCCCGTGCTGGGCATGATGTTCGAGTACGGCAGCCATTTTAAAGTCGAACCTTGGGTGAAAACCTGGAACCGTTGGGTATACGAAGATTGGGGTGGTATCTGGATTGGCCGTTTGGGCAAATACGGCGTGCAATCGCCCGCGAGCTTGCGTGATGCGAAAAAAGACGCGTACTGGGCGCACCATGATTTGTTCCTGTTGGCCTATGCTTTGTGGCCTACCGGTTTCTTCCGCTTGAGCCTGCCGACTGCTCAAGAAGCGGAATGGTATGAAGCCAATTACCCAGGCTGGTACGACATGTACGGCAAAGTCTATGACGAATGGCGTGCGCGTGGCTGTGAAGACCCTAACAGCGGCTTCCTGCCCCTGCAATGGTTCATCGAAAACAACCACCCGATTTACATCGACCGCGTCTCGCAAGTGCCGTTCTGCCCTAGCTATTGCAAAGGCGCCAGCACCTTGCGCGTGCTTGAGTTCAACGGCAAAAAACATTCGTTCAGCGACCAATGGGGCGAGCGCATGTGGCTGTCCGAGCCTGAACGTTATGAATGCCAAAACATCTTTGAACAATACGAAGGCCGCGAGTTATCCGAAGTGATTGCCGAAGGACATGGCCTGCGTAGTGATGGCAAGACCTTGATCAGCCAACCCCACACCAACAAAGACGGCAAACTGTGGACGCTGGATGACATCAAAAAAATCAACTGCGTCTTTTCAGATCCCTTGAAAGCACTGTAATTGCACACCCTTGTAAATCCCCTTGCCCATTCAGGGTGAGGGGCAATCTTCCTAATTTTAAGGAGACATAGCTTATGTCAATTGAAGTATCCGGCGGCAGACGCGGCCTGACCGATCCCGTTCTGGCAGCAGAAATTATGGCGGCCATTCCTGACCAGCCTTTAGAAACCCAACGTAAGATGAATTATTTCATGACCCCGCGCGGTAAGCGGATCAACGAGTATGAAGTGTTGTGCTGTTATTCCCAACCGACTCCTGACTGGATTCCTGGCGGTTTGGATTGGGGCGATTGGACACAAAAATTCCACGGTGGCCGTCCGTCATGGAGCAATGAGTCGACGGAAATGCGTAGCTCGGATTGGCTTAAACACCGTGACCCGGCATTCCGCTGGCACGCGCTGTATGTCAAGGATAAAGCCGAAGAATGGCGTTATACCGACCGTTTCCTGAAAGCCTATTCGGCTGACGGACATGTGCGCTCAATGGATCCTGTCTGGCGCGATGAAGTGTTGGGTGATTATCTGGGCGCATTCGGTTTCAGCGAATACGGTTTGTTCAACTCCCATTCATCGGTTGTGCGTGACTGCCTGGGTGACACCTTGCGGATGAGCAGCGCGATGATCGGCTTGGATAAAGTTGATAACGCGCAAATGATCCAAATGGAAAGGACGTTTTTGGCGAAACTGGTGCCAGGTTTTCCTGAAGCCACCGACATTCCTAAAAACGAATGGACAAAAGGCGTCATCTTTAAAGGTTCACGCGAAGTCGTGCAACAAATCTGGCAAGAAACCTATGACTGGAACGAAATATTGTTCTCAGGCCATATGATCTATGACCCTTTGTTCGGTCAGTTTGTGCGCCGTGAATTCTTTTCACGGTTGTCATCGTATTACGGTGACACCTTGACGCCGTTCTTCATCAACCAAATGCAATTGTATTTCTCGCAAACCAAAGGCATCACCACCGACATGTTCCACACTTGTCTGGCGGCTGACGAACAATTTGGCGCTTACAACATCCGCCTGATGCACACTTGGGCCGATAAATGGCTGCCACGCACCATCACGGCGCTGAAAGATTTTATGGGCATTTTCGCAAAAATACCCGAAATCAAAGGCGTTAGCGATAAACCGGCGATTGAAGCGGCGTTAAATCGGGTGTTTGATGACTGGAAGCACGATTTTGCCGATCCAATAGGCTACAAAGCCGACACCGCCGCACTCGTTAAAACTGTGCTCTCAGGTCTAAAATAAGGAATCACTATGTCTACAAATTCAAATGCCTACGGCTCAGGTATCATGGCGAAAACAGGCAAAGCCTTTGCTGATGAATACTTTTCCGAAGAAAACCAAACCGTCCACGAAAGCAACGAAGTGGTGTTGGTGTTAAAAAAATCCGATGAAATCAATTCGGTGGTGCATGAAATTTTGCTGGGCGACCGCAAGGCCGACAACCCCACCTTAATCGTGGAAGACCGCGCCGGTTACTGGTGGCTGAAAGCGACCGGAAAAATTGAAATCGATTGCACGGAAGTCTCTGAATTGTTGGGTAAACATTACAGTGTCTATGACCTGCTGGTGGATGTGTCTTCCACCATAGGCCGCGCCTATACGCTGGGCGAAACCTTTACCATCACCTCAGAACTGATGGGTCTTGATGTCAAACTGCAAGACTTGCAAACCGCATAGGAGCTAACCATGCCAAATATTCACGATAACCCTACCCGTACCGAATGGGTAAATAAAATCGCTGGTTTAAAAACCTTGGCGCAAGGCCACGCGTTCTTAAAAGACTTCCGGGCCAAGTACGTCAGTGTCTTTAAAACTGATTTTTCTTTAGAACTGGATTGGCTTTGGATCGAGCTGAAAATTGAAGAAAAAGTGGCGGTATTGAAACAAGCGGAATTCAATGACCACCAATTGCTGAATGTGTGCACCTGCGGCACTGATGCACAAAAAGTGGCTAATGAGTCCCTAGCCGCGATGGCTGCCTGTGAAGACATGTATGAGGCCGAACGCATCCATATTAACTTCCGCTTGGCCTGCAAGCCACCCGTCATGCCCGTCAATTTCTTTTTAGACACTGACCGGCAATTGGGCACCAAGTTGATGGAGCTTCGCAACACCGATTACTACGCCTTGCCGCTGGAAGAATTGCGTAAAGTGCGTGGTGTCAGGGTTGTCACCTTGCAGTAAGCCTTTAATGTGAGCAAAAGGCAACCCATAAAGGTTGCCTTTTGTTTTTCCAATTATTTATCCAATTAATTATCCGTAAACAAGATATGACTGTATTTTTCAATGACCCGCCCAACACTTCCGGTGAACCCTTAGAAATTTCCCCGGAAGCCATCGCCATCCACACATCCAACACCTACACCGCCTACAGCGAAGATTTGGATTTTATGTGGCGGTGGCGGATTTACCGCGACAACAAAATGGTGCAGGAAGGTTGTTCATTGACGCTGGATGCGTCCAGACGTGCCGTCCAGCATGTTTTGAGTTTTTTTAACGTCTCCCAATTACACGCCCAATGACTTTATAGTTCCCCATTAAGAGGGAAAAATAACGAACGCCAGGAGTTTTAAGCAATGACCAGCACCCATCAAGTCACCATTGTGACCGAAGATAATGAATCCATCACATTCGATTGCCGTTCGGATGAAGATGTCATCACCGCCGCCGTCCGCCAGGATATTTACCTGATGTCTTCTTGCCGGGAAGGCGGTTGCGCCACCTGCAAGGGCTATTGCTCAGAAGGCGATTATGTCATCGGCAAAGTCAGCGCCCAAGCCTTACCTAGCCAAGAAGAGGAAGACGGCATGGTGTTGTTATGCCGTTGCTATCCCACCACCGACATAGAAGTGGAAGTCCCCTATACTTACGAGCGTATTTCCTTTTCGCCGGAAGGCATGACCTTTGAAGCCGAAGTGGTCGAGCTGTCACAAATTTCCATCAACGTGGTCAAATTTCAATTACGCCGCACGGGTGATGATAAAACCATCAAATTTGACTCCGGGCAATTTTTCGATTTGGAAATCCCCGGTACAGAAACCACCCGCTCTTATTCGCCTGCCAATATCAGCAACAGCCAGGGCGATCTGGAATTTTTGATCCGCATCGTGGATGGCGGCAAATTCTCCGAGTTCTTGAAAAAAGAGGCCAAAGTCGGGCAAAGGATCAAAGTCAAAGGCCCATCGGGCGTTTTTGGCCTGAAAGAAAACGGTTTCACCCCGCGTTATTTTGTCGCGGGCGGGACAGGGCTGGCGCCAATTTTATCCATGGTCAGGCACATGAAAGAATGGGACGAGCCGCAAAAATGCGTGATTTATTTTGGCGTCAACACCGAAGCCGAGATTTTCCATCTGGATGAACTGGAGCAATTGGCCGCGCAAATGCCGACGCTGGAGCTTAGGAACTGCGTGTGGAAATGTTCGGACGATTGGCACTGCGAAAAAGGCAGCGTGGTCGATATTTTACGCCGCGATTTAGTGGAAACCGGCGCGAAACCCGATCTTTACCTTTGCGGCCCGCCAGGCATGGTCGATGCCACTTTTACCGTCTGTGCCGATGTGGGCATCCCGAAAGAGCGTATTTATCTGGAAAAATTCTTGCCCAGCGGTCAGTAACATGCGCATTACACATTTTGGAGACCGCCATGAATGAGGCAGACAAGGAATTTCTCCATGATATGGTCAAACAGCTTGATGAGACCATCCGGCAACTGGTTGTTGAAGAAGCCCAATTGATTGCCAAGATAGGTGCCGGACGCGCCGAAGAATTGCTGGAGTATTGGCGGCGGGAATTGTCGGCCGAGGACGAAATGGAATTTAAAAAAAGCATGGATTACTGGGACATACAATTGATCCGGCTTTTATCGCGGTCAAAACGCGCGCATAACACCCGGGCGGAAGTCGGGCAAGCCTTAATGAAAATGGCCTCCCGGCCCATCCTTAAACGGAAACCAACATGAGCAAAGAAATTATTTACAACCCGGAAATACGCACCCGTTTGCTGACAGGCATCAACCAAGTCGCCCGTGCCGTGGCGGTGACCTATGGCAGTGTCGGCCCCACGGTGATGATACAACACCGCACCGACGGCATGATGCCGGTGTTTACCCGCGATGGCGTCACGGTGGCGAACGCCGTAGTCATTCAAGACCGCATCGCCGATTTGGGCGGACGGATGTTGCGTGATGTGGCGGGGGCGATGTCGCGGCAAGTGGGCGATGGCACCACCACCGCCATCGTACTGGCCCAAGCCTTGGCGCAAGGCTGCCTGAAAAGCGTGGCGGCGGGATTTCATCCCATGCAGTTGAAAAAAGGCTTGGATGTGGCCTTGGCGGTAGTGGAAAAATACCTGCTGGATAATGCGGTGACAAGCGGGGCTTCTGATTGGGTGGAAAAAATCGCCCTCGTCGCCAGCAAAAACGAAACCAAGGCCGGCAAGCTGATCGCCCAAGCCTTGAGTGAGTTGGGCTTGCAAAGGGAGCTGACTTTTTTGCCGGGCAATGGTTTGGAAGATGAATTGGCTATTGTCGATGGCATACAGTACGGACAAGGCTATTTGTCACCGTATTTCGTCACCGACAAAACCCGTGCCGAAGCGGTGCTGGAGAATCCTTATATTTTGTTTTATGACCGGGAAATCAGCGATTTGATGGCACTTGTCCCGATTCTGGAACAAGTCAAGGCAGAGGGCCGCCCGCTGTTGGTGATTGCCGAGGATGTGGTCGATAAGGCATTGACCGGCTTGTTGCTGAACCATGTCCGTGGCATTTTTAAAGTGGTGGCGGTCAAACCGCCGGGATTTGGTGACAAGCGCGTAAACCGCCTGAGAGATTTGGCCTTGCTGGCTGGCGGTGAAGCAATCCTTGATTTGCCAGGTTTAAGCGGCGTGCTTGAGCGTGTCGGCTTGGAGCAACTGGGCCAGGCGCAACGGGCGGTCATTACCGAAAGCAGCACAACTATCATCGGCGCGACAGGCGAGCCAGCCGCCATCGCGCAATTGTCCGAAAACTTACGTCAAGAAGCCGAGCTGATTTTGGCAAAGAAACCAGGAGTCGGGTCGGCGACGGGCAACAAACATGATTTCGACGAATTGCAGGAACGCCTTGCCCTGTTGTCCGGCAAAACAGGCACGTTCAGCGTCGGTGGCAACACCGATTTTGAGATAAAAGAACGTATGGTGCGCATAGAAAATGCCTATTTGTCGGCTAGAGCGGCGTTGGCAGAGGGCGTGTTGCCAGGCGGCGGTGTCGCCTTGTACCATTGCGGGGAAGTCCTTGAAAAAGCCATTGCCGAAAATGCCGGGCAACAACAGGGCTTTCATATCCTGCAACAAGCCCTAGCAGCACCGTTGCTGACCATTATCCAAAACGCCAATTTAAACACTGAGACCGTCATTGACCGACTCAGCAAGCCAGGCGATAACCATATCACTGTCAATACAGAAAACCAGTGTTACGGCAATTTTTTGGAAATCGGCATCATTGATCCGGTCAAAGTCATGCGTTTGGCCTTACGCAACGCCGTCAGCGTGGTGGGGACATTAATCACCAGTGAAACCGTGGTGATGGAAGTGCCTGACCTGTCCATTATGGCGGGCTATTCCCCGGAATGGGCGGCGGCGACCCGCGAAGACCCTAGGGTGTAAGCCAATACACTTGAGCGTTGGCTGAGCGAAGCCGAAGCCAGCCCGGTGCTTGGGTAGTGGTTCAGTTTGAAACTAAAACAATGCTTTCGTAGGCCGGAATAAGACCGCCCCGAACATAGCGCGGGATGGTCATTTCCGTCAGGTTCGGGCATTTTGCCGGAAACGCCTGTTCTCGCTGCCGCTCGAACAGTCTTATTCCGGCCTATAAAAATTTCAAACTGGACCACTGCCGACTTTAATCCCGCACCCAAAACCAAGTCCCTACCTGCCCTCCGAAAAGTGGGTCACTCCAATTCCTTACTGGAATTAAGGCAATGCGACACTATGCCGCATTGCCTCATTTTTTGATTTTGTTATCTTGAAGTACTGGCAATACCACTATTCAAGAGAACTGAATGCTTATCGATTTGCATATCCACCAACAAGGCCATTTGGCACAGGAATCATTGTTGCTGGGACAATCCTGCGAATACCCGATTTTTCGGCCTATGCAAGCTTGGCAATGGATGACCCAAACCCGTTCGGTACCCGACCCAAGTGATTGGGTGCGTCTTGAAGTCATCGAATCATGGCACCGCTGCCTTGAAGATTACCGTTTACCGCTAGGCAATTATGCCATGTGGGAAAACTACCCTATTGCCAAGCAAACAGAAAAGTTAGATTCCCCGTCGCAAAAAATAGAAGCCTTGATCAAGCAGCTTGACCATAACTTCCATGTTTTTTTGAAGGAGGCCGGCGTCATGATGATGCTGACCTCCGCCGATGGCAACCTGTTATACGCGCTAGGGGAGCAACAGCCCTTGGGTTCATTCATGTCACGTGCGAGTGCAAGGGGGGCCAACTGGTTGGAGCCGGTGTTAGGCAATAATGGCATCGGGACGGCGGCGGAATTGAAAAAACCCATCGCCTTCCAGGGCATGGAGCATTATCTTAGCGTCTTGCACCCTTACACTACCGTGGGTTATCCCCTACTTGACGATGCCGGGCAATTATTGGCGGTCATCGGCTTGGTCAGCAGCCATCATCAAGAAAGCATGAATTCCTTGTTTGCTTTTTTGCATCTCATCTGCGTATTGGTGAACACGGATTTGCCATTAGCCAAAAATTCCCTGGCGCAGCAACGGGTGCTGGAAAAAATTCCCTTCAAAGCCGCCCCCAAAACACCCGACCCATCAGATGTAGCGGCAATATCAGAAACGTTGGCGACATTGGTCGAAAAGGCCGTCAAGTTGCAACGATACAAAATCCCTATTTTGATCACGGGTGAATCAGGGGTGGGTAAAGACCATTTTGTCACGCTGATTAAAAACGCCGGCCCTAGAAAAAACGCCCCGTTGATTGCGATCAATTGCGCGTCCATCCCCCATGATCTGATAGAAAGCGAACTCTTCGGTTACGAATCAGGAAGCTTTACCGGCGCGAAAAGCACGGGCAAACCGGGCAAATTCATGCTGGCTGATACCGGTATATTGTTTCTCGATGAAATTGGCGATATGAGCTTCGACTTGCAATCAACCTTGCTCAGGGTGCTGGAAACGTCAGAATTCACGCCTGTAGGCGGCAACAAGCCGATACGGGTGGATGTGCAAGTGATTGCGGCAACCAATGTCCAGTTATTGGAAGCGGTTGAGGCAGGACGTTTTCGGCGCGACCTTTACTATCGCCTGAACGGCGCACAAATCCACCTGCAAGCTTTACGCGAGCGCAACGATAAAAAAGCCATCATCCACCACATCCTGCAACGGGAATTAAACGCGATGGCATCGGAACCCCCGTTTGCCATTTGCCCGGAAGTCATCAAGCTGTTTGAACAACATCCTTGGCCAGGTAATATCCGCCAATTGATCAATGTCATAAGGGCGACACTGTACACCGCCAGCAGCCGGTTTATCACCACCCAAGATTTGCCACTTGATTTTATAGCTGAATTGAAGCAACAAAGCTTGCTTGATGTCGCCCGTTTTCGGCTGCCTATCACGCAGAACCAACTACAGGTGATGAGTTTATCGGACTGGGAATTGCACGGGATTAAAACAGCGTTAAAAAATTGTGACGGTAATATTTCCCTGACTGCAAAAAAACTGGGCATCACCCGCACTACGCTTTACAAAAAAATGGAGTATTTCGGTCTGAATAAAACCGGTGATGAAAGCCTGCTATATGTAGCCATTTAACGTTGATGCGTCACAATTGCCAGGCATTTTGACAACTACGCTACGCTTGGATAAGTAGGGGGGGAGCGATGGAAGCAGGTAGCGGTTCCACTACCTGCGTATGTGTCAAATGTAAAAACGGCGGAGTTAAAAATCGTAGCCCATACCGATTTCATAGCCTTCAAAATTATTTGGGTCTTCGATACTAAACATATATTTGCCACTGAGCGAGAACGAATCTGCCAAACCCAAACTTACCGTGTCCAACCAAGCCACTTTTTTGACTGAACTGAATTCAATACCCACTTCGTTGTATTGGCGGACAAACACTTTAGAGCCGGTAAATTCGGTGTCGGTGAAGATGCCTTTTATCCTGACATCGTGACCGAAGAAAAAAGGCACCACTTTGCTGGGGAAAATACCATTTTTAAATACATAGTTGTTAATATTGGGATCGGAACTGGCCACGCCACTAATACTGAGGGGCAGGGTTTTATAATAGCCAAACATATTGACGAAAGACATATCATAACCAGCAAGCTTAAATTGATAATTGCTGGACAATGATGTGGAAAAAATTTGCCCTAAACTGGCTAGGTCTTGGGATCCTATGGCACCGTAACTGACGCTAGGGATTAAATACCAGTTATCTGTTATTGGTTGCATATAAGCTAAGCCTAAGCTGCCTTGGAACGAAGCGGCTTCGCCTACGGTGATATAGTTAAATTGTCCATTGATAAGCAGTTTTTTCCGGGGGTCGTCAGAATCAATGCCAAATGCTTTGCTGACAGGGATGCTGATAACTGAAACGTCAAGACCCTTTTGGGTGTAGTTACCACCACCAACCCCCACCAATGTCGGGTTAGACGATGATTTTGTGCTGGTTCCGCTGTTTGTACGACTACTGCCGGATGAACTAGGGATATTGGCGGCGTGATCAAAGGTACTGCCAACCAACTGGCCTTGTAAGCTGGTAGGGTTGCCGGCAATTTGTGAGTTAGGGGTATTGGCAATCTGGTATTCTAACAGGCGGCTATATGTATGGTCCGTGTCGTTACGCAGATAATCTTCCATTGCTTGGGTGGTGTCACTCCGCTTGTTACGTATGAAGGATTTGGTGACCCCTAATTCGGGTATGCTAAGTATCAATTCACTGGTATTCGTACTACCTTGAGGCAAAGTGACATTGATATCGACCCCTTGATAAACCGTTTTGGCGGAAACAGAGGAGGTCACCGAGTTGTAACCCGGAAAAGCGGCGGAAAAGCCTTTGTTGGTCAATTGGTCAAAAAAATTGCCTGCGTTGTCAAAATCAAACGTTTTGGTCTTGGGGGGTTGTCCTAAATTGGTTACGGTGATGTCCGCTTGAAACACGCCGGAAAAGGCGCAATAAGGAAACATTGATAAAATGATGGTTGCGATAATTTTTTTCATGAATATAAGCCATTGGTTATCTTAGGATAAGTTTTAATGCAGTCAAATAACTCGATTTTACAATGATCTCTAAAAAAAATAAATGCAATAATTATTCCTATTTACTAATCACTTCACCAAATAATTAATACGAACTAAAACAATAGTCGATGGCAAGCAATTGTGCAAGCCAAAATGATCCAATATACCCTTTATAAAACTTTTCTAACAACCAGCCAGATTGCCAAAATGCACGGTATTTCAATGACTCCCAATCAATTTACTACTCTCGGTGATTGATGGCCGCTTCAATGACACAGGCAGCAATCACTTCCTGTCCGTCTCTGATAAGACGGGGATAAGACGGCTGACCAGAAAATGTTTTTCTTGGTTGACGGGATGTACGGCAGTCCATTTGCCCGGCAATAATTTTGTTGGATTAATCGACAGCTTATTCATGATCTAAAGATTGTTTCAAGGCCTGGTCAAGCTTGCCATACTGAAACTCAAACCCTTGGTCCAGAAGGCGTTTGGGTATGACCCGCTGGCTTCCCAACAGCAGTTCTGACATTTCGCCCAGCAAGGCTTTCAATAAACTTGCAGGCAGTGGAAAAAGGGCTGGACGGTGTAAACAAGCGGCTAACGTTGACGTAAATTCGCTATTTGTGACAGGATTTGGTGCAGTGGCATTATATGCACCGTGCATAGTGGCATCTTTGATCATGGCTTGGGCGATGGCTATCCAATCTTGCCGGTGAATCCACGACATCCATTGGTGGCCATCGCCTAGACGCCCACCTAGACCTAGCCGAAACGGCAACAAGAGACGTTGCAACAAGCCGCCGCCATTGGCGATGACCAATCCCGTCCTGACCAAACACACCCTGACCCCGTAATGCCCGGCTTGAAGCGCCGCCTGTTCCCAATCGTGACAAAGCTGCTGTGAAAAATCCTCGCTTACAACAGAGTCTTCGGTCAATTCGGTATCCCCTTGGCTGCCGTAGTAACCGATAGCCGAGCCGCTGATAAGCAATTCCGGCTTAACGTCCATACCCGCGATACAAGCGACGAGATTTTCAGTCAATTGAATGCGGCTGTTTCTGATAAGTTTTTTTTGCTCGTTTGTCCAACGGCTATCGAAAATGGGCGCACCCGCCAAATTTATGATGATTTGATAAGACTGGTTAGGTTTTAGTTGCCTCAAATCACCCAGGGCATGGATGCCGGCCCTGCCAATATTTTCAACCGATTCCGGCTTGCGGCTTAATACCGTAACATCATAATTTTGATCGTATAAACTCCGGGCAAGGGCCGAACCAATGAAACCCGTTCCGCCAGTTATCAGTATTTTCATCGTTGTTTCCTTGTTTATCCGTGGTCATTGATAAATGTAAGGGCGTCTGTTGTAGACGATCCTATGTTTTCTGGTTTCAGCCTATTTTAAAAGCTTACTTAATATTGGCAAATGAGTTTTGTACATGTTTTGTACACATATAAATTGACAAGCGGTTTTCTGCAATTAAACTGAGACTTAAAGTTGGTGGTTTATGTCGGATTGTAAATCCGTTATCTGTCCAAAATCCGTTTAGTTCGTATTGCCTTCTTAATCAGCACTGATAGATTAAGAATACTCCCATCCTCCTCTATAAACCCTCCTACGTTGCCTACTGGAGGGTTCTTTTTTAATAAACATCACGATGAAAGGGATGATGTCCAAACTTAGCCTATGCTGCAAATTTTTGGTGGCAATTAATTTTTATGTCGCCGTCATCGTATTGGTCACACTTTGTTCTTTGTCAATATCTGACAGTTACCGTTTTTTTGATTTTAATGAGGATTTATATGGCGTCCTGGACAACAACTGACGTATGGCTATTGTTTATCTGGGCTTGCTTGAACTAGCAATTGTTGCTTATTGTTGACTGGTTAAAAATTTTCAAACCATGATTTTGGTGGGATTCTTTCTGATTCTACTGATTGGATCAATCGAATTTTATGGTGAAGCCAACACAATTGCCATTGATGATGGCTTAGCGTTGTTTTTTCTATACACAGGGCTGTCACATTTGGCTTTTGGCATTATGGGCATAATGGAAAAAAACCGTTTCAAACAGGCTAACGAAACGGGCAATTTATCCTAGCAGCCGTTTTGATAAAAAATGCCACTAACGATGCGACACCGCCAGTAGCATGATTATTATTTGGGCAACGCTATTTGGGCAACTCCATTTGGCAACGCTATCTTTCCAGCAAATCCAATTTGCCTTCTTTACCGTTCCATTCATCCGCATCCGGTAACGCAGGCTGGACTTCCGTGATGCCCGGCCAAATTTTGGACAAATCGGCATTCAATTGTATAAATTGCTCCTGGCCTTCAGGCACTTCATCTTCCGCGAAAATGGCGTTGGCAGGGCATTCAGGTTCGCACAAGGTGCAATCTATGCACTCATCAGGATCAATGACCAGAAAGTTGGGGCCGGCATGGAAACAATCGACCGGGCAAACATCGACACAGTCAGTAAATTTACATTTAATACAATTTTCAGTGACTACAAAAGTCATAATAAGTACCAGAAATAGATTTTAATAAAACCGTTATCTTAGCAGAAACGCTTCATCCGTAGAACAGTGAATCGCTAGAGATCGTTATTTTTACTTGGCTGGTGAAGCCAAAGACGAAAACAGTTCTTTTTTACGCTTCATCGTTTCGCCGCCAGTATTTTTGAGCGCGAGTTTTGCCTCCTCCTCAAGCTGGGTGTCGGCAAAAACTTGTTCGGGACGGACCGGTGCCGTGCTCGCGCGTTCAAAATGATGTATGGCTTGGTCCTTATTGCCTTTATCCAGCAAAAATTGACCGTAATAAAAATTGCTGTCGATGCCGTTCGGACTAATTTTCAACGCCGTTTGAAACATCTTCTCCGCTTCATCATCATCACCAAATGCGATGGGCCAAGCGGGTGCCAAGTGATATAGCGTACCCAGCACCACATATGCCGAACCGCCCATAGTGCCGGGATTGATTTCAATAGCCTGGTTTAACAAATCCCGCACTTCATGCACTGCACCCAAAGCTGAAACCGGATTTTGATGGTCGGCATAACTGGCCTTGATGACCGCCTGCCAAAAAATCGCCCCCGCTTCTTTCGGATATTGCTTGCAAAGCTTGACGGCTTTTTCCAACAACAGTGCGTAGGCCGGGCCTTTTTCTTTTTCAGGCACTTGGTAATAAATTTTTGCCCATTCTGATTCAATCGCGTTGAGCGCGTCCTCAACAGGCCCTGCGTGCACAGAAAACGACATCAACAATGCCACAGCCCAAATGATTTTTTTTACAGCGTAAACAATTTTCATGATCCAAGCCTCCAAAGGGTTGGGGGATTACAACTTTAGGTGGTCTGTATTAATTCATAAATTCTTGCCTTAGTTTTATTAGGCGGCCATGAAAGCCTTATTTCATGCGGATTGTAGTTTTCTCTCAAAGCCGCGTCGTTTAAGGCTTCCATAATTAACGGTGACATAGCCTATCCATCATAAGCGCAGTGGAATGGATATTTTTATACCTATTTCCTACCCATTAAAACTCGATTTGTAGTGGTTGCCCTCCACTTTTCCAAATGAAAATATCACCATAGCCGTTTTGTCGAATAGGTGTTCCCGATATTGACTGCAAATGCTATTGCCAGAAGGCTTCAACAAATAACGCAGAAACAACCTACCTAAACCCTCAGTTGAAGTGCTAGAAAATTAAGCGTATAAGAAACCACATGATATTGATGATACGACAATTCCAAATACCTATTCAACTTGGCGTAGGATAGTCGGATGTCAGTAAAATCTTGGGGGCATCTCCAACCAAATGTATTGGGAAATAAGGGGCGGCAATTACAAAAGATGTAGCCACCGCCAAAGCAGTATTTCATCCGGTTGTTGGCGAAAAAGCATGTTCGCCGGGTCAGTCAGCTAAAACGAACACACCCAATACTAACAATCAGTCAACCCAGTAAAACGCAATCAAGAAGGCAATGAGGGTTAACCTTCTGGTTACATAACATTATTTACGGTGATTAACATGGCAACTTATTACGGCGATGATAAAGACAATTCCTATAACGGCACTAATCTAGGTGATTTTATTTATGGATATGGAGGCAATGATAAGCTGAATGGCTTGGGGGGGAATGATTCTATTTGGGGTGGCGATGGCAATGACACGTTGAACGGCGGTATAGATACTGACTATATGGCTGGAGGCTTAGGAAACGACACTTACCTGATTGCTAAAAACGATGGTCAAGATACCATTGACGACGAAGGCGGTGCAGATGTTGTTAAATTTACCGATATCGCTTCAACGGCTATTACTAAAGTTTATAGGGTTGGTGATGGCCTTGACTTGCGGTTGACCTATGGAAGCAGTCAAGTGACGGTTTTAGGGTATTTTAACTCCGCCCCCCGTATTGAGCAGTTCCAATTCAACGATGCAGTAACTTGGAATTGGGCTGATATCAAGCAGAAAGCCTTTCAAGTACCTACCGATGGCAATGACATCCTGTACGGTTATGATGATGAAAATGATGTGCTAAATGGTCTGGCCGGTGATGATAAGCTTTATGCTTTTGGTGGCAATGATACCTTGAACGGTGGGACAGGTAATGACTATTTAGAAGGTAATAATGGAGCTGACATCTATCTCTTTGCAAAAAGCGACGGTCAGGATGTTGTTCAAGAAGTTAATTATTACCTACATTTCACCTACATTTACGAATGGGACGACAATATCGATATTTATAAATTTACTGACGTTGCTTCAACTGCTGTTACTCAAGTCAGCCGGGTCAGCAGCCAGGAATACTATGGTGCCTCGGATAATTTACGGTTGACCTATGGTGATAATGCCCAAATCACGATCCTGAACTATTTCTCTTACACCAATTTCCATACCGATCAGTTTCAATTTAGCGACGGCGTGACGTGGCGTTGGGCGGATATTGGGCTGAAAGCCTTGCCGAAACCAACCAGCGGCAATGACATCTTATATGGCTACAATGAAATCAATGACTTTTTATCCGGTTTGGCGGGGAATGATAGGCTTTACGGCTACAGCGGCAACGATACGCTAAATGGTGGGATAGGTAATGATTATATGGAAGGTGGTATTGGAGCGGACACCTATCTTATTGCTAAAAACGATGGTCGGGATATTATTCAGGATGCTACTTTTCGTAGTTCCCCTGTTATGGGTATCCATGGATGGATCGAATATGACATAAGCATTGACATTATTAAGTTTACTGACATTGCTTCAACGGCGATAACTCAAGTCAGCAGCGTTAGAAATGGCTCCATCTGTGAAGATTTATTGTTGACCTTTGGTAGTAGTCAAATAATAACCATCCAGAACTATTTTACCTGGGAGGGGTTGGATGATGCGGGGTGGTATCGTTTTCCATCATGGAACTATCAATACGACCAGTTACAATTCAGTGACGGCGTTACCTGGAATTGGTCAAGCCAAGGGACTGACAGTAATGATGTGATATATAACTATGATTACTTTTCCAGTGATTTGACTGTAAACGGATTGTCAGGAGATGATTGGATTTTTACTGATTCCGGTTACGACACGTTGGATGGCGGGCTAGGGAATGACTTTATGGATGGTGGTGTCGGAGATGATTCATATTGGGTCGATAGTGTGGGTGATGTGGTGCATGAACGCCTTAATGAGGGCAACGATACCGTTTTCAGTTCAGTAAATTATACCTGGGTTGCCAATGTGGAAAATTTGGCTTTACTCGCCGGTGCGCTGATTGCAGGTGGTAATGCGCTGGATAACAACCTTACTGGAAATGAGTCTGCCAATATCATCTACGGATTGGCGGGCAATGATACGCTTAATGGTCAAGGCGGCAATGACAGTTTACGTGGGGATTCGGGTAATGATGTCATTGATGGTGGTAATGGTGTGGATACGGCACAGTATTGGACAGCTACATCAGGTGTGGCTGTTAGCTTGGAGGTGACTGCAGCACAAAATACCTTGGGTGCGGGATTAGACACCTTGGGCAACATCGAAAATATCAGCGGCAGTGGTTTCAATGACACCTTAACCGGCAATGCTTTTGCTAATTCACTTTCTGGCGGCAATGGCAACGATACCCTCCGTGGCGATGACGGTAATGACGGCTTGCTCGGTGGCGATGGCAATGATGTCCTGGATGGCGGCAATGGCATCGACACTGCCCATTATTGGACGGCTGGCGCAGGTGTGACGGTGAATCTTGGCTTGACCGCTGCGCAAAACACTGTCGGGGCGGGGTTAGACACCTTGGGCAATATTGAAAATATCGTCGGTAGCGGCTTTAACGACACCTTAACGGGTAACGCATTAGGCAACGCCCTATTTGGCCAGACGGGTGATGACAAACTCAGTGGCGGCGACGGCAATGACAGTCTGTTGGGCGGGCTGGGCAATGATGTCCTGGATGGCGGCAATGGCAGTGACTGGGCGCAATACTGGGCTGCCACGGCGGGAGTGGCGGTAAATTTAGGCTTGGCGGTTGCCCAAAACACGTTTGGAGCGGGTATAGACACCCTGAGCAATTTTGAAAACGTCAACGGCAGTGGTTTTAATGATATTTTAATTGGCAATGCCTTGGGCAATGTTTTGATAGGTGGTAAGGGTAACGACACCTTACTTGGCGGTCTAGGCAACGACGTGCTGACGGGCGGATTAGGGCAAGATGCTTTTGGTTTTAATACGGCCCTGGGAATCAACAACAAAGACACCATCGCCGACTTTAACGTCGCCGACGACACCATCAAACTGGAAAACGGCATTTTTACCGCCTTGACCTCAACAGGCGTGCTAGCCGAGACCGCCTTTAAAATCATCGGCAACGGCAACAGCGTCGATGGCGACGACCACATCCTTTACAACACCGTTTCCGGTGGCCTGTTCTATGATGCCGACGGCAATGGCGCGAGCGTGGCGGTATTGATAAGTCTTATCGGCAAAGGTTTGGCCATCACACAGGCGGATTTTTGGGTGGTCTAAATCCAGGCAAAGGCACGGCGGCTTAAAGCCGCCGTGCCGGATTTGACAAAGTTTGCAAGTAAAAAATTAAACCTCGACATCCGCTTCCGCTTCAAAAATACTTTTATAAGACACATACATCAACGTTGACACCAGCATGTACAAAACCGGAGTCAGCAATGGTGTCAAGGTTGAGCATAAAACCGCTTCCAAAAATACAAAGCCCAGCATTTTATACATCGCCCCCTGGTTTCTTGAAACGGCGTAATCACTCTGTTCTTTGGCCTCGCTCCAACGGGTGTTTTTAAATAACATCAACGGGTGGCTGAACCAGCCAACGAAGCTCGTCAGCATCAACAGCGTGAAAATCAGCGTGACATTGGCGTAAGAATACATCCAGCCCACCACGTCCCGCGTCGTCTCCCGGTTGAGGTTTTCAGGGGTGAATTCCCAGTGAAAAAAGAATTGCGGGATTTTGTAATATTCCCCGGACAGCAGGCTGGCTACCAGCATAAACACAAACCAGCACACGACTATGCTGCCCGCCGCCAGGACCGCCAATGGCAGGCTTTTGTTGACCGCCCAGGCAAAACCGACCGGCGTGTCTGAACTGGCTTTCATGTCGATGTATTTAGCGACGCCCACACCCACAAACAAACTTGCCACTGCCGCAAAAACGCCCAGTGCCAGGGAGATTTTACCCAAGACCAGCACCATCCCTACCAATCCACTATAACCAAACCACACCCACGGGCGCAGTTTGATAAACCACAGCGATTGTTGTAACCAGTCGGTAAATTTGAGTTTTTTCTTGATGTTTCTCACGTTTCCATCCGTATCCAGGTTCTATCCGCCAAATGAAAGCCACCGACGGATAGGGGCCGGAGACCAGGGGCTTCCCGATTCACTGGGAATTTGCAAAAAACGATAGCCGTCAATTGCAAGGCGACGTCTTTTAAACACGTTGCGTAGTGGTCGCCCACCGGCAATCAGTCACTAGGAAATTCTGGATATTCCCACGGCTTTACGCAGTTTTTGCATGAAAGGGATGCTGATGTCACGGGCTTTCCGCGCCCCTTCTTGTAATTGTTCTTCGATATGTTCGGGAGCCTGGAGCAGGGCTTCGTAACGTTCCCGTGCCGGTGTGATTTGGTTGTTAATGTGCTCGAACAACACTTGTTTCATCTCGCCCCAAGCGATGCCTTCGGCGTAACGCTGGCGGATATGCGTCACTTCGTGCGGTGTCGCAAACGCCTGATAAACGCTGAACAGGATACAGTCCTCGGTGTCTTTAGGCTCCCCGGGTGGTAAGGAATTGGTCTTGATTTTATTGATCAGTTTCCGCAGTTTTTGCTCAGGCTCGAATAGCGGGATGGTGTTGTTATAGCTTTTGCTCATCTTGCGCCCATCCAGACCGGACAAGACCGCGCCGTGTTCTTCCAGCAAGGCTTCCGGCAACACAAAATGCTCGCCGTAGATATGGTTAAAACGTGCCGCCATGTCACGGGCCATTTCAATATGCTGGATTTGATCCTTGCCGACCGGGACTTGGTGGGCGTTAAACATCAAAATATCGGCGGCCATCAGTACCGGATAACTGAACAAGCCCATCGTAATGCCTTTGTCGGGATCGTTTTCGCTGTTGTGTTCATTATCGGCGACGGCGGCTTTGTAAGCATGGGCTCGGTTCATCAAGCCCTTGGACGCGACACAAGCCAGCATCCACGATAATTCAAGAATTTCCGGTACATCGGACTGGCGGTAAAACACGGCGTTGGCGGTATCCAAACCCAACGCCAGCCAAGTCGCGGCTATTTCCAAGCTGGATTGCCTGACTTTTTCTGGATCAGTGCATTTAATCAAGGCATGGTAGTCAGCCAGAAAATAAAACGGCATCACGTTGGGGTTTTTACTGGCGGCAATCGCCGGGCGTATCGCGCCGACATAATTGCCTAGATGTGGGGTTCCGGTGGTGGTGATGCCTGTTAAAACAATCGCTTTATTCATTTAGGGCTCAGTAGCTCGATGGGTTAAAGTGGACGACAATGTTAATTGTTTCATAAGTGCTTGCATAGAAAATGGAATGCCCAGCTACGCTTTTTTTAGCAAGCACTTAGAACGTGTTTTAAAAGTTGCTACGCGGTTCGATTGCGGCGTTGCGCGGTGCTCAAAATCTTCATGTACTCCAGTACACTCCGGTTTTTCCGCTCCGTGCGCCTTGCAATCAAACCACTCGCGACGCTTTTAAAACACGTTCTTATGAAACCGGGATTGTAATATTACATAAATTCCGCTCAAGATGCAGTACCGGGAAATTTCTTATAACAGTGCCAGTTGGGCTAAGACCCAAGCTTGCGATGCAATCGGTATACTACAGTTTTAAGATAAAGCAATGCCTGACATGGCTGTCCAACTGCGTGTTTAATCAGCGGTATTGTTACGAGCGGGTAGTCGACGAAGAGTCAGGGGCTACTAAAACTGCCCTGGCATGACCTTAAAAACGGGCTTATCTTTTTTAAGGCGATTTTATGGCAGTCGGGTGGGTTACGGCTAAATGAAGCCGATGGTTTTGATGGCCTGCAATAGGCATAAAGAAACTGTCATTTTGGGGTGGTTACAGTTTATTAAACCGGGTAAAAATCTTTTTTACCGGATCGGTGATTAAGTTCGCCCGTTTTTCAAGGACGGCTTCGAAAAGGTCGGGGCGTGCGTTTCTTTGTTCCGCGTAGAAAGGGGCGATATGCTTCAAAATCACCGCTTTTTCTTCTTCGGAAATATCGGGGACGACGATACGGTTATCCCGGCGCATAAAATAACTGAGGAACATATTCAGAAATTCATCATCGAGTTGTTCCGGGAAAAAACTTTTTTGGAAGGTCTGAAAATTTTCATGATTAAAAATAGTGATTTTTAATTTTGATGACGCATAGTCCACCAAAACTTGAAACCGTACCGGAATTTTTCTCTCGACAACAAACATGGCCCGGTCGGTGTGCTGTTGTTTTTGCTGGAAACGCAAACCATGTTCAAACAGGAAATTATATTCTTTATCTATTAAAGACTTGGAAGACAATCCATAGCTAAAGCTGCCTTCCGCTTCACAATAAAAACTGATGTTGATTTGCATCATCCGTTGAAAATCAGCCATACCCATGCGCCCATCAGTATTGATTTTATAGTTTTTCTGATAAAGCCTGCCAAATTGCGGGTAATGATTAGAATAGTGGCTTACGGGCATGGGTTCTTCAAGAAAATTCAGATATTCAACCAGTTCTTTCAGGCTGTCATAAAGAAGCTGCATTTTAGGCAAAAGTTCTTTTTGGTAAGTCTGTTCCAGTTTTTTATCAAGCAAGCTTTGTTGATGTTGGGCTTGCTTTTTTTCCGCCGCTCTTTGCCGTATTTCATCCAATATACTCATAATTCTTCCCCTTTTTGTTGTTAAGTGGTGGGTAAAATAGCCTTCAACTCATGGTGGCCGTCTACTTTACCGGAGATTAGTTATAAAACGTCCGTTTGCCCAGCCAGTAATGCCAATAATTCTTGGGTTTTTGCCTGCATCAAAGCTTCGTCACCACGGGATTCCACATTCAAGCGCACTAGCGGTTCTGTGTTTGAACAACGCAAGTTAAACCGCCAATCAGTAAACTCCATGCTTAAACCATCTGTGAAATCAATCGCTAACGCATCATTCTGATACTGTTGCCGGATTTGTGCAAGTACGGCGGCGGGATCGCTAATGACGCGGTTGATCTCACCGCTGGCAGGAAACAGGCGCAACCGTTCGTCAACCAGTTGTGATAAAGTTTTGCCGCTATCACTCATTAAGGCCACCACTAGCAACCACGGGATCATGCCGCTGTCGCAGTAGGCAAAATTGCGGAAATAATGGTGTGCGCTCATTTCGCCGCCGTACACGGCATCTTCGCTACGCATCCGTTCTTTGATGAAGGCATGTCCGGTCTTGCTTTGGATGGCATTGCCGCCCAGACTTTCGATGATGTCGATGGTGTTCCAGGTCAAGCGTGGATCGTGGACGATTTTTGCACCCGGATTTAGTTTTAAAAAGGCGGCGGCGAGTAGGCCGACAATGTAATAACCTTCGATAAAACGCCCTGTTTCATCAAACAGGAAACAACGGTCAAAATCGCCATCCCAGGCGATGCCTAAATCCGCGTGGTTTTCAGTGATCGCGGCAATGGTGCCGGCGCGGTTTTCAGGCAACAGAGGATTCGGGATACCGTTGGGGAAATGCCCGTCCGGTTCATGGTGGATTTTGATGAAGCTAAGGGTGGGTAATGCTGCTTCCAGCCAGTCAATGACGTGGCCCGCCGCACCGTTGCCGGCATTGACGACGATTTTTAGCGGCTTTAACGGTTCAGTGCCCAGGTAACTGAGCAGATGCTGGATGTAGGCTTCGCCCGTCGCAATGTGTTTGACCTGTCCTCGTGTTGTGCTGGGTGCGCCGAATGTATTGGTTTCAGCCAGTTGTTTGATGTCGTTCAAACCCGTGTCGCCGCTCACTGGTTTGCTGTCCTCGCGTACCAGCTTCATGCCATTGTAATCTTTAGGGTTATGGCTGGCGGTGACCATGATGCCACCGTCCATTGCCTTGCCATTGTCCTGATAGGCAAACGTGGCAAAATACACCTCTTCGGTTCCGCACAAACCAATGTCGTACACATCGACACCGGCATCCAGCAAACCCTGCGTGACCGCCGCCGCCATTTCATCGCTGGACAGGCGGATGTCGCGGCCCACGATGACCGATTTAGGCCGGATTTTTTCGGCAAACGCGCGGCCAATGCGGTAGGCAATGTCGGCATTGAGTTCATCAGGCAATCGCCCGCGAATATCGTAGGCTTTAAAACAAGTTAAAGGGGAAGTGGTCAATGAGGTTGCCATGAGTTTTTTAGGATTAAAAGTATGTCTGCAAATGCCGCCTAGTATAATTGGCAACGATTATGTGACCAATGAATTGTTACGGTATTTGTGAATTAATTGTCCCATAAATTCGGGCACAGTAACCTCACCCTACTGTGCGCGAACTTATGGGACAATCAATACATCCAATCAATCAATAATTATGGCTAATTTTAAAACCCATGTTTCTGTTGCTGCTTTAGCCAGCCTGGCGGCTGCCGGCGTAGCCGTTAAAATGCAGTTGATTTCTTATGACCAAACCCTCTGGCTAGTGTTTTTAGGAATGGTCGGTGGTTTGTTACCGGATATTGATGCTGGTAATTCTAGACCAGTACGTTTATTGTTCAACGTGCTGGCCTTGCTGGCGGTGTCGGCAACCGCTGAACTTTTGCAGCATCGACATGATTCTTATTGGGTGTTAAGCGGCGCGGCAGTTGCCTATGTCACCGTGCGCTATGGCCTGTTCGCGTTGTTCAACCATTTTACCGAGCATCGGGGCGTTTTTCATTCGCTGTTGGCGGCGGTGTTTTTTGCTTTGCTGGCAAGTTGTATTTCGTATTATTTCCTGCATTGGACTGTGATGCAGGCGTGGTTGAATGGCTTGTTTATTGCTTTCGGTTTTATTGTCCATTTATTGTTGGATGAGCTGTACAGTGTCGATTTAAAAAATAAACGCATGAAAAAATCGTTTGGCACCGCGCTGAAGCTATGCCATTACCAAAATCTTACCGCGTCATTATCGCTGTTGGCGCTGACTATGGTTTTGGCTTGGTTTGCACCATCGACCCTGCCAGTACGGCAAGCAATCGGCTTGTTGCACTGGCATGTCATCAAGTAACTGTGTTTTGATGGGATGGGCATGAGTTTACGTTCCCAGGTCAATCTCCGTATCGTTTTGACCAGCCTGTTTATTTTGGTGTTGGGCGGTTCGGTGGCGGTATGGCAGGCGCGGGGCGCGGTCAGCAAGGAAATTGAATCGTCATTGAATCTCGCGGCACAATTGATCCAACTTAATTTTCCACAAGCCCGGCAAAGCGCGGTTGATGTGAGTGCGTGGTTGCCACGTTTTGTCTCGCTGGAACAAACCCGTCATTTGCAGATACATTTAAAAAAAACCAGCGGCGAAATCGTTAAATTTACCGCCGGGCTTAAACGTGCCGATGCAGCGGACACGCCGCCGCAATGGTTTGTCGGTTTAGTTGCTGCCGATTATCCCTCTATCGAGCAGCAATTGATCACCTCGGACGGACAGCGCATCACTTTGCTTATCCAAGCCGACCCGCTGGATGAAATCAGTGAGGCATGGAAAGAGAGTTCGGCTTATTTCATGTCTTTGTGTGTGATGGCGGCATTGACATTTTTGGCGGTCAACTTGGTGTTCAATAAGGCGTTTCAAGCCATCGCCGTGATTGTTGATGGCCTGAAAGCGATAGGGCAAGGCCAGTACCAGCAAAAATTACCGGATTTTGGCATCCAGGAATATGACCATATCGCCAAAGCCATCAACTACATGACCGCTGTTTTGGATGCGACGCAACAAGAAAACAGCGCGTTGACGCTGCATTCCTTGCAAATCCAAGAAGAAGAAAGACAGTATTTGTCGCAGGAACTGCATGATGAACTGGGGCAATCGTTGACTGCGATCAAAGTCATGGCGGTCACCGCCAAGAAACCGCAAGCCGATACGGGGCAAATCACCGATGCGATCATCACTATTTGCGACCACCTGATTGTTGTGGTGCGCTCGATGATGCGCCAGTTGCATCCGTTGGTGCTGGCGGAACTGGGGCTGAAAGCGACGCTGGAAGATTTGCTCAACCACTGGGCCAGCCGCCAGCCTGAGCTGGCACTGACATTGCTGTGCAGTGACGAAGTGGATCAATTGGAGCCGAAAATGACCATCCAATTGTTCCGTGTCGTGCAAGAAGCGATCACCAATATCGTGCGCCACGCTAAAGCCAGTGACGCGAGCATCCGTCTTGACATCGATAACGGCAAACATCTGTTGTTAGAGATCACTGATAATGGGCAAGGCTGTACACCCGGTCACATCAATGCCGGTTTTGGTTTACGCGGTATGCGGGAACGCATTAACAGTTTAGGCGGCAACTTCACCATCCATGCCGCCCCCCAACAAGGCTTACGCATTAGCGCGAGTATCCCGCTACCATGAAAGACGCCATAAAAAACACTATAAAAATCCTTTTGGTCGATGACCACGCCATCGTCCGCGCCGGTTTCCGCATGTTATTGTCCGTTGTGGACACCCTCGAAGTGGTTGCCGAAGCCGAACGCGGCGAGGCGGCCTGCCAGCTTTATCTGGAAAAACAACCCGACGTCACCGTGTTGGACTTATCCATGCCCGGCATTGGTGGCTTGGAAACTTTGCGGCGCATTTGTTTGCGTGATGACAAGGCGAAAGTGCTGGTGTTCAGCGTCCATGACGAAAGCGTCTACGTCAACCGTGCCATAGGTGCGGGGGCGAAAGGCTACATCACCAAAAGCAGCGCGCCGCATATTTTAGTGGCAGCCATCCACAAAATTGCTGGTGGCGGCATATACATCGAGCAAGGTTTGCTCAAAGACCCGTCCTCCACGCCCGGAGCTACGGATTACCGTGCCATTATCGGTACGTTGTCGGCTAGGGAGTTCGACATCTTCCTGCTGCTGGCAAAAGGCTTGACCGCACACAAAATCGCCGAAGAATTGTGTTTAGGTTACAAAACCGTCGCCAATTACGGCACACAAATCAAAAACAAATTAAATGTTGCAAGCGTCGCCGAACTAGCGCATATCGCGATGGCGTTGGGAGTGATGAAGGGATGATCTGGAGAAAACGAAGGTGAAGGGGTCAGTGCATGGCATCAATATCTAGCTAATAATTTTCGCGGATTCAACTAACAACTGCAATTAACCCATTGATTTTTATAATCCGCCTACACCCAAAATTTTTGGCGGAAACACGGATAGGTGGCCTTAAATTGCTGCCCAATACTAGGCCACCTAACGAGCTAACCAAAAGGACTGCCCACCGTTCCAATCGGTAAATTTTTATTTTTCAATAGTAAGCAACTTCATTAAAGGCTATCTGGGCATTACCGTAAAACATTAAGACCTTAATCGTCGCTGCCTAAAATGCCCAGTATTTGCAACAAGCTCAGGAACAAGTTGTAGATGGACACATATAAATTAACCGTCGCCATGATGTAATTGGTTTCACCGCCATTGACCATCAAGCTGGTTTGGAACAAGATCATGCCCGACATCAGCAGGATGAACATCGCCGAAACCGCCAATGACAAAGCCGGTATCGCAAAAACAATGGCACCAATACCCGCCAACAACGCCACCAAAATGCCGACCAGCAAAAATCCGCCCATAAAGCTGAAATCCTTGCGGGTCGTCAGTGCATAACCGGACAAGCCCAGAAAAATAGTGCCAGTACCGCCCAATGCCATCATGATCAATTCATGGCCATTGGTAAACTCTTTGATGTACATGGACAAAATCGGCCCCAGCGTCAAGCCCATAAAGCCAGTCAAGGCAAACACCAAAACCAAACCTATGGCACTGTTACGGAATTTGCTGATGGCAAACAACATGCCGTAAAAACCGACCAGCGTCAAAATCAAGCCTGGATGGGGCACGTTGAATGCCATCGACAAACCTGCCGTCATGGCACTGAACAACAAGGTCATGGACAACAATAAATAAGTGTTGCGGAGCAACTTGTTGGTCGCCAACACGCCCGTTTCAGGACGCGATAAAACAGTATCAATTTTCATAAAAATCTCCTAAAGAGTGGGTAACGAAATCAAAGACCCTTTAATGGTACTAGAGTTTTAGCGTCTTGGTAAAAAAATTAAGCATTGCCCTCCAGCACAAAAGCCAATACCAGACGAATTTAACCATCAGGTTTAAAACCGGCAAGTCATTTTCCAATCACATCAACGTTCCGGGGCATTCAAACCGCGTAGTGCAATGCCCTCGCTATCCACACCCGGCCAACACTCAGGCATTATTTTGGTAACACGCCGCCAACATCGCCTGCATCTGGCTTAATCCCAATTGCCGGGTCAGTTTGATGTTGCGCCGGGGAATGCCTTTCGCGTCCGGGTGGTTAGCCACTGCTGCTTCGATACTGCTTTCCCTTAACAAATGCAACATCGGATAAGGCGAGCGGTTGGTGTAATTTGCCGCATCATCGGGCGTGGCTTGGTCAAAACAATAATCAGGATGGAAACTGGCAAGCTGATAAACGCCTTCATAGCCTTGGGCAACTAACAAGGCTTCGGCAAGCCCAAGAAAATCCAGATAATCATCAAATTCAGCGAAGCCCTGGCTGTAAATCAATAACGTGGTGGCAATGCCGTCATCAAGATCAAGACGCGCACATTCGGTGACCAAATTATGTAAGCACGATTCAAGATCGACAGCCTCATCCACATAAAAGCGAATGCCGCCGCTCTCCAGCTCAGGTTTGGCAAAAGGACAGATGGCATAACCGATAATGATGGTTTCCAGCCAAATGCGGGTGGAGTTGATAAAAAAAGAAGAATTGGACATAACGGGAGAGTTGCTGGCAAAGCATCATTTTAATCTTTACGCGTTCAGTTTGAACATTTACTTTGTTGCCGCCAATTTCTGCTACACTGCCAGACTTACCCATCAAACGGAGGCATGAAGTAATGGAACCCACTCCAATCAAGGCTTCATGCCCAGATTGCCGCTTGTCAGAACTCTGCCTGCCTTATGGCCTACAACGCGATGAAGTCAAACAGCTTGCCACGATTGTAAAAAACCAGCGGCTGTTGCAATTCGATGATTTTTTATACTTGCTAGGCGAGGAATGCCGATGTTTGTATGCGGTGAAATCGGGTTCTTTCCGCAGTTTTATTGCCAATGGCGATGGCCTTGAACAAACCATAGGTTTTTATTTGCCAGGTGAAATCATGGGCCTGGATGCCTTGCAACATGACCGGTTTAGCTGCTCAACCATCGCCTTGGAAACAAGCACGGTCTGCGAAGTACCGCTGTCGCGGCTCAATAGCTTATGTAACGAAATTCCTGGCTTGCAAATGCAGATGATGCGGATTCTGGGAAAAGAAATTGCTTCGGATCATGACACCATCGTGTTGTTAGGCCATCGCACGGCAATAGAACGTGTAGCGACATTTTTGCTGATGTTGTCACAACGCTACGCTGCTTTGGGATTTTCCAGCACAACGTTTAACTTGAGCATGCGCAGGCAAGACATTGCCAATTTTCTCGGCCTTACCATTGAAACTGTCAGCCGCCAACTGGCCGAATTAAGCAAACAAGGCATCATTACCGTGAAGCAACGCATTATTAAGATTAACGATTTGCCGTCGTTAAAAACAATTGTCAATCCTTGTGCTGGACAACAACTGACGACGGCATAAGCCTATCATAAAAAGGTAAACACTTACCTTGACAAACAAACCAATGACTTATTTTGCAGTTTCTGTTGAAGCGGCGCCACCGGCTGGCTTGCTTGGCCCTTTACTGTCGGATCCACAAGCAGTCAAAGTAGCAACAGCAACAACTAACAAAACTAACGAACTGATAAATTTCATAAACTTCTCAAAAATGACGGTAAACAGAATGTTTTTAGCAGTTGTACGCTAAGAAACACGGCAACCCCGCTCTTCAGGGTGCAAGCATTATGGCACAGGCTGGCGGCACTGGTTTTGACATAGATCAACCCCCATGCAAATAACCCGCTTTTATTGCTTGATATGATTCATTTCCATAGGATATGCTGTGCCCACAGATACCGTCTTAAAATCCAAAGATCAAGTGTTATTTTGAGTACGCCCAGAGCGTGTCAAAAGGTTCACCGGATTTGAGGATGCCAAAAGCGATATGGATTAATTTGCGCATGGCAGCGCAAGCAATGGCCTTGCCATTTTTGCCGTTGGCCTTGAGTGCATAAGTATCTACACAAGTTTGCAAATAAAATGGCATGATGAAATATTCAGTTGTTTTGCACAAAGACCCTCAGTCAGATTACAGCGTTACCGTTCCTGATTTACCTGGCTGTTTTTCCGCCGGAAGCACCATTGAAGAAGCGTTATCAATGGCTAAGGAAGCGATAGAGTGCCATATTGAAGGTATGTTTTTGGATGGTGAATTTATTCCAAAATTACTTCCTTTTGAGGAACATCAAGCGAACCCTAAATACTCTGATGGCATTTGGGGAATTGTCGAAATAGATATAAGCCAATTATCTTCAAAATCCAAACAGGTCAATATTACGTTGCCCGAATATCTTTTAAACACCGTTGATAATTATGCAAAGAAGCACGGCGAAACAAGGTCTGGTTTGTTGGCTCATGCTGTTACGGAATACATAAGCAGTCACCAATAAAATGCTGAACAACAACTTTTTGTTCTTTGTCTTTGCTTGTTACCGTTTCGCAGCAAGGTTCTTTAGGGCTTTGTAACAACTTGAAATTTGTCTCTTCGCAAAGCCCAACAAGTCAGTCAAAGGGACACGCCGCCCGTTGGCGGTTTTGCAGTTTGGTTTTTATCAAGGTTCGGTGGCTTCGTTTGGCTTTCGTGAGCGGCACGCCCCTTACCGTCACGCTAGGCTTTACATTAGGAGATTTCGATGAATGAACTACTTTACGGGATAGGCATTACTTTAATTGCAGCAATGTTACTTCTGATGGTGTCACTGGCTATTTATGGCGGCTACCAACTTGGATTGAAAAGGCAGTCACTTTACAGTGATCCAATGAAGTCTCAAGTGGTTAGCATTCAAGGCTCTCTGCTTGGATTGCTATCGTTGTTGCTAGGGTTTACTTTTTCTATTGCCTTACAACATTTCGACAAGCGTAGCGAGGCTATGAAAGAAGAGGCGAATGCTATCGGCACAACCTACCTTCGTGCGCACTCGCTACCCGATACAACGAGGAATGAAACACTGGACATACTTAAAAAATATGTGGATGTCCGAGTCCAGGCCGGTGAAATTTCAGTGGCGAACATGCTATATAGGGAACCCCTTCTTCAAGAAGCAAGCGAGCTAAGGGTTAAGCTATGGGACTTGGCGATGAAGTCGATGAAGGATGATGATCGAGTTGCGACAACAGGCCTTTATATTCAGACACTCAATGACCTTATCGATGCTTTCGGAACAAGGGACGAAGCCCTTAACAGGCATATCCCGGAGGTAATTAATTTTTTATTGATTATTGCGATACTTTTATCAGGGGGCTCAATTGGTTACACATCAGCCCTATCCAATCATCGACCCTCAATAGCGGCTATCGGTTTTATGATTGTTGTCATTATTTTAACGTCCATGCTGATGGATTTAGATCGGCCCAAACGAGGTGGTATTCAGATCAGCCAAAAAAATATGTTGGATCTTCAAAAAGAGATCAGAAGTTCACATTGATTAGTGCATCGGCAGTGACTAATTGAACGATTGATTTTTAGTTACGATTCTGGAAAACAATCAAACATGAGCAAATCGTTAACCAAAACGACCTCAAGATCATCGGTAGAACGGATACCTTTGTCGTTAGTGATAAGAAACTGGCAACCTGCCTTAACCGCAGTTGCACAATGTAGAGAATCGATTAGCTTCATGCCTGTTTCTACTCTCAGCCTAGAAGCCGTATCAAACAGTTCGGTACTGTGAGGCATGATACTCAGAAAATTTTCCCTTGCAAAAAAGGCTTTTCCGCGAGTAATCTCAAGGGTATTTTTAGTTCTATACGGATAAACCATGAGTTCGGCAACCGCTGCATCGCCTGTATAGCCAAAAAATAAACGACGGTCACAAGCAACTATGATTTGAGAGATAACACTAAAATACGGCTCTCTTTTATCAAAAAAGTAAATTAAAAAGTTTGCATCGAAATAAACACCTTGCCCCTGCATTCTTTCGATAAGTTCATCTACCTTTCCCATTCGTTGTGTAAATTATGGATATTGGTTTCAAATTCAGCGGATGTTTCCCCCCATGCTCCCGCAAACAAGCCAGCATAAGACAAGACATCATCTTTTTTGGGTTCTACCGTTAGCGGTTTCAAAATAATCACCCCGTTAAGGTATTCAACGTCAAATTTAGAATTTTCTGAAAGGTGTGCCGTTTCAACGATACTAGCGGGGATGGTGATCTGCCCTTTGGATCTCATTTTCACGATAGGCATTAGCAATGTCTCCATAAATAGCAAAGTAAGAAATATAAAATACTTTCCCACCCATTATAGGCAAGCGGGGCGGGTTGTCAAAAGAAAATCGGAAACGGCGTTTTAATGGCGATAATATGGATTATCACCATTAAATACAGGTTAAAAATCTATTGCTATGGAGTAATTTCAAGATTAGATGCTTCTACATATTAATGCCTTTCAAGTATCACAAAACTAAAAATAAATTACTTATAGATGTGGTCTATTTGCATCAACGCGTTTTGTAATATAAACAGTTTGCTTGCGGTAAGAAAGTATGTATAAAACTAAAAAAATAAATATACATATATACGGCGCAATTGTTTTTAGTATTGAATAAAATTGAGATAAATAACAATATAGAACAATAATTCCGATTAATAAAAATAACGCACAAAATGTGCGGTACATATTATTAGCCTCTGACAATATATCTAATTTAGAATCAATTTTTGATGCTTTGACAAAATCTTCATACTCAGAAAATTCAATAACTCCAAATTTTTTTAATATTGGTTCTACAATAATAGAACCAACACGACTTACAACTGAACCTAAAAAATAAGGTAGTCATGCAATCGGAATGATAATAGATTTGTCAATAAAATATTGCGATGACTGTACGCCTTGAAGTACGGGCATTCGACCCAATAAATCGGTAGGCTTGACTTTTAACAAATCATTCCGATTGCAGGACTACCAAAAATAATAGATAAAAACGCCGATTATTATATCTTTTTGTAATATTTTTATAGGTGTTAAAGTATCAATAAAAAATGCGAATAAAATTCCAGGCAATAAGTAATTAAACAAATTGTATGAGCTAAGCTTATCTAATAAATCTTTCATGCTAGACTCTTTTTATATTGTTACCGGATATTTTTATTTTTAATATAGAAATAATGGTATTACGAATTGTTTTGAACCGTAATAGTTATATTATTTGAGCTAACAATTATCATCAAAGCAGGTTGTCCATCTTTTGAAAGAGTTTCTGCTAGAGTATGAATTAATTGATAATCAGTTGAACTTGGTTGTGCAGAATATAGTGGTGGATGAGAATGCCATTCGCCTATATAACCAACGATATTTGCAGTACATTTAGCAATTTTATTGAGTTGATCTTCAGACCGATGACTCCACGTACAAACCCAAATGGACTAGACTTGCTATCAGATGGCTGAGTTAGAACATCAACAACAAAAATGGTATGTAATTTTTGATCTATATAGCCAACAATGACACCACCAGTTTCATTAGGCAAAAAATCAACTCTATATCGCTAAATACATCCGTCATTCCGGCATACCCTCTGGGGCATAAAGGGATTGCCGGAATCCAGTTCACAGGGAGGTGAACGGTTACCATTATGCCCAAAAATAGATATTCGACTATTTTTAAACGCTCGTTGTGACACAGATGCCATCCCTAGCATCTGGATTCCGGCAATCCCTTAATGCCGAGGGTATGCCGGAATGACGCATATTTTGGAGGTTGCCATGCTTATTGACAGTTTAGCTTACGCCTTTAGTAAAAAGACACTGAAACCCATATAGAGCCTTATTTTTTGGAAACGTTTGTTCACGCAAACCCCAATTATCGTCAGCTGCAACGCCCCTGTTTGTACGAAAGTTCCGTTTGGAAAATTGGCGTATAATTTTGTGTCCGAAAAAGCGTTGATGCATCATTTTAACTCTATTAAAGCTAACAGTCCGGAATACATTTGAGCCAATCAGTTTTAGGGTAATGTTGCTCTTCCCTGAGAACAGTAAAAAATGGCGATCGCATGCACCTGATGAGTGCAAATTTATCCGAATACTCACTCATGGTGAATCTGTCTGCAATTATTTCCCCGATTTTTTTTGTAAGCGCTTTGATTTTTCACTACTTTGTTCTAATTCGCAGGCTGTGGCATGGATTATGTTTATCATTAAAGATGTTCAATATAGAGCAAGGGCAAACTGCGGCATGCCATTATAGGCGTGGTATAAAGCCTTGAATCCTTGGTAACAGAACCAACCATCATATCCTTGCTTATTTATGAAATAAGACATCCAAATAGCAATCTGCCTGTCCAGGAGCGACAAATCAATGAATGTTAATTATTTCCAGAATTATCTTGAAACTTTGCACCAAAGTTATGCGAACCTTGACAAAGGCGAGGTAGCAAGTTACATCCCTGAGCTTCTAAAGGCAGACCCGCAGTGGTTCGGTATTGCGTTGATCACTGTCGATGGGCATGTTTATCAAGTAGGCGATTCGCGTCAGCCATTTACCATACAGTCGATTTCAAAAGCCATTACCTACGGGATTGCCCTGGAAGATAACGGCGTTGAAGCAGTGTTGCAAAAAGTGGACGTAGAGCCTTCAGGAGAAGCCTTCAACTCCATCAGCCTGGAACCTGACACCGGTCGCCCCAGGAACCCGATGATTAATGCTGGCGCGATCGCTACTGTGGCGCTGATCAATGGGGAATCGGCGGATGACAAACTCAAGCGTATGCTCAAGTGTTATGAACGTTATCTGGGACGCTCGGTTACGATTGATGAGGATGTGTACCGTTCAGAAAAATCGACCGGACATCGCAATCGAGCCATCGCCTATCTGTTGCGCAATTCGGATATTATTGAAAAGGATACCGATGATGTTCTTGATGTGTATTTCAAGCAATGTTCAATACTCGTAACCTGTAGAGATTTGGCCCTGATCGGCGCTACTCTGGCCAATAATGGCGTCAATCCCATTACAGGCGTGCGCGTGCTGGCAAGCCATTATGTGCCGAAGGTGTTGAGCGTGATGAGTTCATGCGGGATGTATGATTATTCGGGCGCCTGGGTTTATGAGGTGGGCATGCCGGCAAAAAGCGGTGTCGGCGGTGGAATTGTTGCTGTGCTGCCGGGCCAGTTCGGTCTTGCGGTGTTTTCCCCGAAGCTGGACGAACGCGGTAACAGCGCCCGTGGTATTGCTGCGTGCAAAAAAATTTCCTCCGATTTCGGTCTGCACATGTTTCGCACCGGTCGGTCTACCACGTCATCGGTCATTCATGCCAGTTATGATGCCGCTCATGTGCCTTCTAAACGTACTCGCAACGTCGAGCAGGGACGGCTGATTGCTGAATTAGGCCACAAGGTCATGGTGCTGGAATTACATGGAGAATTGATGTTTACCTCTGCTGAAATCGTCATTCATGAAGCAATGGTTGCAGCCAAGAAGGCCGAGTATCTGATTATAGATTTTACTCGCGCCGCCTATATCAGCGAAGGGGCTGACAGTATGATAGCGGGTCTGATCCAGTCACTGTCCGAACACGGCAAGACGATTTTGCTGACCGGCACCTGGGGTAAGTATGAGACGATAAAATTGATAAAAAAACGCATTGGCTATACTGACGATATGCCTTTGTTGAACTACGACGCCATCGATGACGCTTTGGAATGGTGCGAAGACCAGTTGTTAGCGGGGCAAGCTTCCTATACTGCGGCTGAAGCCCCTCTTGTGGCGCAGAATTTCTTGATAGAGTTTACTGCCGAGGAAATGGAGGTCTTCGAATCCATGCTGGAGCATCGTAGCTACGATGAAGGCGCATACCTGTGCAGGGAGGGCGATCCCGGAGATTTACTGTATTTTCTTCTCTCGGGACAGGTCAGTGTTATTGTTCCGCTCTCTCATCGCAGGAGTAGGCGTATTACATCTTTATCGGCGGGTTCGGCTTTTGGAGAGATTGCCATGCTTGATCGGGGCAAGCGTTCGGCGGACATTGTGGCCGATGATAATGTGACATGTCTGGTTCTTGATTATAAACAACTGGAGGAGCAGAGCAGTCCATTGGCTATGTGCATTCGTTGGAAGCTCGCCACGAATATCGGACGGGATCTTGCCCGAAAACTTCGCAAGGCTACCTTAGAGATTAAATCACTAAGGAGTTGAGTTGTCTTAGCGGAAATCGGTATTAGAGACAAGGTTGTTTTATGTTTTTTTCGCATCCATATTGACGACCCAGGGCGACTCGCCTGACGGTGTGTTTGCATAACGACGACAGCGCGCTAAATGGAAGCGGGATGGACCGTCGTTTGGATAGTCCCGCAGGATGGCCTTGAAAATATCGCCGGCCTCGCGCCAGCGTCCGCATCGCAATTCGTCCATGCCAATAGCAAAGCTTTCGCAGAGCTGTTTTTGCGACTTGTTGGCAGTGCTTTCCAAAGCAACAACTTCCAAGATAGGCAAGGGTTCAGTCTTGCCGACGAAGCGAAATTCGCCCAGAAACCGGCACAAAAGACCATCAACGCCTTCCATAGCGGAGCGGCTGCTCAGGAGTTGGGTATGCAGATGTTTATTGAGATCTTCGATACGCGCGGCGCTATTTGCGCAATCGCCAACGATGCTATAGACAAAATGTCCGCCACCGCCAGCGTGTCCTACGTAAGCCCATCTTCAAGTCCGATGCGCAGCGAATGGGAGAACTGGGCATAGCGTTTCTCGAAGCCGGCAACGGCTTCGATGGCTTCAAGCCCGGCCAGCAGGGCTTTGCGACGGACATCCGAGCCGGGCTGTTCGACCGTCCAAGCACACATGATGCCATCGGCGCGGAATTCAATCACATCGACGCCATTACGCCTTAGCGGGGCGGACAGGGTTTCAAAATAATCGTTAATAATAACTGGGGTCAGAGTAAACTTATATACTGATCCGTTCTTTTCTTCCGCCAGCCGACAGGCCTACCCATTTTTTGGACGGCCATCCGCCGACCGCTCAAATTTTCTATTTCCGCTTTAAATCGCTCGCTGCCAAGTGCCATGCCTTTGTTTACTGAGGAATTCCGATTGGACACGCGCGGGCCAGTCTCGCCATTTGTTTTTCCCGAAGTCGATAGACATAAACATCAACAGTATAGCAGAGGTTTAAATTTACTCTGACCCCAGTTATTTGCGACTGCGCGTCCTTTGAGCGGGACGGGGTTTGTAACCCCGTCCCGCTTAGGGCGTGACCGTGTGAGGTGTAGCTGTTTTTTTCAATGGCTACAGCAAAAATATGCTCTCGGCAACACTAGATATAGCCAGCTAAAATCTAGCGGCAACTAAATAGGGATTATTTTTCTAATCTGGTAATCCTTGATAGTTTACCCCGCCCCTTTGTGCTACGGTGTCTGTGGTGAAGCGTTAGACAGACATTACCCGTTAGCCATTTCGCCCATCGTGCCAACAACGCTTTTCCGCAACCCAAACAACCCGGAGGAATCAACATGTCCAACAAATTTTTTAACATCTTAGCAGGCTTCCTGTTGCTACTGGCATCAGGGAACCTTTTTGCAACCCAAGTCGACCGTGTCACACTGGATGAGGCTATCCGTGATGCGGGGCTGATTTTTCAGGGGACGGTCACTAAAATCGAATCGCACACATTGGCGGAATTGGGGACAAATTACGAGCCTATGCGTTTTGCTTTTGTCACTTTTCGTGTTGAGCGCGTTATTAAAGGGCAGATAGAAGGGGATGGTACTACACTCACTCTACCTTTCCATTCTTGTTTGGTTTTGGATTATAAAAGGCAAAAGAGCATGATGGAACAAGAGCCAACGTTAAGTCCGACAGATGCGCTAATGAAAATGCAACCAGCGATGACGGAAGAGCTTGGGGTAGGCATGGCATGTGAAATCACAGGTATGTCCCATTTTATTGGGGGGGAAAGCGATATTTTATTTGTGGATAAGGAAGCCGGATCGAATCCTTTGGTCGGATGGGGGCAAGGGCGTTATTCAATAGTTAATAATAAAATCTATCCGGTGGCGTGGTTAACCCAAGAAGGAGGGATTGACTTTACCTCGCCTTACGGATTGAAAGACGAGCAAGAAGCAGAAAAACTGGGTCAGATGTTGCCGCAAGAGGCCCAAAAGCACGGTTGGACACCGCCAAAAGGTGCTAAGCGGATGGAGCCTGATGAATTTTCCGAGGTTATCGAACGAAAATTACACGATTTAGAGCAAACTCAATTCATGGCGGGAAAGCCAAGTGTAGAACCTGTAAAAAGTGCTGACATTAGAGACCCAATATATCGCAGAATCGCTGAATGGAAGTACAAAGAAGCCCAAAAATACAAAGTTCGGGCTTTAGAAAAACTCCCAAATACCATTCAACAAGGGGAATAATCATGAAATTTAACTTAATCATTGCGTTTGTGGCATTTGGATTTTCACTTCATCCATCGGAATCTGTTGCTTGGGTACAAATAACTTGTGATAACGGTCAGAAAAGGCATTGGGATGTCAAAGAATATAAACCGATGCTTGATCCAGCGACCATTCCTTCAAATTCCGAGCAATATGATAGGATTCTCGATGCAATTAGACGCATGAATCTCAATCCCAGCAACTTCAGATATGTATCTGGAGGATTGGATGATAATGATGGCGTAGGTACATTGGGGGTTAATAAAAACGAAAGTGAAATATATTTCACTGATCTTACATTTAATAATTCCTTTCCAAACAATGCCAAGTTATCGCCCAAGAAATTAACAATTCCGATGATTCTTCAACATGCACGGCAACAGTGTCTGATATCCAAATCAACACCCAATACCGCTTATCACGCGCTCCGGTAGGCACTAACAAAATCCAATACAACTTGCTTGCCAAAACAGAGTTATTTGAATACGGAGGCAGTAATGAGAACTTTACGTCAACCGTCATGCACGAGATGGGGCATACTGCCGGACTGGAACACGAAGGGGGCGTTCAGTGGCTGGCGTATTGGCTGGGTTGTATTGTTGATCCTTTGGATGTGAGCGCTGAAAAATTTGAAGGAAATAATGCCACTTATGTTGAAATTAAGATCAATTAAGGGTGTCGGCTTTTAAAGCCAAGGTCGGACATGTTGTTTATGCCTGACGTTCCACCGTCCGATGCTGGATGGGTCATCAGTTGCGCTCGTTCCCAAGCTCCAGCTTGGGAACGAGTCAAAATAACTGAATAACTGGGGTCAGAGTAAACTTATATACTGATCCGTTCTTTTCTTCCGCCAGCCGACAGGCCTACCCATTTTTTTGGCGACCATCCGCCGACCTCAAATTTTCTATTTCCGCTTTAAATCGCTCGCTGCCAAGTGCCATGCCTTTGTTTACTGAGGAATTCCTATTGGACACGCGCGGGGCAGTCTCGCCATTTGTTTTTCCCGAAGTCGATAGATATAAACATCAACGGTATAGCAGAGGTTTAAGTTTACTCTGACCCCAGTTATTCGACCACAGTTATTCAAACGTGCCACCCCGTGTGCAATCCATCTGCTCGCGATCAGCCCCCGAAGCGCCTTTTCAGCCAGACGTCGACTACCGGGGTCGCCGCATAGTCGGGATTGCCCAGTTGGCGATTGATTTCGGCATGGCCCTTAAGCCCAAGTCCCGGGAAATTCCTGCCTCTCAACCGGCGTGCCGGCCTGCTTCAGCGAGGCTTCGAGCTCTTTCGATTGCGCTACCCCGTCCGTGCGCTGGACGTGGATGATCAGGAACGCGGGCGCGTTGGGGACTTGGGCGTGGAGCGTGGGCGAAAGCGCGTGCTGGCGGGCTGGATCCTCGCCAAAGACCTGAATGTAGGTGTCGTGCATGAAATCGTTGCCCTCCTTGATCTGGCGCGACACGTCATAGGCCGCGCCATCGATCGGCAACACTCCAGCGATGCTGGCGAAGGACAGTCCCGCGTGCTTGAGGTACTGCTCGTCGGTGCCGACCAGTGCCACAAGGTGCGCCCCCGCGCTGTGGCCCATGATCACAATCCTGCCGGGATCGAAGCTCAATTGATCGGCATGGTCGATTAGATAGCGTAGCGCGGCCGCGACGTCCGCTGCCTCGTCTTCGACGGTGCTGTTGGGGACTAACCGGTAGTTGATCGAGGCATAGGCATAGCCGAGGCCGATATAGTGTGGTGCCTTCCAGCTACCGTCGGCGGTATCCTTGCTTCCGCGTTTCCACCCGCCGCCGTGGACGAACAGCACCAGCGGCGCGCGGCGGTTGCCGTTGGTGGTGGGGTAGAAATCGAACTGCTGGAGATTATTGGTTCCATAGGCCATGGTCTGCTTGCCCCTAGGCTGCGGTACCTGCACGCCATCGTGGCGGCCGACCAGCCATTCGCTCAGCCGCCCGCCCGGGCGGGCCTCGGCTAGATTGCCAACAACCAGCGCCAGCACGGCGCACGATAGGACGATGCTTTTTCTCATAACTCGACTCCTTTTCCCTTGGGCAAACTCTTCTCGAGCTTTTTCAATTAGTTTATTAAATTTCCCCACCCGAAAATCCGATTGGATTTGGTTATCCCACAGATCATTTTCAAGTTCGAAAAACCAATCACGGAATTTTGTAAATTCCTCTTCAAGTAAATTACGAACGCGCGTTTCAAGCTCTTCGACTTCATTCATGTTGGCTGCTCCTTAATAAAAACTGAAATTATACCCGTTATTTACACCACTGCCGCTCACAAGGAATACCATCATGGTTTCCATCCATCTTAGTGCCTGGGCAATTGTTTATGAAAAACGTTGCTTCCTCGCAAAAAGTCATTTGAGAACAATGGGTTCTGCCATCGCACTTAAATTGGTTGCTGCTTACTGGTTCATCAGGTTCTGGACTGGCGACATATTCTGTTGGTGTTTGATAGGCTTCAAATGGAATAACTGGGGTCAGAATAACTGGGGTCATGGGGTCAGAGTAAACTTATATACTGATCCGTTCTTCTCTTCCGCCAACCGACAGGCCTACCCATTTTTTTGGCGGCCATCCACCGACCGCTCAAATTTTCTATTTCCGCTTTAAATCGCTCGCTGCCAAATGCCATGCCTTTGTTTACTGAGGAATTCCGATTGGACACGCGCGGGCCAGTCTCGCCATTTGTTTTTCCCGAAGTCGATAGATATAAACATCAACAGTATAGCAGATGTTTAATTTTACTCTGACCCCAGTTATTCTCTGACCCCAGTTATTTTATTTTTTCTGGAATTCAGACTTAAATAACGAAGTTAGTTCGGAAATAATAAAGGAAATTAACCCAGAAAGGGCTAAGCTGGCGAAAGTTCCATAAAATAAGTCAATAAATTTATCTAATTGGCAACCCTTGATCATATCTGTTAGCAAGCATATAACGAGAACAGAAAAACATGAGAGGATTGGCGTTATTTCTCGGTATTGCGGGTGAGATATTATTTGTACAAAAACACCAATTATAAAAGCTCCAAACCCTCTTGCTTTTACGATACCTCCAATATCAAACAGCTCAAGCAACCATATTAAACAATTTACCCCAATAAAAGCTGAAACTACAGTCCACCCCCAAATAAAAATATACTTTATCATTGCTAACAATCCTCAATTGCTAAGTGAGTGTTTTAAAAGTCTCGATTTAGTAAAAATTGCTCACAATCAACTGGGTTGCCCAAACGCAACATTGGAAAATTGGATGAAATCACCTTGTTTCAAGATGAATTTGATCTAAAAACCTCAGTTTTCACCACCGCCGGAATTAAGTTTACTCTGACCCCAGTTACAGGCTCAAAGATACAAGGCGTTGCAATAAGGCGTTGCAATCAATTTATCCCCTGAGTTGTGATTCTTAAGATCACCGGCTGCGGCATGTTTTTGGGCGGCGCGTTAGGGATTTTGCGGGAGCCGGTTAGTGTGCCCACCAACAGGCTATCGATATTTTTATTGCCGGTAGATTCGCCCAGGTCGCAACGGGTTATGCGGCCTTCGTCGTCCAGCCAAATTTTAATGATCACGCTATAGTTGATGCTACGCAATTCGTTCCGCTTCGATAATTCATTTTGTAAATATTCTTCAATCTTCGAAGCGTAGAAGCCGAGCTCCATTGTGCTAGGTTTAGATTTTTTCAAGCCGCTTTCGGGCTTGATTTCCGTTAGGCTTTTGCCGCCTTTTCTAGCTTTTAACCCGAAAGCGTCGCTACCTGCCACAGCGGTGGCGGTGTCCAAGCCCAAGGTTTCGTCAAGCACTTCAGGATTACTTTCGACTTCTAATGCTTCGCTTTCCATGCTTTCTGTTTTAGGTTCTTCGGCGGGTTGCTCAAGGATTTCCTTTGGTGGCGGTGGCGGCGGTACGGGGGGCTGATCCTTTAGCAGGGTTACGCTCAAAGGCGCTTCGACGCGCTGATAACCGGCGGAGAGTATTTGCCGGCGCACAAAAAACACAATGCCGGCGATGATCAATACGGCGACAACGCGTATTATCGCCTGCCTCAGCCAACGGTCCCAAATGCTGTCATCAGGCGTCATATCGGCCATGGCTATTTAACCAATCGCTGTGTCACCAGGCCGAGGTTGTTGATCTCAAGCCGTTTGACAACATCGAGCACTTGTATTACCCGTTCGTATTGTATTGCGGCGTCGCCTTTTACCACGACGGGCAATTTGGGGTCGGCGGCTTTATACTGGCGTAACCGGTTTTCCAATTCCGCCAACGTCACCGGTGTGGTGTCCAGATAAATACGGCCGTCGGCGGTGATCGTGACGGCTTTGGTTTTGGGTTTGCCCAGATTGGGCGCAACGCTGGCTTTCGGCAGATCCACATTAATGCCTTGCACGGTCGCGGTAGCCATGATGATAAAGACCACGACCAGCGTCCAGGCCAAGTCCATCAGCGGCGTGATGTTAAGTTCGTCGTAGACTTTCGGCCGGGTTCTACGCCGCATGGCGAGCCCCTTCGGCGTTAGCCTGGATCATAGCCAGACGGCTCAAAAACTGATCGACGAACACTTCCATGATGGAAATGCGCTTGCCCACCCGTGTGGCAACATGGTTGTAGCCGAACAAAGAGGGTATCGCCACCACCAGCCCCATGACGGTAGCCGCTAATGCCGCCGATATGCCAGGTGCGATAGTGTTGACGTTGACATCCCCCGCTGCGGCGATTGACGCGAAAGTAATCATGACGCCCACCACGGTTCCCAGCAGCCCCAAAAACGGCCCGCCGCTGATGGCGATGGTTACCAGCACCAAACGCTCGTTCAGGTGGTTGGTTTGCGTGACCAGTTCCGCATCCAGCGCCGAGCGTATCACTTCCAAAGACAGGGCGTTTAACGCCACGGGTTGTTGGCTGTCTTGTCCCGCCAACAGGCGTTGTAACGCGTGCAGCTCCGTTAAGCCGGCGGCGTAGATTTGAAAGAGGGCGGAATGCTTGCTGTCCGCGCTATCTTGTGCGAGGCCGGCGTTAGAGCTTGCCACTTCCTGATTAAAGCGCTCGGCAAAGCCTTCCATAAACAATTTGTCGGCGCGTTCGGTTCGGGTCAACGCAAAGGATTTATTGATAATGACATCGGCGCTGACCAAGCCCATGATGACGATAATGGCAATCACAACCCATCCTTCTGGTTGTATTGCGCCCAGCAATGACCACAGCAGGGCGAAATATTCCGCCATGCCGCCGCTGGTACTGGCGGATTCGTCTTCGCCGTATTGCAGCAGTTTACTGTCGGGGCTTTGACCGCCGGCGGACAAACGGATCCAGTCGGCGTTGCGGGCCACATTGGAAAACTGCACTTCATCGATAAGGCCTTTAAATCCGTTGTTTTCCGCAGTGGCGCCTAATATGATGTCGGCATCGATGACGGCAAAGGATACCGGGGTTGACGCGACTTCCGCACCATCGATAAACAGTTTCAAGTCCTTGTTTATGCTGACGGCGATATGTTGCCAGCGGTCAACGGCCAATGGCGAAACCGCCGCCACTTGGGTTTCCTGTTGGTTTTCCGTGATCCGGGCATAGACCCGGTCAGCACTCACGCCAATTTCGAATGTCCGGTCACCTACCGACTGCGATAAGATGATATTTTGTTCCTGGCTTTCAGAAAGCCTCAGCCAACCGGAGAACGTAAAGCCGGTTTCCGGGTTGAGGCTTATGGCGGGGTTTTTTTCAATCACGATGCTTTCGCTGCCGTTGAATTCCGCGCCATTGTTTATCAAGCCGGGAACACCCGGCTTGATGCTGGATGTTTTCGCATGATGCCCGAAAGCCGTCGCATCCTGCGGCAAGCCGGACAATTCGCTGAAATGGTATACGGCGGTTTGGTTGATATCATAGGTGCCGGCGCTGTCGGCAATGGTATTGGCCTTGGCGTTACCGTAATACATCCAAAAGTGATTGTTTTTACTGCCGGCGGCATCCTTGGCGTCTATGAGCGGAACCTGCACCCAGATGACCGCTATACCGGCGGCGGCGTCGAATATTTCAACATGGTGTTTTAACGGCGTCGTGTCATCGGCCGCGATGAAGCGGATATCGGAAGCATCGGGTTTGGCATCAAGGAAATACGGAAAATTGCCACTGTGCAGGCGCACCACGACAGGTGTATTCGTTAGGCGCGAGATAATGGCTACGCCCTCGGCCGACGTGTCCAGACTGATTTTTTTACGGTAATTCCAATCATCATTCCACCACGCATGACCGGTGATGGGTAGCAATAATGTTGTCAACAACAATAAATACAGTATCAATGTTGGCTTTTGGGCTCTGTTCATCATTTAAACCACTTTTTTCATTGAAAAGTTTATTGGCAGTCTGCAACCTAATTGTTACAGGAGTTTTACAATGAGGGTGTATTGCATACGCTGTTACTCGATGTTCAAGTTTTTTAATTTAGTTCACTTAATGATGGCGAAAAAATTATCCGAATCATTTCAGTACGACACGCGAATCCAAAAGAGAGGGGCAATTATGAAAGATATTGAACAACGCGCCAGATTCGACGATTTCGAGCTGGAAGACCATTATGATTTTAGTGACGGTATTCGCGGACGTTTTTATGTCTTAAGAAAAAAAGCCTGTGACCTCGGTGCTTACGAACGATTACAAAACGTAACCCTACCTAATGACATGATAGCGGTGATGAATTTTCTGTCTGCACAAGTCGCCAATGGCTCAATCATAGGCATCGGCAACCCAAGCGTTGCGGCGGGCAAGCTGGATGCGTTAAAAAACCAGCTCTACCTGCCGCCCTGTATGGCATCCACAATAAAATAGATGGCTTATGCACCCCATTAACGCAAACCCTCAGACATATAGACACGGACAATACGCCAGATGGCAACGATTATGTGACTGGCACGGCGACGGGGAAATTAGCCAGTCAAATTAGTGCCTTACGCACTGAATGGCAATGTAAGTGAGATGCCCCGCAAGTTTAGCCAATGGGTAGCGATGCCTGATTGAAAGCTGTGGACGTGTTTTTTTTGGGGTGGGTACAAAACCAGTGCGTAGGCTGGGATGACGTAAGGACTCGAAGAGCACGATAGCGAATCCCAGCCTATTGGTCTGCTATTACCGGGATTACGCTATTGCTTCATCCCGGCCTACGGGCTTACCAACTTTACCAACTATTCCGCCATAAACAGCAACATCTCATCAGTACGGGTGTAATCGCTGGTTTTATAAATCAAATGGTCATCCGCATCGGCAATGATAAAAAATGGCAGGCCGACTTTTAATTCGGGATAACGCTTGTCGTTTTGGTACTGTTTAAACTCAGGATCGTTGTCGTAAATCTTCAGCAGGACAACTTTTTTCAGGCCATCAATCAATTCGCGGTCAGTTTCGGTCAGATGCTCAAATTCTTTGCAGTTGGCGCACCAGTAAGCGAAAAAATCCACAAAAATCGGTTTGCCTTGTTCGCGGGCGGCTGTTACGGCATCTTCGCGGTTTAGATACCAAGTCAACTCGCCCTTAGTTTCAGTCACAGGAGCCGAAGCCAGGTTTGTTGACGTATGGATTGTTGCCGTCGCGGATGGGGTGAGGACGCCTTGCGCCAAAACCAGGCCACCAACCAGCGCAAACAGTGCGAACAATGATTTTTCCATGCGCCGGAAACCGTGCATGTGTTCGCCTTCCCACAAATGGTAGAGCGAAAACAGCAATAACAAGGCGCCGAAAAACACCAACTGGATATGTTCAGGCTTGAAACCATAACCGGACAAGGCTTTTTCCAAATAGGTGTAGGCGAAATACAAGATCAACGCACCCAAGGCCCATTGCACATATTTCATCCAGGAACCGGATTTGGGCAGGCGGACGCCGAACAAGCCAATCAGTAAGAAAGGAACGCCCAGCCCTAATCCGAACGCCAGCATTTTCAAGGCAGCGGTGAGCGTGGCGAAAAAACTCAGGCCATCGGTTTGGCTGGCAATCCCGACCAAAATACCGACCACAAAAGGGCCGACGCACGACGAGGACAACAATCCTGCCCCCATGCCCATCATAAAAGTTCCGGCAAGCCCTGGCGTTTTGTCGCCGATACCATTACCGCTGAACAATGAAACATGCAGAAAACCCGCGGTCGCCAAAGCCAGCATCAGAAATAATAACGCCAGCATCAAATTGGTGATGGGCAGGCGCAACACATCGTTGAACGCACCGCCAGTCGCTGCGGCAATTAAGCCAAATAAAAAGTAAATGCTGGCAAGCCCGACATAGTAAACCGACGGATGCAAGGCGCGAGGCGCATCGCCCTGTGAACGTCCGGCGATAATGCTGGCGGTGATGGGGTACAAGGGATAGACGCACGGTAACAGGCTGGCGAGCAAACCACCCAACATGAGAAAAATATAGGCGGACAGGGATGACTGGTTCGATGCCAGTTGGCCTTCAACCCATGCGTTCATGCCGGTCAGGGAGTTTTCCGCGTGGGCAATACCGGTTGTCAGTATCAGTAAAGTAGCGGTGGCGACAACGGTGGAGACAATGATTGGTTTCATACACAGTTCTCAAGGGTGATGGTGCTTATCAAACCACGCCGGAGTGGAAGCAACGGCAGGACAGTAGTTCGTTACGTTGAAAATATAAAAAAATGGTGATGGTTGCAGTACAACTATTTTAGTCAAAGCCCGACATTCCTACCTACCTGAAAATGGAGTGCCGAGCCGTATACCACCAAGTGAACCCCGTCTACAAAGGCGCACCCAAATTGAAGGACAGCCTTCAATCAACCACCACCAAAAAAGTTATGGGCATCTTTTTTCCTTAGCTTTTGACTTGGGAAAGCATATAAAACATTTCCCGCCCAATTTGTTGGGTGCGCTCATCGTAAAGCGCGGTTTCGTTCGGCAAGTTATCGGCCACTTTAGGGTCTTCGTAATGGATGGGAATCCGCAACGTGCTGCCTTCGACGACCGGACAGTTTTTGTCCGCCTGTGAGCAGGTCATCAATGCCGCATAATTGTCTTTGGGATTGCCATCGGCATTGTAGCGTTTGGAGAAAGCGCGGATTTCCGGTTTGGTTTCCGAATACTTGACCAGATAAACCGGATTTTTGCCACCCGTGCTGTCTGTTAACGTAAAACCAACCCGACGCAGGGCATCAACGGCCCGTATATTCATCGCCGTGGCTTCGGTGCCGCCCGAATAAGTTTGTACGCCAGCAACACCATAAAAGGCGGCGGCGGTTTGCGCCCAAATCTGCCCCAAATGGCTACGGCGGGAATTGTGGGTGCAGATAAATGTCAGTTGCGCCGTCTCACCCGCCTGGATTTTAGAACGGATGAACATCGCCGCTTTTTTCAACTGCTTTTGGCGTCCGGCAGGAATCTGCTGAAACTCTTGGGTAAGCTTGGCGATAGATGGGCGAATGCTTGGCAAAACATCGTCTTCACTGGCATTTGCCGTACAAATGAAGCCGAAAAAAATCACGGCGGCAAAGCATGGCAACAAACGGTTTTTTAACATCATAAAATCCTCGGCTGATTAGGTTTGCGTGGGTAACGCCGACAAACCTAGCGGCCAGTAGCGGATTGATAAACCACTTGCGGACACTCTGCCAGATTATCGGTGTAGCGTTGAAGGATAGTGGAACGTGTTTGTAAATCTTCGGCGAAACACGGAAATTCATCGGAGCGGGCCTGCAAACAATGCAAATTTGCCAACAGCACCGGATGGACAGGCACAGGCAAGCTGTAAACCATCCAAACCCCTTCCCTCCGCACCCAAACAATCCCAAGCTTTTTCATGTATTGCAATTGCTTGGAAATTTTGACCTGGGTTTCCCCCAAAATCTCTTGGATGTGGCATACGCACAACGGGCCTTCCTTAAGCAAGTTAAGTATCCGCAAGCGTTGCACATCACAGAGGCATTTATATAGGCTAACTAATTCCATTTTCCACATATCCTTTCATGTGCATATATTATAAATCGAATATTAAATTTTGATTACAATTATCTCACTAAATTTTAGTGCATAGCCTGCGATGAACGTTATGGAGCACCTCGTTCGGATAAATAGGCGACTAAATATTTAATGCTTTTTTGGTAGCGGTTGTGATTTGACTGTTGCGGAGTACAAACCCAGGTTTGAGGGTATAGTTGCAAAAGTCATTGACTGCGTGTTCCAAGCTTGTTTTTTGCCAGACAATCGTTATATAGTTAATTACATAAATTTGTTAATCGCCAAACAAGCCACAATCGAAATTAATAGGATCGGGCGTCAACCTAAGCCTTTCCAGGAATTAGCGGCGATTGACGAAGGGCTTACATTTTCTTCCATCCTTGAAAAAAAAGACTTGGCAGAGTATGGTTATAACCTAAGCTCCATAAGCATTTTGCCTATGGGTTAGTTCACCAAGCCGCAGGCGAGGATTTTTCGTGCAGACCAAGCCCCTTTTGAACAACCCGCTTTTGAACAACCCAAAGACGTCTTTAAGCAACAAACCGTTGTCACCGATGTTGGTGGAAGGCGACATACGCTTGATAGGCGGTTTAGGCGGGCGGCTGTTCCGTTTGCTCGCTGCCATTGACAAATCCGGTTCCATCAACCAAGCCGCCAAGGATGTGGGCTTGACTTACAAGGGCGCGTGGGAAATGATAGAACGCGCCAATAATTTATCCCCCAAGATATTGGTTTCCACGGCAATTGGCGGGCGACTGGGAGGCGGCACACGCTTGACACCCGCCGGAAAAAGTTTGCTGCAATTATTTATCGAAATTCAGGCGGAACATAATCTCTTCCTGGAGCAAATCAACCAACGCCTGGCAAACAACCAGGATATTGTCTTTTTATTTAAGAGGTTAATCATGAAAGCAAGTGCGCGTAACCAATTTTTTGGCAAAATCACCGATGTCGCTATCGGAGCGGTGAATGTCACTGTTGTGGTCGGTTTGAAAGGAGGCGAAAGCATCGTCTCTTCCATTACTAAAGAATCGGCTGAATCCCTGGGTGTTAAAGCGGGCGTGGATGTCGTGGCCTTGGTCAAAGCCCCCAATATCATCGTCATCACCGATTTTGGCGGTTATCGCCTTTCGGCCCGCAACCAGTTACAAGGCACGGTGTCCCGTATCCAAAAAGGTGCGGTCAATTCGGAAGTGGTGATTGAGCTGGCCGGCGGCGATTCCATCACGTCGACCATCACCAATGAAAGCATCGAAACCCTGAATTTAACGCCCGGTTGCACGGCCACCGCAGCGTTTAAAGCGGGTGCGGTCATTCTTGGCGTGGCTGCCTGATCAAAACCAGCAATTCAGTAACATACATCGTGTCGCCCATGCCACTCGACGCATGGGCGACAAAAAAATGCCAACTTATTGCACCATTTCACAGCGTCCTCAAAAACAAAATCAAATCCAGCCGTTCCCGATTATCCAGGCCAAGCTGGAAACGTCTGTCGTAAAAATCCACGACATCCCCCAGCTCTTTGGCCATGCCATTATGGAAATAAGGCGCCCGCGCGGCAAGCCCGCGCAGGGTCGGGATTTTAAAGCGGCCTACATCCTGCCATTGTCCGGTAATGAGGGCACGGCCCGGATCAGTCGTTTTTAACATTTCAGCCGTCATTTTATTGCGCAGGGTATAAAGCGGCATATCCGCCGTGCGTCGCACCTCGTCGCTGATGCCGATATTCAAAAACCGGGCTACAGAATGGCTGCCTGCATTGGGTGATTCATGGCAAGTGCTACAAGTACCACGGATAACGCTCAAATTGCCCAGTTCCGACACCTCGTTAAGCCCCGAAACGCCAGAAATGGCAATAGGCCGGGTGTTAAAAAGCCGTTGCCCACGGGCTATCGCCGCCCGGATGTCAGCCGGTGCCGTAACGATCAAACCATTCCAGACATCGTACAAATTGAAGACTAGCGGGTCGCTGGGCAAGCCCGTTTTGCTGTCACCCAAAAAATCATTGATGCCAGGGCAAAAACCTTGTTTCGATAAGCTGACCGGCCCGCCTTCCGCGCCCAAGACATTGAGTGCTTTGGCATCTTTATCGTAGACTTGCGCGGTAAACAAGGCGGTTTCAAAGTCAACGATATGTTGGCGTTGCAGAGGAGTCAAAGGTAATCCCTGCGCGTGCCCTGTCGTGGCGTTATTGGCTTGCTTGCCCAAATCATAGCGCATGGACCGCCCGGAAACGGTCTCGCGTCCATCCCACATAACGGTGCTTAAAAATTTTAAATTGCTTGCCGGAAGTGGGCGACGGAATAAAGACAGCTCAAATGACGGGGTAATATCTTTTGCCGTGGCAAATCCATAAGGGTCGCTAATATCAAGCAATTCAAACTCAGCTTCATCAGGAACCTTTAGGCCAATCCGAATCACCCCTTTATTTAGCAACAAGCTATAGGCAATGCGGCGGGCTTGGAGTGTCGAAACTTTCGCTTTAGGTGAATTGCTACCATCATTGGTACGGAAAATCGGCGCAGTCCCACCCGTATCATTGAAGCGTTGCTGTACACCTGCGGGGGTGATGCTCCATCCCTCTTCAGGCAAATGGCAGGTCGAACAAGCCCTGCCATTGCTTCCCAAGGATTGGAAAAATTCGTTGTTCAAATCAATGCTGCCTTGCTTGCTGAACGTCGCGCTTAATCCCGAAGGATTGAGGAAGGTCGTGTTGTTTTCGATGGCTTTTTCGATGACCGATGCCGCATCAACGGTATCCAACAACAGCAAAGGAATAATCCAAACCATCGCCCAACCTAAGCAATGGTTCCTTTTCCCCAATCTGGATATTGGCGGATGTTGCTGGGTTTTAGGCGGCTGAAGTGTTGATTGCATGATGCGGTCTCCTTTGATATTGAAAGTAACGCCCGGCAGATATTGCTGGCCGGGCGTTTCAGGTTTTGCCGCTAGGGAGCTGAACGGACTGCAATGTTGTTCAGATGGAACACGTCGCGTCCACCCGCCTTGTCACCAGGCATCACCAGTTTCACCGCACCTTCGGTATCATCCAAAGGTACTATTGCCCCAGTTGCATCAACTGTCGCAAACGCCACCATAGCCTGTTCGCCACCAAACGAAGGCACGATTTCCGCAACAGCAACAATCACTTGGTAACAATCCGTGGCGTTGATGAGCAGGTATTTTCTGAGCATGTCATTTTTACGTGTTGAATCGGTTTTTATCACCGCTTCTGTAACCAAGTCATACAAAGGCACGCCGATGAAGGTTTTGGTGACCAATCCGGCACTACCGGAAAAATAAGTCACTGTCATTTTTGAAGTTTGGTATCCCGCCAAGATTGCCGGTGTGAATGATTTAGGGTTGTTGACCGCCCCACCCAATCTAAATCCTGTTGAAGGCCCGCCAAGGCAGCTTGGTGCTGCTTGGCCCAATGAGGCAAAGCCAAGGGCAAGAATAAAGATTAATACTACTTGTTGGAAAATTCGTGTTGTCATGTTTTGCTCCAAATCGTTATTTACTAGAGGTAATATCGTATAGCGACCCCAGCAAAAATGTCAACTTAAAACACTTCAAAACAGGCTCGGAAAAAAGCAAGATACAAAATACAAATTCCTTTTGTAGCAATGACTTATGTCATATTTATAACAATTGTTGTATTTCCAACAAAACACATGTGGCTATGAGCTTACACAAAGCTTGCCTTATACTTATTTATATAGTCAAATACATAGCGAATGCAGTTGGCATCATAGCTGCATTACAAGCCCTGTTACCGCTCACTGGCTTGTAACCACATCCCAATCCGGGGTTGTCTTAACTTTTGAAGGAAGGCTTATATGAAAAAACTCAACACACTCGCCGCAACCGTTGCCTTGCTCATCGGTTCACAAAGCGCGGACGCCCTGACACCTTGGGTGGATAAAACACCTGATGTCGGCATCTTCCTTTCGGGGGCCGTTGCCTTGAACAACGCCTATACTGCGGTTGTCACCAATACTTTGGCGGCGGCGGGCAGCGTGGACACGTTTAACGATGTTGACCCGGTCACCTTGTCCAAAGGTTCGCGCTGGACAGCCCACTACTTTACCGGAAATGCCAATCTGGGCACCGGGCTTGCCGGCAAGAAAATACTGTTGGTCAGGCGCACTGCCGGAGGCTCGGGCTATGGCGTCATCCCGCTAAACAGCAATATTGCCCTGGAGCATCTCAATATCGTAGGCACAAACCAGGCAGCTTGGGTTGCCGACGGGGCCAAGACATGGAAACAAACCATCAGTGCCACCAATGCCAGCAAATACCTCATCAAACGGATTTCTGATGGCGGTTCCATTGCAGTTGACCCTTTCATATTGTTAAAGCCGGGTACGGAGAATTATCCAGACCAACAAAACGAACTGATGACAGGCTTGCCTGAACCTGGCTGGCCCTTGAACACGACCCAAATACCAACGACTGGCAGCAATCCTTTTACGATCATACCGACGGGCGGACTGGTTTATGGTGTCGCCGTGACGCTGGATTTATATAAAGTGTTGCAAGCCGCCCAAAAACGCGCGGGCTCCTTGCCAAGCAGCACGGTTATCGGCAACTACAGCGAAGCGGGTATGCCGAACCTCAACCGCTTTATGGTCGCCTCCTTGTTGTCGGGCAAAATCGGTGCTTGGGATCAAATCAAAATAGTCGATAAAACGGACGGCAACAAAGTGAAAAGTTTGCTGGACCCCGGCATTTTGGCTTCTGCCGGCGTGGTGGCGCCGTACAAAGAATCGACCACCGGCAAAAACCTGACGCCAGTGGCACTGGGTTTACGCAATAACGGCGCGGCAACCAGCGTGATTGCCTACTCGGTGTTCATGAATTACCCAGGCACGAAAAACGCGTTTAAACCGGCATCTAAAACCGCCGACAATGCCGTCGATGAAGATGCTGCATTGCCTATCGTCAAGCAACCGATCATTGTTTCCGACACCGGGACTTTGCTCAAAGACTGGCAAAACGGCACCAATGTACTGGGCTTTAACAATGTCCTTGATGGCTTGAAGCCTGCCAAACGCTGGGGCATTGCCCTCAATACCGGCGACCGGAATAATGCCGTTACCGCTGCTGGTACGGGTGGTGATCCTTGGCGTTACATCAAGATTGACGGCTACGCACCCACCCTGGAAAATGTAGCGGCAGGAACCTACACTTACTGGGCGGAAGGCGTCGTACTTTACCGGACGAACAAAGCATCCGATCCCAAATGGGCGCTTAGAACCAAAGTGCTGAAAACCCTGGCGGACAATTTGGGCAGTCCGGTGATAATTGGCCCGGTCACCACCACCCAGGCCTGGGGCAAAACCGGTGCCTTTGCAACGACCGCCGACCCGCGCGGCTTCAAGGCAAGCCTTCCGTTCAACCCCGCCAATCCGGTCGTGCCTTTCACGCACAAAAATAATGGGGTGCACACGGAAATCGTCCCGGTCGCCGATTCAAATGCAACTGGCGGCCTTGTAGTCCAGATGAAATAAGCCCCAAACTGTTGCTGCATCAACATGAAATCAACATCAACTGTTGATACAGCAACACGTTTACGCCAGCTCTTTAAAGCAATAGCTAATAAAATCAATTAAATACATAATGGCATATTATTTGCTTTTATGCTTACATATCAACACACGATAAGCAATCCCACCGCACAAACCTCTTGACATTTTTATTGAAAAATAGCCAATAAGTATTCTGGTCTTATGAAGCAATTAGTACGATACGCATTGATAAGCACCAGCGCGTTGCTTTTTTCGCCTTATACATGGGCGGAAAATCCGCCAAACAGCACAACGGCACAATCCCCTGAAGCCCTGCCAAAATTCGACATGCTGGAAATGCAGGTCGATGGCAACACCGTGCTGGACCGGCAGTTGGTGGAAAAAACCCTGTATCCGTTTATGGGGCCGGGCAAAACCGTCGATGACGTGGAAAAAGCCCGGCAAACCCTGGAAGCCGTTTACAAGGAAAAAGGTTATCCGACCGTGCTGGTGGACATACCCGAACAAGATGTCGTGGACGGCCTGGTGCGCCTGCGTATCGTCGAAGGTGCGGTCGAGCGTTTGAAAGTCACCGGTTCACGGTATTTTTTCCTCGGCAAAATCAGGGACAAAGTCCCCGCGCTGGCGGCGGGCCAGGTGCCGTACATGCCAAAAGTGCAGGAACAAGTCGCCGAATTGGGCAAGGAGTCGGCTGACCGCCAAGTCACGCCGATTTTCCGGGCCGGTTCAACGCCGGGGAAAACCGAAGTGGAACTGCGCGTCAAAGACACCCTGCCCTTGCACGGCAGTTTGGAGATGAACGGGCGCAACTCGGAACATACCTCCCGTTCCCGTTTGATCGGCTCCCTGCGTTACGACAATCTCTGGCAAAGCTTCCACAGCGCGTCGCTGTCATACCAAGTGTCGCCGGAAAATGCTGACGAGGTGGATGTCTGGTCAGGCACTTATGTGTTGCCCACAGGGTGGGCCGACACCCGCCTGGCGATGTACGGCATCGGCATCAGCTCCAACACCCAACTGGGCGCGAGTATCGGCAGCTTGTCGGTGGTCGGGACCGGGGCGATTTATGGTGCGCGTTTGATCAAGCCCTTGTCTGGACTCAACGCGTACACCCACAGCTTGAGCTTCGGCTTTGACTACAAAAGCTTTAACCAAGGTGTCACCCAACAAGGCCAAGACCAACAAACTTCACCCATCAGCTACTTCCCTTTTTTAATCGGCTATGACGCGGCTTGGCGTTATCCGGGCGTGTCCACCTCGCTCAGTTCCGCGCTGCATTTCTCGCTGGACGGGCTAGGCAACGACCAACAGGAATTTGAAAACCGCCGCTTCAAAGCCAAAGCGGGGTTTGCTTACCTCACTTCCGAACTCAAACACCTGCGCGAACTGCCCAGGGACATGCGCTTGGCGGCCCGCGCTTCCGGGCAGATCACCAACACGCCGCTGATCAGCAACGAACAGTTCGCCGCTGGCGGCCCGCAAAGCGTGCGCGGCTATTTCCAAACCCAACAACTCGGCGATGACGGCGTCAATTTGTCCGTGGAACTGCAAAGCCCGATGCTAAAGCAAAACTGGGATTTCGCGCAGAACCTGCGTCTGCATGTCTTTTTCGATTACGCCTATTTGTGGATAGAACATGCCATCGCGCCTAACCCTGATTATTACCTGTTAGCCGGAACGGGTGCTGGTTTGCGCTTGCAATTCTTCAAACATTGGCTGGGCGAATTTGACTGGGCTTACCCTTTGGAAAAACAAGGCACGGTTGATGTCGGTAACCAACGGGTGGATTTCCGCCTGGCGTATGAGTTTTAGGGCATTGCCATGAATAAGAAAACGTTTTTCACAACGACGGACAGTGACCGTGGCTTCCAAACCAAGCCATTAGTTTTAGCCATCCGCGCCCTAATCGCCAGCGGTTTGGCAATCGGCGGTGGGCTGCCGCCCGCTTATGCCGAACTGCCCGTGCCATCCACCCCGGTCACGCTGTCCAACACCCCCGTCGATATTGCCGCCCAAGGCCACGCGGCGGCAGCGGTGTCCGGCAACGCGATGACCATCAAGCAAACCACCGACAAGGCCAGCATAGACTGGCAAAGCTTTAATATCGACGCGGGCAATAGCGTCCGTTTCGACCAACCAAGCTCCACCTCGGTGGCCCTGAACAACATCCACCAGGCCGATGCCAGCCGCATCATGGGTTCCTTGACCGCCAACGGCCAAGTTTATCTGGTCAACCAAAACGGCTTTGTGTTCGGCCAGAATGCGCAAATCAATGTCAACTCGCTAGTCGCCACCACCTTGGGCATCAGCGAAACCGCCTTTCAAAAAGGCCTGACCAAAGCCTTCGAGGATAACGGCGAGGCCGCGCTACAAGGCAATGGCGAAGTCTATCTCAAAGACAAGCAAGGCAACTTGGTTCACGACCAGAACGGGCAAAAAATCAAGATCCAGATATTTATCGAGCAAGGCGCAAAGATCAAAACCAATGCCTCTGGCGGCCGCGTCATTATCGCCGCGCCCGTGGTCAACAACGCCGGAACCATAGAAACGCCCGACGGGCAAACCCTGCTCGTGGCGGCTAAGGACAAGGTATATTTGCAGGAAGCGGGCGGTGATTCGGACATACGCGGCCTGCTGGTCGAAGTCGGCACGGGCGGTGTAGCCACTAACACGGGAAAAATCTTGGCGGAGCGCGGCAACGCCAGCCTGATGGGTTTTGCCGTCAACCAACAAGGCAAGGTTTCGGCGACCACCTCGGTCAACCTCAACGGCTCGGTCAGGCTGCTCGCCCGCGAAGGCATACAAGACCCATCCGGCACCGGCGGCAAGCTGCTGCCCAAATCCACCGTCAGGACGACAGCCCTTGATGACGGCCTGGGCACTAAAGCCACCGTGCATCTGGCTAGCGGCAGTGTGACCAGCGTGGATTTGGATGCCGACAAATCCGCCACGGCGATAGACGCCCAGGCACAAAACCGCTCAAACATAGAAATCAGCGGGCATGACGTTTATCTGCACAACCAATCCACGGTACAGGCAAAATCAGGAAATATTGGCATCACCGCCGTGGATGACCCGACTGACAGCAGCGTCAAAGGCAATGCACGGATTTTTCTGGAATCGGGCAGCGTGGTCGATGCGTCCGGCGTTAAAGACGTGAAAGTGGCGATGGAACGCAATGTCCTGACCGTGGAATTTCGTAAAAATGAGCTGCGGGACGCACCCTTGCAACGCGACGGCGTGCTTTACGGCAAAAAAGTCAATGTGGATATCCGTGACGCCAGCGTAAAGTACGATGCCGACGGCAAACTGGTTTCCGCCACCATCCCCGTCGCCGACATCAAAGGCGCGGTGGAGCGTATCGCCCGCAATATCGACGAACGCAGCACCAGCGGCGGCACGGTAAGCCTTAAATCCAGCGGCGATGCCATCACCCAATCGGGCAGCAAGATTGATTTTTCCGGTGGCTCGGTGGCGTACCAGGACGGCTACATCGAAACCACCAAGCTGCTTGCCGACGGACGGATTTATGACATTTCCGCCGCCGATGCCAACCGCCATTACGACAGCATCCTGGGCTTGGTGTCCGATAGCCATCCGAAATGGGGCGTGACCGAAACGTGGACGATCCCGGGTCTCGGAACCAGGCGTTTTGAATCCGCTTATATCGAAGGCAAAGCGGGCGGCGCCTTGACTATCGCCGCTTACGAAACCTCGTTGAACGGTACGCTGGACGGTTCCACCATCGCCGGAACCCTGCAAAGGACAAGCGGGCAACGCGCGGCGGGCGGCAGCTTGGCGATTGATTTAAACAACGGTTTTTTACTTAGCAAACAAGATGTTGTGTTCAACAAAAGCGAGAACCTGATCAATAAAGGGCTGGACATCGGTTTCAATGATGCCTTGCCAAGAAACGCGGACGGCTCCGGTGACGTGGCGGCATTAAACCTGGACGCCGGTTTGTTCAACCGCTCCGGCATCACCCATGCCAGCATCAAAACCAACGGCATGGTCAGCTTACAGAAAGGGGTCCGCTTGGACTTGCCTGTTAATGGCAGCCTGAACTTAGCGGCAACGGGCTTTAATATACGAGGCTCAATCATCGCGCCATCTGGCGACATCAGCCTGAAACCCGTCACGGTGGGCGATACGCTATTGCCCACTAAAATCACGCTGGGCGGTTCGGCACTGATAGATGTTGCCGGACTGTGGGCCAATGATGTCCTGGACAGCAAGCAAGGCAATCCCTTGGGCGCGATTGCCAGCGATGGAGGAACTGTCACACTGGTTGCCGAACAAGCCGATTTGCGCCTGGAAAAAGGCAGCCGCATTGATGCCAGTGGCGGTGCTTGGCTGGACAACCAATCCCAAATCACCGCAGGCCAAGGCGGAAGCATCCAACTGACCGCCGCTACCCACGATAGCGGTGGCGAAGCATCCACCCTGATATTGAATGGCAGCTTGGCGGCATGGTCGGTAAACCACGGCGGCAGTTTACAGCTAAGCAGCAACGAAGTGGTCATCGGCGCCGCCAAAGATGCGCCGGTACATGACGGTGCAAGCACGACACCGCTGATATTAGCCCCTGACTTTTTCCAGCAAAACGGCTTTGCTGATTACAGCCTCACTTCCACAGTCTATGGCCTGAAAGTGGCCGACAAGGTACAGCTCAAGCTCCAACAAAAGAATCTGGAATTGCGTCCATCGCTTAGCACACAAGCGTCCGGCAGCCATTTGCAAGCCTTCGGCACCGTTGTCACCTTGCCGAAAACAGAACGTAATCCCGCTAATCTGACCCTGTCTTTTCACGAACTGTTGGCCCAAAACCGCAAGGAAGCCCTTAATATCGGCAAAGGCGTACTGATTCAAACGGATGCAAAAGGAGAAGTGGAACTCAATTCCGACACCTCGGTTTTTGTTGACGGGGCCATCAACACGCCCGGCGGCAACATCGCCATCAACATCAACACACCGACCAGCGGCGACAAGGGCTTTTTTGCTTCCCAGGGCATCTGGCTCAGTTCGTCCAGCCGTTTATTGGCTAAAGGCGTGTTCAAACCCGAACTGAACGATCTCGGCTTAAAGACTGGCGACGTGTTGTCCGGCGGCACTATCGCGCTGAACGCCAAACGCGGCTACATCGTCACCCGTAGCGGCTCGGTCATAGACGTGTCCGGCGCCTCGGAAAACCTGGATTTCCAGCAACCTGACCCGTCCGGCGCAAATTTTAAGACCGTCTCGAAAACTATCGCATCGGCTGGCGGGACTATCCGCTTCAATGCCGGCGAAGGCATGCTCACTGACGGAAGCCTGAAAGCGGCGGGCGGCAACGGCGCGGCGGGCGGCACCTTATCAGTCGAATTGGACCGGGGCCAGCGCAACAAACCGCTAATTAAAATCCCCAGCGGCCTGTTCCCCGATGATGTCAATGACGCGTTGCCTCGCACCATTATTATTTCTGACGATAGACTAGCCTCCATCCCCAAAGGCTTGGCGCAAGGCGGTGGCATCGCCTCAAACAAATACAGCGGGCGGGCTTTTTTTAAGGACAGTCAAATCAATAGCGCGGGTTTTGATTCGTTGCTGTTCAAAACCGATGTCCTGGGCGCAAACGGCAAGTATGCAGGTAGCATCCAGTTTAAAGGCGATGTGCATTTGGCTGCGGCGCGGCAAATCGTGCTCGACACGCCCACGCTGCAAACCCAGGGCGGCCAGGTTAGCCTTAACACCGCCTACGCAGTGCTCGGATCCAGCCTAAGCCGTATCGACACCGATCTAGGCGACGGCAAATTTTCAACGACATTGACACCGGCCGCCAAAACCGGAACGGGCAAATTCAGCGTCATTGCCAAGGGCATAGATTTAATCGGCGGCCAGAGCTTCAACGGTTTCAACAAAGCCAACCTGACCAGCCTAGGCGACGTCCGCACGGTCGGTATCCGCCTGAGACCGGACACCAAGGATTATCTGGGCGAGCTGAAATTGGCGGGGAACTTGACCATCAAAGCCAGCCAGATTTATCCGGCGACGCTGACGGATTATCAAATTTCCGTGGGTGGCAAAGGCAATGAAACTGTCAATATCCTCAAAAACGGAGATTCGCCCGCTCCCGTTTATTCGGCGGACGGCAAACTGACGATCAACGCGCCGAACATCATCCAGCAAGGCGTAGTGAAGGCCCCCTTCGGTTCATTGACCTTCAATGCCGACAAAAAATTGACCTTGGCGGCGGGCAGCCTGACTTCCGTTTCGGGCAATGGACTCACCATCCCGTTCGGGCAAGGTTCGGATGGCTTGAACTGGCTGTATCCACTCGACAGCACAGGCAGCACGAATATTGTCATCGACACCCCGCCAGAAAAACGCCTGGCCTTGAACGGTAAAAACGTGGACTTGAAGGCAGGAGCTAAAGTTGATTTATCTGGCGGGGGCGATTTGTATGCTTACGAATTTATCACCGGCCCTGGCGGTTCAACGGATGTGCTGGATGCCAACACGTCAGGTTACACGCAAAAATTCGCCGTCATCCCCACGCTACGCAACGCGCTCACGCCTTATGACCCGCAAGAATTTTCCGCATCGGGCCTAAACGTCGGCGACAGCGTTTATCTCGGCAAGGGTTCCAATTTGGCGGCGGGTTGGTACACGCTGTTGCCCGCGCATTACGCGCTATTGCCAGGTGCTTACCTGATAACGCCTAAAGCCGGGACGCAAGATATGCTGCCCGGCACCGCCATCACCGATTTGGCGGGGGCGACCATCGTGGCAGGCCGTTATGGCGTCGCCAGCGCCGGAACCAAAAATGCCCGCTGGCAAGGTTTTGCCGTGGAATCCGGCACGATTGCGCGTACTTATTCCCAATACACCGATTATTTCGCCAATAGTTTCTTTACCGCCAAAGCCGCCTCAGATGGCGTGATAGTTTCGGCTTTGCCTCAAGACGCCGGAACACTGGCGATCACCGCACAAACGGGCTTGTCTTTAGGTGCAAAGCTGCTGGCGGCCCCCGCAGGCAAGGGCCGGGGCGGGCAAGTTGACATCAGCGCCGACCATCTGGCCATCGTCGGGCGGCGTGAAGATGTCACAAATGGAGATTCCGGCATCGTCAGATTGTTGGCGGATGATCTCAACCAACTGAACGCCCCTAGCCTGTTGCTAGGCGGTGTGCGCAATAAAACCCAAAACGGCCAGCGCGTGGCAGTCTCGTCGCAAAGTTTAAGCATCGCAGGCGATGTGCTGTTGCAAGGCGAAGAAATCCTGTTGGCGGCGAAAGACGAGCTTAAGCTTGAATCCGGTGCGACGGTGGAAAGCACTGGCAAAACCGGCAACGACGGCACGGATCTCGTGGTTTCCAATAAAGGCCAAAATAACAGCGATGGCGCATTGTTGCGCGTGTCCGCATCCGGTCAGGCGGACGTTAGCCGCGACAAGGCCGTGACCGGAAAAACAGGGACGCTGATCGTTGAAGCGGGCGCACTATTAAAATCCGAAAACTCGATGTTGCTGGATTCCACCAAAGACACGGTTTTCGATGGCTCTATCGCCATGCAGGGCGGCTCGCTGGCCTTGAAAGCCAGCAAAATCAGCCTGGGCGGCACGCCGTTGGGCACGTCCGGCCTAGTGCTGTCCGCCACGCAATTCAACTTGGATGAATTAAAACTGACCAGCGCCAGCGATTTGGACATTTACGGTGGTGTCGCCGTCAATACCGGCCTGCTCAGCATTGATGCCGCACAAATCAAAGGCTTTGACAATGCAGGCGCCACGGCGTCGCTGACGGCGAAGGTCATTAAATTGACCAACACCGATGCAAAAGCTAACGGCATAGGCAACGGCACCGGCATCTTGTCGCTCAACGCCGACGAGATACAGTTGGACAGCGGCAACTACGCCATCAACGGCTTTGGGCAAGTCAACCTGAACGCGGCAACCGCCATCAAAGGTTTGGGACAAATTCTCGATGCCACCACCGGACAAAGCTCGCTGACCGCCGCCGGAAACCTGGGCGTCGCCGCCGATTTGAACCTCAATGCCGGTCATTTCATCGGCGACATAGGCGCGACCACCCGCGTGGACGCCAGCGGACATCAAGTGACGATAACGTCCCCAGATGCCGGAAACCCATCGTGGACCAGCGGCTTGGGCGCAAGCTGGACTATCCAAGGCGATGCCATCAGCAGCACCGGACGTTTTGATCTGCCTTCCGGCCTACTCAAATTGACGGCCTTGAAAGGCGACCTTGCCTTAAACAACGGTTCCCGTATTGATGTTTCAGGCCGCAGCCTTCAATTTGCCGAGCTATTGACAGCCTCGCTAGCGGGCAGCGTGTCACTGTCGGCGGAGCTAGGCAATATCACGCTTGCTTCCGGTGCCGGCATCAATCTGGCGGGGGCTATTTATAACCATCAACAAACCAGTGATGCAGGTGCATTGACCATCCACGTCCCTAAAGGCCAATTCAATTGGGACGGCGGCATTACCGCATTGGCTAACGCCCAAGCCAATACGCTATTGAAGCAAGGCCAATTCAAACTAGATGCGGATAGTTTCGGCTCTGGCGGTTTTTCCACGCTCAACAACAAACTGGCGGCGGCGGGTTTCACCGAAACAGTAAGCTTAGAACAGCACAGCGGCGATGTAACGATAGCCGCGACCGACACCGTCACCGCCCGCCAATTTGAATTGCTCGCCGACCAGGGCAAGGTCACGCTAGCCGGAACCATCAACGCCAGCGGCAACAAAGCGGGTGAAGTGTCGATATACGGACGCAACGGCATTACTGTGGGCGCATCCGGCAAAATCATCGCCACGGCAAGCACGGCGGGAGCCGATGGCGGCAGTGTCACGCTGGATACCGTCCACCGCGACGACACCGGCAGCGGCTTGCTGGATTTGTCACAAACGGGCGGCGTGATTGATGTGTCCGGTGGCAGGTTACAGGATTCTGAAGGTAGCGCGGGCGGTGCGGTGCATCTGCGTACCGGACGTGACGACGCGTTGCACACCGTCAATGCCACCGGCATCCATACCCGCATCACCGGGGCCGATGCCCAGCGCACGGCATTGGAAGCCACCCGCGTCTACGATGGGCAATCGGTCATCAAAACCGCCACTATCAACGCCTGGCAAAAAGACACCCGCCATTTTATGGATGCCGCGCCGATCTTGGCGAACTTTTCCGGTGCAACCATCAATTTATTGCCAGGGCTTGAAATTCGCGGCACCGACAAATTGACCTTGGCAAACTCATGGGATTTACTGGGCTGGCGTTATGCCGATGCCCAAGGCGGCAAAACTTTGCCGGGCTTCCTGACGCTACGATCTGAAGGTGATTTGAACATCAACGCCACCTTGACCGACGCCTTCGCAACCGCGTTTATCCCCGGCCAATCATCGACCAAATTGCAAGATTTGCTGCAAGGCGGACGCTCGTGGAGTTATAACCTGATCGCTGGCGGCGATGTCAATCTGGCGAATAGCTATCTTGCGCCCGACCCTTTCGGAACGGGCGAAAAAGTCAGTGCCCAGGTGATGGTCAGGACGGGTACGGGCAGCATCGGCATCAACGCAGGCGACGATATTCAATTTGTCGGCAACCCCGGCGATGCCACCGCCTCCGCCGCCGTTTATACGATGGGCAGGCCCGCCGAATACACCCGTGGACAATTACTGGGCGGCGCGGTGCCGGGTGTTCCGGCAAAAGGGGCGGGCGAGAGCGATGCGGATTATCTGAACCGTCTGGATCCGGCACAAATGAATACGCTGCTGCGCTACGGCTATTTTGACGAAACCCGCTTAGGTTTGGTGTTTGCGATTGCCGAATACCCCACCCAAGGCGGTTCCATCAGCCTGAACGCAGGCGGCAATATCAGCGGCATCAATACCGGGCAAGAAATCAGCGACTGGCTGGTGCGTAGCGGTGTCATCGACGAAAACAACCGCCCCACCGCCTGGGGCATCAATATCAGCGGCGACCGCACGGATGCCGTCAACGATATTTCCTCCAAGGGCAAACATACATTCAACTTGAACGTGGGGACCCTGGGCGGTGGTGATGTTACGGTTGATGCAGGCGGCGATGTGCGTAACCTGTCCGTGATGTTGCCGACCACGGGCAAGCCGTTCGGCAAGTTGGGCGATGCGACCAACCAATGGGCGCAGACGGGTACGGTCATTAACGGTGGCGGTGATTTGCACATCACGGCAGGCAACGACATCGTCGGTGGCGAATATTACCTTGGACGCGGCACAGGCAATTTGAATGCAGGCGGCAGTGTGGCGCGTTCGTCAAACCAGCTCGGCGCCATTCTGGAATTGGGCGATGGCAGCTTTACTATCCAAGCACGCCAGAATGTCATTATCGCCTCGGTGTTCAACCCCACCGTGCTGAAACAAAACAACTTATTGCCGCAAGCCGCGGGTGGCGATTCGAGGTTTTTCACTTACAACAGCTCCAGCGCGGTCAATCTTGCCGCCACCGCCGGCAATATCGTGCTGGACAATGATGTTGATGCGCTCAGGCTGGCAAAAAATATCGACATCAGCAGCTCATCGGGCTTCGAGTATGCCGTTTATCCAGGAAGCCTCTACGCGGAAGCCTTGTCCGGCGATGTCCGCATCAACCATTCCATGACCTTGATGCCATCGGCGCAAGGCGAATTGTTGCTGCTCGCAGGCCGCAACGTAAGCACCGACAGCGATGCGGCGCAGTTGATCAACATCAATATGTCCGATGCCGACCCGTCGTTCCTGCCCGGCGTGGATACGCCCGCGCAACAGCTAGAAGGCAGCCTGAGCGACGGCCTGATCAGGGCCAGGGAACGGCTAGACCCCTCGACACCCGATGCCACGCTCATCCATGCGGCGACACCCATCCACAGCGGCGATGCGTCCAGACCAACGATCATCGCCCAACTGGGCGACATCAGCTTTGCATCCAACTCCGAAGTGACCTTTTACCTACCCCAAGCGGCTGAATTTATCGCCGGGCGGGACATCAACAACCTGAGTTTGTCCGGGCAGAATTTGTCTTCGGGTGACATTACCCAAGTCAGGGCCGGACGCAACCTCCGCTTCGACGCCTTAATCGACGGCGACGGCATCGTGCAAGCCAATGACAAACAAATTGAACTGGGAGGGCCCGGGCAATTGCAAATCCAGGCGGGCCGCAACATCAGCCTGGGCGGATCAAATGGCGTCAACACCATCGGCAACACCAAAAACGCGGCGTTGTCGGCGGCGGGCGGCGCGGGCATCGACGTGTTGACGGGCATTTCCGGCCCCGTGGATTACGCAGGATTTATCAACAAATATTTTGCTATCGGCAGTGGCTATCTGAATAAACTGAAGCTGATCGACGATAACGGCAATGACGCGCTGGCCGGTTTGCCGCCTGAATCCAAACTATTCTTTTTGCAAAGCCTGCCCGATGCGGTTAAGCAGCAGTTCTTGCTAAGCGCCTTGTTCAATGAAATCAAACAATCCGCAGCCGCCGCAGCCGCCGCACCGGAATCCCAACGCAAGGCTTTATATCAACAAGGCTTTGATGCGATTGCCACGCTGTTTCCGGGTAGCAAATACCAAGGCGATTTGTCGCTAGTGTTCAGCCAAATCAAAACCCTGGCGGGCGGCGGCATTAATCTGGCCGTGCCGGGCGGCGGCGTCAATGTCGGCCTGGCCGGAAAAGTCGGTGGCATTTCCAAAGGCGCGGACGAACTGGGTATCGTCGCCCAACAATCAGGTGACGTGAACGCCATCAGCCTGGGCGATTTCAATGTCAACCAATCCCGTGTCTTCACGATGGGCGGCGGCGACATTGCCATCTGGTCATCCAAAGGCAATATCGACGCAGGTAAAGGCGCGAAATCCGCCATTTCCGCGCCAGCGCCGATCACCAGCGTGGATTCCAAAGGCAATATCATCACGATATTTCCGCCGATAGTGTCGGGTAGCGGCATCCAGACCATCAACCCGCAAGACAAAAACCAAAAACCCGGTAATTGCTCCCTGCATTACTCTACCTCTGTCCATAGACCACCCTTTAGTGGTGGCATCCCTACAGTCGAAGGCAATGTTTATCTCGCCGCACCCGTGGGGGTTATTGATGCAGGGGAAGCGGGCATCAGCGGCGGGAAACTGTTTATCTCGGCGCCCATTGTGCTCGGCGCTAACAATATCTCATCATCCGGCGGTTCGGTCGGTGTGCCGACTGCCGTGACCACGCCTGTCGTGCCATCAGGAGCGGCGGGTGCCGCCGCCAGTGCCGCCAAACAGGCGACGCAGGCAAATGAGGGCCAGGAATCCCAAAATAGCGACAACGACAAGAAAAAATCCGCAGCCAGCATGATCAGTGCCGATGTGGTCGGTTACGGCGATTGTAGCGTCGCCGATGTGCGCGAGGGCAAGCCCGGATGTGGCGGTTAGTTTTATCCAAATCGTTCCCGCGCTCCGGCGTGGGAATGCCGGATGTGACGCTCCAGCGTCACGGGACGCAGAGCGTCTCTGGCTGCATTCCCACGCCGGAGCACCACTGCCATTAAGTTAAGAAAACATGCAAATAAAGCAGATAGTTATGTTGATAAATCCCCCCTAGCCCCCTTTTTCAAAGAGGGGAATTACTGACTGGGAATTGAAATCAGCGGAGGTGTTGCCTTCCACCCCTAGCCCCCCTTTTTCAAAGAGGGGAATTACTGACTTTTTCGCTGATATTGTAAGGAAACGGTCTTCCCCCTTTGAAAAAGGGGGATTGAGGGGGATTTTTAAAATCTACAACATAATGATTTTATGGTCTTATTCCTTAACTTAATGGCAGTGACGCCGGAGCGCGGGAACGATAGTATTTTTTTAATTTAAGAAAACCAGACCCATGAAAAAAAACACCCACCCCCCCCTAAAATTCGCCCTGCTGCTATTGCTGTTGCTAATCCCCACCGCCGCATCAGCCTGGTGGAACAACGACTGGTCATCACGCAAGCCCTTGACGGTGGATGCCGGAACAACGGGCGCGGACATCCAGGAAACCCTAACCGATGTGCCAATGTTGCTACGTTTGCACACTGGCAACTTCGGTTATTTCGCCGAACTCGCAGAAAACGGCAAAGACTTGCGCTTCATGCTCGATGACAAAACCGCGCTCAAACACCATGTCGAAAAAGTCGATCCATTGGCGGAATTGGGCTTGGTGTGGGTGAAACTGCCGACCGTGCGCGGCGGCATCAGCACCGATTCGTTCACGATGTATTACGGTAATGCCAATGTCGCCCTTGTGCCCCAGGGGGTAGACGCCTCTGATCCGCAAGGCATTTACGACGTGAACCAGGCTTTGGTCTACCATTTCAGCGAAGGTGAAACCCTGCCGCAGGATGCCACGGCTTACGCGCTGAACGCCCAAGCATCGAAAATCACTGTTGATCCGGCGGGCTGGATAGGCGCGGCGGCGAAGTTTGACGGGACTGGCGGCATCAGTGTCAGTGCCGCGCCGCCATTGGCAATTACGCCGGATAACGGCTGGACATTCAGCACCTGGGCGAAAATCGACCAGGAACAAAATGTCGCGCTGGTGCAAGCGGTGGACGGTGACAATAAGCTGGCGCTGACCTTACAGGGCACGGCCTTGACCGCCGTGTACCGCAATGCCCAAGGCGAAGCGAAAACCGCCGCCGCACCGGTCACGCTGGGGCAATGGCAGCACATCGCCGTGACCGCGCAAAAAGACAAGCTCATCTTGTACCTGAACGGGCAAGCGGTCGGCAACACGCCAATCAGTTTAGCCGCAATGAATCCGTCATTGCTGATTGGTGAAGGCTTGGTCGGCCTGCTCGATGAAGTGCAAATCGCTAAACAGGCGCGTAGTGCCGATTGGCTGAAATTCCAGTTCCGCAGCCAAAGCCCCGATTTCACGACCGTCAATTTTGGTCAGGACGAGTCCGGCGGCGCCGCCGAAGGCCCGAATTATTTCGTCATCATCCTGCAAAGCTTGACCGTGGACGGTTGGGTGGTCATCGCCTTGTGCGGCGTGATGTTTGTCATCAGCTTGCTGGTGATGGTCGGCAAGGGCTTGGCCTTGAAACGCGCCAGCAAAGACAACGCCGCTTTCCTGAAACAATACCGCAATGTCGATGCCGAGCATCTGGGCGATTTGGACAGGGACGAAAGCGAGGAAGACGAAGAAATCAGCGAATCCGAATTTTTGTCTTCGCTGGTCGGCAAGCACGACCATTTCCAAGGCTCGCCGATTTACCACATCTACCATGCGGGTGTGCATGAGCTGAAAATCAATTTCACGGATAGCTCAGTATTGTCCGCCGAAGGTTTGAATTTAGTCCGTACCCGCCTGGATGCGGCGGTGGTGCGCGAAACCCAAAAACTGAACAAAAATATGGTGTTGCTGACCATCGCCATTTCCGGCGGGCCGTTCTTAGGGCTATTGGGCACGGTGTTGGGGGTCATGATCACCTTCGCCGTGATTGCCGCGACCGGCGATGTCAACATCAACTCCATCGCCCCGGGTATTTCCGGTGCGTTGCTGGCGACGGTCGCGGGTTTGGCGGTGGCAATCCCGGCCTTGTTTGCTTACAACTACCTGCTCACGCAAATCAAGGACATCACCGCCGATATGCACGTTTTCACCGATGAGTTTTTGGCGATGGTTTCCAAGCGTGTCGCTGACCGCCAACGTAGCGATAATAGCCTAAACGTCATGTTCACCGAGGAATTTATCAACCTGATCGCCGAGCGTGTCGCCGCCAAACAACTGGGGCAAGCATCATGAAACATAACGGAATTTTGGTAGGTTGGGTTAGCGATAGCGTAACCAGACAAAATCTGCATAGTAATCGTTGGGTTACGCTATCGCTAACCCAACCTACAAGACTTACGGAACGGGTAGCAAACCCGTTCCGGCTTTCGTCCTCGGACGTATCGCCACCAAACAACTGGAGCAAGCATCATGAAGGCGAATGAAGAAGGCAAGGTTTACGACGACATCAACATCACGCCCATGCTCGACGTGGCTTATGTGTTATTGCTGATTTTCATCATCATGACCACGGCGACCGTGCAGGGCATCACCGTCAACCTGCCCAAGGCCAGCAGCACGCCGTCTTTGTCGAAACCCAAGACCAAGGCGATTTCCATCACCAAAGACGGTACGGTGTATCTGGACACCTATCCTATTTCACTGGCGGATTTGGAAACCCGTTTGGGCCAGTATAAAGCCGCCACGCCGGATTTGCCGGTGGTGGTGAAAGCCGATGCCGCCGTGCAATACGAGAAAGTCATCGAAGTGCTGGACATCGTCACCCGTTTGGAAATCAGCCAACTGGGATTGGTGACGCAGAAACTGGTGAAGTAGGCTTATGAAGCAAATGTTTATTGAACAAAAGAATTGTCCACGAAATGCACGAAAAAGCCTTAAAAAATTTTGGGATAGTGATACTCCCTGGTTTTTTCGTAGGGCGGGCAAACCGCTTTATCGTTTGCCCGCCTTTGCTATGGATAACGGCGGGCAGAACAGCGTTGCCCACCCTACACATCTAAAATTTTCAGGCCAGTTTTCATTCAACCATGACCAAAATTCTTTTGATTTTTTTCGTGTCCTTCGTGTTTTTCGTGGACAAATTATAGGAAATGCTGGATGGCGACATTACCCAAACATCAACGCTGGTTACGCAACCTGCCGTTGATCATCGGCATCGTTCTAGCCTTGGCTATTGCGGTGGCCGTGTATTTTCTGCAAGGCCTGTTTCCTAAACCCGCGCAACCGAAAAAGCAGATGCAGCAAATCACGATGATCCAACCGCCGCCTCCGCCGCCCCCACCACCGCCGGAAGTAAAACCGCCGGAACCTGAGCCTGAACCGGAAAAAATGCCGGAGCCGGAACCAGAGAAAGAACCGGAACCTGCACCGGAATCCGCCGAAGAACCGGCGGGTGAGGAATTGGGCGTGGATGCCGAAGGCGGCGCCGGTTCGGACGGTTTCGGTTTGCTCGGCAAAAAAGGCGGGCGCGGTTTATTGGGCGGTACCGGGGGTAGCGCGATTTTATGGTACGGAGGGCAAGTCAAGCGTGGCCTGGAAGAAGAATTGCAACGGGTGTTGGCGGACAGTCCGGCGCGTAAAGCCGCTTACAGTGTGCAGATGAATGTTTGGGTGAGTAGCGACGGTAACGTCAACCGCGCCGAACTGGCGGCATCCAGCGGCAAGCCGGATGTTGACCAGGCGATACGCGCCGCTTTGCCAAGCTTGCGTTTTAGTTTGCCGAAAGCACCGCCGGAAAATATGCCGCAACCGTTGAAAGTGCGGGTGACTTCTAGGATGTAACTCTCGTTCCCACGTGCTGTGTCACTGCCCACAGTTCGCTGGTTTCGCTCGTTCCCAAGCTACAGCTTGGGAATGCGGGATGGGAAGCTCCAGCTTCCCGTCATTCTCGAAGCTAGAGCTTCTGAGACTTGGGTTACCAAGCCAGAGCAACCAGCGGACTGTGGGCAGTGAAGCTGGAGATTGGGAACGAGCTAACTAAAATAACGGGAATAATGATAATGACCAAAAAAACCCTAGCGGCCTTACTGGCCAGCTCGTTGGTGACGCCGATCATGGCGGACGAGAAAACCGAATTGCTCAAGCTCAGGCAAGACATTGCCAAGGAGCGTGAGGAGCTGCTCGACCTTAAAAACACCACGGCCAATCTGATTGAGGTGTTCGTGCAGCAAGGTTTGTTGGACAAACAAAAAGCGCAAACCCTGATGAAAGCCGCCAAAGCCAAAGTGGCGACAGAAAGCCGGCAGGAACTGGCAACAACGGCGGCTGACGGACAAACCGCCACCGAACCGGACACCGCAACCCAACCCAAAAGCCCCAAAAGCATCCGTTTTGCCTACGTCCCCGAATTCGTCAAGGAAGAAATCCGCCAGGAAGTCATTGCCGGCCTGACCAACAAAGTCGTCACCGAAGTCAAGGCCGATGCCAGGAAAGAACAATGGGGCATCCCCGCCGCCTTGCCGGAATGGGTCAACAACATCAAAATTTCCGGCGATGTCCGTTTGCGTGCCCAGGATGATTTCTTCGGCCCGGCAAACACGCAAAACGCCTATCTGGATTATCTCAACATCAACCAAGATGGCGGTCATTTGGCGGCCCACAACAAAAACCAGGAATACCTCAACACCACCAATGACCGCTTACGCTTGCGTGAACGTTTCCGGCTGGCGATTGACGCCAAAGTCACCGACGGCCTGAAAGCGGGGTTCAGGCTGTCCACCACCAACGAATTCAGCCCGGTTTCCAGCAACCAAACCCTGGGCAACACAGGAAAAACCTTTGAAGTCACCATAGACCGCGCCTTTATCCAATACGATTTTGTCGATAGCCGGCACAACGATTGGTTCACTCTTTGGGGCGGGCGTATCGCCAACCCGTGGCTGTCTACGGAAATGCTGTACAGCTCTGATTTAAGTTTTGAAGGTTTTGCAGGCACGTTCCGCTGGCATAGCAACCAGGACAATCCGGTGGTCAAAAACTATCAGGCCGCAAACCCCAATTCACGTTTTGGTTTGCAAATGGGCCCGCAAACCCCCGATTCGTTGTTCATCACCTTGGGCGCATTCCCGATACAAGAAGTCAATTTCTCGACCACTGACAAATGGCTGTTCGGCGGGCAAATCGGTGCCGACTGGCTGATCCATAACGATTCACGCCTGAAAGCCGCCGCCGCGTTTTACGATTACGAAAACACCCGCGCCCGCGCCAATGCCCGCGACAGTTTCACTTACGATTGGACAGCGCCGCAATACCTGCAAAAAGGCAACACCTTGGTGCCGATCAACGTCAACGACGGTTTCAACAGCCGCTGCACCGACAGCCAAAGCTTGCAAGGCCAGCCCTGCCTGTTTGGCCTGGCTTCGGATTTCAAAATCTTCAACGCCACGGTGATGTACGATTTTGCCGGTTTTGCCCCGACCCACGCCTTGGTGTCCTTGGATTACGCAAAAAACCTAGGCTATGACGCGGGCCGTATTGAACGGGAATTCCCCGGATTCCTGAAAGGCAATAACAAATCCCGAACGGATGCTTTCCAAATCCGGCTGGATGTCGGCAAACAAGAAATCAAATATTTCAAAGACTGGAGCGCGATTTTGGCTTACCGTTACATCCAACGTGACGCGGTTTTGGATGCGTTCACCGACACCATTTTCCATCAGGGCGGCACAGATGCCAAAGGCTGGATGATAGGCGGCAATTATGGTTTGGCGAAAAACACCTGGCTGATGTTCCGCTGGTTCAGCACCGAAGCCATTGACGGGCCGCCACTGGACATCAATACCCTCTCGATGGATCTGAACATGCGTTTGTAACGGAGACTGACATGAACCAGAATCCCAAGATTTATGGCTTGCTAATGCTATGCCTGCTGGGCGTGCAAACCATCGCCGCGCCTAAACCGGAATCTTCCGGGCAACAGGCGTTAAAAAAAGCCCAAGGTGTCGTCCGGCAGCTAACCGAAGAAAAGCAAGCTTTGGAAAACGAAAAAGCCGCGTTGCTGGAGCAGGTGAAAAAGCTTGAGCTTGCCGCGAAACAAATCGAACCTCTGCAAGGTGAAATCCTGTTGCACAAAACCCAGGAAGATTCTTTGCGCAACACCAACGGCGCCTTAGAAACGCAGTTGCAGCGCGAACGCGGGAAACAACAGGAACTGCACCGCAAAATCAAAGACATTGTCGCCCAGGCCAAGCAAATCCAGAACGACAACCAGCTTCTGGTTTCTGCGATCGGCGAGCGCGAACGCTGGATAAAGCAATGCACAGACAAAAACGGTAGTTTGATTGAAGCCAACCGCGCTTTGGTCGGCAAATATCAGGACAAAGGCTTCTGGGACAAGGCTGCGGAACTGGAACCGTTCACGGGCATAGCCAAGGTCGAAACCCAAAACACCGTCGAGACCTACCAGTTTAAATTGGAAGACCTTAAAGTCACGGATTTTGAAGGCAATATGAATCCCGTATCGCAAGGCAAGGATGGGGACGCTACGGCTTCGGGTGGGTCAAGCGCTAGTAAGGAGAAATAGAGGGTAGAAACTTATCGGTATTTTTCCAAAAAAACCAAAGGAATTCAGGCAAGGTAACTTTAGTGGCTGGCACTTACTTAAAAGATTGCCCGCAAACACACTATGAAAAGCTTATCTCTTATATAATCCCCAGTTTTTATTGGTCAAAACCCCACATACCAACATGGGCATCCTCAAAAAACTGGCCTCGCAAACGGCAATTTACGGACTCAGCAGTATTTTCGCCCGTTTTCTTAACTACCTATTGGTACCGCTGGTCACCTATGCGTTCCCGGCGAAAGAATACGGGGTGATTTCAGAATTTTATGCATATTCAGGCTTTTTCTCCGTCTTGCTGTTGTGCGGTTTTGAAACCGGTTATTTCCGATTTCGCGATAAGGAACAAACCACACCTGATGTCGCCTATTCCACCGCGTTACTTTTTGTATTATTACTTAACATACTGTTTTTTATAATTATTTTATTAAGCAACCAATCCTTGTCGGCAGCCCTCAATTACGCGCAACACCCTGAATATGTGCTGTGGTTTGGGATCATTTTGACATTGGACGCCATCGCCTCCCTGCCGTTTGCGCGTCTGCGGGCGGAAAACAAGGCGTTCCGTTTTGCCGGTATCAAAATGGCGGAAATTTTGGTGATCGTTTTGTTGACCTTGTTTTTCATCGTCTATTGTCCAAAAGCCTATGCCGATAATCCGCCGTCTTGGCTGGCTCTTGTTTATCATCCAGCTATCGGCTTGGGTTATGTGTTCATAGCCAATTTGCTGGCAAGTACCTGCAAATTTTTGCTGTTGGCCCCACAATTGGCGGGTATTGTTTGGGGATTTGACCGCCATTTGTTCGGACGTATGCTGCGCTATTCGGCTCCGATGGTCGTCATCGGTTTTGCGGGCATCGTCAATGAAATGATAGACCGGGTGTTGCTGAAATACTTGTTGCCTTATGATTTCTCCACGAACATGAAAATGTTGGGTATTTACAGTGCCTGTTACAAGCTGTCCATGTTGATGTCGTTGTTTATCCAGGCGTTCCGCTACGCCGCCGAACCATTCTTTTTTGCTTACGCCGACAAAAACGACGCCCGTGACATTTACGCAAACGTGCTGAAATTTTTTGTGATTTTTTGTGTGTCCATCTTTTTGCTAGTGACGCTGTATCTGGATTTTTTCCAATACTTTCTGGGTAGTGAGTTCCGAACCGGCTTAAATGTCGTGCCGATTCTGTTGCTGGCAAACCTGTTTTTGGGGATTTATGTCAATCTGTCGGTTTGGTACAAGCTCACTGACCGCACCTTAATGGGCGCGTGGGTGTCGTTGTTTGGGGCGGCGTTGACGATAGGCTTGAATATCTGGTGGATTCCGTTGTACGGTTACGAGGGTTCGGCATGGGCGACGCTGGCCTGTTATGCCAGCATGTCGGTGCTTTCCTATCTGCTGGGACGTTGGTTTTATCCGGTCGCTTATCCAATCATACGCATCTTGGGCTATATCCTGTTAGGACTCGGCTTGTATTTTGCGCGGGACTTCTTGCAGGTTTATCTGGTTTGGCCTGGGTGGTTATTGTCATCAGCCTTGCTGGGTGAGTATTTGCTGCTGGTGGCTTTGCTGGAAAAGCGTTAGTCACCCAAAAAGCTTAATCGCCACTTATAGTAGACAGTGTGTTTTCCCAGTGTGTTCGGTGTTAGAATGCCCCATTGTTTTAACAACCTGTAATCCGTCATGACCGATCCACTGCAAATTCGGGCGCGTTTTATCGCCGCCGCCATCCTTATTTTATTGGGGGCTTGGTTCGTCCAGGGTTTCTTGCCTTTATTAGCGTGGGCGGTGGTCTTGGCAATCAGCACTTGGCCGATTTATCAACGCTTATTGATCAGCAAAGAACTGCATGGCAAAGTCACTTGGGGAGCGGTGGCACTAACCTTGCTCATCGGCGCAATTATCCTGGTGCCTTTGAGTTACGGCTTGGTGAAGTTGTTTGCCGAAGCCGAATCGCTGGGACAATGGTTGATGGAAGCCCAGAAAACGGGCATTCTACCGCCTAATTGGCTGGAACATCTACCTATGGTTGGCGCGTCCGCAAAAGAATTCTGGATCAATTCATTAGGCAGCAAAGAAGCCGCCAACAGCACTTTTCACTGGCTAAGCACCAGCGGGGCATTGGGCTATACCAAAACTTTCGCGGGCCACTTGATGCAACGTTTCGTCAGTTTCCTGATTATTTTGCTGGTGCTATTATTTGTTTATCAGCACGGCGACACCCTGAGCCGTCAAGTGCTGGCCAGCAGCCGCCGTATCTTTGGCGACATTGGTGAACGTTATCTGCGCCATGCCGCCGCTGCCGTGCGTGGAACAGTCAATGGCATGATGCTGATAGGCATCGGCAAAGGTTTGTTGATTGGGGTCGGTTACCATTTGGCGGGCATGGGGCATCCGGCGATTTTAGGCGCGTTGACGGGGCTTTTTGCGATGATCCCCTTCGCCGCCAAGCTGATTTTTGGAGCCTGCTCACTGGTATTGGCAGCCGAAGGCCATTATACCGCCGCTCTGGTCTTGTTCACTTACGGCATGGTGCTGACGTTAATCGCGGATAATTATGTGCGCCCGGTGTTAATCGGCAACGCCGTAAAACTGCCGTTTATCTGGACCTTGCTGGGTATTTTCGGCGGCATGGAAGCGATAGGCTTGCTCGGCCTGTTTTTAGGGCCCACCCTGATGGCGGTGCTGATGTCGGTATGGCGTGACTGGATTGAAGACCTGGAAAAATCGGCGTAGCTTTTAAAAATCGAAAATTCAGTTTTAATTAAGCATGGCAACCTATATTGGCGGCCTCCAATAATGGCATTTAAAAACAACATGACGACCCGGTTGGATGTCATGGAAACAATAACCACAACTTAAAGGCGATACCCTTATGAAAAAAATTTTAATATTAGGCATAACTTCCGCATTGCTGACCGCTTGCGTAACCGATCCCTACACGGGCCAATCCAGCATGGGCAACACCGCTAAAGGCGGCGGTATCGGTGCATTGGCAGGTGCTGGTGCCGGTGCGCTATTTGGCGGCAACAAACTGGAAAACGCCGGCTGGGGCGCGTTGGCAGGCGGTGTCGTCGGTGCGGCGGTCGGTGCCTACATGGACAACCAGCAACAAGAAATGCAGCAATCCCTGCAAGGCACGGGCATCGAAGTGCAAAGGACCGCCGAAAATACGCTTAATCTGACCATGCCCAGCAGCATCACGTTTGGTTTTGATTCCGCCAATTTGACCCCGCAAGCACAAACCGCATTGGATTCCGTTGCCAGAGTATTAAACCAATACGCTGATTCTTCAATCAAAATCACCGGGCACACCGACGATAGCGGTGCCGATAATTACAATCAAAAACTGTCCGAACAACGCGCCGCCAGTGTTTCCGGTTATTTGTCCCAGCACGGGGTCAACTACGCGCGTTTGGCAACCGAAGGCATGGGCGAGAAAATGCCGAAATTTCCGAACACCAATGAAGCCAACCGTGCCCAAAACCGCCGTGTTGAATTGGCGATTATCGCCAATAATAACGCAGGGGCTGGACAGCAAAAACAACAGCAGCAGCAACAGCAACAAGGCTATCCGCAACAGCAGGGTTATCCACAGCAACAAGGCTACCCGCAACAGCAGGGTTATCCCCAACAACAAGGCTACCCACAACAGCAGGGTTATCCCCAACAACAAGGGTACCCACAGCAACAAGGCTACCCGCAACAGTAAAGCTATCCGCAATAAACCAACCATTATTATCCATATTTAACCTCCCCCTGAACTAGCATCCACAGGCAAGCAGACAACCCTTAATCGGGTTTGTCTGCTCCGAAACCAAACCGCCCGCTACGGATGGGTATATGACCACACGGAACTATACACATACAGAATCTTTTGCTTGAGCCTTTAACCCCTGAGGTTGCGGCGGTTATTAATGCCAGTCAGTAATCATGCCGAACGGTATTGATCGCCAACCCGACTAAGATTTTTCGTGCTTTTCGTGGACAACCAATAAAATCAACAAGGAAATACTATGGACAACATAACCTTAATCGCCATCGCTTCAATCATCACCGCCGGTTTGACCACCAGTTTCGGTTGTCTTGGCCCGGCACTGGCGGAAGGCAAGGCGGTTTCGACAGCCCTCACGTCATTGGCGCAGCAACCCGATGCGTCCGCCACCATCACCCGAACCTTATTCGTCGGGTTGGCGATGATCGAATCCACCGCCATTTATTGCTTCGTGGTTTCCATGATCCTGATTTTCGCCAATCCGTTTTGGAACCATGCCATTGCCCAAACTGTAGGAAAGTAAGCCATGTTGATTGATTGGTTCACGGTTGGGGCGCAGACGCTCAATTTTCTGGTTCTGGTCTGGCTGATGAAGCGGTTTTTGTATCAGCCTATTCTTCATGCCATTGACGCACGGGAGAAACGGATTGCCGCTGAACTGGGCGACGCCGCCGCAAAAAAGGCTGAAGCCCAACAGGAACGTGATGAATTCCAACAAAAAAACCAAGCGCTTGCCCAACAACGTGCCGCGCTCTTAGAACAAGCCATCGCAGATGCCCAAGCCGAACGCCAGCGGCTTATTAATGAAGCCAAACAAGCCGCTGATGCCTTAAGTGCGCAACGGCTGGCGAGTTTGCGCAGCGATGCCAAAAATCTGAAAGAAGCCATCCGTAACCGTACCCAGCAAGAAGTGTTTGCCATTGTCCGTAAAGTCTTGGCTGATCTTGCCGATACTGCTTTGGAAGCGCAATTGTGTGGACACTTCATCCGCCGCTTACATGCGATGGACGCACAGGATAAGGCGGTGCTGGCGGAAGCCATCAAAACCGCATCGGAACCCGCCCTCTTGCGTAGCGCATTTGCCTTGCCTGAAACGCAGCGTGAAGCCATACAACAAACGCTCAATGACATTTTCTCAACACAAGTCCCGCTTAATTTCGCGAGTTCAGCAGAATTAGTCGCTGGCATAGAGCTGAGCGTCAACGGGCAAAAAGTGGCGTGGAGTGTTGCCGATTATTTAGGTTCAATGGAGCTAGCCATAGACGAATTGGTGCCAGCGGACGCAAAACAACAAACGAATCCCAATCCCGAATGAACAACGAAGCCGAAAGCCTGCAAAACATGTTCGACCATACGTTTGCAGACATAAGCCAGACGTTAAAAACCTTCACGCCGCAGCTAAAACCACGCGAAGTTGGCACGATCACCAGTGTCGCCACAGGTATCGCCAAAGTGTCGGGTCTGCCCGGTGTGGGCTTTGAAGAATTGGTCAAATTCCCCGGCGATGTGTTTGGCATCGCTTTCAATGTCGATGAGGACGAAATCGGCGTGGTGTTGCTGGGCGAGCACTGGCAATTGCATTCAGGCGATGAAGTCGAACGCACCGGACGGGTGATGGACGTGGCGGTGGGCGATGGTTTGATAGGCCGCGTCATCGACCCGCTAGGGCGGCCTTTGGACGGCAATGGGCTTATCACCGCCAGCGGACGCTTGCCGATAGAACGCCCCGCCGTCGCCATTATGGATAGATCGCCTGTCACCGTGCCGTTGCAAACAGGCATTAAAGTCATTGACGCGCTGATTCCCATCGGGCGCGGTCAACGCGAACTGATATTAGGCGATAGGCAAACCGGCAAAACCGCGATTGCCATCGACACCATCCTCAACCAACGCGGGCAAGATGTTTTGTGCGTATATTGCGCCATCGGCCAACGGGCTTCCGCCGTCGCCAAAACTGTGGCGGTTTTGCGTGGGCAAGGGGCGTTGGCTTACACCGTTGTCGTCGTGACCGAAGGCAATGATCCGCCCGGACTCGCCTACATCGCTCCGTATGCGGCAACCAGCATTGCCGAGCATTTCATGGAAAAAGGCCGCGACGTGCTGATTGTTTATGACGATCTTACCCAACATGCGCGTGCATACCGCGAGCTATCCTTATTGCTGCGTAGGCCACCCGGTCGTGAAGCGTTTCCGGGCGATATTTTTTATATCCATTCGCGTTTACTCGAACGGGCGACGCATTTGCGCGAAGAATTGGGCGGCGGTTCGTTGACAGCTTTGCCGATTATCGAAACCGAAGCGCAGAATATGTCCGCTTATATCCCAACTAACCTAATTTCGATTACCGACGGGCAAGTCTATCTGTCGCCGTCGCTGTTTGAATTGGGCGTGCTGCCTGCGGTTGACATTGGCAAATCGGTGTCGCGGGTCGGCGGTAAAGCGCAACGGGCGAGTTACCGTGTTGTCGCGGGTAACCTCAAATTGGCTTACGCCCAATTCGAGGAACTGGAAACATTTGCCCGCTTTGGCGCACGGCTGGATGAAAATACGAGAAAAATCATCGAACATGGGCGGCGTATCCGGGCCTGCTTTAAACAACCGGAATTCGCCCCGGTCTCCGTACCCGCGCAAATCAGCATTTTATTGGCTTTGACGGAAGGGCTTTTTGATCCTATTCCGCTTGAACAAATGCAAGCCGCCGAACAGTCTGTCCAAAAAGCCGCCACCACTATTCCGGCGGCGGTATGCGGACGTTTCGCAACAGCGGAACAGTTAAGCGACGAAGACCGTAAGCTATTGCTTGAAATAGCGCGGCAAGCACTCGCCAGTTTCCAAGCAACGCTGACCGTATAGCCATGAGCGACAGCCAGGCCAGCTTAAGCCGAAAAATCAGCAGTGCGAAAGAACTCCAGTCCGTTGTCCGCACCATGAAAGCTTTAGCGGCATCCAGTGTCGGGCAATATGAAAATTCGGTACGGGCTTTGGTGGATTACACGCGGACGGTGGAATTGGGCTTAGGCGCGTGTTTTCGCAAAAACCAACTTGGCATCTTAGGAGCGGCAGAGGAAAAAGCTACGGCGACTACTTACGGGGCCATAGTTTTCGGTTCAGATCAAGGTCTGGTCGGGCAGTTTAATGATGTGATCGCCGATTTTGTCCTGAAAACACTGGCCGAGTTGCCTGGACAAGCGCAAGTCTGGGCGGTCGGTGAACGCGTCCATGACCGTTTGGCGGCAGCGGGTTTACCGATGTTAGGGTTGTTCGCCGTCCCCAACTCAGTCAAAGCTATCGCGCCGTTGATTGGACAAATTCAAGTCGACAGCGAAACTCATCGCGCCCAACAGGGCTATGCACATCTCTATGTTTTCCATAACCACCCGCAAACCGGATCGCTTTACGAACCCAGCAGCCAGCGTTTATTGCCACTGGATTTGGTATGGCAACAACGTATGGCAAGCATCCCTTGGCCTAGCAAAAATTTGCCCGAAACCCTGTGCGGTGGCACGGCGACCTTACGCTCCTTAATCCGTGAATACCTGTTCATCTCGCTGTTTCAAGCCTGCGCCGAATCCTTGGCAAGCGAAAATGCCAGCCGTTTAGCGGCAATGGAACGCGCTGAAAAAAATATCGACGAATTGCTGGAAAATTTGCATGGCACGTTCCACCGTTTGCGGCAGAGTTCGATTGATCAAGAACTTTTTGATGTCGTATCGGGCTATGAATCGTTGACGAAATGAGAGATAGTGCTAACAGACAACAACATGATGCCGTTCGTGGTATATCAATCACTTTCCAAATGTAGATATAATGCCCTATGGGAGCGGGCTATAAAGTTAAGATGTAATTGATAAAAATCAAAAGATTATGAGAATTTCTAAAAAACAATAAGCCTATGTTTTTTTAAAGCCCGTTCCTGCAGGCTCGAACCTTGGCCTGCTGGAACGGCTCCCATCTATATCACTGAGCCAGGCTTTTCCCATTTTTATGTTTTAATGGGTTTCCTAGGGATATTAGATTGGTTCTGACAAAAAGCCCGCCATCGATTAATGCCGACGGCCTTTTTTGGCGGCAGGCTCTTCAAATTTGACTTTCAACGGCTTGCCGCAATACAAATTGCCGTCCAATGCCAAGATCGCCGCGCGGGCCTCATGGCCTTCCATGCCGATAAAGGCAAAACCACGGCATCTACCGCTAAAAATATCCGACACCAGTTCAATGGAGCGGACTTTCCCATATTGGGCAAATAAAGCTTGAACGCTGGTTTCAGTCGCGTCGCTAGGTAAGTTTCCTACAAAAATTCGTTTCAAAAGACATATCCTAAATTCAGGGGGTGGGTTGATGAGCCGGATAGCGCCGGTTTTGCCACGATCCCGCAACACGGGGCGTGGGTTGAGAAAATATCCGCTGTATGCGGCATATATATGATTTGCTTGCAAATCTCCGCCTAGTTTCCCTATAAAACTGAGTACCGCTTGGGTATCAATAGGTAGAAATAAAGCCGAAACTATTGGCTCCGTTAAATCGCTTAACCGTATTTGTTGCCATCCAATACCCACAGTTAAACCCGTTTATGAAAAACGGGTTGCGTTTGCATAGGGCACGAAGGCAAAAAGTGGGGGAGTTTCTGGAAAAGTGCTGATGGACTTGCAAAGCGTAACTAAAAAGCCACCATGTTACTGGTAGCTCTCTTGTAGCCTCAACATTATAGAGATAACGTTCTAGTATGGCTATCTAAAAGTTTTGAAAGCTTACGTTTTAGGGGGATTTTAAGGACAATGTTTTCTAAATATGCAGAGCTTTGCTTATAGGGTGTTAAAAAAGCCCACCAAAGGTTTAGTGCTAAAACCTAACACATGGTTTTATCAGAATCATCGTTGATGAGTGTCTGAGATTATTTAGAGCTTAAGCTAAAGCCTGCGATACCATAAAATTCGTTTCCTGAATTTGTTTCAGGTACACCCACGCCTAGGTAGATCTGCGTTTTGGGAAGGCATTGGTAAAACAGGTTGACGACAGCACCGGAAACGTTCGAATGACCACTAAAATAGTCGCCTTGAAATGATAGTGTGTCCTTTATCAGTTCCAGGCTGAATCCCGTTGTATATCCCGCAACATCTGTCGTTGTTGATAGGGCCTTGTCAGCCCAATATCCACCGCTGCGGAGGCTTAAAAAGTGGCTTGGCTGGTAAATCAGCAATCCGTAATCAAAATTATGCCATTGCTGAGTGCTTGAAAATAAAGTTGTTCCGTTCTGGGTACCGATTAGTGTCTTGACGTTTCCATCCAAATTGAAAGTTTTTGAGAGATTGAGATAGCTGTCCCATTCGTAATTTTGGGCACCACCGCCATAGACGGGAATGTTATAAAAGGCCATTTGTATATCCCAGCCATCTTTTGATGAAAAATCTACGATGGGATTTAGATATGTCGTTGCTTCATAACTATCAGATTCCAGGGTGAAAGACCAAACATCGTCATCTTGGATACTAGGTGTGGCATCCACTTTTTTGACAGGATGTGCTTTTTTCCCCGGTCTGGCCAACGCTGTTCCGGGGGCCAAGAAAAAACAACTTAAACAAAGCATAAGCCAGAACTGGGGACAATAATGGCTTTGGCTAGATCGTCGAAAAGTTTGCATTAAAAAGTTTCGGTTTCAGTAAAAGTGAGGGCTTGAACTGATAATGGAAAAGGCTGGCAATAGGGGAAAATGGACATCGAAAGTGGCTATTCTTGCATACGGTTAATGGATTTAATTAACCGAAGGATGGGATAACCGTAATGGTGTTTTAGAAAAAACGTTAAGTTGATGAAGATTGCTTGGATAGCGCAGAAATTAAACTATGTTGGAGGTAAATAGGGCGTCAAACAAATCGAGGTGGGGAAATCCCACCTCGAAATAAGTCAATTAAACTAAACGATTAGTTTAATTGTGGCAATGCTTGAGTGCCTTCTATTTTGACGGCTTTCAACTTTGAAGGATCAAGACCCAGTGTTTTCAAGATAGTAGGGGCAATTTGCGTTGTCTCTACAGAATTGGTGACGGTTTTGCCGGAAGCGATACCTGCGCCCCAAACTATGATCGGGACATGACGGTCGTTTTCTGCCATGCCGCCGTGTTCAGCGATTTTGCTTAATTTGCCACCGCCGTAAACACTGCCTTCTTTGGCAATCCCGACAACATCAGGCACCCGTGGGTTATGCCAGTTGACATTGAATAATTTGGCCGCATCGTGGCCCGCGTAAACCGTGCTCAAACCGGCATTGGTAAAAGGAACTGCGGTTTTGTTGCCCAAGCTATCGGAACCTATGCCGATTCCTGAATAGTTCATCAGGAAATTCTTGACAAATTGGGTGGCTGTTTTTGATCTGTCTTTAAGCCATATCAGCACCCCGTCATCATCAAGGGAATGAGCAACCAGGCCATTTGCCCCAGGATGGGCCGTGTTCCAGGCCGCATCCAATGCCGCCAGCATATCGCCGTCGTTGATAATGACTAACTTGGAGCGGTCTTCAGGGGATTGGCCATGTTTGGCAGAAATGATAACGACGGTATTGGCATCCACCGCATCGACGATTTTGCCTATAGATTGGTCGACAAAGCTCAAGGCGCCGCTAAGAACCATGCCTGGCACCAATTTGCCGCTGACGGCATCAATCGTATAGCCACCCAAACCATTAGGGATAATGTTAGCCGGGTTGCTTGGGTCGTAATAACTGGAAAAATTAAGTTTTTGTGCCGTTGAAACCGACTGGAAATTCAAACCATAAATAGCAGGTACGCCAACTGTGCTGGTGCCGGCATGGTCTTTGCCCTTTGCCCAGTTCAATACGGCATTCACTTTCAAATTGTCGTAAGTTTGGGTGTCAATGTTATTTTTAGTAAAGTCAACGGAACCGCCAGTAACGGTAAGGCCATTGATTTCCGGGGTAAAAAATTCATTGGCACCTTTATCGTTTCGGCCATTGACAATTTCATAGGCGGGATGTTTATCCGACCAAGCCGTGCGTAAATGATGTTGATGCGCGACATTGAAAACGGTGTTGACTTTCAGGTATTGATGCGGATAAACAGGTGTGCAAGTACCAGGATCCACGGGTAAAGATGCTGTGTTAATCAGCGTCTTAGGATCGCCGCTCAATGCAGGGATTAGCGCGTAGCTGCTTGGGACATTATCGTATAAACCAGGGATATTTTGACCCGCGTCTAGGCGGTCTGGATTCTTGTCGATGGATTCATCAAAAGCGACTATTGTTCCGGGTGTGGCACTAACACAATCCGTAGTGCCGGGTGCCAAAAGGTCGCGGTTATAGCTGACATCGTAATAGATACCGGTGGAGTGTGGATTGCCGCCAGTGATTTGGCCAATCAAGCCAGGAAATGAATCGGCTGGGAATGGTGTCATGGCATTGGCGAATTGAACGCCGTTGTTTACCAAGCTTGCCAATGTAGAAGCAGGATTGTTTTTTACGAACCAATCGAGGTCATTTTGATGTAGGCCGTCTACTGAAATCAAAACCACATGTTGGGCTGGTGTCGCCGCGTTTACTCCAACTGCATTGAAAGCCATCGCAATAGCTAAAGGTAAAAGAGCTTTTTTTATTTTCATCTTTGTGCCTGTTTATAAGTGGATAAAGTTTATGTATCTGAAATCGCCCACTTTCAGTAGGTAACGGACAATTGGTATCGGGCCGTTACTCTGAAAATGAATGCTGCAAATACAAAAAACTTAAGGCAATATGCGAGCCAAAAATAAACAATAATAAAACCATTGGCTTATTTTTTTCTAACGAACAATCAGATGTTATAAGGTTGATAAGCACCATTATTGAATGGTTCTGTGGGGCAAAACAACCACTAATTGGGCGCCTCTTCTGAGGTTTATGGCTTAACCCAAGATTCGCCATCTCCCCTGCGCATCAAAAAATAAACCACTGGCGTGGCGATCAGTGATAACAACACCGACAGCGTCAACGCGCCAATCACCGCAATTGCCAACGGTTTCAACATATCAGAACCCGCGCCTATACCATACGCCAGCGGCAACAAGCCTAAAGTTGCCGCTAAGGATGTCATCAGCACCGGACGTAAACGCCGCCGCCCGGAAGTAATCAAGGCTTGTTCCAGCGTATCGCCTTGGGTAAGGTAGTGGTGCACCGAATCCAGCATCAAGATGCCGTTTTTAGCCACCACGCCGATGCCGATGATCGCGCCCAATAAAGACACGATATTCACCGAGGTTCCGGTCATATACCAAGCCAGCACCGTACCGCACAAGGCTAAAACCGAGCCGAAGACGATGGCGATAGGTTCGAGAAACGTCCCGAATTCAATCAGCAATACGGTAAACACCAAAAAAACCGCAGCCAACAGCACAATCAGCAAATTATGGAAGGATTCCTGCTGTTGTTTATACAGTCCGCCGAATTCCAAAACCCCAGGCGGCAAACTCGGGTCGTTACTAAGTTTGGCCTTGATTTCGGCAATAGCACTGCCCAAATCCCGGTTTTCCAGCCTGGCAGAAACGGCGACCAATTGCCGCAAATCTTCGCGGTTGAGTTGCAATTGCCCCGGCTCGGTGACAACATCGGCGACTTGCGACAGCTTCACCGTCCTGCCATCCGGCGAACGTAAAGGCAGCTCGCGCAAGTCGGCAATCTGCTTGCTGGCATCGGTGTCCATGCGGACGCGGATGTTGACGACGCGGTCGCCTTCCAACACATAAGACGCTTTTTGTCCCAGCATGGCGGTGCTGACTGCCAAGGCCACATCGTTGGTGGTCAGGCCGAAACGCAGCGCATCCAGCGAACGCACCCGTAAATCCAGCGACGGGCCGGTGGTTTCCAGGCCGTCAAAAGTATCGACGACACCGGTGATTTTGCCCAGCTCGGCTTCGATTTGCGGGGCTTTTTGTTTCAGCCACTCGACATCGGTGGAAAACAATTTGATTTCTATCGGGCGTGGCGACCAGGTCAAATCACCGATCAAATCATTGAGGATGCCGGCAAACTCCCAATCAACCCCAGGTACTTGTTCGTGCAATTGCTGGCGCAGTCCGGCGATAATTTCATCGGTTTTGCGGCTGCGCTCAGCCTTAAGTTTGACCAGAAAATCGCCGCCATGCGCTTGGGAAATGCCTAGTCCCAATTGCGCTCCGGTGCGCCGTGAATAACTGTCCAACTCCGGCAACTCATGCAGCAGTTTTTCGGCTTGTTTGAGTTGGCGGTCGGTCTCGCTTAGATTCGTCCCCCACGGCGTGTGGTAATCCAGCACAAACGCGCCTTCGTCCATAAACGGCAAGAATTCGCTTTCCAGTCGCCCGTATAGCCAGATGCCCAATGCCAAAACCGCACAACATCCCAGCAGGATTTTCCAGGCTTGGTGCAGCGCGATACGCAAAGCTTTTTCATAAAATCCCATCAAGCTATTTAACCAGTTTGATTCCTCAGCTTTGACCGGCATATGCGGATTAACAGGCAACCACGAGGCGGCTAAGGCAGGAATCAGCGTGACCGCCAACAGCAGCGAAGTCAGTAACGATACCACCATCGTTAACGATAAGGCGCGGAAGAAATTGCCCGCCACACCATCCAGGAACGCCAGCGGGATGAACACCACCACGGGCGTTAGCGTTGACGCCAGCAAGGGCCTGAAAATTTCCGCCAAGGCTTGTTGTACGGCGACCAGGCGCGCAATGCCTTGGTTAATTTTGGTATGGATGGCTTCCACGACGACGATGGCGTCATCAATAATCAGGCCGATGGCGGCGGCAATTCCGCCTAGCGTCATCAGGTTAAAACTCAGGCCCAGCACCCGCACCGCCAGCAACGTCATCAACACCGTGGCGGGGATCACCGTGGCGGCGATCAGCGTCGCGCCCCAGTTTTTCAGGAAAACATACAGGATGACCACCGATAAGATCAGCCCTAGAATAATCGCTTCCCAAACGCTTTGTATCGAATCGCCGACCAGCAAGGATTGGTCATAAAAAACTTCCACCTGCATACCTGGCGGCAGGGTTTTGCCCAGCAATGCCAGTTCTTCTTTGAGTTGCCTGGCGATGTCCAGCGTACTGCCGTTGGGTTGGCTGTAAACATTCAGCAACACGGCGTTTTCGCCTTTGGCGGTGACGATATTGAAGACCGGCTCGGGCGCGCGTTCGACACGGGCGAAATCTTTGATACGCACCGGATGGCCGAGAGCGGCAGGTATTACCGTTGCATTCGGTGCAGCGGTAATGGTGGTGACGGTCATATTTTCAATATCGGCGAGGGTATGGACGCGCCCGTCCACCAGCGTCAAATACAGTTGATAATTTTCCTCCAACATGCCGGTCGGTGTGACTTGGTTGTTGCGGTTCAGCGCGTCGGTGACTTGCGCGAGACTCAAATTCACCGCCTGCAAACGCAGAGGATCGACGATGACATGGTATTCCGGTGCGCGTCCACCGACGATGCCGACCCGCGCCACGTTAGGTATGCGTAGCAAATGCGGTTGCAGCTTATAACGGGCGGTTTCCCAAAGTTCGGTTTGCGCATAATTTTTCCCCGTCAAACTTAAGCCAACCACCGGAAACGCGGCGAACGTCAACCGCCAAACCGCCGTACCCGCCGTGGCAGGCAAGGCTTTCTGCACTACTGCCAAGCGTCCTTGCACAAACAATTCTGCTTGCACCATGTCGGTTTTCCAGTTGAAAAATACGTTGACTTCTGCCGTGCCGCGTCCGGTTTTTGACCGTATGGTGGTCACGCCCGGAATGTCTTTAACGGCCTCTTCGACCGGGCGGGTGATGGTCGCCATCATGTCATTGGCGGGCATCACGCCGTTGTCGATGAGGATCACAACACGCGGAAAATTGGTTTGTGGAAAAATTGCCGACGGCATATCTAGTGCGGCATAGGCTCCCGCCAGGCATAGCGCGATGCAAAGAAAAAATATCGCCTTGTGGTGGCGTAGCGCAAAGGATAAGTTCATTTCAACACCCGAATGCGCGTTTCCGGCGGCAAGCCATAAGCCCCTTGCGTCACCACCGTCATGCCGGCTTGCAAACCATCGCCGGACACTTCAATAAGATTACCGTCGCGCAAACCAGCGGTCACTGCCTGTTGTTTGGCGCGGTCGCCTTCGACGATGGCGATAGTTGCGGTGTTATCGACTGTCACGACACTTTCTACAGGCACAGCCAAGCGGTTTTGCCGCGCTTCCACGACGATGCTGACACGAGCGGATTGCCCAGGACGCAAACACGGGGTTTGCCCGCAAATAGTGGCGGTCGGTGTGGCGCGTACCAATACCGTGTCAGTCAGCGGATCAATTTGCGGGCTGATGTAGCTAACCGTCGCCGTTTGCTGGCTACGCGTGTTGCCCGTGCGGATTGTCACCGTTTGTCCCAAGCGCAAATCGGCGGCTTCGGGGCTGGGCACATGCAGGACAATAACGAGGCGGTGCAAATCGACCAAATCAGCCAACACGCTGCTGGGGCTGACCGCTTCGCCGAGCCGGAAATGCAACGCGGTTATGGTGCCGGACAAGGGCGCGGTGACATTCAATAAAGCGCGTTGGGTTTTGGCGGTTTGTAAATCGGTACGCGCCGTTTCCAGTAACTGTTGTGCGTCGTCATACAATTTACGCGAGATGGTTTCGCCAGGATTGAGTTGCTGTTTACGGGCGAAGTTTTTTTGCGCGAAATCTAACGCGACGTTGGCTTTGGCGATCTGGTCGTCGGCGGCGCGGCTGTCCAGCGCGAACAGCGGCGCATCTTTTTTTACCCGCTGGCCTTCTTCGCAATACAGTTGGCTGATGATACCCGCCACCGGCGCGGCGATTTTCGTACTGGCGGCCGGTTTGCCGTGGCTGGCCGGTTCGGGTTCTACCACGCCGTAAGCCAGGACATAGCGTTGTAAGGTCGTTTGCGTGATTTTGCCGGTTTGGACGGCGACTTCGGTGACGATTGCGGGTTCGTCTGCCTGGACGGGGACTAAACCAACCAGACACGATGATATGGTGACGATTTTTAGCTTATTAAAAAAATTCCGCCGGGACGGGTTTGTTACCCGTTCCGTAACGTTTTTATTGGCTGGCAGGGTCAGGAAACGTCGGAGACGGGGTTTCAAACCCTGTCCCGCCGTGGATTCTAAACATTTTATAGTTCCGCCCCAGAGGATACGCTGGGGCACGGAAACGATATTGATGTTTTGCGTTGTAAAGTCATGCTTCATGGCAATGGTTTCCGAAGTGCTGGTATGGACATGGCGTTTGTTAATGTCGGTGTTAAGGGCTGGCGTAAGGAAGCTTCCAGCATTGCCAAGCTTTGCTGGCTTTCCACCAGCACATCCAATCGCGCCCGTTCGGCGACGGATTGCTCCAGCTCGGCGACCGCCACGGCATGGGCATCCAGTTCGCCCGCCTTTGCCAAATCCCGCACCAAGCGCAGGTTGGCCTGGCGGTTCTGCACGGTTGCCCCGGCGGCTTGCCAGCGGGCGGACATTGCCAAGGCACTGGCATGGGCGTGGTCAATTTCACCCAATATCCGCAATTGCAAGGCTTCAAAACGTACTGACGCTTCTTGTCGTTTCGCTTCCGATTCGGCGATGGGCCCTTGATTTTGATGAAATATAGGCAATTGCAGTGCGTTTGCGCCCAATACCCAATAATGGGAACCAATGTCCCAGGTATAACCGGGATTGACCTGGATATTCGGATACTGGTTAGCGATTTCCAACTGTAAAGCTGATTGTACGGCGGCGTAATCCGCCAAGCTTGCCAACACATCAGGACGTTGGCGTAGGGCGATGGTTTGTAATTGGGCGGTTGGTATGGCGTTGAAATCGGGCAAGTGGGTAAACTCGCTGAAATCCAGCTCAATGCCAGTCAGTGCGGCAACGGGCACGCCAATGGCGGTAGCGAGCAGGGTTTGGGTGTTGGCGAGTTTTTTTTGCGCGGCGATCAGGTTGAGTTGGGTTTGCTGTAAACCCAGTTGCGCGGTCAGCACATCGGTTTCGGCAAGTTCTCCGGCGGCTTGCCGTTGTTGCAAATATTGGTTTATGGCCTGTTCTAAATCACACTGCTGTTGCAGAAAACGCACGGACTCTTGGGCGGCATACACATCCAGCATCGCCAAACGCAACCGGCCGCGCACCAGCCACGCGGCATCAGCTATCCGCAAACTTGCCGCGTCAGTCAGGTGTTGGCTTTTGTCGATGCGATAGCCACGTTTGCCTGCGGTTTCTATGGGAATGCTTAGCGAACTTGCTATTATCCACGGAATGGCGGGAGCGGCTAAATTACTGATCCACGTTGGTGTCAGGGTAAAATTGGGATTGGGACGTAGTCCGGCGGTGACGATGGAGGCATCCGCCGAGTCCGCTTGGGCGCGGGCGAGGGCCAAATCGGGATGGTAAAACAAGGCCGCCAAAGTCAGTTTATCTAAATTCCAAGCCCTATTTTTAGGGCTGTTGCTGCTGTCGATAAACTGTTGAAGTTCGCTATTGTTCAAGCTACGCGCTTCAATTCGTGTTGCCGAAGCCGATGCGTTAAGCGGACGTTCCTGATAATGGGCGCAACTGCTCAGCATTGCCAGAAGTGTCAATCGTATGAGTGGGTGCATACTAGCCTGTATGGGAAAGTTGGGGAAACCGCTAGTATTGGGGGACAAATAACAACACTAGCCTAAGCCCCGGTTGGTTATCCAGCAGGGTCAAGCTGCCACCATGAAGTTCGACAATGGCGGCGGCGATGCTCAGGCCCAAGCCATTGCCCGGCGTGGTGCGACTTTGTTCCAGCCGATAAAAACGCTGCAATACTTTTTGGCGATCAGCTTTCGCAATGCCTGGGCCGTTGTCGGCAATCATCAGTTCCAGATGGCTGCCGGACACCTGTAAACCGATGTCGATGCGCGTTTGTGCCGGTGTATGCAATATGGCGTTTTCCAGTAAATTAAAAACCAGTTGCGTCAATAATTCCTTATCGCCAATCATCGTTAAATCTGGGCTGATGTCGGCATGGAGGGCTTTGCCCTGTTCTTCTGCAACCGGAGACAGCGCGTCGCTTACGGCTAAGACAAGTTCGCTAAAATTGACAGGGCTAAATCCGCTGCGCCGTGTCCCCGTTTCAATTTGCGCGATTCTGAGCAAGGCGGAAAAAGTCGCCAGTATGGTATCGACTTCGGCGCTGGCGCTGGCGATATGCTCTTGATATTGCGCGGTTGCCAGCGGTTTTTTCAGCGCGTCTTGCAAGCGGAACTGCAAGCGGCTGATAGGGGTGCGTAAATCATGGGCAATATCGTTGGATACTTGCTGGACGTTATCCAGCAACGCACCGATTTTATCCAGCATCTGGTTTAGTAACGCCGCCAACTGATCCAGTTCATCACGATGGTCGGTGACGGGTAGGCGGCGATGTAAGTCGCCGGAAATAATGGCTTCGGTAGCCAGGGTGATCGCCTGGATTTTTCTCAAAAAGGCGTGGCTTAGATAAAAGCCACCGCCCAGGCCAAGCACAACCACTAACAGGATGCCCGACAAAAATGCTTCAATAATGGCTGTACCAGTGTTTTGTATGGTGCCGCCAGAATGCCCAACTGCGAGCCAATGCCGGTTGGGTAGCGCGATGACAAAAACATAAAAACTGTCTTCAGAGAGCATCTGCCATCCGGCGTTGGCTTTAAAATTTTTCAGGCTGCCCGCCAGATTGCGCCCTTGTTGATCCATAAGGCCGTAATTATCCATTGCCCCGCGTTCGTCTTCGGCAATTTCTTCAAGCAATGCCTCCATGCCGCCGACGGCATATTCTGCTTGTAAACGCTTGGCTTCCGTCACCACACCATCTTTAAGTTGTTGTTCCAGCGAGTGGATGGTTAAAAAATACACACTGAGGCCAATCGCCAAAAACGAGCATAAAAACAGGCCCAGATATAAGGCTGACAGTTTAAAACTGGAGGCGCGGATAAAATTAACCCGTTTCATGGATGATGTAGCCTGCGCCGCGCACGGTCAGAATCAAATCCGGCTTGCCACCTGCGTTAAGCTTGCTACGCAAACGGCTGATATGGGTTTCGACCATATTGGTTTTGGGGTCAAAATGGAAATCCCAGACATGTTCTAACAGCATGGTCCGCGTCACCACTTGTCCGGCATGGCGCACCAGATATTCCAGTAAGCGGAATTCGGTGGGTTGCAATTCCATCACTTGCCCGTTACGTTTGACTAGCCGTTTTAACAGGTCAATTTCAAGGTCTTGTACTTGCAATAGGTTTAATTCTACGGTGGCCCTGGGCCGTCGTAACAGCGCGTTGACCCGTGCGGCAAGTTCGCTGAATGCGAATGGTTTGACCAAATAATCATCCGCCCCGGCATTCAAGCCTTCGACCCGGTCATCAATGCCGCACATCGTGGTCAAGAACAACACGGGAACTGTGCAGCCTGAACCGCGCAACAGTTTGACCAGCGTCAAGCCATCCAAATGCGGCAACATTCTGTCAATAATCAAAACATCGTAGCCGCCGTCCTTGGCAAGCAACAAACCTGTGTAGCCATCATCTGCCGAATCGACCATAAACCCCGCTTCTTTCAGTCCATTGCTGACATAGCTTCTGGTTTCGGCATCATCTTCAATAATGGCTATTTTCATGGTATCAACGGCATCGGTATTTAATCGTCGTCATCGTCAGTATTGCTGTTGGGTTCATGATCCAAGCCGGCTTTCAGCACTTGCCCGGTTTTGCCATCGACCATGACTTTGTGAATTTTACCGTCTTTTACAACCTCGACTTCAAATTGGACGGCGTTTGCCTCATCGGCCAATTCCGCTTCCAGTGCTTTGCCGCCGATTTTTTGTTCTGCGGTTTTAATCGCTTCGGATAGGGAAATTTGGGTTTGGCTAAAAAGCGTCAATTCTTTTGCTTCTTGTTCTTTAGGTTCTACGCTTTTTGCCACGGTAACAACGGTGTTTGTCATGATGGTCATGGCAAATACGGTGACCAGCGTTAGTTTACATCTCTTGTGCATTGATCAATCCTCTTTACTATCAGGCGGGATTACCTGACTTGGGAGATAAGATAACCTGAGCCACCTTGCAGGAAGCCTTCCAAAACTATACATTTTTGTAAGAATCGCTAAAAAGGCCGGCACCCTGCATTATCAATCGGGTTACAAATTTCACCCATAACCTCTCCCGAAAAACTATTGCCGAATCTGAAAACCACGGTATAGGGGATGCTTGAGCCGTGAACCCCTTATTCCGTATGGCTCTTACTGGCTATCTCGCTTACAAAAAGGATGGCAAACCCTTATAATGCCGAAACACTTATTTAGGGGCAGGTCTTACATGAATTTCATACTCTTGAGCCTAGCGGTGCTATTTTTGCCGGGTATGGCTATTGCTGATGATGTGGTGGCAAATGCCCCTGGTAATTTGGATTTGACCCATCATGTTATCGGTTATCTCTCCCTCCTCGTCACGGTAGCGGCTTATATCGCCGCCATGTCGGAAGAAGTGACGGAGCTACGCAAATCCAAGCCGATGGTGCTAGGTTCGGCTTTAGTCTGGCTTGCGATTTGTATTTACTATGCTTTGCATGGGGACGCAAAAACGGCGGCCTTGGCATTTGAAAGCAATCTGCTCGCTTATATCGAGTTGCTGCTATTTATTCTGGTGTCAATGACTTACCTGAATACGATGGAAGAGCGCGGTGTTTTCAACGGTTTGAAGGTTTATTTGCTCAGTAGGAAGTTTAGTTATCGGCGGTTGTTCTGGATTACCGGCGCACTGGCTTTCGTGCTTTCCACGATTATCAACGGCCTGACGATAGGCTTGTTGATGGGTTCCATCGCGCTGGCGGTAGGCAAGAAAAAACCTGAATTTGTCGCCTTGGCTTGCGTGAATATCGTGATTGCCACCAACGCGGGCGGTGCGTTCAGTCCTCTGGGCGGTATTTCGACATTGTTTGTCTGGCAACGGAAAATTTTGCACTTCACTGAGTTCTTCTCGCTGGCGATTCCCTGTCTGGTCAATTTTCTGGTGCCGGCTTGCGTCATGCACTTTTGGGTACCTAAAGAAACTCCTGAAGCACTTAATGAAAAAATAGTGCTGAAACGTGGCAGTAAGCGCATTATCTTTTTGTTTATATTGACTTTAGCAATTACCGTCAGCGCGAATGTGTTGCTGGAGTTACCACCCGCTGCGGGCATGATGGCAGGCTTGGGTTTGTTGCAGTTTTTCAATTTTTACCTGACCAAGACTGCACATATCCAAGAAAGCGATTTTGCCTATGTGTACCGGTTTTATCATTTGGAAGTGCCTAAAGCCAATAATAACCGGACGTTTGACGTATTTAAAAATGTCGGTAACGTTGATTGGGATACCTTATTGTTTTTTTATGGTGCGATGATGATTATCGGCGCCATCAGTTTTGTTGGTTATCTGGACGCGGTTGCCCAATTTCTATTCGGTCAAATCAGCCCGACCTTGGCTAACATCATGATCGGCCTGTCATCGGCATTTGTCGACAACGGCACCTTGATGTTCGCCGTGTTGAATATGCACTCGAATCTTCCGCCAGGCCAGTGGTTATTGTTGACTTTGACCTTAGGTGTCGGCGGTAGTTTGCTGGCAATCGGTTCGGCACCAGGTGTCGGTATGCTCGGCCACATCAAAGGCCATTATACCTTTACCGCCCATTTACGCTGGATGCCCATGATATTGCTAGGTTATTTTGCCAGTGTCGCCGTGCATTTCTGGATTAACGCCCGTTATTTTTAGCCTAGATTTTCCGCGAAGATCTATAGTTCTGTTGGGTATGCTGTTTATGCCTGAGATTCCACTCCCCGTGTCGGGCAACCGTTTTTTTGTTGCCCGAAACTTGGAACCTCGGCGTATTGGAATGTTATGAACAGCATATCAATTTTTAACTGATGTTACGCATTGTCCACGACCCGTAGAGCGCGAAGCGAAAAGCACGAAAAAAAACTCACTAACGCCTTCGTGAGCAAAATTAAGCGGCAACTTGAAATGCCCCCTAGCCTTTTTTCGCTTTTTAGCGAAAGCAGGAGCGGACTTGTTCCCACAGTAGGCGCCACGGCGACCCCGTCCCGCCCCGGGCAATCAAAAACAAATAAATGCTCAGTACCCTTTCGTGTTTTTCGCTTCGCGCTCTACGGGTCGTGGACAAAAAAAGTCGTGCGTAACATCAGTTAAGGAATGGGCATGAAATAACTTATGCAAATGCGTTCGACATGTAGGTGCGGGTAAATCCGCACCTACATGTCGAACTTGCTTCATGCTCATTACTAGGCAATATTTATGCCGAATTGTATTGGTTGGCGATAGTCATTTTCGTGCTTTTCGTGCTTTTCGTGCTTTTCGTGGACAATCATTTCAAACCTTGGCGACTGGCTCAGATTTAGCTTTACGGGTACGCATGGCGGCGGCGATGTAAACCGCCGCCAGGATACTGAAAATATACGCTTGCACCATGCCTGTGAGCAGCCCCAGTAAGGTCATGACAATCGGGAACAGAAATGGCGTGATGGTCAGCAGGATGGCGATAATCATCGCCCCGCTCATCATATTGCCGAACAAGCGCACAGCCAATGCCAAGGTGCGGGAGATTTCGCCGATGATATTAAAAGGCAGCATAATCCACGTCGGTTCGAAGTAGGATTTAAGATAGCCGCGCAAGCCTTGGTCTTCAATGCCGAACAGCGGCACGGCGACAAACACGCACAGCGCAAGTGCGGCCGTGGTTGATAACGATCCGGTCGGCGGCTCATAGCCAGGAAAAATCGTCCCCAGATTGGCGGCGGCGATAAACAGAAACAGCGTGCCCAAAAAACCCAGATACTTTTTAGGATAAGGCAAGCCCACTTCAGCAATTTGCTGCACGATGCCAGTGACAATAATTTCCAAAAAATTCTGCCAACGGCTGCGGGTTAAATCCGTGGACAAGTTGCGGGTGATGAGTGTTGACCCAATGACCAACACCAACATCAATCCCCAAGTAAATACAATCGTGGCATTGAGTTTGATAAAACCGTGTTGCCAGAAAATCATTTCATCAGGGCTTAGGTGCATGGCAGGTCTCTTGTGTTAAGTCGGTTTTCGGCCGGGTCAGCCTAGTTACGAGCAGGCGCGCCATGATAAATCCCAACAAGCACAGCAACAGCCGTTGCCAAGCATCGCCGGAAACGTAGTAAAAGCCAGCTAAGGTAATGCCCGTCCGCAATAATAGGCTAATGAAAAACCACCGTGCCGGATGCTGCGAGGCTAGACCCTGACGCACTGTCCACCAAAGCCCGCCGAAAAACACCACGCCCAGCAAAACACCCGCCAGACCAGCCAGTATCAATAGCCCTGTCTCATTCATTGTTATCTTCCTGATCTTCGTGCATGGCTTTGTCTTCGCTATCCACCCAAACCCAGGCATTAAAACAACCAATGACTAAACCCGCCACCAATAAGGCTAAGGTCCAAGAATGTGTGCCAGGATAATGTTTGTCCAGCCAAAGTCCCAGTGCCGCGCCTAACAATGTCGGCACGACCACCGACCAACCGATCAGCCCCATCATCCCCAAACCGATCCAAATACCCTGGGTACGGTTACGCCGCGCTTTGATTTTACGCGCGGCTTTCACACCCACTTCTTGGCCCAGGGCATTGGTTTTTTTGCTGTCTTTTTTAACCATGACCTAACTCCACTAAGCGGCGGATAAAGCCGCTTTCCAATTTTGCCATCACCGAACGCACACTTTTCTCGTGTTCGTCCAAGTTCAAAAACTCCTGCTCGACGGAGTGGCGTAGTTGGGCAAGATCCGCCCCTGCTATTGCCCGGCGCACCGAAACCAGTACGTCTTTACCCGTTTTGACCAGTATGCCTTCATCAACGGCAAGGTAAGTTTCGCCGTCCGCCGCTGTTTCGTAAATCAGAATGCCTGGCGGCAGGGCCGCGACACAATCGAGCCGATGCGGCAACAGCCCGAACGAGCCTTGGTTGGTTTCGGCAACTATGCGCAATACCTGGGATTTCTCCAGGAAAACCTGGAAGGGTAACAGCACTTTAAGCTGCATCGGCGTTCTCGTGTATAGTTTGCGTCACTGTTTGTTGCGGTTTGCTTGCGCTTATTGCCTCATCTATTGTCCCGATCATGTACAGCGCACTTTCGGGATAATCTTTAAATTCATCACGCAGAATCCGCTCGCAGCCATCCAACGCATCTTTCAGGCTGACCAGCTTGCCTTTCATGCCCGTGAATTGTTCGGTCGTGAAAAACGGTTGGGTGAGGAAACGCTCCAAACGGCGGGCGCGGGCGACGACATTGCGGTCTTCCGAGGAAAGTTGTTCCAATCCCAGCATGGCGATAATGTCCTTGAGTTCTTCGTATTGCGCCAGCGTCCGCCGGATGTCTTGCGCCATACGGTAATGCCGCTCGCCGACAATGCCGGGTGTCGCCATTTTGGAACTGGATTGTAATGGGTCAATCGCTGGGAACAGGCCTTCGCTGGCCCGTTTGCGCGATAACACGATGGATGCGGACAAATGCGAAAAAGTATGCACCGCCGCCGGATCGGTAAAATCATCGGCGGGGACATACACCGCCTGGATGGAGGTGATGGCGCCAGTATCGGTGTTGGCGACGCGCTCTTCCAAGCCTGACAGCTCCGTCCCCATCGTGGGTTGATAACCCAAACGTGACGGCATCTGCCCCATCAAACCCGAAATTTCCATACCTGCTTGGATAAAGCGGAACACATTGTCGATCAACAACAACACATCACGGTGTTCGTCATCACGGAAATATTCCGCCATCGTCAGCGCGGCATGTCCAACCCGGAAACGTGCGCCCGGCGGTTCATCCATCTGCCCGAAAATCATCACCATATTCGGCAACACGCCGGCTTCTTTCATATCGCGGTACAGCTCTTCACCTTCGCGGCAACGCTCGCCAATCCCGCAAAAAATACTGACGCCTTCTTGATGCCCAAGCATATTGTGGATCATTTCCGTCAGCAGCACGGTTTTGCCGACCCCCGCACCACCAAACAAGCCCGCCTTACCGCCCCGCTCCAACGGCATCAGCACATCAATGGCCTTAATGCCGGTTTCAAACACTTCCGATTTCGTCGAACGCCGTGCCAACGGCGGCGGGGCATTGTGTACGGAACGCCATTGCACATCGGTTAGCGCGCCTTCACGGTCAATCGCATTGCCGAACACATCGAACATGCGTGAGAGCAAGGCTTTGCCAACAGGCGTTGTCAACGGCCCGCCCGTATCGTGAACCGCCATGCCACGGGCGAGGCCTTGGGTCGGTGTTAAGGCGATGCCCCGCACATGACGCGCATCGCGTTGCGCCAACACTTCAATCAGGATGCGGTTGTCCTTGCCCGTGCGTAGTAAGGTGTAAATCGCTGGCAAATGCCGATTAAATTGTATATCGACAACGCCACCACGAACGGCGGTTATCACACCAGAATTCACTGCCAGGGTGCTCTTGTTTTCCATATTATCTCCAGCTAACCAGCGGGTGCTGAATCATTTTTTTGTAAATTAGGCATATCCGCCCAGCCGAACCTCAATGCACCACCCTCTTCCCAGTCCCGTCCACCTGAATAATTGTTTAGTCCCGCATTTAAATGGTTAGGATTAATAATAAAAATATCTGGTTTTTCATCATACCATTTTAGGACGGCATCAAAAGGGGTCTTACGTCCAACAGCCCTGAGTTTCAGGTTGAAGTT